>CAMMBV010000013.1 GCA_946494335.1 uncultured Ruminococcus sp. | reverse complement strand
TATCGCTATTTCCTTATAATCGGGTCAGAAATCGGCATTAGCCGATTGCCCCTTTTTTTGTAGAAAATTGTTTACTGGCGAAATCCAGTGGGGTCAAAAAACTTGCGGAACATGGTGGGAGTTGTACCTGTTTCACGTTTAAAAGAGCGGATAAAGTGTGACGTGCTGGTAAAACCGCAGGTTGCCGCAATGCTGTCCACTGTCATTCTGGTTCCCGTAAGAAGTTCTCTGGCCCGTGCAAGACGAACAGAAAACAGATATTCATGGGGTGAATATCCTGTTTCTGCTTTAAATATGCGGGAAAAATGATATTTGCTGAGAGAAACACTGTCTGCAATATCTTCCACGCGGATATCCTGTTGAAAATGACTGAGGATATAGCTTTTGGCATTGGCAACAGGAGAACTTAAAAGCTTTTGGCTGCACATCGCCAGTGAAGAAAGAATATTGTGCACCAAATAGGAGATTTTATGATCGTTGGGGGCAGAGGACTCCAGCTCATATTGAACATTATTAAATAAAAATGCCGTTTCTGTTTTATCGCGGTAAAGAGAACCATACCGCTGAAACAGAAAATCGTAATAAGCCTGAGATGCGTTTCCTGCAAAAGTAAAATGCTGAAAAGTTACAAGTTCTTTGGCCTGATAAAGATGGTTTATATTTCCGTTGATTAGCACTACATTTCCTGATTCGGCAGTGAAGGATTTCCCCTCATACTCAAAGTAAAGCTTTCCTTCCAGAATGCGAAACAGAATAAACATGTTGAGCGGGTTGCGGCGCCGTACCTGATACGGGGCGTCACAGACATATTCGTTTCCCCAGAGCACGCAAAAAAGATTCTCCTGTGCGAAGGGGGAGGGAGAATGGAATCCTCCGTTTTTACGGAGTAAGATACCGGATTCATGAGGGACGACAGCGTCCCGGTGAAGTTTTTCGACCTGCATAAGGCACCTCCATGCGTATATTTTCAGATAAGCACATACATAGCACAAAATGTATATTTTATAGCATGGCTGGATAATGTAATCCGGACGAAAATATTATAATATAAATTTCAACAAAGCACAATACATAAAAAAATGCTAAAAAACGCTGGAAAACAGTGCAAAATGACAACGCACAAACCGTCAATAAATAAAACCGACGGGTCTGTTAAACGAGCACAAAATGTTATATTTTTGAGCAGATATTGGCACGGGGACGTGTTAATGAATAGGAAAATAATTATGAAGGAGGATCTTACCTATGAAAAGAAAAATGATCAGTTGGCTTATGATTGCTGCGTTGGCGTCTGCTGCGTTGGCCGGATGCGGGAAGGAAGAGGCAGCAACATCGGATGGAAACGGAGCTGCGGCGGAAGAAGCCGCAGGTGATGAAAAAGGCGGCGGAAAAATTTCCATTGGCTTTACGTCGGATTATCTCAGCGATTTCATGGCTAACGTGGTGGATGGCGTAAATGACGCTGCGGAAGAAAACGGTGTGGAAATTACTGTTCAGGATGCGGAATTCGATGTTTCCAAACAGCTGCAGCAGGTGGAAAATTTCATAAACTCCGGTGTGGATGCAGTGGTAATGAAGCCGGTTGATTCGGAAGCCTGCGCACCCATCAGCCAGGCATGTGAAGAGGCGGGAGTACCGCTGGTGGTAGTCAATACAGAGATGTCCGCTCCCTGTGATTCTTATGTGGGCTCTGATCATACATATTCCGGCGAGCTGCAGGGCGAATATCTGGCTGAAAAGATGCCGGAGGGCGGAAAAGTAGCGATCCTGATGGGAGAGGTTCAGGTACAGGCCACCACCCAGAGAACGGACGGTGTGAAATCCGTACTGGAAGAGGCAGGAAACTTTGAGATTGTCTCCGAGATGGATGCGGGCTGGATGCGTGACGAGGCTATGGATACTGTGGAAAACTGGCTGAATTCTGGTCTGGAAATTGATGCTATCGTGGCCAACAATGACGAAATGGCAATTGGAGCTTCTATGGTACTGGAAGAAAATGGTGTGGATGACATTCTGGTATGCGGTATTGATGCATCTGATGAGGCATTAAGCCGTATGCAGGACGGCAAAATGGCCATGACGGTATTCCAGGACGGTTATCAGCAGGGATATCAGGGCGTGGAAACCGCCATTAAACTGATAAATGGAGAGACGGTAGAAGAATTCGTAGACGTACCGTATCAGCCGGTGACGGATGAAAATCTGGATACATTCCTTGAGGAACAGGGCAAATAGCAGTAAATTTTGGAGGAGGCAGAACAGACTGCTTCCTCTGTTTTTCAAAAGGAGGAAGAGGGTATGAGTAATACGCCTTTGCTTAAAATGGAACATATCCGGAAAGTCTTTCCGGGAGTGGTGGCGCTGGATGACGTCTCCCTGACTATCCGGGAGGGCACGGTCCATGCTCTGATGGGAGAAAACGGAGCGGGAAAATCAACCCTGATGAAAATTCTTACCGGCGTTTATGCCAGAACAGAAGGAACGATTCTGTGGCAGGGGAAGGAGCTGGATACCAGTTCTATCACCAACGTACTGGAAAGCGGAATCACCATGATCTTTCAGGAGCTGAATCCCATCCGTACCATGAAAGTGTGTGAGAATATATATGTTGGACGGGAGCCGTATAAGATCAGGGGGATTTTGCTGGATCGGAAGAAAATCGTGGAGGATACGAGAGCACTGTTTGAGGATCTGGGAATTACGGACATTGATCCCAACGAAATGGTGGGAAATCTTACGGTGGCTAAAATGCAGATGGTGGAAATCGCCAAAGCCATCTCTTATAACGCAAAGCTGATTATTATGGACGAACCGACTTCCGCCATCAGTGAAAAAGAATGTCAGCATCTGTTTCGGATGGTCAATAATCTGAAACAAAGAGGCATTGCGTTTATTTTCATTACCCATAAGATGGACGAGGTATTTCAGATATCCGATGAGATTACCATTATGAGGGACGGAACTTATGTGGGAACGTATGACGCCGGAAAAATCACCCATGATGAGCTGGTACGGCTGATGGTCGGACGGGAAATTACAGAGATGTTTCCCAAAGAGGAAGCCAAGATTACCGACGTAAAGCTGGAAGTGAGCGGATTGACGGTGCCGGGACTTTTGGAAGATATCAGTTTTCAGGTGCATAAAGGGGAGATTCTGGGATTTGCAGGGCTGATGGGAGCCGGCAGGACAGAAGTAATGGAAGCGCTTTTTGGAATTCGGAAAATCAGTTCCGGAACCATTAAAATTGATGGGAAGGAAGTACAGATTCATTCTCCCAAGGACGCCATCAAATATAAAATTGCCTTCCTTACGGAGGACAGAAGGACTACCGGCTGTTTTCTGCCGCTCTCCGTAAGGGATAACATTATGGTCTGCAGCTATGATCAGGTATCAAATGGCATGAAAAAGATCAGCATTGGAAAAGAAAAGAAGGTATGCAAAGAGCAGATTGAACGGTATGCCATTAAGACGCCGGGGCAGGATCAGATCATCGGAAACTTAAGCGGCGGAAACCAGCAGAAGGTTCTGATCGCCCGCTGGCTTTTGACCCAGCCTGATATTATCATTCTGGATGAACCTACCCGGGGAATCGATGTGGGAAGCAAGTCGGAAATCCATAAGATGATCAGCCGTCTGGCCGGACAGGGAGTAGCGGTGATCATGATCTCATCCGAACTTCCGGAAGTACTGGGAATGAGCGACAGAATCATGGTTATGTATGAGGGAAAAATTACGGGAGAGGTGCTGCGGGAAGAAGCAAATCAGGAAGTGATCATGCGGTACGCCTCCGGCATTACGGATGAAGCGGTGTAGGAAAGGAGAAAGAATACCATGAAAGATAAAAATATGAAAGAAAAAGCCTTGGCAGTGTATAATAAAGCGGGCGTATTTATTATTCTGCTGCTGATGATTATTATTCTGTCCATTATGACGGATACTTTTTTTGACGGCCAACAACCTGATTAATATCGTACGCCAGGTGACCTTCTGGGCCATTATCGGTCTGGGTGCGCTTCTGACTCTGATCGGCGGGGATTTTGACCTTTCTCCCGGTTCCGTGGTGGGCCTGGTGTCCGTGTTAAGCGCCATGACGATTCAGGCGGATCTTCATAATTCTTTAGTGCTCCCCATTCTGGTGACCATCGGCGTGGGACTGGCAGTGGGACTGGTCAACGGTATCCTCATCGCATATCTGAATATGCCTGCGTTTATTGCAACTCTGGGAACACAGCTCCTGGTGCGCGGTCTTGCCCTTTACATTTCAAATGGCCGTCCGGTCAGCAATCTGGATGAGACGTTCACTTTTCTGGGAGGGGGCAGCATCGGTATTATCCCGGTGCCGGTAATTATTCTTATTATCCTGGCGCTTCTGACCTGGTATCTTTTAAAATATACCCGTCTGGGACGTCATATCTATGCCATCGGCGGAAATGCACAGGCAGCGGTAGTATCCGGTGTAAATGCCCGTGCAGTAAAACTGTTTACCTTTGTCTTTGCAGGAGTGATGGCAGCCATATCCGGAATGATTCTGACGGCCCGCGTGGCATCGGGACAGCCCAGCCTTGGCGAGCAGTTTGAGATGAAAGCGATTTCGGGCTGCGTCATCGGCGGCGTCAGTCTGAAGGGCGGTATCGGCTCTGTATACAGTCTGATCTGCGGTATTCTGGTTATCGGCGTGCTGAATAATGGCATGGACCTGATGAATGTCAGCGGTTACATGCAGCAGATCGCGGAAGGTGTGATTTTGATCCTGGCCGTGCTTCTGGATGTATTCCGTTCCAGGACGGCGAAATAAAAAACAAAATGCGGCAAAACATCAAGGCGATGGTTTTGCCGCATTTTCACCCTTATTTTCCGTAAAAAGTATGTCCGTATTTTTCCGCCTCATCATTCAGCCAGAACATCTTTTCCTCACTGACCGCGGAGGCGCCGCTGAACCATATGGCGTAGCTGCCGGTGGGGGCGTATGCATCCATAGCTTTTCGCACGGAGGCCCGTACTTCTTCTTCAGAGGCGCCATCGGCGTTGCCGGGGCCGAAAGCATCCCAGCCGCCGATGCATACCATATGATAATCTTTCTTTGCTTTCTCGATATCATTGTATACCTGCAGAGGCTGGATGACTTCCACACCTATTTCAGCGTAATCTGGAATGATGTCGTCGACTTTTCCATCTACATGGGTTTCTACGATGATTCCCTGATCCTTCAAGACGGAATAGATTTTGGCCTGAGCGGGCTTGATGACCTTTCGGTAAGAGTCAGGACTCATGAGAAGTCCCAGTTTGGTTGCCACATGATCCATGGTCATGGCAATGTCCGGTTTCCAGTATTTAAACTGTTCCAGCATACAGTCGATATAAAAATCAGCCATGGCGTTCAGAAAGTCTGAAGTGGCTTCCGGCTCGGCCGCTACGGAATACAGTGCGTTCTCAAATCCCATCATATAATGAAGTTCATCCCACAGATAACCCACTATATAGTTGGAGACGAAGCTGGAGGATTCGGTGCCGTAGAACAGGCGGACGTCATTTCCGGCCATTCGCTTTGTTTCTTCTTCCCAGTCTACAGTGCCCAGATCGATCCCGGGCATGACGGATTTCCAGTTGGTGATATCTGTAAGTTCAAAATTTCTTGTCTTGGTGTTGGTGGGCATGTAACCGCCCAGAGGACCGCCTTCCAGAGAAAATTCCACGCCGAAACGGTCATAAAAAAGTCCTGTTTTGGGATTCTGCGTGCGATCGCATCCGAATCCAAAGTAGAACTGAGAGGCTTTTCCGTAATTAGGAACCCACTGGGGGATTTGGTGGTTGAAAACCATCAGCATATTCTCGCGTTCTGTCATCATTTATCCCTCCTGTTACTGTTTGATTTCTGATTTAAGTATACAGGGGAGGGAAGAGAAATTCACCCGTTATAAAAGAGGAAAATCAATGTAAAATATGACATTTTTGCGGAGAGCTCAGCGAAAGAAATGCTCATCCAGTTTGCCAAGCTGTATAAAAAGGCTCAGCAGGCAGCGATATCCGTGATCCTCAAGATCGATGGAAGTTATGGAAGCAATCTTTTCCAGACGGTATAGAAGAGTGCTTCGATGAATGTTCAGGGCCTTTGCCGCCTGGGATACATTCCCGTCATACTCCAGATATTTTTCCAGGGCGGGGAAGAGCCTGGCAGAATTGCTCCGGTCATAATCCAGCAGTGCCTGCAGTTCTGGAAGCAGGTATGAGCCGGAATTGAAATCTCTGGATAAGGCATCCAGTATATAGTGAAACCGGTAATCCTTAAAGTGACAGCTCCACAGTGTGGGGTTGTAGCGGAGACCAGAGTCAAGTGCAAAGACGGCCTGTCTGCAGTAAAAAGTTGTTTTCAGAAGATCGGAATACTTCATGCTGCAGCCGGCGCGGTAGTTTTCATCCCGGATGAACTCGGATATTTTCAAATCTAGGGACCGGCTGTCCATCTGATTTTTAGTCAGATTCAAAATAAAAATTATCTGGTTCTGATAAACGAATGAATAACCGGAGGGAAAGGTATTGTTGAGTGTGATGCAGTAATAAGAATATGCGCTGACATCTCCAATGTTTTTCCCGGAACGAAGACAGAACACCAGGTAGGTATCAAAACGATTCCAATGAAATTCATCCATGAGCTCCTGCAGGGGCCTGTCGACGGTAAAATGTTCATTTTCTGCCAGAGAGATGAACGTTCTGACATGTTCGGTCTCGTCGGCGGACGGTGTTTTCAGGCAGTAAGTGGCTGTCAGGTCAGAAAAATACTGTGCCAGAGCCCTGTCAAAAGACCGGAAAGGATGATTGGTATCAATAATCTTGATGCGGTAGAGAAAGCGTTCTCTGTCATAAATATCTCTGCAGATCATCTGGCGGTTCTCGTAAGTATACATCCAGACCTTGGGAGATTTTACCTGTTCCTGATAGAAAGGGCTGTTCTTCAGGTTCGTCAGCTCCTCCGGTGCAAAATACCCTCTGGAATCCGGCTGCAGATCCCTGCTGTATCTGAGAAACTTATAGCTGTGAGCCACATAACGGTAATTGCTGTCGCGTATGGTTATTTCATTGGTAAACAAAGGAGTAGCGATATCCACCAGTTTTTGCAGGCCGCTGCGGCTGCGGATGCACGCCTGGAGAGATTCATCGATGCGGCGGTATCGCTCAAAAATTTTCCACAGACGGTTGGAAAGTTTTTCGGCGGAAATTGCAGAAGAGGAGATGGACATAAAGGCAGTGCGGCTAAGGGCACCGGATTCCTTTTTGTTTCCCAGAAAGAGAAGGCATGTGCCTTCCTCAATGGAAACGGCGCCCAGATGGACAGAACTGGTCATGGACGGTGTGAAAACATAGAGTGTATCAGCGTGAAGATTAAGATCGCCGTCATAAAAAAGATATCGTTCAAAAGTTAACTTCTGGTCATAATCATGGTAACAGACAATCGGATCGTATTCTTTGAATTCTTCATAAATCATACCGATAGACAGCTTCACAGCGGACTCACCTCCCATTATCTGTATATCATATCACAAAGATGCTGTCTTTACTATTTTAATATCTGATAAGACATCAGAAGATAGAGACGGGTACGCGGATTGTTCAGATCCAGTCCTGTGATCTGGATAATCCGGTCCAGCCGGTAAAATAAGGTGCTGCGGTGGATGTAAAGGGCTTTGGCGGTCTGTACCACGTTGCGCTCCAGCGTCAGGTAAGTTTCCAGCGTTTCATTCAGTTTTGTATTATGTTTTTCGTCGTAGGACCTCAGAGTCCGGATTTCTCCGGCGCACAGGTATTCGCTGGAAATATCTTCGCAGACTTTTCGGGACAGATAGTCCAGGGCACAGTCCCTGAAGTAATAACAGCAGCTTGTGTTATCTGCGATGGGGCCGTATTCCAAAGCGATAGAGGCCTGCCGGTAAGCCACATGGAGCTGAGAGAAATCGTGGATTTCACTGCTCAGTCCGATTTTGAACATACCTTCTTTTAAAAGGTATTCAAGATCATTGACTATCTGGGGAGAGGTATTGTTTCCGGCTGTCTGATTGACAATTCCAATGATACTCTGATCGTAAAAAAAGGCATGGCTGGACGAGACCTGAGACTCAATATAGCCGAAAGCGCTGGTACTGAAGGTGGAGGACATATCGGCGTGCTCGGTAACCAGTTTAAAAATGATATAACGGTCGTGGGCGCCCCAGCCCAGGAAACGAAGAAGCTGGGAAATTTCATGCTCATCGGTAATCGTCTGATTCAGAATTTTTTTGCAGATATCCTCCGGATCCCTCCCCAGGCTGCTCCAGAAAATATTTCTCCGTTTGATGGAGGTCAGAATTACCTGGGCAAGATATTCGATGGCCAGAAAGTCCCCCGGCTTAATGATACTCTGAAGTTCATCTACGCAGATACGCCCCTCGTAATGATTTTTGTTCCACAGATTCATATAGAGTATCCGGTATCCCCGCTGCCTGGCGGAAAAGATATCGGCGCTTCGTGTCTTCAGAGTATGGAGATATTCTTTGTCGATTTTGAAAGCATTGATAACCTCAAGAGGAACCATGGGACGACCGTTTCTGGAGTCGATCATCCATTTAAGCATTCCCTCTACATTTTTGGGGCAGGCCAGTACATAAAAATCGCTGTCGTGGACGAACAGAGGGTTCTTAAAAATGTCCTGGCTGGCTTCCAGCATATCCTGCAGAGGAGTATCACTGAACAACGCTTTTTGAAGAGCCAGATCCCAGGCGGAGTATTTCAGAAAGAGGTCGGTAGTAAAGTCATAGACACTGTCAATGTCAGTATTTTCAGACAAAATGATGTAGGAGGTACTGGGGGATAAAAGTGAGGTATCCGGTTCACCGACGATGATAAGGGACACATCCTGGAAAGTGGAGAAAAGAGTATTCACCTGAAAAGCCCACAGGATATATACGCTTCCGATGGAGGGAGTCGTCCCGTTGCGGTAGTGGCGGATGGCTTTTAAGGTAGGACGGTTTCCGGAAGGGAAGAAGGCGGTGAGTTGATAATGATCTTCAAAAGCATCCGCCAGTATCTGCATATTCAGCAGAAACCCCTTTCGTTCACTTAGTTGTTCCGAGTACGTTTTACGATACATGTCTGCTCTTCCTTCTGAGATTTAATGAAGATGGGTAAAACAGCAGGACACGGGAAAATCCCGTGCCCTGCCATGAAAGACTTATTTGTAAGTGTCTGCATTGTAGCGCTCGATTTCATCCTTGATAATAGGATCTACATGCGGATAAATGGTTCCGGACAGTCCATAGGTCATACAGGGGATGAAATGGCCGCCAGGTCCGTAAGCTTCACAGGTTTTTCGTACGCTGGCGCGGATTTCTTCTTCTGTGGCGTCTGTGCGGTCAATCGTAGCATCGATGCCGCCCATCAGTGTCATCTTGCCATTCAGCTGTTTCTGAAGTTTCGGAATATCATTCTCCGGCAGTACGCCCTGCCAGATCTGAATGCCTATTTCCGCCATATCTTCTACAATGGGTTCCAGGAAAGAATCGGCGTGATGAATTACGATCACGTCATGCTCCCGCATATATCCGTAAATTCTGCGGTAATGCTCTTTGAAGAAATCTCTCCAGATATCCGGATCCATGAACAGGCTGTGTTTGGAGCCCCAGTCATCATGGGAAAGGATAACGTCCGGTTTCAGATTGTCGACGATCATTTTCGCATACTGGAAACGATATTCGGCAACAGCGGCAACCAGGCGTTTCATGTCATCCGGCTCCAGCAGGAAATTCATCAGTGTATCTTCAAATCCCATAAGGAAGTGACACTGTTCAAAAATACCGGTTCCCATAAAGCCCATAACCAGCTTCTCGCTGCGGTCAACTTCAGCGGCGGAAGCAAGTGCGGCTTCCCAGCCGTCACTGCAGTTGGCGGCCAGATCGGGCACTTTTACGTATTTTTCCCACTCTGTAACATCCGGGCAGACCTTATTGCTTTCCGTAACATGAGGCATAGGTCCCGGGGCGTCTTCGGGGAAAAGGATTTCCGTACCCCATCTGTCAATGGAATTGGTGCCGCGCACACGGTTTCCACGGGTATAAACGCTTAATGGATCATTGCCGATATGTACGAAAGGTTCATACTGATTTACCAGGCGATCCGGTTTGCCGTCAATTTTCAGTGTCTCCAGTAAATTTTCTTTTGGTGTTAACATTTTTGCAGTCCTCCCATCTTTAAAATCCACTCCCAATAAATAAAAAGAAATATCCTCATACATTATGTTTGAGACTGTTTTCTTTCATCTTTTTTATTATACTACTGTGAAAGAAAGGGGCGCAATACTACAGAGGATACCATAAATTCACCCGAGACTGTACAGAGTGTACGATAAGAGAAGAATATAAAAATATAGGTTTTCACACTGGAATAAAGATGTTACACTTGAAGGAAATGGACAAGAATGGAGGGGTAAATATGTACGAGGAGCTGTACCGGCCGCTCCCGGACGAAGAAGCTTATCTGAAAAGATTAAACATACAAAAAAAGGCAGTATGCGATGAGGAGTATCTGGATGCTCTGATTGCCGCTCATCAGCGGGAGATCCCTTTTGAAAATCTGGATGTTATGCGAAAAAGAGCAGTTTCTCTGGCGGTGGAGCAGGTGTTTGAAAAGGTGGTCAGGCAAAGAAGAGGCGGATATTGTTTTGAACTGAATTCTCTGTTTTGTCATTTGCTTAAATGCCTTGGCTTTGAAGCTTTTGCATGCCGCAGCCGTA
Source organism: uncultured Ruminococcus sp. (assembly GCA_946494335.1). Lineage (GTDB taxonomy): Bacteria > Bacillota > Clostridia > Lachnospirales > Lachnospiraceae > Ruminococcus_G. The sequence continues at coordinate 64,943 of CAMMBV010000013.1, read as the reverse complement.
TACTGAGAGGAAAAGATTATGTGCCTCCCGTGCTGCACCGGGGCAATCTGGTTCGGCTAAACGACGGCCTTTATTACTGTGACGTAGGCTACGGCGGTCCCCAGCCAGGCGCTTCGGTAAAGGTGGAAGAGGGGTATGAAAAGGAAATAGCCGGCAGAATATTTCGCATGAACAAGGCGGATGAATACTGGTGGACACTGTCGCGCCGTCTGGATGACGGCTGGGAAGAAGTGATGCAGTTTACCACCATGCCGCAGACAGAAGTTGATTTTGTTCCCATTAATGTATACTGTTCAACACATCCGGATTCCGTGTTCGTGCAGCGTTATATGCTGAACAGGCGTCTGGAAAATGGAAGTATCTCATTGATCGGAGATCTTTTCTCCAGGACAGAGAACGGTATACACACAGAAGAGAAGGTAACCAGCAGGGAAAGATTTTGGGAGCTGGTGGAAAAAGAATTTAAGATTCCCGGGGCGGCGGCCCTGGTATAAAAAACGGCAGCGGAAGATCGTCTGAATCTTCCGCTGCTGTTTGTTTGTCAGAGATATCCCAATATCATAAGTCCGATGGGAACCCAGACCGCAACGCAGATGACGATGATGATCTGGATCGGGATGGATACTTTGGGCATATCAGTCATTTTGTAATATCCGGTGGCGTAAGTAAGCAGCGGAACGGTATCCAGCGGGAGCAGGAAACAGCAGGCTGCGCAGATCACCAGCGGCATTATCAAAAGAGTGGGTGAATATCCCCAGGCTTCCGCCAGAGAGATAAATGGTCCTCCAAGCATGGAAATCAGCGCCGGACCGATGGGGATCGGAATCAGCAGGAGGAACACAATGACGCAGATCAGTGCCACAATCAGGAAAACAGGCAGGCTAATCTTGCTGCTGAACAAAATGGAAACCAGCCATTCACTCACGCCGTTGGCGGACAGTGCATTTCCCATGGACATCATGGTGCCGATCAGAAAGAAGGAGGCCCAGCTTACGCTGCGGGTATACTCTTTCCAGTTCAGAATATCTGCTTTTGGTATGAAGAAAAATGCGAAGCCTACCGTGCCCACCACCGTCACATTCAGTGCGGGTATCCAGGAAGATAAAATCCATAAAATCAACAGGGCGGCTACCACACAGGTTACATATTTTTCTCTGAAATCAAATCTGGACGGAATGTTCAGGCTGGTGATATAGTCGTTGATCTTCCCCGGAGCGATTTCAGCCGGATGGAAAACCCTGGCGATGATAAACCAGGAGAATATCAAAGCGACAGCCGCCACGGGGGCGCCGATCAATATCCATTCCACAAAAGACAGCCGTATGCCTGCATCCGCCAGAAAATCGATGCCCAGCAGGTTTAAGGGGCTTCCGGCCGGTGTGATCATTCCTCCGATCATGCTGGCGATGGGAAGACCGATCATAAAAGCTTTGCCGCTGCGCTGATGCTCTTCTTTGTTGTCATATACTCGCAGGAAACTGATGACCACTGAAATCAGTACAGCGGTGGTGGCAACATTTGACATGATGGATGACATCAGCGCTGCGCAGATCATCAATGCGAGAAGAATCCTTTTTGTTTTGGCTCCAAACAGGCGGATCAGAAGGACAAGCAGCCGTTTGGAAAGCGGTACTTTTGCGATGGCTTCTGAAAGACCGAATGAAACCAGCACGAAGAACAAAATATGGTTGGTGTATCCGGACAGGGCTTCCGAGACAGTGGGAGTCACGCCGAAGATTACCATCAAAGCGATACCGAGCATACAGGTAATTCCGATGGGCAGAGGTTCCGTTACCAGTGCGATAATAAGAGCGATCAGTACTCCCAGGGTGCGGATGCCCGCCTGGCTCAGTCCAATACTTTCCGGGACAAAAAACATGGCAATCAATACTGCGATTGCCAATATTGTACCGATTATCTGGGTGCGTTTCATACATTTCCTCCTTCTTTTGTTACCTCAATACAGGGTAAAAAACTGTTACCGTTATTTTAACGAGTTTGAGAGGGGAAAGGTATACTACATAAAGTAAAATAATTTGCCGGCTTTTTCTACGGAATGTAGGAGAGAAGTAAAAAAATTGCCAAAATAATAAGTTGGTTTATTTTGCATAAAAATGTAATTTCTCGAATAAATTATTCGATTTATTAATATATGACAATTTTTGAATAATAGGGAGGTAAATTTTATGAGAAAAACAGCGAGCGCCCATGGAAAATTGAGCAATTCAATCCGCAGTTCAAGGAAAAACAGAGGTATGACACAGGAGGAACTGGCAAATGTTCTGGAGGTGGACCGGACTTATATCTGTGCGATTGAAAATGGAAGAAGAAAACCCTCTCTGAAGATTCTGATCCGGCTTTCAAAAATTCTTGAGATTGACCTGATGACTTTGATTTTTGCGGAATAGTCACGGAAAAGGGCCGGTTGTTCTTGCAACCGGAAGGAATCTGTGATTAAATAGGCTTTAGAAAAAATGCATTTCTATGGAAGGGAGATCTGAATGAAATTTACTAAGATGCACGGCATAGGAAATGATTATGTATATGTAAATTGTCTGAAAGAGAAGGTGGATGACCCGGCCGGGACGGCCAGGATGGTAAGTGACCGTCATTTCGGAATAGGATCGGACGGGCTGATACTGATCAAACCGTCTGAAAAGGCGGATTTTCAGATGGATATGTATAATGCTGACGGATCCCGGGGAGCTATGTGCGGCAACGGGATACGCTGTGTGGCAAAATACGTTTATGATTACGGCCTGACAGACAAAACGAGTATTTCGGTAGAAACCGGGAGCGGTATAAAATATCTGGATCTCACGGTGGAAAACGGAAAAGTTTCTCTGGTAAAGGTGGATATGGGGAAACCGGATCTTACAGCTTCCCACATTCCCATAGAAGCAGAGGAAGAAGAGGTGATCGACAGTCCTCTTGAAGTGGAAGGGAAAACCTACAGGATCACAGGGGTGTCTATGGGAAATCCTCATGCTGTTGTTTTCATGGATGATATAGAGAATCTGGACCTGGAAAAAATCGGTCCCGGCTTTGAAAATCATGTCCGTTTTCCGGATCGGATCAATACGGAGTTTGTCCATGTGGAAAGCCAGGACAAAGTCAGAATGCGCGTCTGGGAACGGGGTTCCGGCGAAACACTGGCCTGCGGGACAGGCGCCTGCGCCGTGGCCGTTGCGTGCGTGCTGAACGGATATACAAAGCGGGAAGTGACGGTAGGTCTGTTGGGAGGCGATCTCAAGATCTGCTGGGATGAACAGGACGGGCATGTATATATGACAGGTCCGGCCGCTGTGGTATTTGACGGAGAAATTGAAATATAGGAGGAAATATTATGTTTAAGATCAATGAGAATTATCTGAAACTGCCGGGAAGCTATCTGTTTTCCAACATTGCCAAAAAGGTGAGTGCATATCAGGCTGAACACCCGGATAAAAAAGTTATCCGTCTGGGTATCGGCGATGTGACCCAGCCGCTGGCGCCGTCCATCATCGAAGCGCTCCATCGGGCGGTGGATGAGATGGGAAATGCGGAAACTTTCCATGGATATGCGCCTGATCTGGGTTATGAATTTCTGAGAAACGCAATTTCAGTCAATGATTATCAGAGCCGTGGATGTGATATCTCACCGGATGAAATCTTTGTTTCAGACGGAGCAAAGTGCGATTCCGGCAATATTCAGGAGATTTTCAGCGTGGACAATAAAATTGCAGTCTGTGACCCCGTATATCCCGTATACGTGGATACCAATGTAATGGCGGGACGGACCGGAACGTACGATCCTGCGGCGGAAACCTGGAGCGATGTGATTTACATGCCGTGTACGGCGGATAACGGATTTGCACCCCAGCTTCCCAAAGAAACACCGGATCTGATTTATCTGTGTTTTCCCAACAATCCTACAGGAGCCACCATTACCAAGGCTCAGCTGCAGGAGTGGGTGGACTATGCAAATAAAGTGGGCGCTGTTATCATATATGATGCGGCTTATGAAGCTTACATTTCAGAGGATGATGTGCCTCACTCCATCTATGAGTGCGAAGGCGCAAGAACCTGTGCCATTGAGCTGAGAAGCTTTTCAAAAAATGCCGGTTTCACCGGAGTGCGTCTTGGTTTTACGGTTGTACCCAAAGAGCTGAAAGCGGGAGAAGTACAGCTTCACAGTCTCTGGGCCAGACGTCACGGCACCAAATATAACGGCGCGCCCTATATTGTGCAGCGGGCCGGCGAGGCGGTTTATTCGGAAGAAGGCAAGAAACAGCTGAAGGATCAGGTGGCTTATTATATGAATAATGCCAAAGTGATCTATCAGGGTCTGAAAGACGCCGGATATACCGTGTCGGGCGGTGTAAACGCGCCGTATATCTGGCTGAAAACACCGGATCACATGAACTCCTGGGATTTCTTTGATTTCCTGCTGGAGAAAGGGAATGTGGTGGGAACACCCGGATCCGGATTCGGTCCCAGCGGAGAAGGATATTTCAGACTTACAGCATTTGGAAGCTACGAAAATACAGTAGAGGCAATTGAGAGAATAAAGAAATTATAAGCAGAAAAGCGGGCTGCTGCAAAGAAAATTTAAAATTTGCAGCGGCTCTTTTTGACAGCGGGAGTGTTTGAGATGAAATGGAAAAAAATTGCGGCAGCAGCAGCGGCGGCGGTATTTTTGTCCGGGTGTGCAGCTCCGGAGAAAACAGAAGAGGAGAAGACGGCTCCAAGCGGGACAGAAGAAAGTGAGACGGCTGAGAATTCAAAGGAGTGGGGAGTTCTGGAACATTTTTCCGCAGTGGATCTGGAGGGAAATGAGGTGACCCAGGAGCTGCTGGCGGATTATGATCTGACGCTGGTCAATGTGTGGGCCACATACTGCGGTCCCTGTCTGCAGGAGATGCCGGCGCTGGGAGAACTGGCCGGGGAATATGAATCCAAAGGTGTAAATGTGATCGGAATAGTATCAGACGCGCTTGCTTCGGATGGAACCATTGACGAGGAGCAGGCAAAACTGGCCAGAGAGTTGGCGGAGGAAACAAAAGCCGGGTATGTCCATCTTTTGCCGACACAGGATTTTTACAGTCTTCTTGGCCAGATATATGTGGTGCCGACTACTTTTTTTGTGGACAGTGAAGGGCATCAGGTGGGAGATACCTATATGCAGGCCATGACGAAGGAAGAACTGACAGAACTGATTGAAAGGTATCTGGCGGAGGTGCAAAGTTGAGATTTTTAAAAGAAAACCGAGCGGCGCTGCTTTTGGCAGCGGCAGGCGTGGTTTTGATGGTGCTGGGTACCGGCAGAGGAGAGACGGAGATAATCCTGCGCAAAGCCATAAATATATGTATGGAGTGTATCGGACTTGGTTGATAAAATACGTTGGATAAAAAAACATATCAGACTTTGGGTGCAGATTTTGTTTGCGGCAGTGAGTAACGGATATGTCAGAGGCTTTCTTGAAGGAAGGATTTACCGGGGAAAGGGCAAGATGATATGTCTGCCGGGCCTGAACTGCTATTCATGTCCGGGGGCCCTTGGTTCCTGCCCTGTGGGGGCTTTCCAGGCTGTTCTGGGCGCCAGAAATTTTAAAGTTACTTTTTATGTGACCGGCTTTCTGATATTTGTGGGGGCGGTTTTTGGAAGGTTTGTGTGCGGATGGTTATGTCCTTTCGGACTGCTGCAGGATCTTCTGTATAAAATTCCTTTTATTAAGAAGAGAAAAAGGCTGCCGGGAGATTTCTGGCTGAAATATCTGAAATATGTGGTGCTGGTTCTTTTTGTGATTGTTCTGCCGCTGACTGTTCTGGATGTGGCGGGGCAGGGACAGCCATGGTTTTGCAAGTATATCTGTCCGTCCGGGATGGTGATGGGAGCGCTTCCTTTGCTGGCGGTCAACACTTCGCTGCGGGCTGCTCTTGGGTGGCTGTTTACCTGGAAGATGGTGCTGCTCCTTTTGATACTGCTGCTGACCTTGTGGACGTACCGGCCCTTCTGCCGGTATCTGTGTCCGTTGGGGGCGGTCTATGGTCTGTTTAACAGGATATCGGTTTTCCGGTATCAGGTTGACGGTGAGAAATGTACGAAATGCGGTCAATGCCAAACATCCTGTGATTTTGATATTGCGGTTTATGAAACGCCTAACAGTTCGGAATGTATCCGGTGCGGCCGCTGTAAAAATGTTTGCCCTGTCTCAGCTATCAGTATGGCATGTAAGGCAGGTGAGAAAAAAGAAAAGAACACGGTCTCTTTATGAGACGGTGTTCTTTTATGACTAGAGAAGGGGAATTCCGTTCTTTCTGGCTTCTTCCATAATCTGTGAAGGCCACAAAGAGCACTGCACCTCTCCGATGTGGGCTTTGCGCAGGAAGAACATACAGATACGGGACTGGCCGATTCCGCCGCCCGCCGTGTAGGGAAGTTCCTTTTGCAGCAGCGCTTTCTGGAAGGGCAGCTGCGCCCGTTCCGGGCAGCCGGCCAGGTCAAGCTGACGCATGAGAGCTTCTTCATCCACGCGGATTCCCATGGAAGAAAGTTCCAGTGCAATATCAAGTACGGGATAATAGACGATGATATCTCCGTTTAAAGTCCAGTCGTCATAATCCGGAGCGCGGCCGTCGTGTTTTTCGCCGGAAGCCAGGTAATCTCCGATCTGCATGATAAATGCTGCGCCCTTTTCTTTGACGATTTTGTATTCCCGTTCCTTGGGCGTACAGTCCGGATACATATCTTCCAGTTCCTGAGATGTAATAAAATAAATGTCTTTTGGAAGAATTTCTTCTATATAATCATACTGAATCGCCATGTATTTTTCCGTCTTTTTCAGGGCTTTGTAAACTTTTCTTACAATTTCCTGCAGCTTATCCATGTTCCGTTCGCTGCGGTCAATGATGAGTTCCCAGTCCCACTGATCGACAAAAATAGAATGAATATTGTCGGTGACTTCATCACGCCGGATGGCGTTCATATCGGTATACAGTCCTTCTCCATGTACAAAACCGTATTTCTGCAGAGCATACCGTTTCCATTTGGCAAGAGAATGGACGATTTCAGCTTCGTCATCGTTCTGTTCCTTGATGCCGAAAGTCACGGGGCGCTCCACGCCGTTGAGATTATCGTTGAGACCGGATTGGGGCTGAACAAAAAGAGGCGCTGTGACGCGCAGAAGATTCAGCTGATCCGATAAAGCTTTCTGAAAAAAATCCTTGACGGTTTTAATTGCCACCTGTGTATCATGAAGATTCAGCGCTGAGTGGTAATGTTCGGGAATTATTAAATGTTCCATAATACATACTCCTCCCTGTTTCTGTTTAATGGATTCATTATACATAGATTGTGCCTGCTTTACAAGTGCTGACGTCAAAAAAACTTTCGTAAGGAGAGTCTTGAAAGAGCGGGTGAAAGCAAGTACAATGAAAATATAAATGAGAGGAATACAGGAGGGAGGGGAAGTCTGTGGCAAATTTCAGATGTGAACTGTGTGACGGACGTATCGTAAACAACCGCTGCCAGGACTGCGGAATGGACTATTCCCGGAGACGGAAAAAATATGAGCTGAACGTGACCAGGCAGTCGGATGACGCTGCGGCGGTAAGAAAGGTGAACCAGACCAGCCGTCAGGCGGTTCAGAGACAAAAACAGAGTCAGAATAAGCAGTACCTGTCAGGGAAGAAAAAAGTTACATACCCAAAACAGGCGAAAACCGGAAAAGCCGGAAAAACCGGTATCGCGGTGAGTGTTATGGCGCTGGTTTTTATCGTGATGGGAGCATTTTTAAATCTGACGAAGCAGTGGGAAGAAAAAGAAGCTGCCGAAAGTTATGATCTGGATTTTCTGGACGATTATGAATATGATTGGGATGATTATGACTTCAGCTACGATTATGATTACAGTATGGAGGAGCAGCCGGAGGCGGTAATGCCTGCTGAAGGAGAAGCTTATGCTGTGGAGCTGACCCAGGGGCGTTATGTGGGAGGCCAGCAGCTCCCGGCAGGGACCTATGATATTTCCCTGGCTGATGATGATCCTTATCTATACGGAAGCGTTATACTGGATGATGAGCAGAATGACATATATGAAAGTGTTTTTCTGGCGGCGGATGCGGAGTATGGTGTCCAGGCTGTGGAAGGATACCAGCTGTTTGAAGGGGGCGTCCTGGAAGTGGCAGGAGAAGTGAAAGTTCTTTTGGAAACGGAGAATGCCCAGATGGATACCATGCAGAAAGGGCAGGACAATCCTCTTACGGAAACTTATGAAATAAAATTTGGAGATTCCTGGGAGGCGGGAAAGGATATTCCGGCAGGATTTTACGATGCACAGCTGCTGTCGGGCGTGGGAACGCTGGAGATTACGGAGAGTGACATGTATGAATATTATTCACCCGTGATGCTTTCGGATGCCGGTTCTGGAACCGGATATGGTGCGGAGTTTAAGAATCTGTATCTGAAAGAGGGACAGATGATCACGGCGGCGGAATACGGTTCTGAGGACTTCAGGGTCAGGCTCAGTCCGACGGAAACGGTTTTTGAACCGGGAAATCAGGCTTAAGAAAAATATACGGCGGAAAAGAGAATACTTATAATGGAAAAGAAACAGTTTTATAAAATGGTGTTTGCGCTTGTGCTGCCCATGGCGCTGCAGAATCTGATCAATGTGGGAGTGACGGCGGCGGACGTTATTATGTTGGGAATGGTAGGAGAGACGGCCCTTTCGGCCGGCTCTCTTGCCAATCAGGTGAGTTTTATTTTAAATATTCTGATGCTTGGAATGTCGTCCGGCGCAGCGGTTTTGACGGCTCAGTACTGGGGAAAAAAGGACACGGAAACAATAGAAAAAATTTTCGGAATCTCTATGAGAATCGCTGTCGCTGCCGGTGTGGTTTTTATGGCGGCGGCGCTTTTGATCCCGAGACAGCTGATGCTGATCTTTACACGTGAGGAAGCGATTATTGCGGCGGGGATTCCCTATCTGAAAATTGTGGCCTTTTCTTATCTTTTGATGGCTGTCAATATGACGTATCTGAACCTGATTCGGAGCGTGGAACGCGTTCTGGTCGGCATGGTCACATATGCTGTTTCGCTGTGTGTCAATGTGATTTTTAACGCGATTTTTATTTTTGGCCTTTTTGGCTTTCCGGCCATGGGGACAGCCGGCGCGGCGCTGGGTACATTGCTGGCAAGGGTGACAGAATTTATTATTATCCTGTTTTACAACAAACGCTGCAATGATATCCTGAATATCCGGCTGAAGCTTCTTATGGTACGTGACAGACAGCTGACCAGAGATTTTGTTCATTACGCCATGCCTGTCATTATTAATGAACTGGTGTGGGGAAGCGGGATGGCTATGCTCAGCGCAATGATGGGACATCTGGGCAGTGCGGCTGTTGCGGCGCACTCGGTCACCCAAACCAGCCGACAGCTGGCTATGGTGGTGTCGCTGGGGCTTGGCAATGCGGCGGCTATTGTGCTGGGGAAGACATTGGGCGAGGGGCACCCTCAGAGGGCAAAGGTTCAGGCCGGGCGATTTATCAGGCTGGCCGCAATAGTGGGGGTGATTGGAGCAGTCTTTATCCTGCTTGTTGTGCGTCCGGCAGTTTTGACTTTTATGGTTATGACGCCGGAGGCGTCCCGGTATCTGGGATACATGATGCTTATCCTTTCCTATTTCTGTGTGTTCCAGAGTATGGGTACAATTTTTATTGTAGGCATATTCCGTGCCGGCGGAGATACCAGGATCGGGCTGATACTGGATTTTGCAGGGCTGTGGGGCTGCGCCGTTTTTCTGGGCTGCATAGCGGCTTTTGTGCTGAAATGGCCGGTGCCGGCGGTGTACGTGGTGATTTCCTTTGATGAAATCATAAAGCTGCCCTTTTCTGTCATACGGTATCGTTCCGGCCGGTGGCTGAAAAATATTACCCGCTGACAGAATTTGCCCTTTTCTTTTTGAAAAAGGCATGCTATACTGATTCATACAAAATATAGTGAACAAGATGTGAAAGAAATACAAGATATGGTATTGATGTTTGGAGGCAGAAGATGATTTATATCATTAAGAAAGATGGAACCAGAGAAGAGTTTAATGCGGATAAAATCGTCAGAGCTGTGAATAAATCGGCAGGCCGCATCCTCTACGAGTTTTCAGAGGAGGAGATTGATTTTATCTGCAGGTATGCCACAGATCGGGCGGCCAGCCTGAATAAAACGGAAATTCCCATCCAGGATATGCATAATATCGTGGAAGGAGCGCTGGAAGAAGTAAACCCGGCGGTGGCCAAAAGCTACAGAGACTACAGGAACTATAAAGTCGACTTCATACACATGATGGATGATGTCTATACGAAAAGCCAGTCTATCCGGTATATCGGAGATAAGAGCAACGCCAACACCGACAGCGCCTTGGTGGCGACCAAGCGCAGTCTGATTTTTAACGAGCTGAATAAAGAGCTGTACCGGAAGTTTTTTATGAACCGCAATGAGCTTCAGGCATGCAAGGACGGATATATTTATATTCATGACCAGTCCGCCCGTCTGGATACCATGAACTGCTGTCTTTTCGATGTGGCGGCGGTGCTCAGGGACGGATTCGAAATGGGAAATGTATGGTACAATGAGCCCAAGACACTGGATACTGCCTTTGACGTAATGGGAGATATTATCTTAAGTACGGCGGCTCAGCAGTACGGCGGCTTTACGGTGCCTGAAGTGGATAAAATCCTGGGCCCCTATGCGCAGAAAAGCTATGACAAATATTACAATGAATTCTTAAAGTATGCCGATGACAGCTGGAGCGGCCGGGAGGAGACGGCCCGCCGCTACGCCATGGACAAGGTGCGCCGGGACTGTGATCAGGGCTGGCAGGGAATCGAATACAAGCTGAACACGGTGGGATCTTCCAGGGGTGATTATCCCTTCGTTACCGTTACCATGGGACTGGGCTGCGGCCGCTTTGAAAAGATGATTTCCCTTTCTTTGCTGGAGGTTCACAAAGAAGGTCAGGGGAAAAAGGGACATAAAAAACCGGTGCTTTTTCCAAAGATCGTGTTCCTTTTCGACAAAGACCTTCATGGACCGGGAAAAAGCTGCGAGGATGTGTTTGAGGCCGGAGTACAGTGCTCCGCCAAAACCATGTATCCGGACTGGCTGTCCATGACGGGCAAGGGATATATTTCCAGTATGTATAAGCAGTACAAAAGAGTGATCAGCCCCATGGGCTGCCGGGCGTTTTTAAGCCCCTGGTATGAAAGGGGAGGGATGAATCCGGCGGACCCGGATGATAAGCCGGTATTTGTGGGAAGGTTCAATATCGGAGCCGTCAGTCTCCATCTTCCCATGATTCTTGCCAAATCCCGGATGGAGAACAGGGACTTTTATGAGGTGCTGGACTTTTATCTGGAGATGATCCGTCAGCTTCATATAAGAACCTTTGATTATCTGGGTGAGATGAGAGCCTCCACCAATCCGCTGGGGTACTGCGAGGGCGGATTTTACGGCGGCCATCTGAAGCCTTCCGATAAAATAAGACCGATATTAAAACCCATGACCGCCTCCTTTGGAATCACAGCGTTAAACGAGCTGCAGGAGCTTTACAACGGAAAGTCCATTGCAGAGGACGGAGAATTTGCGCTGGAAGTGCTTCAGTACATCAATGATAAAGTGACGAAGTTTAAGGAACAGGACGGAATTTTATATGCCATCTACGGCACGCCGGCGGAGAGCCTGTGCGGGCTTCAGGTGGAGCAGTTCCGGAAAAAATACGGCATTGTCAGGGGAGTGTCAGATCGTCCCTACGTCAGCAACAGCTTCCACTGCCATGTGACGGAGGATATTACCCCCATTGAGAAGCAGGATCTGGAAGGGCGTTTCTGGGAACTGTGCAACGGTGGGAAAATACAGTATGTCAGATATCCCATCGACTATAATGTGGAAGCGATTAAGTCCCTGATTTACAGGGCCATGGATCTGGGCTACTATGAAGGGGTAAATCTGTCGCTGGCCTACTGTGATGACTGCGGCCACCAGGAACTGGAGATGGATGTATGTCCCGTCTGCGGATCCAGAAATCTGACAAAGATAGACAGAATGAACGGATATCTTTCATACAGCAGGGTACACGGAGACACCCGTCTCAATGACGCCAAGATGGCGGAGATTGCAGAAAGAAAATCCATGTAAGACAAAGGGGTCTTTGTAAAACGCATCTATTTTACAAAAGACCCCGTTTTTACGGAGGAAATGAATGTGATTGATTATGAAGAATTCAGAAGCCGGCTGGAAGGAGATGATGAACAGGACAAAGAAAATGCCTTTCGGGAAATGGCCCAAAAAAATCTGAAATGGAGGGTGAGCCGTCAGGGCAGTATTGTTTATATGCTGGAACCGCAGCTTATTTCCTGCAGCTATGCGAAAAAAGAACTGGTGATGCGCTATGAGCTGAAGGACTGGGAACTGAATCCGCTGGGGACACTTCACGGCGGGGTGACGGCCACTATGTTTGACAATCAGGGAGGTCTCCTGGTGCAGATATCCTCTCTGTGCAAAAAGACGCCTACGGTGTATCTGAACGTGAGCTATACCACACCGCTGATGCCGGGAGAAAATCTGGTGATTAAAGCCAGGGTCACACATCTTGGGAAACGGATGATCAATGTGACAGAAGAGGCTTTTGCGGAATCGGACGGCAGGATGATCGCCACGGCCATGGTCGGATATATGGCAATTGACCATGTGGATAAAAAGTGTTAAAATAGAACGTGATTTTATAAAAACGATAGGAATTAAATATTGCAGGAGCGAATAAACGAAAAATGAAATTAGTGGAAAAAATCTTTGGAACCCATAGTTCCCGTGAGGTAAAACGAATCCTGCCCCTGGTGGATCAGATTGAGGAACTTCGACCGACCATGCAGGCGCTCAGTGACAGTGAACTGAGAGACAAGACAAAAGAGTTTAAAGAGCGTCTGGCCGGCGGTGCTTCTCTGGATGATATCCTGGTGGAAGCTTATGCAGCGGTGAGGGAAGCCGCCAGGCGAGTACTGAATATGGAACATTACCGGGTACAGCTGATCGGCGGTATTATACTGCATCAGGGCCGTATTGCGGAAATGAAAACAGGTGAAGGAAAGACGCTGGTGTCTACTTTGCCGGCGTATCTGAATGCCCTGGAAGGAAAAGGGGTTCATATCGTCACCGTCAATGATTATCTGGCGCATCGTGATGCCGAGTGGATGGGAAAGGTTCACGAATTCCTGGGGCTGACAGTGGGCGTTGTGCTGAATTCCATGAAAAGCGACGAGCGGCGGGAGGCTTACAACTGCGACATTACCTATGTGACCAACAACGAACTGGGATTCGACTATCTTCGTGACAACATGGTAATTTATAAAGAGCAGCTGGTACAAAGGGATCTTCATTATGCCATCATCGACGAGGTGGACTCCGTATTGATCGATGAGGCCAGAACACCGCTTATTATTTCCGGACAGAGCGGAAAATCCACCAAGCTTTATGAGGTGTGTGATATCCTGGCGCGTCAGCTGGAGCGTGGAGAAGCCAGCGGCGAGATGACCAAGATGGCGGCCATCATGGGCGAGGAGATCACGGAGACAGGCGACTTTGTGGTCAATGAGAAGGATAAGATTGTCAATCTGACGGAGGCCGGAGTCAAGAAAGTGGAGAAATTCTTCAGCATCGAAAACCTGGCCGATCCGGAAAATCTGGAGATTCAGCACAATATTATCCTGGCTCTGCGGGCTCATAACCTGATGTTTAAGGATCAGGACTACGTAATAAAAGACGATCAGGTGCTTATCGTAGATGAATTTACCGGACGTATCATGCCGGGACGCCGTTATTCTGACGGACTTCATCAGGCCATCGAGGCGAAAGAGCATGTGAAGGTGCGCCGTGAGAGCAAGACGCTGGCCACCATCACGTTCCAGAATTTCTTTAACAAATATGATAAGAAAGCCGGTATGACCGGTACGGCGCTGACGGAAGAGCAGGAGTTCCGGGATATTTACGGTATGGACGTTATTGAGATTCCCACCAACAAGCCGGTGATCCGTGTGGATATGGACGACGCGGTGTATATGACGAAAAAAGAAAAATTCCGTGCGGTGGTGGAAGCTATCAAAGAAGCCCATGAGAAACAGCAGCCTGTTCTGGTGGGTACCATTACCATCGAAACATCGGAACTTTTAAGCGGCATGCTGAAAAGAGAGGGTATTCAGCACCAGGTGCTCAATGCCAAGTTCCATGAGCTGGAGGCTGAAATTGTAGCCCAGGCCGGTGTGGCAGGCACAGTAACAATCGCCACCAATATGGCCGGACGTGGAACGGATATCAAGCTGGATGATGTGTCCCGGGAGGCGGGAGGCTTAAAGATCATCGGTACGGAGCGTCATGAGTCAAGGCGAATCGATAATCAGTTGCGCGGCCGTTCCGGACGTCAGGGGGATCCCGGAGAATCCCGGTTCTACATCTCTCTGGAAGACGATCTGATGCGCCTGTTCGGTTCGGAAAGGCTGATGGGCGTGTTTACCCATCTGGGTGTTGCTGAAAACGAACAGATTGAACACAAGATGCTCTCAGACGCCATTGAGAAAGCCCAGAAGAAAATTGAGAGCAATAACTACGGAATCCGTAAAAATCTGCTGGAGTATGACCAGGTAAACAACGAGCAGAGAGAGATTATTTATAAAGAGCGCCGCCGCGTGCTGGATGGAGAAAACATGCGGGACGCCATCTACAAGATGATCACAGATACGGTGGACAGCGCCGTAGATATGTGCATCAACGAGGATAATGATTCTTCCGAATGGGATCTGAGTGAAATCAATTCCGTGCTGCTGCCCATTATTCCCGTTGAAACTCTGACCCCGGAGCGGGTAAAGGATCTGAAGAAAAATGAATGCAAGCAGAAGCTGAAGGAAGAGGCTGTAAAACTGTATGAGCTGAAGGAAGCGGAATTTCCCGAGGCGGAGCAGCTGCGTGAGCTGGAGCGAGTGATTCTTCTGAAAGTGATCGACCGGAAATGGATGGATCACATCGACGATATGGATCAGCTGCGGCAGGGCATCGGTCTGCAGGCTTACGGACAGAAAGATCCCAAGGTGGAATACAAAATGGCTGCCTATGACATGTTTAACGATATGATTTCCTCTATTCAGCAGGATACCCTGCGTCTTCTGTACCACGTAAGGATAGAGCAGAAGGTAGAGAGAGAGCAGGTAGCTCAGGTAACGGGAACCAATAAGGACGACAGCGGACCTAAAAAACCGCAGCAGCGTACGGCAGAGAAGATTTATCCCAATGATCCCTGCCCCTGCGGAAGCGGTAAAAAGTATAAACAGTGCTGCGGAAGAAAAGCATAAAAAAATAAAATATTCAGAAAGAAGGTGA
Source organism: uncultured Ruminococcus sp. (assembly GCA_946494335.1). Classification (GTDB taxonomy): domain Bacteria; phylum Bacillota; class Clostridia; order Lachnospirales; family Lachnospiraceae; genus Ruminococcus_G. The sequence continues at coordinate 49,542 of CAMMBV010000013.1, read as the reverse complement.
AGCTATGGTTGAACTGGATCAGTTTAAAACAATTTTAAATTCCTATACAGAACCATTAGTGGAAGTGAGGGATTCACTTTGACCTGGCTAACAAGGAAAAGCGGGTTCAGGAATTAGAGATGGAAATGGAGGCTCCCAATTTCTGGGACGATCCGGAAAAATCCCAGGCAATGATGAAGGAACTGAAAAGCCTGAAGGATGACATGGAGACGTATCAGAATCTTATATCTCAGAAAGAGGATATGGAAACTCTGATTGAAATGGGGTATGAGGAAAACGATTCTTCGGTAATACCGGAGATAGAGGAGCTTCTTGATCAGTTTAAGAAGGATTTTGAAAATATCCGGGTGAAAACCCTCCTCTCCGGAGAGTATGACGGAAGTGATGCGATCGTAACCCTTCATGCAGGAGCCGGCGGAACGGAATCCTGCGACTGGGCCGGCATGCTGTACCGTATGTACAGCCGCTGGGCGGAGCGAAAAGGGTACAGCGTGGAGGTTCTGGACTATCTGGACGGCGAGGAGGCCGGAATCAAATCAGTGACCTTTGAGGTTCATGGTGAAAATGCCTACGGTTATCTGAAATCAGAAAAAGGGGTTCACCGTCTGGTGAGGATCTCGCCTTTCAATGCGGCGGGCAAACGGCAGACTTCCTTTGTGTCCTGCGATGTAATGCCGGATATAGAAGAAGAGGTGGATGTAGAAATTAAGGATGAAGATATCCGTATCGATACGTACCGTTCCAGCGGAGCAGGAGGACAGCATATCAACAAGACGTCTTCCGCCATCCGTATTACCCATTTCCCCACGGGGATCGTGGTACAGTGTCAGAATGAACGTTCCCAGCATATGAACAAGGACAAGGCCATGCAGATGCTGAAAGCCAAGCTGTATCTGCTGAAGCAGCAGGAGAATGAAGCGAAGCTTTCCGGTATCCGCGGTGAAGTGACGGAGATTGGCTGGGGAAATCAGATTCGTTCTTATGTTCTGCAGCCTTATACCATGGTGAAGGATCACCGGACCAATGAGGAACGGGGCACTGTGGATCAGGTGCTGGATGGGGACATTGACTCTTTCATCAACGCCTATCTGAAATGGAAGGCGCTGTCTGTGCGCAAAGATACGATATAATATAAGGAGAGGAAAGTATGATTAATATTGCTGTGTTGGGCTATGGCACTGTGGGTTCCGGAGTTGTGGAAGTTATCAATACCAACTATGACAGTATCGCCAAAAAAGCCGGGGAAGAAATTAATATCAAATATGTGCTGGATCTGCGGGATTTTCCCGGAGATCCCATACAGGAAAAGATCGTCCATGATTTTGACGTGATTGCAAACGACCCAGAGGTAAAAATCGTGGTAGAAGTGATGGGCGGCGTTGAGCCGGCTCTTACCTTTACCAGACGCGCGCTGGAAAGCGGAAAAAGTGTGTGCACCTCCAACAAAGAGCTGGTGGCCAAGCATGGCGTGGAGCTTCTGGAAATCGCCAGACAGAAAAACATCAACTATCTGTTTGAGGCCAGTTGCGGAGGCGGCATTCCCATTATCCGTGCGCTGAATTCTTCACTGACGGCGGATGAGATCGATGAGATTACCGGTATTTTGAACGGAACGACCAATTATATCATGACGGAAATGAGCGCCAAAGGCTCTGATTTTGAGGAGGTTCTGAAGGAAGCCCAGGATAAGGGGTACGCGGAACGCAACCCGGAGGCGGATGTGGAGGGCTATGACGCCTGCCGTAAAATTGCCATTCTGTCCTCTCTGGCATTTGGAAGATCTGTAAACTATGAAGAAGTCTATACAGAAGGCATCACAAAGATAACGGCTGCGGATATTAAGTATGCCAACGCTATGGGAACCAGCATTAAACTGCTGGCAACCAGTCGGAAAGAGGGAGAAGAATTTTATGCCATGGTGAGTCCTGTGATGATTGACGGCTCCAGCCCTCTTTTCAGCGTGAACGGGGTATTTAATGCGATCTTTGTTCACGGCAATGTGCTGGGAGACGCCATGTTCTATGGAAGCGGCGCGGGAAAACTGCCAACAGCCAGCGCAGTGGTAGCCGATGTGGTGGATGAGGCAAAGCATCTGAACCGGAATATTATGATGCACTGGAGCAGCAAAAAGCTGGAGCTGATGGATATCAGTCGGGTGAAGGGACGGTTCTTTGTCAGAGTGCAGGGCACGCCGGCGGAAAAAGAAAGCAAAGTAAAAGAACTTTTCGGCGAAGCGCAGATTTGGCAGCTGGCAGATATGCCGGAAGAATTCGCTTTCGTCACACCGGTCATGACAGAAGCGCAGTATAAAGAAAAAGCCGGCCAGCTGGACGGCATCATCAGCATGATCCGGGCAAGGATTTAAGATCCGGAGGAGATTTATGAAATACGTAGTAATTCTGGGCGATGGCATGGCGGATGAAACCATTGCCCGGCTGGATGAAAAAACACCGCTGGAATACGCCTGTACTCCCGTCATGGATGAACTGGCCCGTATGTCGGAAATCGGCATGGTCCATACCATTCCAGGGGGCATGAGTCCGGGCAGTGATACGGCAAACCTTTCCGTGATGGGGTATGATCCGAAGGTCTATTATACAGGAAGATCTCCTCTGGAAGCTTTAAGCATCGGAGTTGATATGAAAGCGGATGATGTGGCCATTCGCTGCAATCTGGTGACGCTGTCGGAGGAAGGAGACTATGAGGAAAAGAAAATCATAGATCACAGCTCCGATGAGATCAGCACCGAAGACGCTCAGATTCTTCTGGAGGCCGTGAGGAAAGAACTGGAAAATGAAACTTACCGGTTTTATCTGGGAACCAGCTACCGTCACTGCCTGATCTGGGCAAAAGGAAATGTGGTGGAGCTGACCCCGCCTCATGATATACTGGGTCAGGTGATCGGTTCCTGGCTTCCGGCTGATTCGGTTCTGCGGGAAATGCAGAAGAAAAGCTGGGAGATTCTTTCTAACCATCCCCTGAATCTGGAAAGAAAGAGACAGGGAAAAAATCCTGCCAACAGTATCTGGTTCTGGGGAGCCGGGACGAAACCGGCGCTATCCTCTTTTTATGAAAAATACCATAAGAAGGGCGTGATGATTTCTGCGGTTGATCTGCTGAAAGGGATTGCCGTGGGAGCCGGTATGGATAATATAACGGTGGAAGGAGCCAACGGCGGTCTGCATACCAATTATGAAGGAAAGGCCGATGCTGCGGTAAAGGCGCTGACACAGGAGGGGTACGATTTCGCCTACATCCATGTGGAAGCTCCTGATGAAATGGGGCACCAGGGCAGCGTAGAGAGAAAGGTGCAGGCCATTGAGTATCTGGATCAGCGTGTGATTCGCCCTGTAAAAGAAGGTTTAGACGCTGCGGGCACAGATTACCGGATGCTGGTGCTTCCGGATCATCCCACGCCTATCCGTGTCAGAACGCACACCTCAGATCCCGTTCCTTATCTGCTTTACGACAGCACGGAAAAAGGGGATCATTCCTGGGTTTACAATGAAAAGGAAGCGGCTTTGTCCGGAGTAAAGCTGGAAGAAGGCTGGATGCTGATGGAGCATCTGTTTGAAAAATAAAGAAAAGAAGGCTGGTCAGAGGTGACCGGCCTTTTTGGGTGAAATATGGTTACAAAAACGATAGAAAATTTTTCCCTTTCTCAGATCTGTGAATCCGGGCAGTGTTTTCGCATGCAGTCTGCAGGGGATGATACGTACCAGGTGATAGCCGGAAATCACTATCTTGAGGTGAAGCAGCAGGGGCGGGAATGCTTTTTTGACTGCGATGAAAAGGAGTATGAAACGTTCTGGATGGAATACTTTGATTTGGATAGGGATTACGGCGCTTATATCCGCCAGATAAACCCCAATGACAAATATCTGTGCCGTGCGGCGCACGCAGGAGAAGGGATACGGATTCTCCGGCAGGATCTCTGGGAAATGATCGTATCTTTTCTGATATCCCAGCAGAATAATATCCCCAGAATACGCAGGTGTATTCAGAATATCTGCGAGAGATACGGCGAAAAAATGATATCATCCCAGGGAAAGGTGTATTACGCCTTTCCGCAGGCCCGGGAGCTTTCGCTTCTTGAGGAGGATGAATTGAAAAAATGTAATCTGGGATACCGGAGCAAGTATGTGGTACGGTCGGCCCGAAGCGTTGTGCAGGGCGAGGTAAAGCTGGATGAAATAGAGAAAATGCCCTATAAAAGAGCGAAAGAGGAGTTAATGAAGCTTTTTGGCGTCGGTGAGAAGGTGGCTGACTGTATCTGTCTGTTTGCACTGCATCACCTGCAGGCCTTTCCGAAGGATACGCATATTTTGCAGGTGCTGAAAGAGCATTATAAACGCGGCTTTCCCAACAGGCGGTACCGGGGATTTCAGGGAGTGATGCAGCAGTACATATTCTATTACGAACTGAGCGGATTGAAAAATGAGGAGTGGGATAATGGGAAACACAAAAGGAAAGATTCCTAAAAAACAGCTTGTGCAGTATTATGCCGGCAGAGTGTGGCGTGATATGGGCAATTTCATAAAATGGCTGATTCTGGCTGCTGTTACCGGAACCATTGTGGGCGGCTGCAGCAGTCTGTTCGCTGCAGCCCTTGCCTGTGTGACAAATGTGAGGGGCAGATATCCTCAGCTTATTTTTGCGCTTCCGGCGGCAGGGCTTATTATAGTATTTCTGTATCAAAAAATAGGAAAAGAAGACAGGGGGACAAATCAGGTGCTGTCTTTTATCCGTTCCAAGGATGACGTGCCTTTCCGTGCGGCTCCTCTGATTTTTGTTTCCACGATTCTCACCCATCTGGCCGGCGGTTCTGCCGGAAGAGAGGGAGCTGCCATTCAGTTGGGCGGAAGCATCGGCAATCAGATTGGCCGTGTGATACGCCTGGATGAAGAGGACCGCCATGTGATTGTCATGTGCGGCATGAGCGGAGCGTTTGCAGCTGTGTTCGGAACGCCTATGGCGGCGGCTGTTTTTTCCATGGAAGTGGTCAGCGTGGGTATCATGTACTATGCGGCTTTGCTGCCCTGTGTGATATCGGCTCTGATTGCATCGGAATTTGCGGCAAGTTTCGGTATTCATCCGGAAAGTTTCCATGTGTCGGGGATTCCCCAGCTTACGCTGCAAAACGGATTGAAAATGGGGGTCATAGCCCTCGCCTGCGCGGCGGTGAGCATTCTTTTCTGCGCTGCGCTGGGGGAGGCGGGGAAACTTTACAGCAAATGGCTTAAAAATCCTTATCTGCGGGTCTTTGCTGCCGGTCTTATCATCATTGGCATTACTCTTTTGCTGGGTACGACTGATTATATGGGAGCGGGCAACAACCTGATTGAGCAGGCGGTGGAGTCGGGAAAGGCCAGGCCGGAGGCTTTTTTGATAAAGCTGATTTTGACGGCCATAACCATGCGGGCCGGTTTTCGCGGCGGAGAGATCGTGCCCTCCTTTTGCATCGGGGCGACGCTGGGATGCGTCATGGGGCAGTTACTGGGGCTTTCCCCTTCTCTGTGCGCGGCGGCGGGGATGGCTGCTCTTTTCTGCGGTGTGACCAATTGTCCCATTACCTCCATACTGATTGCATTTGAACTTTTTGGATTTGAAGGAGTTTCCTTTTATCTGATCGCAGTGGCCATCAGCTTTGCTGCATCGGGATATTACAGTCTTTATAAGGATCAGACTATTGTCTATTCCAAGTATAAGGCAAAATATATAAATCGCCATACAAGAAATTAGATAATATGCATAAAAAATAAGAAAGAAAAATCATATTATTGGTTAATCTGATTTTGCTATGCCTGTTATAATATATATGTAACAAAAAAAGACCTACTTAACAACCCTCTTTACAGAAATGTAAAGTTGAAGGCTGCTAAGCAATCAGATTTTTGGAGGAAAAGATAAATGAATACTTTAAAAGCTGAAAAAAGAAGCATGGATGTTAAGGCAAAGAAATTAAGACGTGAAGGATTTGTTACAGGAAACGTATTTGGCAGGGATATGGAAGGGTCCGTGCCGGTGAAAATGGTGAAAAGCGATGTGGAGCGCCTGCTGAAAACTGACCACAGAGGCAGTCAGATTATGCTGAATGTGGATGGAAAGGATTATGATGTGCTGATTAAGGAAGTGCAGTATAATTCCATGGCAGGAAGAGTAGATGAGATTGATTTCCAGGCGCTGGTAAGCAATGAAAAAGTAAATTCCGTGGCTGAGGTTATTCTGGAAAATCATGAAAAAGCAGCAGAAGGCGTGGTTCAGCTGCTGATCAGCGAAATTCCTTATAAGGCATATCCGTCGGCGCTAGTAGACAGTGTGAGACTGGATGTGGGACATATGCATGTGGGTGATTCTATCAAAGTGAAGGATCTGGATATTGCGAAAAATCCGGAAATTGAACTGGCAGAAGATATGGAGGCCGTTGTGGTGGTTGTGTCGGCTGTTCATAATTCGGTGCCGACGCAGGAAAGCGAAGAAACAGAAGAGGAGTAATGAAAATACAAAAGCGGGCAGTGCCAATACGGCGCTGCCTGTTTTATATAGAAAAATGAATTTCACAAAAAGTTCACAGAAAAAAAGGAGATTTACTCTTTACAAAATAAGATATAGGTGTTATAGTACATATAGAACAAAGGAAGTGATGAAAATGAAACCTGAAGTTCTGGTATGAAACTGCAAAAGAGTAATATAAAAAAGATAGTATTAAGTGAAGGGAGATATGACTTATGATGATGCCTAGTATTTTTGGAGAAAACTTATTTGATGACTGGATGGATTTTCCATTTGAAAGAGAATTTTTTGGAAGACACGGCGGCAGTACAGCTGGTCTGATGAAAACAGATGTGAAAGAGACAGATGGGGCTTACGAACTGGATATCGATATGCCGGGAGTGGAAAAGAAAGATATCAATGCTCAGCTGGAGAACGGATATCTGACCATTACGGTGACAAAAGACACCAGCAATGACCAGAAAGATGAAAAGGGCAGATATATTCGCCGTGAACGTTATTCAGGAAATATGAGCAGAAGCTTTTATGTAGGAAAAGGAGTGACACAGGAAGAGATTCAGGCACGTTTTGAAAACGGTATTCTGAAGCTGACAGTTCCCAAAAAGGATGAAAAAGCAGTGAAAGAAAAGAAATATATTTCCATTGAAGGTTAAAGCTGACCAAGGAGCGGGAGAGAAATCTCCCGCTTTTTTTGTGCGATATGACCGGACAGCGAACGGCTTGCTGTGATGGACAAAATGAAAATATTGAATACACTTCATTTGAAATTAAATGTAATTATTGATTACAGTAAAGTTAGCGAAAAAACCTTATAAAACGATGAAAATACAAGAAAATAACTGCTTTTTACGATGGATTGAACTTATTATTGACATTAATAAGCGAAAGTGAGATATTATAAATGTAATCAATGATTACAAATTGAAAGGAAGGGGTGTACATATGGGAAAGGGAAGAAAAATGATTGCGCTGGTTATTCTAAGTATTATGGCCGGCATGGTGTATCTGACACCTTTTTTGCGTTTTACTTTTTATGATCAGATGATCGAAGCGCTTCAGATTACGGATGTGCAGATTGGTACGCTGGGAGGAATTTACGGAGTCTTTGCGCTGATCGGTTATCTGCCGGGAGGTTTTCTGGCTGAGAAATTCAGCGCCAAGCATCTTTTGATACTATCGGCGGCGGGAATGTTTGCGGCTACGGTGTGGTACTGCTTCTATCCCGGGTTTTGGGCGTTGTGCGTGATCCATGCCATGTTTGGAACCTTCAGTGTGATTACATTCTGGTCGGCTTATCTGAAAGCGGTCAGAAATCTGGGAAGAGAAGATGAGCAGGCCCGGTTGTATGGAAGCAGCGAGGCGATCCGGGGCATCGGACAGGCTGTGGTATCATTCATTTCACTGGGAGCAGTCAATGCCTTCGGACAGGCTGCCGTAGGATTTCGGATCATGCTGATAATCAATGCGGTTGTGTTTTTTGCACTGATCGTTGCCATTATTATATTTATTCCGAAGGATGATATTTCCGCTGAAGGCCAAAAGGTCAGCGAGAAAAAGGATAATCTCTTTGAAACGGCAGGCAGACTGCTGAAAAGTCCTTCTGTATGGATCTGCATTTTTGTTATTATGAGCGGGTTTACGGTATGGACCACGGTCAACGGATATATGGGAACTTATGGAACACGGGTACTTAACCTGCCGGACGGGTTGTCCAGTACGCTGTCCATCGTCCGAAGCTACGTGGTGGTTCTGTTCGCCGGGCTGATAGGGGGCGTGGTTATTGACAAATTCAGCTGCAAGGGGAAAGGGCTTTTTGTTATTTTTCTGCTGGAGGTTCTGTCAGTAGCCGGTATTTTCCTGACCTCCAATCTGATCTTTGTCTGTGTGGCAGTCACGTTGATTTTGGGTTTTTTTGCCAATATCATCAAATCCACCTACTGGTCCATATTGGGAGAGGCGGGGATTTCCAGGGAGATGACGGGGCTTGCCACAGGAATCATTTCTGTCATCGGCTTTACGCCGGATGCTTTCTCCGCTCCGGTAGTGAGTCGGTTTATACGGTACGGAGAGCAGCAGGGAAATGTGGAAACAGGTTTTAATATTATGTTGGTCTGGCTGGCCGTCTGGGCTGTGCTGGGGATGACAGGTTCGCTGATACTGAAACGGTATACCGAAAAGAACGGGCTGTCAGTCAAAGCAAATGGATGAAGAAAGGAGAAGAAAAGTATGAGTGCAAAAGTAAGATGTATCGGAGGAGGTAATATCGTAAGGGCCATCCTGGCGGGTGTGGAAAAAGGAGGAGCTTTTTCCAACAGTGAGATCGGTGTTTTTGATATCTCAGAGACAGTCAGAGCAGAGTTTTCGGCCAAAGGGTATGAGGTTTATGAGTCCATTGGGCAGCTGGTATCAGGAGCCCCGGTGGTTCTCATGGCGGTAACGCCCCAGGTGATCGGCTCCGTCATAGAGGAAGTAAAAGGAGCTTTCCACAAAGATACTGTGATTCTGTCGGTTGTGGCGGGGATTACCAATCAGTGGTATCAGGAGCATCTGGGGATGGACTGTAAAGTGGTTCGCTGTATGCCGACTCTGACGGCACAGGTGGGAATGGGAGCGTTTGCTGTTTCTCACACGGACAGTGTGTCGGAAGAGGGTTATAAGAAAGTAGAGAAATTTCTTGGAAGCTGCGGCATCCTGGAAGAGATTCCGGAAAAGCTGATGACGGAAGTGGTTGCCTTTAACGGTTCCGCACCGGGATATTTTTATCACATGACCAGGGTAATTGTGGAAGAGGCGGTGCGTCTGGGATTTGAAAGGGAGACGGCCATCCGCCTTTTTGCACAGACCATGAAGGGAAGCGCCCAGACAATTCTGGATTCCGGGATGAGCGTGGAAACTCTGGAAGGTAAATTACGGCTGCCGGGCGGAACAACGGTGGCGGCGCTGGAAAAGATGGAGGAACTGGGATTTGACAGCTGCCTGTCGGAAGGCGTGAAAGCCTGCGTTGACCGGTGTATTGAACTGGGAAAACTGTAATGCTGGGAGTGGATATTATGGAAGAGAAAAAATATATGGAGCGAGTCAGGCGGCTGAAGGAGCGGGTGCTGGCTGTCAGACCGGAGATGGATCTGGAAAATGCCCGCATTTTGACCAGAGGTTTTCAGGAATCAGAAGGAGAACCTCAGGTGGTACAAAAAGCCTATGCTTTTCGGAAACAATGTATGGAAAAAACGGTTAAGATCTGGGAAGATGAGCTGATTGTGGGGAATTCCGGAAGTAAACAAAGAGGGGGGCTCCTCTGTCCGGATACCTGCTGGTCGGTATTGGATGCGGAGCTTGATACCATCAGTACAAGAGAGTATGATCCGTTTTTTCTGAGAGAGGAAGACCGCCGGATCTTTGTGGAGGAGATACGCCCGTACTGGAAAGGCAGATCCACATATGAAAAATGGCTTTGTCAGATTCCGGAGACGACCAGAATATTAAGAGACTGCGGCGTACTGTATATCAACCGCAAAGCGGTGCGGGGCTGGGGAGAGACGACAGCCGGGTATGAGATGGTGATCAGGGAAGGGCTGGAAGGAATCCGCAGCAGAATAGAAAAAGTAAGGGAAACACTTGATATTACAAAACCGGGCCACTATCAGAAAATGGTTTATCTGCGCGCACTGAGCCTGTGTGCGGAGGGGATTGGAATACTGGCTAAACGGTATGCGCAAAAGGCCGGGGAGATGGCGGAGGAAGAAAAGGATTCTGCCAGAAGAAAAGAGCTGCTGGAAATCGCAAAAGTCTGCAGCCGTGTTCCGGAGAAACCGGCCAGGACCTTCCGGGAAGCCATACAGTCATTTTACATATATCACACATGTATTTTTATGGAACAAAACGCTGCCAGCTATAATCCGGGACGCATGGATCAGTATCTGTACCCTTATTACAAGGCGGATCTGGAAGCGGGAAGGCTGACAGAGGATCAGGCGCAGGAGCTGCTGGACTGTCTTTGGGTCAAATTCAGCGAACCCTGTCTGTTCCAGGATGAGATCACGGCAAAATTTTCAGCAGGGTATCCTATGTTTCAAAATATCTGTGTGGGCGGTGTGGATGAAAATGGAATGGATGCAGTCAATGATCTCTCTTACATGATCCTGCAGGCTACCATGGATGTGCAGCTTTATCAGCCCTCCCTATCCGTTCGGTATAATATGGCCAGAAATCCTAATAAGTTCCTGAAAAAAGTGGTGGAACTGATGAAGCTGGGGACCGGTTTTCCCGCTTTCCACAGCGATGAAGTGGGAATTCAGATGATGCTGAACAAGGGGGTTCCGCTAAAAGAAGCGTATGACTGGAATCCCTGCGGCTGTGTGGAGACAAATCTGTCGGGCCGGATGCACTGCTACACTTCCTATGCAGATTACAACCTGGGTTCGGTGGTGGAGTTTGCGCTGAATAATGGACGCAGCAGGAAATATGGAGTGGATGCATCGGCAAAGACGGGAAATCCTGTTGAATTTGAAACTTTTGAGCAGTTTCTTGAGGCTGTAAAGGACCAGATTCGTTATGTGATCAAAGCCATGGTGGCGGGAAACCATGTGAATGACGATATCTGTATGGAGCGGGTCTGCCCTGCCTTGTCACTGTCGTTTAAAGAGTGTATCGAGAAGGCGAAGGATTACGCATGGGGAGGTCCCAAGTATAATGTGGGAAATGGTCTGGACGCCATCGGTGTGGCTGATCTGATCAACAGTATCGCTGCGGTGAAGCATCTGGTATACGATACGAAACTTCTGGATATGAAAACTCTTGTGGAAGCGCTGGAGCATGACTTTGAAGGATATGAGAGAGTACGGGAAATGTGCCTGGAAAGTCCCAAATACGGAAATGATGAGGAAGAGATCAACAGCCTGACGGCTCATATGTTTACCTTTATCGCTGATCTGATCGAATCTTATGACAGCAGATTTGGCCATATGACGGCTGGAATTCTTCCGGTATCCGGAAATACACCCTTTGGCCTTGAGGTGGGAGCTCTGCCATCCGGGCGGAAGGCATACGTACCCCTGGCCGACGGGGTAAGCCCCGGCGCGGGAACGGATAAGGAAGGAATGGGAGCGATTATCAAATCCGTTTCCTGCATTCCCCATGGGCGTTTTGGTCAGGGAACTCTGCTCAATCTGAAACTGGATCCGGCATTTAACAAAGATGAAAATTCGACGCCGCTTTTGATGTCATTTTTGAAGAGTATGTGCACGCTGGGAGTATTTCATGTGCAGTTTAATGTGATCGACAAAGAGGTTCTGCTGGATGCGCAGAAACATCCGGAGGATTATAAAGGGCTGTTAATTCGGGTGGCAGGTTATACGGCGTACTTTGTGGAGCTGGGCAAAGAAGTGCAGGATGATATTATCGCGCGTACGGCCCATGGGACGGTGTGCTGATGAAGTCAGCCTGGATTCTGAGAATAGAGCGGATATCGCCCAATGACGGAAAGGGCCTTCGGACCGTGGTGTTTTTTAAGGGATGTCCCCTGCGCTGCAAATGGTGCGCCGCCCCGGAATCGCAGAAAATGAAGCCGGAATCCTGCCTGCGGGCCGGGCGCGCCGGTATATTCGGCAAAGAGATGACGACAGCTCAGGTGATGAAGGAAATACGAAAGGATGAAATTTTCTTTTATCACTCCCAGGGGGGCGTCACTTTAAGCGGAGGGGACGTGCTGTGCCAGGCGGATTTTGCAAGGGAACTGCTGATGGAATGCAAAGAATCGGAGATTCATACCATGGCGGAGCTGGACATGTACGGAGATTTTGAAAATGTGAGGAAACTGCTTCCGTGGCTGGATGGATTTTATGCGGATGTGAAAATGATGGACAGTACTCTTCACAAAAAGTGGACCGGCGTGGGAAATGAAAGCATTCTGGAAAATATAAAAAAGGCGGCTCTTATCTGTCCGCCAAATACCATTTCCATCCGTGTTCCCCTGATCTGGGATATCAATGACGGCCGGGAAAATATCCAGGCCACCGCCCGTTACTGCGAAGAGCTGAAATCCTGCAGGGAGCTGGAATTTCTCCCCTATCATCGCCTGGGCCTGTCTGCCTATGAGAGCCTGGGAAGAGAGTATGAACTGAAGCATCTGCCGGCCATGTCTTTTGCAGATGCTTATGAAAAAGTAAAGCTGCTTAAGAAAATGGATCTTTCTTTTCCGGTGAAAATATCGGGCAAAGTTATTTGAGACGGTAGCGCTTCTGGAGGGACAGGAGTGTCTCCATAAAAAGGGCGGCGGCTTTTTCCGGAACGCCGGGCTGACGGTAAGTGTTTTTGTAATCCATCATCATGCCGTGGAGAAAACAGCACTGCAGATTGGCCAGCAGCGGGACGTCGGAAGGTTTGAAATAACCCGCGTTGGCTGCCTGATCCAGGATAACTCTGTTTCGTTCCTGTAAATCATTGTTAAAAAATACGATGGTGTAAAGGCCGTTTAAGTGCTGCCATTGTTCGGGGAACATTTTATAATATTCATAAATGGAGTCGCCCAGATTTTCTTTGTACTTGCCCCAGAAAAGCAGATCGAATATTTCGATGTGCATAAAAGCGTATTTGGCAAAAATGCGCCATGTAGTGATCTCTACTTCCAGGGGGTCGGTATTGTTTCTGGTAACATCCTGGAGATCAAAGAGGTAGTCCTCCAGGAATTTTATGGAGGCAATCAGGATTAAGTGCTCCAGATTGTCGAAATGCCGGTAGATAATGGCGCTGTTGCAGTTGGCGGCAGCGGCCACGTCCCGGATTTTTATCAGCTCGGGGCTGGTGGTTTTTAACATTTCATGGACAGCAAAAATCAGATCCAGTTTTTTCTTGTTTATCATAATGACTGTTATAACCTCCGCTATTCTAACTGGTATCATAGCGTAAAAAACGAAAAAAGTAAATCTTTATCATGCATAAAAGAGCAAAGGGAGGAAAATTATGCAAAAATTTCAATTATTAACACAAAATGACATTGAGAAGATCCATGAAAATTCTCTGAGAATACTGGAAAATATCGGTGTGGTAATCACTTATCAGCCTGCAAAAGATGCGCTTGAGAAAGCAGGAGCCAAAATTGATGGAAATATTGTCCGCTTTCCCGGTAAAATGGTGGAAGACGCCATTAAACTTTGTCCTTCTTCTTTTACCATGTACGGTCGGAATTCAAAATACAATGCAGAAATCTCAACCGGGAATACGGTGTATGCCGGTCCAAACTGTTCTTCCAATGTAAGCGATCTGGATCATGGACGCCGTCCCAGTACCATGGAGGATTTTATCAATTTTATTAAAATCATTGACCGTCTGGAAAATGTGGATATTCAAAGTCAGATCCCCTGTGAGCCCAACGATGTTCCGGTGGAGCGCAGGCCCTACGAGATGGTGTATAATACACTGAAATACAGTGAAAAGCCGTTTATGGGAAGTTCGCTGGGCTATGATAATGCGAAACAGTGCATTGAAATGGCTTCGCTGGCCTTTGGAGGACTGGACGCGATTCGGGAGAAGCCGATTATTGTTTCGATTCCCTGTACGCTGACTCCTCTGGCCTATGCGGATAACATGATGGGAGCATTGATGGCCTATGCCGAGACAAGACAGCCCCAGATGATCAATTCTCTCTCCATCGCAGGAGTATCCGCTCCGACGACTCTGGTGGGCCTGGTGTCGGTACAAAATGCCGAGGTGCTGGCGGGCATTGTGGTGGCCCAGACCGTCAGTCCGGGGACTCCGGTTATCTATGCGGCGGCAGGTTCCAACTGTGAGATGAGCAATGCCATGCTTTCCATCGGCTCACCGGAAGATGCGGTGATTTCCATCATCAACGGACAGCTCTGCCAGTATTATCAGATTCCGTGCCGGACCAGCGGCGCTTTGTCAGATTCCAAGGTTCCGGATGCACAGGCAGGATATGAGGCGGCTCTGACACTGATGGCAGGACCGATTTCCGGCGGCAATTTCATGCTTCATGCGGTTGGAATTCTGGACTCTTATAATACGGCGTCCTATGAACAGCTGATTATCGACAATGAGATCGTAGGCTACGTAAAACGGATTATGCGCGGCGTCACAGTGGATGAAGAATCGCTGGCCTACGATGTGATCGAAGAAGTCGGTCCACAGGGCAACTTCCTGATTCATGAGCACACCCTGGAGCATTTCAGAGATGAATTTTACAGACCCACGCTCAGCGACCGCCTGACTCCGGGGCAGTGGGAGGAGAAAGGAAGCCTGACTGCAGCACAGAGAGCAAACGCAAAATGGAAAAAGATCCTGGCTGAATACGGAGAGTCCACGCTGGATTCACAGGTGGATAAAGATCTGAAAAAATATATGGAAAATCTGTTCTGAATGAAATAAAAAACAGGTGGGGTTTCCCTGATGGGAAACCTCATCTGTTTTTGTCATGCATTAAAGCTGCTGATAAGAATATTCCTCGGTATAATTATTTTCTCTGGGACCGCCGTCCAGTTCACCGGTGACTTCCCGGTAAAATTCAATGTAAGTCATGTTCATGTAAGGAGTAACCCAGATCAGGCCGATACCGGCGGACAGGATGGCAAGCAGTGTCAGGCCGATAAAGCTGATGGTCAGATAGAAATAACGGCCCAGGTTCCCGCGCATCAGGTGGGAACTGGTTTTCATGGCCTCAATGGCGCCCATGTCCGGATTGTCGATCAGCAGAATGATGGACAGAGCAAACCGCAGGATCACCAGATAGGCCAGGATGGCCATAATAAAAGCCACGAGTATAATCCATCCCACATAAGCCAGCGGGGTGTGATAGGCCTGATTGGTACCGACCAGCCAGACGCCCAGCCCGACAGTGGGAATCTGGAAAGCAAATGCAATCAGTCCCGTCAGGAGTGATACGATGATAAACCGGTCCGGATGATGGCGGAAACAGTAAAATAAATCTCCCGCTCCGGCATATTCGCCGCGGCTGATGTTCAGAGAGATTTTCTGAAAGCCGGCAGTCAGAACGCTGATAAGCAGGCTTAAAATAAAAGCCACCAGCTGAGAAATGATCAGACTGCCGATGGTGTCGTCCCGGATAAACAGCATCGGGATCAGTTCGATGATAAATGCGATTAAAAAATATATCAGAAAGGCCAGAGCAAAGGTTCCATACGTACCCATCAGAGCTTCTCTGGCGATTTCCTTTAATTCCTTGGATGAACGTTTCATGATAATTTACTCCATTTTCTTTATTCTGTTTGGGGTCTGTGATACAATATCCGTGATATAAACTGACATCAGAAACCGGAGGAGAGAATGATCATTAAAGATATTTTGCTGCATCCCTGCTTTTTTTACCAGTTAACGGGACTGTACTGCCCTGGATGCGGCGGAACCCGCGCTGTACTGGAACTGCTGAAAGGGCATGTTTTGCTGTCCCTGTGGTACCACCCGGTCGTAGCTTACACAGCGGTGCTGTTGGGGTGGTATGTGTTCAGTCATGTAATAGAAAAAGCGGTGCACGGCCGGTGGAAAATCGGTATGATTTTTAAAAACCGGTATCTGTATCTGGGGGCGGCGATTATTCTCGCCAATTGGATCGTAAAAAATCTCCTTCTGATTCTGGCCGACATCAGACTTTAAAGATCTCCGCCCTGCTGGTATTGCTGCAGCAGATCGTTCAGCTGGTCCTCGTTGAAATCATAGTAATCACTGTAGTCATCATAATCATAATAATCATCTTCGCCATAATTATAATAATAGTCATAGGTATCCATGATTTCATCAAACTGTCCCGAGGCGAAAAGACTGATAATATAGAATGTGTAAATGGCTATGGACAGTACGATTCCGACGATAGAGAGAATAAGTCCCGCTTTTGCGGAACCGCTCATCCGGCCTCTGCCTCTGGACAGAAGAGCAAAGATGATACCCAGCGCGCCGAGGATGAAAGATCCTCCGCAGCAGATCAGCACAAGACCGCAGATGCCCATCACAAGGGAAGCTGTGGCAAGAGCCCCGGATTGAGGCGGCGGAGCAGATGGCTGGGATTGATACATATCCTGTTCCGTATACTCATAATAGTTTGTGTTTTGTTCCATAAGTCATATCCTGCTTTCTGCAAAATTTGTAAATCTATTTTATCATGAAGAGGGCGGTATGACAACAAGTATTGACAAAACAAAAAGGGATTGATACCATCAGTAAACAAAAGTATGGAATGCATCAGGAGGAGCAAAGATTATGGACATAAATCAGGTATTAAGCGAAGAACTGCATATAAAGAAATGGCAGGCCGAGGCCGCCGTATCCCTGATCGATCAGGGGAACACCATTCCTTTTATTTCCAGATACAGAAAAGAAGCGACAGGTTCTCTGAATGATGAAGTTTTAAGAAATCTGGGTGAGCGTCTGAATTATTTAAGAAACCTGGAAGAGAAGAAAAAACAGGTGATGACTGCCATTGAGGAACAGGGGAAACTGACGGAAGAACTGAAGCAGGGTATTTTGAATGCAAAAACACTGGTGGAGGTGGATGATATTTACAGGCCCTACCGTCCCAAACGCCGTACCCGCGCTATTATAGCGAGGGAAAAGGGGTTGGAACCGCTGGCGGGCATCATCACCCTTCAGATGACGAAAAACCCGCTGGAAAAAGAAGCGCAAACCTTTATTTCAGAAGAAAAGGAAGTGCATACGGCACAGGAAGCCATTGCGGGAGCGCTGGATATTATCGCGGAAAATATCGCGGACGATGCAAAATACCGCAGCCATATACGTAAGCTGACCATGAAAAAGGGGATGATTTCTTCATCGGCCAAAGATGCCGGCCAGCAGTCGGTGTACGAGACCTATTATGAGTTTGAGGAAGCGGCCGGTCAGATTGCCGGATACCGTATTCTTGCGCTGAACCGGGGAGAGAAAGAGAAGATTTTGAATGTCAGACTGACAGCCCCGGAGGAAGAGATTCTCAATTATCTGGAAAAACAGGTGATTCTCAGGGAAAATCCTTATACCTCTCCCGCGCTGAAAACGGCAGTGGAAGACAGTTACCGCAGACTGATTGCGCCGTCTGTTGAACGGGAGATCCGCAGTGAACTGACGGAGAAGGCGGAAGACGGAGCCATCCGGGTCTTCGGGAAAAACCTGGAGCAGCTTCTGATGCAGCCGCCCATCGCCGGTCAGACGGTGCTGGGATGGGATCCGGCTTTTCGGACAGGGTGCAAGCTGGCAGTTGTGGACGCCACCGGGAAAGTGCTGGATACTGCGGTGATTTATCCCACGGCGCCTACGACCAAAGAAAAGCAGCAGGCTGCGAAAGAAACACTGAAAAAAATGATTGAAAAATATCATATTACTTTGTTTTCAGTGGGAAACGGGACGGCCTCCAGAGAATCCGAGCAGTTTATCGTAGAATTATTCCGGGATATACCCCAGCCGGTGCAGTATGTCATCACCAATGAGGCCGGAGCATCCGTCTATTCCGCAAGCAAGCTGGCCACGGAAGAATTTCCGGCCTTTGATGTGGGGCAAAGAAGCGCCGCATCCATTGCGAGGCGCCTGCAGGATCCTCTGGCGGAACTGGTAAAGATCGATCCCAAAGCCATCGGCGTAGGGCAGTACCAGCACGATATGAACCAGAAAAAGCTGGGAGAAACGCTGTCCGGAGTGGTAGAAGACTGTGTCAATAAAGTGGGAGTTGATCTGAATACGGCCTCGGCTTCCCTTCTGGAATATATTTCCGGCATTTCGAAAACAGTGGCGAAAAACATAGTGGCATACCGTGAAAAGAACGGAAGATTTTCCAACAGAAAAGAGCTTTTGAAAGTGGAGAAACTGGGCCCAAAGGCTTACGAGCAGTGTGCCGGCTTCATGCGGATTCTGGGAGGAGATCAGCCTTTGGACTGTACCAGCATTCATCCGGAGAGTTATGAAGCGGCAAAAAGTCTGCTGGAAAGCCTGGGATATGGAACGGAGTGGATTGTACAGCCAGGCGCAAAAAGTATAAAAATCAAGGATTATAAAGCGACGGCTGAAAAGATCGGAGTAGGAGAGCCTACGCTGCGCGATATAGTGAATGAATTATGTAAACCCGGAAGGGATCCCCGGGAAGATATGCCCAAGCCGGTTCTGCGTTCTGATGTGCTGGAAATGAAGGACCTGAAAGAGGGGATGATTCTGAAAGGAACGGTTCGTAATGTAATTGATTTTGGTGCTTTTGTTGACATAGGGGTTCATCAGGACGGCCTGGTTCATATTTCGCAGATGTCACAGCGTTTTATCAAACATCCGCTGGAAGTGGTAAGCGTGGGTGATGTGGTGGAGGTCAAAGTACTGGGCGTGGATATGGCCAAGAAAAGAATCAGTCTTACCATGAAGCTTTAGGAGGAAAAAATGAAAAAAATAAAAGGAGTGCACGCAAAAACCCAAAATCCCCATCTGAATTTATATGAACTGGAGGCGGTAAATAAAAAGGGCAGACAATTCCCCTATTATCTGGCTTCCAGAGGAAAGAAAACAGAAGAACTGAAGCTGAACACAAGGAAAAACAGTCCTGACGGCGTGGTGATTTTCAGTGTGAAAAAGGGGAAAACTGATGCAGAAGATCAGGTGGTACTGGTGCGCCAGTACCGCTATACTATTGACAATTACATATATGAATTGCCGGCCGGTCTGGTGGAGAAAGGGGAAGACTACCATCTGGCGGCAGTGCGGGAGATGAAAGAAGAAACCGGCCTTGCACTTCATCCGCTGAGCGTTGATCCGGGATATGAGAGACCTTTTTTTACTTCTGTGGGAATGACGGATGAATCCTGCGCTGCGGTATACGGCTGGGTGACGGGAGAGATCAGCAGCCGTTTTCAGGAGGACAGCGAGGAAATAGAAGTGGTTCTTGCGGACAGAAGCGAGGCTGCCCGTATTTTGAGAGAGGAAAATGCCGCCATTATGTGTGCCTATCATCTGATGCATTTTCTCCATGATGAAAAAGTATTTGCATTTTTGAAAGCCTGAAGGAGTTCATATTGTCTGGACGGAAATCATAGGATGTCAAAAACGGGTTTTATATGAGTGATCAGAAACTTGAAAATCTGCTGAATCTCGCATTGGGAGCCACAGACAGAGAAAGGGAGGAATCTTTGGAGCTGGAAGTGGGGTATGATTTTGAGGATCAGACCTGGGAGCTGATTGTACGGTTTTCCGGGGAGCCGGAGGATATTGCGATGGAAGGGGTGACAATTACGCCCCTTTTGAGTCAGTATGCCATTGTGAAAGTGCCCCAGTCGCTGATCTACCCTTTTGTAAACCAGAATGCAGTGGAATATGTGGAAAAGCCCAAGCGGCTGTTTTTTGCGCTGGATCGAAGCAGAACGGCGTCCTGTGTCAATCAGGTTCAGAGCGGACTTTTTGATCTGTGGGGTGAGGGAGTCTGGGTAGCCTGTATCGATTCGGGAATCGATTACAGCCACCCGGACTTTTTAAATCCCGACGGCAGCAGCAGGATTTTGTATCTCTGGGATCAGACCATACCGGGAAATCCGCCTCCGGGGTATAATCTGGGCAGCCTGTACACGAAGGAGGATATTGACCGGGCTCTCGCATCGGACAGCCCGATGGAGGTTGTGCCCAGCCGGGATTTCAGCGGACACGGGACTTCCGTCATGGGAGCGGCGGCAGGAAACGGCGCGGCCAGCCGGGGTGTTTACCGGGGTGTCGCCCCAAGAAGCGATTTGATTGTGGTAAAGCTGGGAATGCCGGGGGAGGATTCCTTTCCAAGGACCACAGAGCTGATGCAGGCGGTGGATTTTGTGGTGCGGCTGGCTGCCCGGCGCAGGATGCCTGTCGCCATTAATCTGAGTTTTGGAAATGCGTACGGATCCCACAGCGGGGATTCTCTGCTGGAGACATATCTGGACAGCGCTGCGGGTGTAGGGCGCAATGTCATCTGTGTGGGGACGGGAAATGATGCAGCCCTGGGAGGTCACCATTCCGGCATGCTTAAGGAGGGAGCTCCCCAGGATGTACAGCTGGCTGTGAGTCCTTATGAGACGGTGCTTAACGTTCAGCTGTGGAAACAGTATGTGGATGAGGTAGACATCATTCTGATTCATCCGGACGGAACGCAGATCGGTCCCATTCGGGCGGTGCAGGAGCCGCAGAGACTGAATTTTGCCAATACGCAGGTGCTTCTCTATTACGGCGAACCAGCGCCCTACAGCACGGCGCAGGAGATCTACTTTGATTTTCTCCCCAGAAAAAATTATATTGACAGCGGAGTCTGGACTTTCCGGCTGATTCCGGGAAGAATTGTGGGAGGCGAATATGATATGTGGCTTCCCGGCGGGAAGGTGCTCAATGCGGCTACCAGATTTTACGAGCCAGATCCCAAAAGGACGCTGACCATTCCGTCCACCGCCCGGAAACTGATCGCGGTGGGAGCTTACGACGCCCGTCTTCTTTCTTATGCGGGATTTTCCGGGCGAGGGTATACAAGGGTTACGGATCAGGTAAAACCTGTGCTTTCGGCGCCGGGGGTTGATGTCACAGCGCCGAAGGCGGGAGGCGGATATCACAGCGTTACCGGAACGTCCTTTGCCACGCCCATTGTGACAGGATGTGCGGCGCTTCTCATGGAATGGGGGATCGTACAGGGAAATGATCCATACCTGTATGGAGAGAAGGTGAAAGCGTATCTGATAAAGGGGGCGCGTCAGCTGCCCGGCTTCTATGAATATCCCAATCCGGAAGTGGGATATGGGGCCGTATGCGTGAGGGAAAGTTTACCGATTTGACGTTTTAAAACGTTAATCTGCGTGTTTGCCGGGATATACATTTTTTGATAAAATACTCTCTACTATAGCACAAGGGAGGACTAAAACCGTGAGTGGGAGAGAACAATTTAAATCACGTCTGGGCTTTCTGCTGATTTCAGCAGGCTGCGCCATTGGAATTGGAAACGTCTGGAGGTTTCCGTATGTGGCGGGACAAAACGGAGGAGGAATTTTCGTTCTGTTTTATCTGCTTTTCCTGGCCATCGTAGGCGTGCCCATACTCAGTATGGAGTATGCAGTGGGAAGGGCCAGCGGAAAAAGCCCGGTTAAAGCTTATCAGGCTCTCGAAAAACCGGGGCAGAAGTGGCATCTGCATGGTTATGTGGCGCTTCTGGGGAATTACGGTCTGATGATGTTTTATACGACAGTAACCGGATGGATGCTGTACTATTTCTACAGTTTTGTGACCGGAAAATTCAGTGGAATCAGTACGGAGCAGGTCGATGGGATTTTCAGTGACATGCTGGGAAGTCTGGGGAATAATGTTCTGTGGATGGTCATTGTGGTCGTCCTGGGAATTCTGATCTGCTCCATGGGTCTTCAGGCAGGCGTGGAGAGGATTACAAAAGTCATGATGATCGGCCTGCTGGCAATCATGGTGGTGCTGGCTGTCAACGGCTTTTTCCTGGATGGCGCTGTGGAAGGACTGAAATTTTATCTGCTTCCGGATTTTGGCAAATTAAAAGAAGTGGGGCTTGGCAATGTGATTGTTGCGGCTATGAACCAGTCCTTCTTCACTTTGAGCCTGGGAATCGGAGCCATGGCTATCTTCGGAAGTTATCTGGGAAAAGAAAGAACGCTCCTGGGTGAAGGCGTTCGTGTGGCAGCTCTGGATACTTTTGTGGCCATCACAGCCGGTCTGATTATTTTTCCGGCCTGCTTTGCTTTCGGAGTGAATCCGGACAGCGGTCCCAGTCTGATATTTATTACGCTGCCCAAGGTATTTTTGGCTATGCCGGGCGGACGTTTCTGGGGAAGTTTGTTTTTCCTGTTTATGTTCTTTGCGGCTTTTTCCACTATTATCGCCGTGTTTGAAAATATCATTGCCTGCTCCATGGAGCTGTGGAAAGTTGAGAGAAAGAAAGCGGCTGGAATCAATCTTATTGTGATTATACTGATTTCTCTGCCCTGTGTGTTTGGATACAGTATCTGGCAGAACTTTCAGCCTCTGGGAGAGGGAAGCGCAGTGTTGGATCTGGAAGACTTTATCGTCAGCAATTTTCTGCTGCCTCTGGGTTCTCTGGTCTATCTTTTATTCTGTACCTCGCGTTGGGGTTGGGGCTTTAAAAATTACCAGAAGGAAGCCAACTGCGGCGCCGGTCTGAAGGTGCCTGACTGGCTTCGGATCTATGTATCTGTGATAGTACCCATCGCCGTAATCATTATTTTCGTACAGGGAATCCTGTAATTGAATGACAAAAATGCCGTATAGGGAAAGAAAATTTCCTTATACGGCAATTTTTTTGAATAAATAAAGATTTATTTATCCTGAATAGCTTCCTCGGCGAATTCTGTGTTGATCAGATCTTCATATGCGACTCTGGATGAAAGCTCGCCGGCTTCGTCCAGGATATCCTGCAGAAGGTCGAAGCTCTCCTGCTGGAAAATCAGATCCTCTTTCCAGGTGTCCTGCTCATGATAACGGGTCACGATGGCGGTGATGGTATCCAGATCGTTCTCTTCAAACTGAGGTGCGATAACCGCAGCAATCTCTTCCGGAGTATGTGAGTTGACATAATCCATGCCTTTTTGCAGCGCATTGGTGAATTTTTGTATCACTTCCGGATTTTCTTTCAGGTAGCTGGATTTTGCGCTGTATGCTGTGTAGGGGACATAGCCGGAATCCACACCCAGAGAAGCCACTACATAACCGTCTCCCTGCTGTTCCAGCATGGTTGCGCTGGGCTCAAACTCAACGGTGAAATCTCCAAGACCTCCCGAAAACGCAGCTGCCGTGGAGCCGAAATCAATACTCTGATCGATACTCATATCCTCGGCAGGATCCAGACCGTTTTGTTTTAAAATGTACTCAAAAACCATCTGAGGCATACCGCCTGTTAACACTGCTATAATGTAAATATTGTTCTGATATCTGTTTTGCAGTATATTCTTTCGGCAGATTCGGAAGATATTTTTTGATCAGAGCTGTGATTCCTTCTTTGGATTTCAGAATCTGATAAGGCTTCAGTGGATTATCGGTATCCTCCAGAATCCCAAGTTCCTTCATAAGTCTGATGTAAGGAAGGATACTTTGCTTTGTCTTTTTAAATCCCAGTTCTGTCATATGCTCGGACAAGTATTTTGCAGAGGTATAACCGCGTTCATCCTCTGAGGTTAGCTTCATCACAACAGCGATTATTGTATTTTCCCGATGGTTCATCTCTTCGGCCGGGTTGTATGCAATCAGGTCGGACAACCCGTGTTTTAAAGTGATTTCCGGCATCCCGTTTTCGTCTACGTCAATTCGATCGATCAGAAGTTCAATATCTCTTCGGTCAAGAGTTCCCCTTGCGATGATCTTATCTACCACATCCAGAGCATTTTTTAGCTTATGCTTTACATCCGGTGTTTTAATAGCTGTTTCATCCAGTTCCTTAAACTGCATTTCCAGACCATGAATCTGGCCCAGCAAATCCTTTTGCAGGGAGTCGTAAGTTTCATTAATCAGTTTCTCATTCCCGGCAGTAACTACCAGATCTTTTACTTTCTGCGTTAGAAGCACTTTCAATTGATTTTTGCGTTCACTGATTGCTGTATGAAGTTCCTGGCGCTTTTTTTCTATAGATTTCTTTTCTGCTTCAAAATCCTTTAAGTCATAGGTGACAATTACTTCACATAGCGCACTCCGACACATCTTGATATAGGTTAAAACATCCTCCAACAGATCCTCTTCTTCAATTAGGTGAGCCTTGGAACAGTAGCTTTTTCCTTTGGTATTATAAATGGTGCAAATATAATATTTTCGCTCCCCGCTTGAAGTCTTTCGCCTAATCGGTGTCAGGCGGCTGCCGCAGTCCTTGCAAAAGAGACAGCTTCCAAACGGATTTGGAATTTCTGAACCTAACCACTGTCTATGACTTCCACGATAATTTGTCCGGCTGCGTTTCTTCTTTAATTCCTGTACCAGAGAAAAGGCTGCTTTGTCAATGATTGCCGGATGATGGTTCCTGAAAATGTATTGTTCTTCTTTCGGGACACGCTTGTCCTTGCCATGCACCGTATTCCTTGCGCGTTTTTTCAGCCGAAACGTACCTGTATAAAAATCATTATCCAGAAGATCCTTCACCATGCTGTCCGTCCATTTTGCTGCAATGCTCCTTTGGGTCATACGTCCTTCTTTCAACTCGCGTTCGTGGCGAACCATAGATGGAGTAGGAATTCTCTGATCAGTAAGGTAGTTTGCAATTTTTCGATAACCAGAACCGGAGATATAAAGTTCATAAACCAGTTTAATGTTTTCTGCTTCCTTCGGAACGATTTCTAAAATCGTTTTATCCTTTTCGTTTCTGCGATAGCCAAAGGGAGGCTGCGTCATCAAAGTACCCTCTTTTTGTCTGGCTTCGATGGCACGTTTAATCTTTTTGCTGGTATCCTTTACATAACGCTCATTGAACCAGGTCTTAATCCCGATGGTATCGTCACTGGAATCCATAGAATCATAATTATCATCAATGACGATCAAGTGCTTGCCGCGTTCCTGAAATTCATCCAAAAGCAAGAGTACCTTAGCATTATGCCTGCCAAGTCTGGAAAAATCTTTGACATATACGGTATCAATATCCTTCTCTAAATCCGCCATAAGCTGCTGAAACCCTGGACGGTCAAAAATATAGCCAGATACACCATCATCCTCATACCATCGGTCAATTACAACACCCTGCTCCGTAGCATATTGATTGATAATCAGTTTCTGATGCTCAATGGATATATAATTTTTTTTGTCATCATCTCTGGAAAGGCGTACATATCCTGCATTCATATGCGAATCCTTTCTAAATACATAGGAATAATATGATTATATGACATATCAAAAACAATCATCTGCAAACAGAAAGTTATATCAGATGGTCGTTGTATCTTGTACAGTCATTCATCTTCCCAGTGATTTTTTATCAGTGCTTTCATTGCAGTATGAATATCCCGATTTTGCTGTCCATCAAGCAATGTGACAACCCGGAATCCAATTTTTATAAAGCGTTCTTTTGCGGCCTCAAAATCTTCCTGTGTGGAAAAAGTATTCCGCCAAAGATAGTAAGTTGGCTTATTCGTGGTCATCACATCCCTTATAATAGATTTTGCTGAGGAACAGCAACTATAGCCCTTTTTGTTATCCTATGAAAAACAGATTGTTCTGGTGCATATCTGCATTTATTAAGATTGACTCTGATATATGTCGGGACTAAAATATGGTTAAGGGGGAAACCGAATTCGCTAAATTCATATTTTTAAATAATTGTTCGCAAGGCAATTTAATTACGATATAATTATATTATCAAAGCAAGGAGACGTAATCATGACAAAGACAGAAGCTTGGGATTATGCAATTGGTTTAATTAAGGTGGATGGTCTGGAACCAACACCGGAATTTAAAGAATATATTGAAAAAGAAAAAAACGGTACGGCAACTATGGATGATTTAAAAGTTTTCCTGGACAAAAAATATAAAGTAAAGGATGCTTCCAATGCGTGATATATATCTTTATGATGACTGTCCTGTACTTATCAATAAGTTGGGAATCAAAGAGCAAAAACTATTAGATGACGCAGAAGCCGATTATGTTTCTTATCGTTTAAGAGAACTGGCAATTCACCCATTGAAAGGGAAAGGTCATTTCTCTTTATGCCCGTGGGATGAGCACAAAGGATATCCATGACCAGCTCCAGGATCTTTATGGGATTGAACTGTCTGCAGAGATGGTCAGTAAGATCACAGATAAGATCCTTCCTGAAGTCAGGGAATGGCAGTCCCGGCCGCTGAATCCTGTTTATCCATTTGTTTTTATGGATTGTATCCATTATAAAGTCCGGGAGGATGGAAGAATACTAAGCCATGCTGCCTATGTTGTCCTTGGTGTTACGGCTGAAGGCTACAAAGAAATGGTTTATGGCTTTTTCTACATTCACTCGGATTTTATAGGTGGAATCCCATTCCCGTGTGCTGCGGATTGTTCCGGGGCTCCCCATCTCTTTGAGACAAAGAATTGAGATTATTTGGCAGATGTCTCGACTCTTATGTGTTATTGATAATAAAATTGGCGTATAATATTTACAGAGTGTACCAAAGTTAAGGAGGGAGCAGATGAATTTAGAAATATATCAGAAATTGTGTTCAGAATCAAAAATTCTTTGGACACAGCATTGTCTGCAGCGAATGCAGGAAAGAGATATCAGTCGTGCCGATGTAAAAAACGGAATTGCAACCGGTGAAATGATAGAAGATTACCCGGAAGATTATCCTAATCCAAGCTGCTTGATTTTTGGCTATGATGTAAACGGACGAATTTTGCATATTGTTGTCGGGTGTGATAACATAAATATATATATCATAACGGCATATTACCCGGATGCAAAGAAATTTGAAGCTGATTTAAAGACTCGAAGAAAGAGGTGATGAATATGTGTATGTATTGTAAAAATAGCACAACTGTCAATAGCACAACAACCCACGTTGTAAATTACAAGAATTGTATTATTGTAATTAAAAATGTTCCATGTCTGGAATGTGATCAGTGTGGAGAAAAATATTATACAGATGAAGTTGCTGAACGCCTCGAAGTGATTGTTGATATGGCAAAAAAATTAATGCAGGAAATTGCAGTTATTGATTATCCACATGTGGCTTAATCGTTTCGGCGGAAATATCATTGCTGGTATTTCCGCCATTTCTTTTTATGTATTCTTCGCACTATTCATTCCATCCACCCAGTTACACAAAATCACAATGCTCTCTAAATTTACATTAATATATGTACAACACCCTTTCGGCCTCCAAGGATTTCTTGGCCTTTCAGATCTTCCCACTGAAAATCCTCCATCGGTTCCCGAGATACAAGAAAATTTCCCGCCCGCTGTGTCAGCTGGGCAAAATTGATCACTGGATCCTCGGCTCCTTCCAGGTAGGCGTAAACAGATGCCTCTGCTCCCATGAATCCGATATCGGCTTCTCCGGAAAGAACCGCCGTCATGGTTTTGTCGGCGCCGTAACCGTTGACCAGCTCCAGATCCAGACCCTCCTCGGCGAAGTAACCTTCTTCTATGGCAACGTACTGAGGCGCGTAAAATATGGAATGCGCCACCTCGTTCAGTGTGATTTTGACTGCGGAGTCTTTCCTGGCGCAGCCTGGCAGAAACAGTGTGCCTGCCAGAACCAATACCATAACTCCGGCTGCCAGCCATTTTTTCATATTATACCTCCAGATATTCTAGTGATATAATATATTAAAGAAATTCAGATTTGGTGTATAAAGGTTAAAGTCAGAGCGGTTTGTTTTGAAAATCAAACAGATCTTTCATAGGAACTTCCAGAGCCTCGGCGATGTCAAACAGCTTATTGAGTGAAATGGAAGTTTTGCTGTTGGGAGCTTCAATGTTGCTCATGTGGGTGCGGCTGATGTGGACCATCTCGGCCAGATCCATCTGTGTCAGTCCGCGGGCTCTGCGGTAATAGGCGATTGTAAGGCCAAGAAGGCGAAGATCGTTCATGCGTTTATAATTCATATATGTTCCCCTTTTCTGTACGTGATACTTATAGTTTAGATGTTTAAAAGAAAAAGAAAACAAATTTTATGTTAGTATATGCAAAGTAAAGAAAAACAAAAGAAAAGAAAAATACGAAAAATGAAAAGTAAAGAAGCTTTTTTCATTCTTGTGCTGTAAGGAGAATTTGAGTAAAATAGAGAAAAAAGAATGGAGGAAAGAACATGAAGTTGGGATTTATAGGCTGCGGAAATATGGCCTCTGCCATTATAGGCGGCATACTGAAACAGGAAATTGCAGATCCTTTGGATATTGTGGCGTCAGATGTATCAGAAAAAGCGTTAGAACATGCCAAAAACACCCTGAAAATAAGAACTGCGACGGATAATCACGAAGCTGCGGCGTGGGCCGATATACTTTTTCTGGCTGTAAAGCCTCAGTATCTGGAGAGCGTTCTGGCGAATATTAAGGACGATATCAAAAAAGAGCAGATTGTCATATCCATCGCCGCGGGAAAATCTCTGGGGTGGCTGGAGGAACGCCTGGGGACAGACAAAAAAATAATCCGGCTGATGCCCAATACGCCTGCACTGGTGGGTGAGGGTGTGACCGCTGTCTGTATAAACGGAAACATACAGGAAGATGAGACAGAAGAGGTATGCCGTATTCTGGAAAGCTTTGGAATGGCCAGCGTCATACCGGAAAACCTTATAGATGCAGAGATGGCAGTCAGCTCCTGTTCCCCGGCTTATGTATTTATGTTCATTGAGGCGATGGCTGACGGCGCGGTAGCTGCGGGGATTCCCAGAAACCAGGCTTACAAATTTGCAGCGCAGGCTGTTCTGGGAAGTGCAAAAATGGTGCTGGAGACGGGCAGACATCCCGGCGAACTGAAAGACATGGTTTGCTCTCCGGGAGGGACGACCATAGAAGCAGTTCGTGTTCTGGAAAAATGCGGTTTCCGCAGTTCCGTGATGGAGGCGATGAAAGCCTGCGTGGAAAAATCCAGAGAACTATAAAAGAGTATCCTGAAAATCAAAAAGATCTTTTACAGGAACGTCCAGTGCTTCTGCAATATCAAAAAGTTTGTTCAATGAAATAGAAGTCCTGCTGTTGGGAGCTTCTATATTGCTGATGTGAGTGCGGCTGATATTTACGGCCTCCGCCAGTTCCATCTGTGTTAAGCCGCGGATTCTGCGGTAATAGGCAATGGTAAGGCCAAGCAGCCGCAGTTCATTTAATCGTTTGTAGTCCATTTGTATTCCTCTTTTCTGCAGATAACAGTATCTGTGCAACTACTTATAGTTTAGACATTTGCAGAACAAAAGAAACAAATTGAAAAACAGCATGTGCAAATGAATAGACTGCAAAATAATTGCGGCAGATTGTCGCTAAAGAGCAGTGCGTGTATCAGGGGCGCTGAGGGTACTGTTGTGATACCGGGAAGAATAAGTGACTTCCTCGCCAAACCAGGCAGGAGGCGAAAAAGACAGAGCATCTTCCTGAGAGGAAAATTCTACTTCCGCCAGATACAGTCCCTCGTAAGGGGCGTCAAAGATGTCCAGTTCTATGGTCAGTTTTTCACCCAAGGGGATCCGATACCGGGTTTTGGATAAAATAATGCCGTCTGCTTTGGCGCGCAGATGAAGATAGGCTTTTTCGTGGAGTGGGAGGTTATACTCTTCCCGTGCGAGAAAGCCTTTTGATTTGTAAGTCAGAATATAATCATTGCCCTGGCGGCGGATGCGGACAACCGGGTCCGTACACAGATATGCCTGCTCCAGTTTCTGAAAAGGATACTGTTCCAGATTTTCGGGCAGACTTGTGATCAGGAATTTTCTTTCAATTTCCAAGTGAATACCTCCTGCCTGCATTTTTGATTTTATTATAACATCTTTCTGATGAAAATAAACGCAATTTTATACATTGCAAATATAAAGCAAAAATGGTATAATTGGATCAATCTTCTATGGAAGTATCAGAATGCCGGGATTTTTTGAAAGAAATAAAAGCCTGAACCTCCTTTTTATCCGATTCGGATAAAGCCTGAAAATCTGTAATTAATTGCGAAAGAGTGTAATTTGAGGCGGCGAAATCCGAATTATTATTGACAGGTTTCAAAAGAATGTCCAGAGTCACACCGTACAGCTGTGCTATATCGACAAGGATTTCTATATTTGGAATCCGGCGGCCGTTTTCATAATTGCAGTATGACTGACGCTGAATATTCAGTATTTCGCCAAGATATTCCTGCGTGTAACCGTGGGCTTTACGGAAAAAGCGCAGATTTTTAGCCAGTAATTCCAAATCCATAGTCTACCTCCTGATGTTTTATGTAATTATAGCAAAGAGCCTCTGGAAAACAGATAACCGGCAACGAAACGAATATTTTATGGCGAAATTAAAATATAATAGCAACGATTTGTTGCTATTATGGCACGAAACAGGTAAGATTATGAACAGTAAAGGGGAGGTTCATTAAATATGATGAAGATTATGAATCAATGTCTGAATTGGCAGGGCAGTAAGAAGCCGCTTCTGCGTCTGGCTGGACAAGTCGGTATGGAGCTGATGATCCCGTATGCACGAAAAATTGAAAGAGAGACGGAAAAGTGCAGCGGCGATGAGAAGATAATGCTGGAAGCGAAGGAAAAAATCAGGAACAAAATAATGGAAGAAATAGGAGCCCTTTAGTTGCAATAAGGGCTTTTTTAGTGCTATAATCATAGCGTTGAACAGTACAAAAAATAAAGAAAGATTCAGAGGAGGTAGCTATGGCTAAAGTATATGTGTTTTTTGCGGACGGTTTTGAAGAAGTGGAAGGCCTTACAACGGTAGATCTGCTCAGAAGAGCAGGCGTTGAGGTTGTGATGACTTCAATTATGGGGAAAAATACAGTAACAGGAGCGCAGGGAATCACAATAGAGACGGATAAAACCTTTGAAGAAGTTGATCCCTCTGATGCAGATATGCTGATTCTTCCGGGAGGTCAGCCGGGTACAACCAATTTAAGCCAGTATAAACCGCTGACGGACCTGCTGATTGACTGGAATGAAAAAGGAAAGAAAATGGCGGCCATCTGTGCGGCTCCAACCGTATTCGGTGGTCTGGGAATCTTAAAAGGAAGAAAAGCCACCTGTTATCCGGGCTGCGAATCAGGCCTGACAGGAGCGGAAACTTCCACAGACCGTGTGGTGACGGACGGAAACATCACTACAAGCAGGGGCGTGGGAACGGCGATTTCATTTGGCCTAGAGCTGATATCCATCCTGGTAGATAAAAAGACAGCGGATGAACTGAAAGAGGGCATTGTATACGGACATTGAGTGTCTGCGGGGCAGAAATCTGGCCTGTGGGCTGAAGAAATGTAAAAAGTACTGGAAATTATCCCAGAGTTATGCTATACTACAAAAATGACTGTAAGTATGGAAAAGTGTGAAAGTATGCAAATATTTTTCATATAGAGAACGAGGAGGAAATCAGTAAAATGAGCGTACAGGTTGAAAATCTGGAAAAGAACATGGCGAAGCTCACAATTGAAGTGGCTGCCGAAGAGTTGGAGAAAGCAATTCAGGGAGCGTATCTGAAACAGAAAAACCAGATTACACTGCCCGGATTCCGTAAAGGTAAAGCACCGCGCAAAATGATAGAGAAGATGTATGGAGCAGGTGTTTTCTATGAGGATGCGGCAAATGCTCTGATTCCGGAAGCATATGCAAAGGCGTCTGACGAAAGCGGACTGGAGATTGTTTCTCAGCCGTCCATCGATGTGGTTCAGCTGGAAAGCGGAAAACCGTTCATTTTTACAGCAGAGGTTGCTGTGAAACCGGAAGTAACGCTGGGTGAATATAAAGGACTGGAAGTTCCGGCAGGCGATCTGGAAGTAACGGATGAGGATGTTGAAGGCGAGCTGAAAAAAGAGCAGGAAAGAAATTCCCGTGTTGTAGACGTGGATGACAGAGCTGTAGAAAGCGGCGATACAGTCCGCCTTGATTTTGAAGGCTTTGTGGACGGCGAGGCTTTCGCGGGAGGAAAAGGAGAGGATTATCCGCTGGTTATCGGTTCCAATTCCTTTATCCCGGGATTTGAAGATCAGCTGATCGGCGCGAAAATCGGCGAGCCCATGGAAGTTAACGTAACCTTCCCGGAAGATTACCAGGCGGAAGAACTGGCAGGCAAACCGGCCGTGTTTAAATGCAAAGTAAATAAAATTGAGATGAAAGAGCTTCCGGCTCTGGATGATGATTTTGCAAAAGACGTTTCAGAGTTTGATACGCTGGAAGAGTATAAAGCTGATATCAGGGCTAATCTGGAAAAGAAAAAAGCAGAAGATGCAAAACGTGCAAAAGAAGACGCTGTAGTTGAAAAAGCGGCTGAAAACGCACAGATGGAAATTCCGGATGCAATGATTGATACACAGGTTGAGCAGATGGTTAACGATTTTGCCAGAAGGATGCAGGCACAGGGACTGAGCATGGATCAGTACGTGCAGATTACAGGCACAACGCCTCAGATGATGAAGGATCAGATGAAACCTCAGGCAGTAAAACGTATCCAGAGCAGACTTGTACTGGAAAAAATCGCAGAAGTGGAAAATATTCAGATTTCCGATGAAAAACTGGATGAAGAAATTGCAAAGATGGCTGAGATGTACAAAATGGAGGCCGATAAACTCAAAGAGCTGATGGGCGACTATGAAAAAGAGCAGATGAAGAAGGATATGGCCGTTCAGGAAGCGGTAACGCTGATTGCGGAGGCTGCAAAAGAAGTTTAATATCCTTCACAGGTAAGGAGCGATTGAATATGAGTTTGGTACCTTATGTAGTAGAGCAGACAAGCCGCGGCGAGCGCAGCTATGACATTTATTCCCGTCTGTTAAAAGACAGAATTATTTTTCTGGGAGAAGAGGTAAACGATGTATCAGCCAGTCTGATTGTGGCACAGCTTCTGTTCCTGGAATCAGAGGATCCGGGAAAGGATATTCAGCTGTACATTAACAGTCCCGGCGGTTCTGTGACAGCAGGTATGGCGATTTATGACACCATGCAGTATGTAAAAAGCGATGTTTCCACAATTTGCATCGGTATGGCGGCCAGTATGGGGGCGTTCCTCCTTTCCGGCGGCACGAAGGGAAAACGTTTTGCCCTTCCCAATGCAGAGATTATGATTCATCAGCCGTCAGGCGGTGCGCAGGGACAGGCGACAGAGATTAATATTGTGGCAGAGCACATTCTGAAAACACGCAGCAAACTGAATACGATTCTTGCTCAGAACACCGGACAGCCGCTGGAAGTGATTGAGGCGGACACAGAGAGGGATCATTATATGTCGGCGGAAGAAGCTAAGGCATATGGTTTGATTGACGGCGTTATTACCAGCAGATAGAGAAGTTTATTGTAAGACTCCTGCCCTGAGGGCGGGGGTCTTATGTGGCGTTTATGCAAACATGGAAGTTTAGGGAAAGGAAAGAATAAAAAAGTATGGCAGTTAAAGGGGAAAACAAAATCAGATGTTCCTTTTGCGGCAAAACAGAAGAACAGGTGCGCAAACTGATCGCAGGACCGGATGGCGCGTATATCTGTGACGAATGTATAGAAATCTGTGCGGAAATCATGGATGAAGAACTGGATCATGAGACTGCCGCTGATTTTGACGGAATCAATCTGTTGAAACCCAAGGAGATAAAAGAGATACTGGACGAATACGTGATTGGTCAGGAACAGGCCAAAAAAGTGCTGTCCGTAGCGGTATATAATCATTACAAGAGAGTGCTCTCCGAGCGTTCGTCTGATGTTGAGCTTCAAAAGAGCAATATTTTGATGCTGGGTCCCACAGGTTCCGGAAAGACCCTGCTGGCGCAGACACTGGCAAGGATTCTGAATGTGCCTTTTGCCATTGCGGATGCCACTACGCTGACGGAAGCCGGTTACGTGGGAGAAGACGTGGAAAATATTCTGCTGAAAATTATTCAGGCGGCAGAGTATGACATTGAGCGCGCGCAGCACGGCATCATTTATATAGACGAGATTGACAAAATTACGAGAAAATCTGAAAATGCGTCCATCACAAGGGATGTTTCCGGAGAAGGAGTGCAGCAGGCTCTTTTAAAGATCCTGGAAGGAACTGTAGCCAGTGTTCCGCCTCAGGGAGGAAGAAAGCATCCGCATCAGGAGTTTATTCAGATAGATACGACGAACATACTGTTTATCTGCGGCGGAGCTTTTGAAGGTCTGGATAAAATTATTGAGGCGCGTCAGGACACCAAGTCTATCGGCTTTAATTCTGTTTTGGCCGACGAAAAGAAGCAGAGTGTGGGTGAAATCTTAAAGCAGGTGATGCCTCAGGACTTTATAAAATTCGGTCTGATTCCAGAATTTATCGGACGTGTTCCCGTTGTGGTGACTTTAAACGGTCTGGATGAAGCGGCTCTGGTGCGTATTTTGAAAGAACCGAAAAACTCCCTGATCAGGCAGTATCACAAACTGTTTGAACTGGATGGGGTAGAGCTGGAGTTTGATGAACCGGCGCTGGAAAGAATAGCCCAGAAGGCTATGGAGAGAAAAACGGGAGCCAGAGGGCTTCGTTCCATTATGGAAGATACGGTAATGGATCTAATGTTTGAAATACCGTCGGACAATACCATACGAAAGTGTATTGTCACTAAAGATGCGGTGGAGGGAACAGGGGAGCCTGTGATCACCAGAGGAGAGCCCGTTCCTGTGCCGAAAAAAACATCGAGAAAGCGCAGAGGGACTTCTGTGACGGCGTAAAGGAAAGAGGAGCGTATGAATGAATTGATAAGCGTACTGCCTGCGATTGCGCTTCGCGGTACGACGATCCTGCCGGATATGATCGTGCACTTTGATATCAGCAGAGATAAATCGGTAAAAGCGGTGGAAGAGGCGATGCTGCGGGACCAGGAAATTTTTCTGGTAACCCAGAGAGATCCCATGGTGGAAGAACCGGGGATTTCTGATCTGTATAAAGTCGGTACCATTGCCCGGATCAAACAGGTTGTAAAAATGCCGAAGCATATTCTGCGGATTCTGGTAGAAGGGATAGAGAGGGCGGAGCTTTTAAGCCTGCTTAAAGAGGATACTTATCTGGAAGCAGAGACGGCAAGATACGAAAAAACGGAAGAGCTTTCGGTGTCCGTCAATGCCAGAGAAGCCATGCTTCGCAATATCAAGGAGCTTTTCCTGACTTTCTGTCAGGAGAATCAGAAGATCAGCGGAGAGCTGGCCACCCAGATTCTGGAGATGGATGATCTGGGAAAAGTAGTGGATCAGATTGTCATCAATCTGCCTCTCCCCTACGAGCAGCGTCAGAAGCTGCTGGAGGCGGTGACGCTGGCGGAGCGATACGAGCTGCTGGGGATTATGATGGCCAATGAAATTGAAATCATGCAGATCCGCAGTGAAATCCAGGGGAAAATCAAAGAAAGAATTGATAAAAATCAGCGAGAATATATCCTGCGGGAGCAGATGAAGCTGATACGGGAGGAGCTGGGAGAAGACGGCACTTTAAATGATGCCGACCGGTTCCAGGAGCAGGCGGGAAAGCTGAAGGCTTCCAAGGCGGTGAAAGACAAGATATTAGAAGAGATCAAGCGGTTCCGCAGCGTAGGCAATAATTCATCGGAAAGCGCAGTGGTGAGAGGATACATTGAGACACTGTTAAGCATGCCCTGGGACAAAATGTCCAGAGACAACCAGAATATTGAGAAGGCCAAGGAGATCCTTCAGGCAGATCATTACGGCCTGGAGAAGGTGAAGGAGAGAATCCTGGAATTTCT
Organism: uncultured Ruminococcus sp.; assembly: GCA_946494335.1. Classification (GTDB taxonomy): domain Bacteria; phylum Bacillota; class Clostridia; order Lachnospirales; family Lachnospiraceae; genus Ruminococcus_G. The sequence goes on along the minus strand of CAMMBV010000013.1, from coordinate 13,731 downwards.
GGCGGTCCGCACGCTGACAAAGAAAGGGGAGAGTCCCATTCTCTGTCTCATCGGTCCGCCGGGAACCGGAAAAACATCCATTGCCAGATCGGTGGCAAGGGCGCTTAATAAAAAGTATGTGAGGATCTGTCTGGGGGGCGTGAGAGACGAGGCTGAAATCAGAGGGCACCGCAGAACCTATGTGGGAGCCATGCCCGGTCGGATCGCCGCCGGCTTAAAACAGGCAGGGGTAAAAAATCCTCTGATGCTGCTGGATGAAATAGACAAGGTGAGCAGTGATTATAAGGGAGATACGTCTTCCGCACTTTTGGAGGTGCTGGATTCTGAACAGAATAATAAATTCAGCGATCATTATATCGAAATTCCGCTGGATTTATCGGAGGTGCTGTTCATTGCCACTGCCAATGATGTACAGACCATTCCAAGGCCCTTGCTGGACCGTATGGAGATCATTGAAATCACCAGCTATACGGAAAATGAAAAGTATCATATTGCCCGGGAGCATCTGATACCAAAGCAGATGAAAGCCCATGGGCTGCAGGATGAGCAGCTGCATATTGACGATGAGGCTCTGGCTGAAATCATCAGCGGTTATACAAAGGAAGCGGGCGTGCGTAGCCTGGAGCGGCGCATTGGAGAAATCTGCAGAAAAACGGCCCGCAAAGTGCTGGAAGAAAAACAGCAGGAAGTTTTGGTTGAGCTTTCTAATCTGGAAGATTTTCTTGGCAAAGAAAAGTATAATATTCAGAAGAAAAATGAGACGGATGAGATCGGAATCGTGCGCGGACTGGCCTGGACCAGCGTCGGAGGAGATACGCTTCAGATTGAAGTGAATATCATGCCCGGCAAAGGGGATTTTATGCTGACGGGTCAGCTGGGAGACGTGATGAAAGAGTCGGCGCAGGCAGGAATCAGCTATATCCGGTCTGTGGCCCCTCAGTATGAAATTTCAGACGAGTTTTTTAAAGATCATGATATACATATCCACATTCCGGAGGGAGCCGTGCCAAAGGACGGCCCGTCGGCGGGAATTACCATGGCGACGGCCATGCTCTCGGCGATTACGGAAAAACCGGTTCGCGCTGACGTGGCCATGACGGGAGAAATTACACTAAGAGGCCGTGTGCTTCCCATCGGAGGGCTGAAAGAAAAGCTGCTGGCGGCTAAGATGGCGGGTATCGGGAAAGTGCTGGTACCGGAAAAAAACCGGCCGGATGTGGAAGAGATTGAACAGGAGATTAAAGAAGGACTGAATATTGTGTTCGTGTCTCAGATGAAAGAAGTGCTTGAAAATGCCCTGGCTTAGGAGGAATACATGATTATAAAAAATGCATCGCTGGAGACGGTATGCGGAATTACAAGCAGGCTGCCGGAGAATAAGCTGCCGGAAATTGCCTTTGCGGGAAAATCCAACGTGGGAAAATCTTCGCTGATCAACGGTCTGCTGAACCGAAAAGCGCTGGCGCGTACCAGCTCCCAGCCGGGAAAAACCCAGACCATAAATTTTTATAATGTAAACAATGAGCTGTATTTCGTGGATCTTCCAGGCTACGGATACGCGAAAGTGTCAGTGGCTGTAAAAGAAAAATGGGGGAAAATGATAGAGCGCTATCTGAAAAAATCGCAGGTGCTCAAAGCGGTGTTTCTGCTGATCGATATCCGCCATGAGCCTTCGGGAAATGACAGAGCCATGTATGACTGGATTTGTCATAATGGTTTTCAGCCTATCATCATTGCCACAAAGGCGGATAAGCTGAAACGCAGTCAGCTGCCAAAGCATCTTAAAATGATCCGGCAGACGCTGAACGCCGGAGCGGATACCGCAATTCTTCCCTTTTCCGCTCAGACCAGGCAGGGCAGAGATGAAATCTGGGATGTGATTGAGCAGTATATCAGTCATACAGAAGAATAACAAAAACAGGGTTCCTGCTCGCAGGTACCCTGTTTGGTATATAGGGGGCTATATGGATAAAAAAAGAAATATGCTGACGCATCCGGCTGTGGTCTGTGCGCTGGCGCTGCTTTGCACCTTTCTATGGGGCAGTGCATTTCCCAGTGTAAAGGTGGGCTATCAGCTGTTTTCCATTGCAGACGGAGATACGGGAAGCCAGATTCTTTTTGCCGGATACCGCTTTACGCTGGCCGGCATCCTCACATGGCTGATCAGTACTTGCACGTCCCGGCGTCCCGCGCTGCCGGTAAAGGAGATACGCGGTAAGGTACTGCTGCTGGGACTGATACAGACAACAATACAGTATCTGTTTTTCTATATCGGGCTTTCCAACACTACAGGTGTGAAAGGATCCATCATCACGGCATCCAACTCCTTTTTTTCTATTTTGCTGGCCCATTTTCTGATCCGTGGAGAAAAGATGACCATGCGAAAAGGAGTGGGCTGTCTGCTGGGATTTGCGGGAGTGGTTGTCATTAATTTCAGCGCCTCCGGTTTTGCTGGAGGGTTTTCTCTTACAGGAGAGGGCTTTATGCTGATATCCTGTTTTGCCTATGCGCTGGCTGCCGTTTATGTGAAAACTTTTGCTCACAGAGACAATCCCTTCACCATTACGGCTTGTCAGCTGCTGATCGGCGGCGTGCTGCTGATTGTAATGGGAGTGATTATGGGAGGAGAAGTCCATGGATTTACCGTGAAGAGCAGTTTACTGCTGTTTTATATGGCGGTGATTTCCAGCGTGGCTTTTTCAGTCTGGACCCTGCTTTTGAAATACAATCCGGTGGGAACAGTTTCCATTTATGGATTTACCAATCCGGTATTTGGCGTGATTTTATCAGCGCTTTTCCTGGGAGAGAGGGCTTTTACTTTGCAGAACCTGGGTGCATTAGTACTTGTCAGCCTGGGAATTATTATTGTAAACAGAGGAACATCTTGCCAGGAAAAGAAAAATCCGATACAATGAATGAGTTTAGAAGGGCGGATTGTGTATGGGTATTATAAAAGCAACGAAACTGGTATATGACTATTTGAAATATGACGAGGCCGGGAAGACGGAAGAGAAAAACCGGGCTATAGATGATCTCAGTCTGGAGATTGAGCCTGGTCAGTTTATTGCCGTGCTGGGGCATAACGGCTCCGGAAAATCCACCTTTGCGAAACATATCAACGCGCTGCTGGTGCCTACAGAAGGGACCTTGTGGGTGGATTCCATGGATACGTCCCGGGAGGGAGAACTGTGGAAAATCCGTCAGAAAGCGGGTATGGTTTTTCAAAACCCGGATAATCAAATCATAGGATCCGTGGTGGAAGAGGATGTGGGATTCGGCCCGGAAAATCTGGGGGTAAAAACGGAGGATATCTGGAAACGGGTAGATGAAAGTCTGGAAGCGGTGGGAATGACCTCCTACCGGAAACATTCTCCTAACAAACTGTCCGGAGGACAGAAACAAAGAGTGGCCATCGCCGGCGTGGTGGCAATGCGGCCCCGCTGCATTGTGCTGGACGAGCCCACGGCCATGTTGGATCCCAACGGCAGAAAAGAAGTGCTTAAAACGGTAAAGGAGCTGAACCGGCAGGAAAAAGTGACGGTTATTCTGATCACTCATTATATGGAAGAGGTGGTTTTTGCAGATCATGTCTATGTAATGGATAAAGGACGCCTGGTAATGGACGGAACGCCCCGGGAAATCTTTTCTCAGGTGGAAAGGCTGAAGGAGTACCGGCTGGACGTGCCTCAGGTGACGCTGCTGGCCCATGAACTGAAAAAGGCCGGGGTTCCCCTGCCGGATGGAATTTTAACGATAGAAGAACTGGTGGATGCGATATGTCAATAAAACTGGAACACGTAACGTATACTTATAATCCGGGTACCGTGTATGAAATGCACGCGTTAAAGGATGTCACACTGGAAATACCCCAGGGACAGTTTGTGGGGATCATCGGCCATACGGGCAGCGGGAAATCCACGCTGATCCAGCATTTTAACGGTCTGATAAAGCCTACAGAGGGAAAAGTACTGTTTGAGAATCAGGATGTCTGGGCGGAAAATTATGAGCTTCGCAAGCTGCGTTTTCAGGTGGGACTGGTATTTCAGTATCCGGAGCATCAGCTTTTTGAATCAGATGTGATGTCGGATGTCTGCTTTGGGCCTGCCAATGAGGGACTGACCCAGGAAGAATGCCGGGAGCGGGCCAAAGAAGCTTTGAACCATGTGGGGATTTCCGAAGAATATTATGATAAATCCCCCTTTGAGTTGTCCGGAGGCCAGAAACGCCGCGTCGCTATCGCGGGAGTACTGGCTATGAATCCGAAAGTGCTGGTACTGGATGAGCCTACGGCCGGACTGGATCCGGAAGGGCGCAAAGAGATCCTGGATCAGATCGCCTGGCTGCATGAAACGAGAGGCATCACCATCATTCTGGTTTCTCACAGCATGGAGGACGTCGCCAGGTATGTGGAACGGATTATTGTAATGAATGAAGGGGAAAAATCCTTTGACGGAAGCTGCAAAGAGGTATTTTCCCATTATAAAGAACTGGAAAAAATCGGTCTGGCGGCGCCTCAGATCACGTATATTATGCACGCTCTGGCTGCGAAGGGTCTGGATGTGGACCTTTCGGCCATTACGGTGGAGGAAGCCCGGGACTCGATTTTAAAAGCCTTAGGAAAGGAAAAACCATGCTCAGAGATATTACCATAGGCCAGTACTATCCGGCAGATTCCATTCTGCACAGACTGGACCCGAGAGTAAAGTTTATAGTGACCATTGTCTTCATCGTAAGCCTTTTTGTCAACAATACCTGGACCGCCTATCTGGTATCGACGGTATTTCTGGCTGCGGTGATAAAGATATCGAAAGTTCCCTTTCGATTTATTGTAAAGGGATTGAAGGCTGTCGTTATTCTGCTGATGATTACCCTGTTTTTTAATATGATATTTACGCCGGGAACCCCTGTTTTTCATTTCTGGATAATTACGATTACAAAAGAGGGGATAGTGACGGCTGTGCGTATGGGAATTCGGCTGATTTTTCTGATTATCGGCTCATCGCTGATGACCCTGACCACGACGCCGAATCAGCTGACAGACGGTCTGGAACGTCTTTTGAAGCCTTTGGAGAAAATCAAGATCCCGGTGCACGATATTGCCATGATCATGTCCATTGCCCTTCGTTTTATTCCGATTCTGCTGGAAGAGACCGATAAGATTATGAAGGCGCAGATTGCCAGAGGCGCGGATTTTGAAAGCGGCGGTCTGATGAAAAAGATAAAAAGTATGGTACCGCTTTTGGTTCCCCTTTTTATATCGGCATTTCGCAGGGCCAATGATCTGGCCATGGCCATGGAAGCGCGGTGCTATCACGGCGGTTCAGGGCGGACCCAGATGAAGCCCCTGCGGTATCACGGACGGGATTTTGGCGCTTATATAATCGCTGCAATATATTTTGCCGTATGTATTCTGATGCGGATTTTTGGGAGGTATCTTCTGTGAAAAGGGTAATGCTGGCGGTGGCCTATGATGGGACAAATTACTGCGGATGGCAGATCCAGGCCAACGGAAATACGATCCAGGCTGAATTGAATCGGGCTCTGTCCGATCTGTTAAACGAGCCTGTCGAGACCATGGGGGCCAGTCGGACGGATGCAGGCGTTCATGCACTGGGAAATGTGGCGGTTTTTGATACCTGTGCCAGAATGCCGGCGGAAAAGATATCCTATGCGCTGAATCAGCGGCTCCCGGAGGATATTAAAATCCAGTATTCTGGTGAAGTTGCCGCGGATTTTCATCCCCGCTACTGCGAAAGCGAAAAAACCTATGAATACTGCATTTTAAACAGACGCTTTCCGCTGCCCACCCGGAGACTCTACTCTTATTTTTATCATTACAGCCTGGACGTGGAGAAAATGAGAAAAGCAGCGGCGTATCTTGTAGGGAGACATGATTTTGCCAGCTTCTGCGGCGCCAATGCTCAGGTAAAATCCACTGTGCGGGAAATCACAGGAATTCAGATCGACAAAAAAGATGATGTGGTGACGATTCAGGTGCGCGGGCACGGTTTTTTATACAATATGGTGCGAATCATCGCGGGCACGTTGATTGAAATTGGAAATGAGCAATATCCGCCGGAAAAGATGGAGGAGATTTTAAAGGCCTGTGACAGGCAGGCTGCCGGTCCCACGGCGCCTGCCTGCGGGCTTACACTGAAAGAAATACGGTTTTTGTAACTATTTTGGGGACTATTTTCAGCTTTTGGAAATAGTCCTCTTTTTTTGAAAAATTTTTCGTTATCCATGACGAAAAAAACGAAAAAAGGAAGAAATTTTTCGGTCAGTGAACATATATCGGATATACGGCCTGCCTTTTATAATAAACATAGATCATTACTGCAAGATGAGGAGGCAAGATATGATTACAGCAAGAGAAAATATTCTGATGGCGTACCATCATGAAGAACCGTATTGGGTGCCGTCGCAGTATCTGGATCAGAATACCTGTGTGTACACTGCATCACAGGAAGGTGCTCACGGATATGGCTGCGGACAGACAGACTGTTTTGGTGTATCCTGGGATTTTTTGCCTGGGATGGAAGGTCAGATGGTTACGCAGGGAACCAAACGGTTGGAAGATCTGACGAAATGGCGTGACGTTCTGAAAATGCCGGAACCTGAAACATGGGACTGGGAAGGCGGAGCTGCCAGAGATACGGCGGGCTGGGACAGAGAAAACAAGATCAGTACAGTAATCGTTATCAATGGATTATTTGAACAGCTTCATACGCTGACGGGATTTGAGGACGCTCTCTGTTATCTGCTGACGGAAGAAGAAGCGGTGGAAGATTTTCTGGATGCATTGACAGATTTGAGGATTCGTCAGATTCAGCTGATAAAAAAATACTACCGGCCGGATAAGATCACTTTCCACGATGATTACGGTGAAGCCCGGAATATGTTTATGAATATTGAAACATGGAGAGAAATTTTCAAACCGCGGCTGAAACGGATTGTGGATACTGTCCATGGCGAGGGAATGCTGTATGAGCATCATTCCTGCGGATATATTGCGCCTTTAATTGAAGATTTTATAGATTTGAAATTTGATGCGCTGAATCCGCTGCAGATCAGCAATGAACCATATGAATTGAAGAAGAAATACCGGAAAGATCTGTGCTTTGTAGGTGGATTTGACAATCAGGGAGTTTTGGACCGGCCCGGAGTGACTTATGAGGAACGGGTGGAAGAAATACGAAAAAGAATTGAGCTGATGGCTCCGGGAGGAAGCTGGATTGCACATCCCGTAATGCTGGATCAGACCATTGGACTTGCCCTGGCGGATGTACTTTATGAATATAACGGACCGCTGTGGGAAAAAGTTGGATATACTGCACCGCCCAAGCCTGTACAGGTCGGGACGGGCGTATATACAGCCGGTCATGAAAAATAAACGGTAAGATGGGGGGATTGTTTTGACGGATAATATCATTATGGTGCTTGTGCTGGCGGCCCTGGCGGCAACCGTAGTCTGGGGAATTGCCGTCAAAAACTGCAACATAGGTCTGATCGGCATGGCTTTTGCCTTTTTGATCGGCTCCTGGATAGGTGGGGCTGGAACGTATGAGATTATCAGCTACTGGCCTACCAGCATTATGTTTATTTTGATCGTCACCAGCTGGTTTTTCGGATATGCGTCTTTAAACGGGACGTTGGCGGGCGTTGCCGATCGGATTGTGTATGCCACCAGAGGCGTTCCGTGGTTCTCGCCGATTTCTGTGTTCCTGACCAGCTTCGTTATCTCCGGTCTTGGGATCGGTGTCTGGGGAATCGTTTTTGTCGCCCCCATTGGCTTTGTGATTGCAAAAAGAGGGGAGTTCAACCCGCTTTTGGTGGTGATCGCAACGAATGTGGGAGCTTTGGCCACAGGAGGGCTGCAGTGGGTGGCAGGAGGCCCCACAAACGCAGGTTTGCTGATGGCTGCCGGCTGGGAGGCACAGGAGGCTTCAAAACTGGCAGTGCAATTCGGATATGCTTCTATTCTGCCATGCATCATCGCGTATCTGATCTGCTATTTTCTGCTGAAAGGATATAAAGCGAAACGAGTAGAAATGGAAAAGCCGAAACCGTTCACGGCCATTCAGAAAAAAACGCTGGTTGTACTCCTGGCCGTTATGCTGGCCAATATGCTTCCGCTGATTCTCTATTTTCTGGCGCCCTGTGATGCCACAGCGTTCTTAAAGGATCACTGCAACATACAGTTCTGGTCCATCGTGGGCGCTATTGTCTGTATGCTGCTGAAGCTGGGGGATGAAAAAGAAATAATAGAGAAAAAAATACCGTGGAATGCCGTCATTCTTATCTGCGGAGTTTCCATGCTGATTCAGGTGGCAGTCCAGCACGGGCTTTCAGATGTGATCGGCAGCTGGATTAATCTGAATTTCCCAACCTGGATGATTCCGGCGGCATTCGCTTTGTTCGGCGGACTTTTAAGCTTTTTCTGCAGCGCTATGTCAGTGGTTTACCCTCTGATGCTGCCCATGATTTATGGCATGATAACCAACGGAAGCGAGGTAAGCGCCCTTGCCTGTGTGACGGCGCTGATACTGACGGCGTGCTATACGGGAATGTGTCCCTTTTCTCAGAATGGAGCGCTGATGCTGGCTTCCGCGGACACAGAGACGAAAAACTATCTTTTTTACCGGATGATACTGTGGTCGGTGGTTTTGCTGGCGGTGAGCGTGGTTTACGGACTGCTGGGCGGCTACGGTTTATGGGGATAAAATAATGGGAGGAATATACACATGAAAAAATTATCAGCTTTAGTAAAATGGTCGTTTGTTCTGCCGACGCTGGGACAGAACCTGTTTATCTATCTGGAACTGTATTATATGTCTTATTTTTTGACCGATATCTGCCAGTTTCCTTTGAATACGGTTACTTTTATACTGACCAGTACGGCGGCGGTGGATCTGATTTGGGTATTTGTCACGGGAATCGTGCTGGAAAAATGCGATTTTAAGAAAATGGGAAAATACCGGGCCTGGTATGTGATAGGGTCTCCGATTATTATTCTGTTCTTCGCACTGATGTTTACAGATTTCGGAAATTCTGCGGCAGCTATGGCCATTGTGGTTGTTGCTTTCTGCATCAAGACGCTGTTTCAGGATATACAGTCTGCGGCGGTTACCGCCCAGCTTTCCCAGATTTCTGATTCACAGCAGGAGAGAACCACACTTTCGGTTACCAGAAATATAGGAAGCGTTGCAGGACAGTTGTTGTTTTCTTTTGTTGGTGTGGCGACTATTACCTTTTTTGGAAATGTATTTCATGTTACCGCGTTGGGATATACTGCGGCAGCAATTATTTTTACGGTCGTAAATGGAATCTGCCATATCGCACTGTACTACATCACCAAAAACGTGCCGGTGGCAAAAACAGAAGAGAAGAAAGAAAAATTATCTATTGGCCGTATGTTTAAGATCTTTGTGGAAAATCCGCCGCTGCTGATTTTATCTTTTGGCGATCTGCTTCGTTATACGGCGTACTTTTTGATTTCTTCCACAGCCGCGTATTATTTTGCGGCAGTTTTAAAGGACTCTGCCTCCATGTCAATTTATCTTACCGCACAGACCTGTATGGGAGTAGTGGCGGCGCTGGTGGTAGAATTCTTGATTCGGGCCCTGGGAAAGAAGACGACCTATGTTTTGTCCTGCCTTATGTATGGAGGAACAGCAGTTATTATGTATTTCTTCGGAGGAGAAGGCGCGACTGTTCTTTTCATCGTAGTTATGTCCATCGGATCTTTTTTCAACAACTGCATACGGGCTACGGTGACGGCCATGACGGCGGATACGGTTATTTATTCCATGTGGAAGAGCAATACCAATGCCAGGGGATTTATCATGAGTATGACCAATATACCAATTAAATTTGGCTCTATGATAAAAAGTGTGATTCTTCCGGTGGGACTTAGCATCATTGGTTATCAGGCCGGTGTGGAGGCAACGGCAGAGGTAGCACAGGGAATTGCTGTGATCATGTGTCTGGTAGCCGGAGGCAGCGTGGTCATCTCGGGGCTGATTAATCTGTTTTTCTATAATCTGACGGAGAAACGTGTGGATGAAATGACGAAAGAAATTAATGAGAGAGCGTGAAAGGGGGAGAGGACACGATGAAACTGACGGAACGCGACTGTACGCTGCTGGCGCTGGAACATAAAGACACGCCCTGGGTGCCTGCGGCGGATACGGGACAGGACAGCTGTATTCCCACGGTACTGGAAGAAGGGGCCCGGGGATACGGTATCACTACGGACTGGTTCGGCGTCAAATATCTGCTTCGTCCTGATCAGCCGGGACCGATGCCGGTGGAGAATGAACCCAGAATTGCAGATATAGAAAACTGGAGAGAGGTGGTGACCTTTCCCAACCTTGACGAGTACGACTGGGAAGGATGTGCTGCCAGAGACACCGCCAAATGGGACCGGCAAAACAAAGTTTCCAATGTAATACTGATTAACGGAATGTTTGAAAGTCTTCATATGTTCTGCGGCTTTGAAAATGCTTTGTGTGATATCATCACCAGCGAAGACGCCTGTTATGATTTTATGGGAGCCATGGCGGACTATAAGATAGAGGTGATCCGCCGCGTGAAAAAGTATTACAATGCGGATAAAATTCAGTTCCATGATGATTATGCAAATAACGATGCATTGTTTATGGATATTCCGAGGTGGCGCAGACTGATAAAGCCGCATCTGAAACGGGTGGTAGATGCTGCGCATGAATGCGGAATGTATTATGAACACCATTCCTGCGGAAAAATCCGGGATCTTGTGGGAGAATTGACGGAACTGGGCGTCGATGCTTTGAATCCCGTACAGCTTCAAAATGATCCAAAAAAATTAAAAGATATTTACGGAGATCAGCTTACACTGGCAGGAGGATTTGACAATCAGGGTTGTCTGGACCGGCCGGATGCCACAAGACAGGAGATTGAGGATTCGCTGAGAAATACACTGGATGTCATGGCTCCCGGAGGAAAGTGGATTGCCAGAGTAAGCTTTCTGGACAAGGCAAAGGACCAGATATGGCTTGATGTGCTGGATGAATATAATCGTCCGATGAAGGAAAAATATGGGGTGAAGTGGACGAGGCATCAGGCTACCGGGAAAGATCTTTACGATCTTTCCCAGAGAACCGGATCCACCAGAAGAACAGGATAAAACATTTAACAGAGCCGGTGTTTTGCGGAAAAACTGTGCAAAACACCGGTAATGTGGTAATATATAGTTCATTGTACTGGCGTAAGGGGAGACTGTATGAGACTGAATATGTGGATGATTGCAAACTGTCTGGAGGTATTGGAACCAGAGCTTTATTTGAAAGACTATGAACCGGCGGTGATCAAGGGCGTACGCTTATATTCTGCGGATGGATATGCGTATGTATGCCAGAAGGACAGCAAAGTCATGTGTTCATTTGGGGAAGAGTACTTCCTTTTGTCAGGTCTTTCTCTTGAGGTGGCTTTCGGCCTGATCCAGGATGTGTTTGATGTGTTTGACGCCTGGGAAAACAAGGTAAAGCGCTGGATGCAGCATATGGAATATCAGAAGATTGTGGATTCCTGCCATGCCTTTCTGCGCAATCCCCTGGTCCTGCTGGATGCCAATTATAAAGTGATGGCTTTGAGCAGACAGTACGGTCCGGATGATGTGGATGGAGAATGGAAGTATCTGAAAGAAAACGGCTTTAGCTCCATCAAGGTGGTAAAAGAGCTGCGCGCAAGAAGTGCAGACAGTAATCTCCAGCGGATACGCCACCCCGATGCAGTACTGCGCTTGAAACTGGATGCGTTTGGATACGTAAATGTCTCTCAGAACATTTACTGTGAAAATATTCTCTGCGGCCGTTTTGTCGTCATGGAGCGGTCCAGGGCGGTCAACTGCGGCGATGTTTTTCTGATTAAAATGCTGGCGGAATGGCTGGCGCCCTATATCAATAAACTGAATTTTAACAGCAGATATACCGGAGGAAGCAGCGTATTTTACCGTCTTTTGACGGGACGGGAGACAGACCATAAGACGCTGGAGATGGAACTTTGTTATTATGGCTGGGAAGCAGATGATGAATATAAACTGCTGATGCTTTTCTATCGCGACAGAAAAGCCGATGGTATGCTGCTGCGTCTGCTTCGCAGCGCTTTGCTGCAGGCGGCACCATCCTGTGCGGCAGAAATATTTGACAACCGGATTATCGTTATCATGAATGAATCCCGACAGGATACAGGACATTTGATTTCAAAAATAAAGGATATTGTAATTCACAATGACGCCTGCTGCTATGCAGGCCTGGAAGCTTTGGGGATCTTTTCTCTGGAAAAGCTGTATCATCAGCTGGATCAGATGGATGTACTGTTGGAGAATGGCAAATCCCGGCAGTGTTTTTTTGAGTTTGAGGAATGCGCCGTACCTTATATTTTAAGAGAGGCGGATCTGGAACGAAAAATCTATGCCATACATCCGGCCATTCGCCGGTGCTGGCAAAAAGGGGAAGACAGAGAGGGACTGGAGGCGATGCACGTTTACCTGCTGAACAATCAGTCCATCGCAGAAACCGCAAAGCAGTTATATCTTCACAGGAACACACTGGTATATCGCCTGAAGAAAACGGAAGCGAAGTTGGAACTGGATTTACAGGATCCCAGAAAAAGGATGTACTACAGCATGAGCTTTGAAATGCTCCGGGCTTTTGAAAAAGAGTTGAGTGCGCTGTAAAAAAGGAAAAAAAGGAAAAAATCTGTTGACACACGTGGATGCGTATAATATAATTATTCAATGTGACAAAGTACGTAAACACCCGATCCAATGCCCCGGTAGAGGTGTTTTACAAATAGAAATTCACAGACAGTATTGTATGAAAATTGGTTAACAGGAGGTAAATCCATGAACACTTATATGGCTAATCCGGCTAAGATTGAAAGAAAATGGTATGTTGTGGATGCAGAAGGCTGTACACTTGGCCGTCTGGCATCAGAAGTGGCAAAGGTTTTAAGAGGTAAAAACAAACCGGTATTCACACCTCATATCGATACAGGTGATTATGTAATCGTAGTAAATGCTGAAAAAATCAATGTTTCCGGCAAAAAACTGGATCAGAAGATCTACTACCGTCATTCCGAGTATGTAGGTGGTATGAAAGAAACCACACTGCGTGAAATGTTAGCTAAGAAACCGGAAAGAGTAATTGAACTGGCAGTAAAAGGTATGCTTCCGAAGGGCCCCCTTGGAAGACAGATGATGGGCAAACTTCACGTGTATGCAGGACCGGAGCATAAGCATGAAGCTCAGAAACCAGAAAAGTTAACATTTTAATAGGAGGTAAGAGACATTGGCTAATGCAAGATATTACGGAACAGGCAGAAGAAAAAAATCAATCGCAAGAGTTTATTTAGTACCGGGAACGGGAAAAATTACAATCAATAAAAGAGATATCGATGACTATCTGGGACTGGAAACACTGAAAGTTATCGTTCGTCAGCCGCTGACAGCAACAGAGACACTGGATAAATTCGATGTTCTGGTAAATGTTCGCGGAGGCGGATACACAGGACAGGCTGGCGCTATTCGTCATGGTATTGCAAGAGCTCTGCTTCATGCAGATGCTGATTTCAGACCGGTTCTGAAAAAAGCAGGTTATCTGACACGTGACCCGAGAATGAAAGAACGTAAAAAATACGGCCTCAAAGCCGCCCGTCGTGCTCCGCAGTTCAGCAAGCGCTGATTTCAGT
>CAMMBV010000012.1 GCA_946494335.1 uncultured Ruminococcus sp. | reverse complement strand
TAAACGGGGCCCCTGCCCCGAGCGTCCTCATATTTTGGCGGGTCCCAAAGTCAACCGTCACATTCTGTGCAAGCCCAGAAGTGACAGTTGACCTTTTGACCCTGGTATGAATAAAAAAAAGGAAATTTGGGGGATGTGCAGAATATTAAAAATAGGAGATATTTCGTCGTCAGGAGGAAGCCAATGACAATACGGGAAATATTTGAAGAAAATGAGTACAAAGAGCTGAGCGAATTTGCTTCTCACAGCAGGGAGTCCAAAGGAAGAAAGCGGCCGGAGCCGGAGTGTGACGTGCGGACGGTATATCAAAGAGACAGGGATCGGATCCTGCATTCCAAGGCATTTCGGAGGCTGAAGGACAAAACACAGGTGTTTCTGGCGCCCCAGGGAGATCACTACAGGACGCGTCTGACTCATACGCTGGAAGTTTCTCAGACGGCCAGAACTATTGCAAAAGCGCTGAAGCTGAATGAAGATCTGGTGGAGGCTATAGCCCTGGGCCATGATTTGGGTCATACTCCTTTTGGTCATGCGGGCGAGGCTGCTCTCAATGAGGTGTGTCCAGGGGGATTTGCTCACTACAGGCAGAGTGTCCGCGTAGTGGAGCTGCTGGAAAAAGAAGGAAGGGGACTGAACCTGACCTGGGAAGTAAGAGACGGAATTTTAAATCACAGAACAGCCGGTTCTCCCAGTACGCTGGAAGGCCAGGTGGTTCGGCTCTGTGATAAAATATCATATATTCATCATGATATGGATGATGCGGAGCGTGCGGGAATTATCAGTGAAGACAACATCCCCATTACGATCCGGGTGATACTGGGCGGCTCCACCCGGGAGAGGCTGAACTCGCTGATTCATGATATTATCACAAACAGCTACGGAAAAGACAGAATCATTATGTCGCCGGATGTGGAGGACGCCATGAAAACGCTTCGGTCTTTGATGTTTACATATGTGTACAGGAGTCCTGTGGCAAAAAAAGAAGAAACGAAGGCAAAGAGGATGCTGACGGAACTTTATCTGTACTACCGGGATAACCCCATGGCGATGTCCGGAGAATACTGTGATCTTATCAAAGGGGGAGAACCGCTGGAGCGGGTGGTCTGCGATTATATTTCCGGAATGTCAGATCAGTATTCCATCGATAAATTTCAGGAAATATTTGTTCCCCATGGATGGGATGTGGAGTAGACAACAGATGAGATATTCAGAAGACTTGATTGAGGAGATCAGAACCAGAAATGACATTGTGGATGTGATTTCCGGTTATGTGAAACTAAAGAGAAAAGGAAGCTCCTGGTTTGGACTTTGCCCTTTTCATAATGAAAAATCAGCTTCTTTCTCTGTCAGTCCGGATAAACAGATGTATTACTGTTTCGGATGCGGAGCAGGAGGCAATGTATTTACCTTCATTATGGAATATGAAAACTTTTCCTTTGTGGAAGCGGTGCAGTTTCTGGCTGAGCGAGCCGGGATTGAACTGCCAAAGGAAGAGTATTCAAAAGAAGCCAGGGAGGAAGCGGATTTAAAATCTCAGGTTTTGAAAATACATAAAGAAGCGGCCAGGTTCTATTTCTATCAGCTGACAAATCGCGGTGGTGAAAAAGCGCTGCAGTATCTGCAAGGAAGAGAACTGAGCAGAGAAACCATTATAAAATTCGGGCTGGGATATGCAGCCAAATACAGCAGCGTGCTTTACCGGTATATGAAAGAAAAGGGGTATTCGGATGAACTGCTGATACAGACCGGACTGTTTAATCAGGATGAGAAAAGGGGGATGTACGACAAGTTCTGGAACCGGGTCATGTTCCCTATTATGGATGTGAATAACCGGGTCATCGGTTTTGGCGGAAGAGTGATGGGGGATGGGAAACCGAAATATCTGAATTCGCCGGAGACGAAAATATTTGACAAAAGCCGGAATCTGTACGGGCTGAATTTTGCCAGGACTTCCCGGAAAAAAAATCTGATTGCCTGCGAGGGATATATGGATGTAATCGCCATGCATCAGGCGGGTTTTGACAATGCGGTAGCATCCCTGGGAACGGCGCTGACTTCGGCCCAGGCCAGCCTGATGAAACGATATACTGATGAAGTTCTGCTTCTTTATGACAGTGATGAGGCGGGGCGGAAAGCGGCGCTGCGGGCCATACCTCTTTTGCGCCGGGCAGGCCTTTCCCAGAAGGTAATTGACCTGTCGCCCTATAAAGATCCGGATGAGTTCATCAAAGCGGAAGGAGCAGAAGCATTTGCTGAGAGGCTTAAGGAGGGAAGAAACGGATTCCTGTTCCAGATAGACGTCCAGCAAAAAAACTATGATTTGAAAGATCCCCAGGGACAGACAGACTTTTTCCATCAGGCGGCCGCCATGCTGCTGGAATTTGAGGATGAAATAGAAAGAAACAGTTATTTAAAAGCGGTGGCGATGGAATACCATGTAGAAGAGACCATGCTGAAAAGGCTGGTCAACAAACTGGCGGCGGGAGGGATGGCTCCCCGGAATAATCAGACGCCCCGTCAGACGGAAGAAAAGCGGGTCAGGGAGAAGAAAAACGGCTATGAGACCGCTCAGAAACTGATGATTACCTGGATGGTGAATGTTCCCGGGATTTTAGGAGAACTTTCTTCTTATTTAAAACCGGAGGATTTCACCAACCCACTGTACCGCCGGGTGGTGGAAATGCTGATGAAGCAGCAGGAGGAGGGGGAGGTCAGTCCGGCCAGGATTCTGAATTCTTTTCCCGACGGAGAGGAACAAAAGGAGGCGGCTTCGCTGTTTCACTCCCGTATCCAGCTGGAGTCAGAATCCGAGAAGAGGCAGGCTCTTACGGATGTAATCTGCAGAATCAAAGAAGCCAGTATTGCCTGGCGCACCGAGCATCTGGAACCGTCGGATATGAAGGGGCTGATGGAAATCATGGAGGATAAAAAGAAACTGGAGGACTTAAAGGGGAGAAAGGTGCAGCTGCATATTTCTTTTGATTAAGGATAAAATATAAACAAGCTATGGAAGGATGGAAAACCAATGGAACTTGATATGGCAAAATTTAACGAAAAACTGGCAGAGCTTTTGGAATTGGGCAAAAAGAAAAAGAACATTCTGGAATATCAGGAGATCAGCGACTGCTTTCAGGATATGCCATTGGATGCAGAACAGATGGATAAAGTATTTGATTATCTGGAAAACAGCGGAATCGATGTTCTGAGAATGGTAGAGCCGGAAAAAGAGCCGGATGTGCTTCTTCTGTCAGATGAGGATGAGATCAATCTGGAAGACGAGGAAGAGGTGGATATGGAAAATCTGGATCTTTCTGTTCCGGAAGGAATCAGCATAGAAGATCCGGTTAGAATGTATCTGAAAGAGATCGGAAAGGTTCCCCTTCTTTCTGCAGAAGAAGAAATAGATCTGGCTCAGAGAATGGAAGACGGTGATGAGGATGCCAAAAAGCGTCTGGCAGAGGCCAATTTAAGACTGGTAGTCAGCATTGCAAAACGTTATGTGGGACGCGGAATGCTGTTCCTGGATCTGATTCAGGAAGGCAATTTGGGACTGATTAAGGCAGTGGAAAAGTTCGACTACCGGAAAGGGTATAAATTCAGCACATATGCTACCTGGTGGATTCGTCAGGCCATCACAAGAGCCATAGCGGATCAGGCCAGGACAATCCGGATTCCCGTTCATATGGTGGAGACCATCAACAAACTGATCCGGGTATCAAGACAGCTGCTGCAGGAGCTGGGACGGGAACCAACGCCGGAAGAAATTGCAGAGGAAATGAATATGTCAGTGGATCGTGTCAGAGAGATACTGAAAATTTCTCAGGAACCGGTGTCTCTGGAAACACCCATCGGCGAGGAGGAGGACAGTCATCTGGGAGACTTTATTCAGGATGACAACGTTCCGGTTCCGGCGGATGCGGCAGCCTTTACTTTACTGAAGGAACAGTTGGTTGAGGTGCTGGGAACACTGACAGAGAGGGAACAAAAGGTTCTTCGGCTTCGCTTCGGTCTGGACGACGGAAGAGCCAGAACGCTGGAGGAAGTGGGAAAAGAGTTTAATGTTACCCGGGAAAGAATCCGGCAGATTGAAGCGAAAGCGCTGCGAAAGCTGCGTCATCCAAGCCGCAGCCGCAAGCTGAAAGATTATCTCGACTGAGAAAGGTGCAGAATTATGCAATTATCAAAAAGACTGTCTGCCATTGCCAGGATGGTTACACCGGGCAGCATTCTGGCGGATGTGGGATGTGATCACGGATATATTCCCATCGCGCTGGTTAAGGAAGGAATCATTCCCTCTGCCATTGCCATGGATGTGAATGAAGGACCTCTGATGCGGGCCAGGCAGAATATTGAATCGTTTGCATCTGCACAGTACATAGAAACCAGACTGTCGGACGGGGTATCGGCTCTTCGCCCGGGAGAAGCGGATTCCCTGATCATGGCGGGGATGGGCGGTAATCTGATGATGCGGATCATGGGCGAGGGAGAACGGGTTTTAGAGAGCATAAAGGAGATTATTCTTCAGCCTCAGTCAGAGATTATTAAGGTTCGCCAATTTCTTAAAAGCCATGATTACAGGATTACGGCGGAAGATATGGTATATGAAGATGGTAAATACTATATAATGATGAAGGCGGTACACGGCTCTGACCTGGAAGAGGAATCTTCTCTTTTCCTTCATTTCGGCCGTCTTCTGCTGCAGGAGCGTCATCCCCTGCTGCTGAAGTATCTGCTGGAAAGGCAGAAAAAAAACATGGAAATTCGCAGGAAAATCTGCTTTGATGGGAAAAGCGGCAGTGAAGACAGAATAAAAGAAATAGAGGAGGAGCTGCAGGAGATTGCTTCTGCTTTGGACTATTATGAAGTGCAGTAAAATTATAGAAGAACTGAAAAAACAGTGGCCGGAGAATTTCGCTCTGTCCTGGGACAACGTGGGGCTGCTGCTGGGGCGTGAAGAGAAAGAAGTTGAAAAGGTGTTTCTCTGTCTTGATGTGACGGAGGAAACCCTTGATCAGGCGCTGGAATGGGGAGCAGATATGATGATCTCTCATCACCCCATGATTTTTTCGGCGGTCAAAAAAATTACGGATCAGGATTTTCTGGGCAGGAAAATTCTGAGGATGGCATCAGAAGATATCTCATATTATGCAATGCATACGAATTTTGACGTGCTGGGCATGGCTTCGCTGAATGAGGAAAGCCTCGGTCTTAAGAACAGCCAGGTTCTGGAGACGACCTATGAGGAAGACGGCCGCGTGGAGGGGATCGGAAGGCTGGGAGAATTGTCCCGCCCCATGACGGTAAAAGAACTGGCCTGTCTTATAAAAGAACGGCTGTGCCTTCCCGATGTTAAAGTTTATGGAGATCTGAACCGGATGGTTTTTAAGGCTGCGGTTTCGGGCGGATCCGGGAAAAGCATGATAAAGCCTGCGCTGGATTTGGGCGCGGAGGTTCTGATTACAGGAGATATTGATTATCATGGAGGCATCGATGCCATGGCTTGTGGCCTTTGCCTGATTGACGCGGGGCATTACGGAACGGAGTATATTTTCATTTCCTATATGGAGGAAAAAATTCATGAACTGTTTCCGGGACTTAAAGTGAAAGGTGCAAAGATACAGTTTCCATTTCAGACTGTGTAAAGCTGACGGCGGACAGATATCGTACAGAATGACAGGAGGCCTGCAGGTATGGACAAAAAAATGTTTCAGGTAACGATGGGTGACAAAGTGATGCAATTTGCAAAAGGTACAACTTTTGGAGAAATTGTGGAAGCCATGAAAAGTGACAGCAGATATCCCACAGTGCTGGTGATGGCAGGCGGACGTCTGAAGGAACTGCATAAGACACTGAAGGAAGACTGTCAAATCGTTCCCGTGACGACTGCGGATACGATCGGCCATAAAACTTACAGAAGGAGCGCCACGCTTTTGTTGCTGAAGGCCATTTATCATGTGGCGGGAAGAGAAAGAGTGAAAAAAGTGGTGCTTCACTATTCCGTGGGCGAAGGGTATTACTATACCATTCAGGGTGATGTGAAAATTACGGAAGAATTTTTAAAAGATGTAAAAAGCTGCATGCATGAGATGGTAAAGAAAAAGATTCCAATCATAAAACGCAGCGTCAAAATCAATGAAGCCATCCGCCTTTTTCATGAACACGGGATGTACGACAAGGAAAAACTGTTCCGTTACCGCCGGGTTTCCCGGGTTAATCTGTACAGCCTTGCCGGGATTGAAGATTATTACTATGGATTTATGACCTGGCACACCGGGTACCTGAAATATTTCGATCTGATTCCCTACGACGAGGGATTCGTACTTCTGATGCCGTCTCAGGCCAGGCCGGATGAGCTGCCCCAGTTTGTCCCATCACCCAAGATTTTTCAGATTCAAAAGGAGTCTGAGCGCTGGGGCGAGATGCTGGGTGTGGATATGGTGGGGGCGCTGAATGATTTTACCTGCAGCGGGGGCATTCAGCGGATGATCCTGATCGCGGAGGCATGGCAGGAAGGGAAAATTTCCTCCATTGCTGAAGAAATTATCCGGCGGCGTGATGTGAAGTTTGTCATGATTGCGGGCCCGTCTTCTTCCGGAAAGACAACCTTTTCTCACCGGCTGTCCATTCAGCTGGCGGCACACGGCTTAAAGCCTCATCCCATTGCGGTGGATAATTATTTCATAAACCGCGAGGACACTCCGCTGGATGAAAATGGAAAGAGAAATTATGAATGTCTGGAAGCCATTGACGTGGAGCTTTTTAACCGGGATATGACGGCGCTTTTGAGAGGAGAGCGGGTGGAGCTTCCTCATTTTGATTTTGTGGATGGCAAAAGAGAGTACAAAGGGGATTATCTGCAGCTGGAATCAGACGATATTCTGGTGATTGAAGGGATCCATGGGTTAAATGACAGGCTCAGTTATTCACTGCCAAAAGAAAATAAATTTAAGATTTACATCAGTGCGCTGACGCAGCTGAATGTAGATGAACATAACAGGATTCCCACCACCGACGGACGGCTGATACGCCGGATGATCCGGGATAAAAGGACCAGAGGTACTTCGGCGAAGGATACCATAGCCAGATGGCCCTCTGTGCGCAGGGGAGAGGAAGAAAATATTTTTCCTTTTCAGGAGGAGGCGGACGTCATGTTCAACTCTGCGCTGATCTATGAACTGGCGGTACTGAAACTGTATGTGGAACCGCTGCTGTTTCAGATAAAACCTGAAGAGCCTGAGTATTACGAGGCTAAGCGGCTGCTGAAATTTCTGGATTATTTTGTGGGAGTTCCCAGCGACGATATACCGAAAAATTCTATTTTAAGAGAATTTATCGGCGGGAGCTGCTTTGACGTGTAAGAAGCAGCGGCCTTTACAGAAAAAGAAAAATATGATACTATAAAAATCTGCGGCAAGTAGAATAAATGATCGCGCCTGATAAAAACCGAAAGGTGTCAGGTGAGGAAAGTCCGGGCTTCACAGGGCAGGATGCCGGATAACGTCCGGTGGAGGTGACTCCAAGGCCAGTGCAACAGAAATAAACCGCCTGCAGTGCAGGTAAGGGTGGAAAGGCAGTGTAAGAGACTACCGCCCATCTGGCAACAGACGGGGCACATGTAAACCCCATCCGAAGCAAGACCGAATAAAAAGCAATGTGGTTGCCCGTCACGCTTTTAGGTGGGTCGCTAGAGACTGCCGGCGACGGCAGTACCAGATAGATGATCATTCACGACATAACCCGGCTTATCGTTCTGCTTGCCCAAAGAAAGAAGATCAGAGTATGAGACGAATTATACTGGCGTCCCAGTCTCCCAGAAGGAAAGCGCTGCTGGAACAGGTGGGACTGGAATTTGAAATTATTCCCGCCATGGGAGAAGAAAAAATTGAGACGAAGAATCCGGCGGAGGCGGTGAAATTACTGTCGAGACAAAAAGCCCGGGAAGTTTTTCAAAAGACAGCAGGCGACTGTCTGGTGATAGGCGCGGACACAGTGGTTGCTTTTGAAGGACAGATTCTGGGAAAACCGGAGGATGAGAAGGATGCTGCGAGGATGCTTTCCATGATTCAGGGAAAGACGCACAGCGTGTATACGGGAGTGACTTTACTGTGCAGGGACAAGGAAGAGACAGAAGACGTCTCTTTTTTTGCGGAGACACAGGTTACCTTTTATCCCATGAGTGAAGAGGATATAAAGAGTTATATAGTCAGCGGGGAACCGAAAGATAAAGCAGGAGCCTACGGTATACAGGGTTTGGCTGCGGCTTATGTGGAAGGAATATCCGGTGACTATAACAATGTGGTAGGACTGCCGGTGGGAAGAATCTGGCAGGAGCTGAATAAGAGAGGATGGCGGTAGACGGTGAAGCCTTACGAGAGAAGAGTACAGTATTATGAGACGGACAGGATGGGGATTGTCCATCATTCCAATTATATCCGCTGGTTTGAAGAGGCCAGGACGGACTATATGGAACAGGCGGGAGCCGGTTATGAAGCCATGGAGGCACAGGGAATCATCAGTCCGGTGCTGGAGGTTTCCTGTAAATATAAAACAATGGCCCGCTTTCCGGAGCATTTTCAGGTTACAGTAAAGATGCTGGAGTTTAACGGGATACGAATGAAGCTGGGATACGAAATCATAGATGTGAAAACCGGGGAAGTGCGCTGCACAGGATGGACATCCCACTGTTTTCTGGATGAGAAGCACCATCCGGTCTCTCTGAAAAAAAGTTATCCCCAGTGGTATCAGATGCTTATAAAGGGATTATAAAAGTGAGGCTGCCGCGGGTAATGCGGCAGCCTCTTATAGCTGGAAAAGACTTTAACGGCGGTCTTTTTTATCTCTTCGGTCATCGTATTTTTCTTCGCAGTATTTGCAGCGGTAGATTTCCTTTTCAGGATCTGTCAGAATAAATACGTGTTTTAATTCCTGTTCAATGGATGTGATGCAGCGGGGATTTCTGCATTTGATCACGTCGACAATCTGTTTGGGAAGCTTAAGTTGTTTCTTTTCACAGATTTCTCCGTCTTTTATAATGTTGACGGTGATATTGTGATCAATAAATCCTAAGATATCCAGATCCAGCATATCTATGGGGCATTCCACTTTGATAATGTCTTTCTTTCCCATCTTGCTGCTTCTGGCGTTTTTTATGATAGCCACACAGCAGTCCAGCTTGTCCAGCCGAAGATTGTGATAGATGGTCATGCTTTTTCCGGCTTTAATATGATCCAGAACAAATCCTTCGTTGATTGCGCCTACATTCAGCATACTTTCACCTCCAGTAATGTAAGTATCAGAGCCATCCGCACATAAACGCCGTACTGTACCTGCTTAAAGTAGGCGGCTCTGGGATCGTTGTCAACCTCCGTGGATATTTCATTGACACGGGGGAGGGGATGAAGAACCAGCATATCTTCCGGCGCCAGTTCCATTTTGGCTTTATCCAGGATGTAAAAATCTTTCATGCGGATGTAATCCTCTTCGTTGAAGAAACGCTCCCGCTGAACACGGGTCATGTAAAGCAGATCAAGATCAGGAAGGGCTTCCTCCAGACGGATTACTTCCCTGTAGTTTTTATGATTTGCTTCCAGCACATCCTCACGGATATAATCAGGAACCCGCAGTTCTTCCGGAGAAATCAGTACGAAGGATACGTTATCGTAACGGACCAGCGCTTCGATCAGGGAATGGACAGTTCGTCCGAACTTCAGGTCGCCGCACAGGCCGATGGTGAGATTGTCAAGTCTGCCCTTCAAAGAACGGATCGTCAGAAGATCGGTCAGAGTCTGGGTGGGGTGCTGATGGCCTCCGTCGCCTGCATTGATAACGGGGATAGAGGATACCATGGATGCTACCAGAGGAGCGCCCTCTTTGGGATGACGCATGGCGCAGATATCTGCGTAGCAGGATACCATGCGGATTGTATCGGAAACACTTTCACCCTTTGCCGCTGAACTGGAGTTGGCGGAGGAAAAACCCAGAACCTTTCCGCCCAGATTCATCATGGCCGCTTCAAAGCTCAAGCGGGTGCGGGTGCTTGGTTCATAAAAAAGTGTAGCGATTCGCTTGCCATCACACAGATGTGCGTATTTATCTGGATTTTTTTCGATGTCATTGGCCAGATCCAGCAGACGGTCCAGCTCCTCCACCGAAAAATCCAGAGGACTCATTAAATGTCTCATGAAATGCCTCCTTAAATTCTTTTCCATTCATAATATAATAAAACATAAATGATTTCAAGATTTAATATGGAAAAGGAGGCATAAGAATGCAAAGTAAAGTTTGGGTAAAGTTGGGCATCATTCTTGTAATCCCAAAATCCATGTAATATAATAAATCTAAATATAAGGAGAAGCATATGGAATACAGGAAAGCCAGAGCCTATATAGATGAAGCATGGAAGTATGCAGGGGGAGATATGGGCCTGGATAACACAGAATACTTACTGGAACAGCTGGATCATCCGGAGGATCAGCTGGAGTTTGTGCATATTGCGGGAACCAACGGAAAAGGTTCCGTCGCATCTTACATCAGCACGGTTCTTCAGTGCGCAGGATACCGGGTAGGACGTTATATATCCCCCACCATTTATTCTTACCGGGAGAGAATTCAGGTAAACGGAACATATATCAGCAGGGAAGAGTTTGCGGGATATGCAGAGCAGCTGGTTCCCATTGTTGAAAAAATGAAGCGGGAAGAAAAGGGGTGTCCCACGCCTTTTGAGATGGAGACAGTGATCTCCTTTATGTTTTTCAAAGATCAGGATTGTGATATTGTGGTTCTGGAATGCGGCATGGGCGGCCAGACCGACGCCACAAATGTGATACGTAATACGAAGATGGCCGTGCTTACGTCTGTCAGCCTGGATCATGTTGGGATACTGGGAGATACGCTGGAGGAAATTGCAGCAAACAAAGCCGGTATTATAAAGCCGGGAGCCATCGTGGTATCGGGGCAGCAGGAGCCGGAGGTGGAAAACCTCATATGGGCCGTCTGTACGGAAAAGGGCAATACTTTTGTGGCGGCAAGGCCGAAGGAGGCCATGATCCGGGAGGTAGCTTTGGATCATCAGATTTTCCGCTACCACGGAAGCGAGATCACCATATCGCTGGCAGGCAGCCATCAGATTGAAAATGCAGTGCTGGCGCTGGAGTGTATCACTGCGCTTAGGCAGGCAGGGTTTGAAGTTACCAGGGAAGAGATGGAAGAAGGGTTTTTGAAAACCCGCTGGGACGGCAGATTTACGGTTGTCAGCAAAAAACCGTATTTTATTGTGGATGGAGCACATAATCCGGACGCGGCTTTAAAGCTCAAGCAATCCATTCAGATGTATTTTCCACGGAGACGTCTGATTTTTATTATGGGAATGTTTAAAGACAAGGACTACGAAAAAGTGGCTGAAATCATGGCGCCCATGGCGGCCAGGATCTTTACGGTGACGCCGCCGGATCCGTCGAGGGGGCTTCCCTCCGGGATTTTTGCCAAAACCATTGAAAAATACAATGAAAATGTGACGGCCAGCCAGTCCCTTGAGGAGGCTGTTGACTCAGCGTTTAAAGAGGCGGGGGAGGAAGACGTAATCATTTCTTTTGGTTCCCTGTCTTTTGCGGGGGCGGCCATAAAGCTGGCCGGGGATAGAAAAAGATAAAAATAAAGGAAGACAGATATGACAGATTTACAGGAGATACGCAGTCAGATTGACCAAGTGGATGAAAACATTGTCAGACTTTTTGAGCAGAGAATGGGTCTGACAGAACAGGTTGCTGCATATAAGATCAGAACAGGAAAGCAGGTGTTTGACAGAGAGCGGGAGGTTCAAAAGCTTGAAACTCTGCGAAAAAAGGCCACCGACCCTTTCAATGCCATGGGAATCCAGGAACTGTTCGGTCAGATCATTTCCATCAGCCGCAAACGCCAGTATCAGCTGCTGACGGAAAACGGAGTGACCTTCCGGGGAGATTTTGAAAAAGTGGATACTCTCCCCACAAAAGGAGCCAAAGTGGTGTTTCAGGGCGTGGAGGGAGCCTACAGTTTTGCGGCCATGAATACCTACTTTGGATCAGATGTGGACAGCTTTCACGTGGAGACATGGAAAGACGCCATGGAAGCCATCGCCGGGGGTCAGGCGGATTATGCCGTTCTTCCCATTGAAAATTCAACGGCGGGAATTGTGGCGGATATTTATGACCTGCTGGTGGAGTATCAGCACAACATTGTGGGCCAGCAGATTATCCGGGCGGATCATGTGCTGATGGCGCTGCCAGGGGCGTCGGCTGAAGATATCAAGCTTGTGTGTTCCCATCCCCAGGCTTTAAAGCAGTGCAGCCGGTATCTGGATGGCCATCCGGACTGGAAGCAGCAGGAGGTAATCAATACTGCAGTGGCGGCTAAAAAGGTACAGGAAGAGGGAAAAAAAGAGCAGGCGGCTATCGGCAGCCGGTATGCTGCAAAATATTTTGGACTTGATATACTGGATGATAATATTTCGTCCAGCGACACCAACTCTACCCGTTTTATCATCGTATCGGGTAAGAAGCTTTATACACCTCAGGCGGACAAGATCAGTATCTGCTTTGAACTGCCTCATACATGCGGAACGCTTTATAATATTCTGGCTCATTTTATTTATAATGATCTGAATATGACAAAGATTGAATCGCGTCCCATTCCCCAGAAAAACTGGGAATACCGGTTTTTTGTGGATTTTGAAGGGAATCTGGACGATGGCGCCGTGAAGAATGCACTGAGCGGGATTGAACAGGAAGCCAGCGCCCTGCGGGTGTTTGGAAATTATCGATAGAGGAAAGAAGGAACAGATGTGACCAGAATCGAAGAATGTATTTTATACTGTGATTTTGAGCAGGGAGAGATCCTGAAAAAAGTGACAGGAATTATAGAGGCTGTTTTGAATGAACAGGATCCGCAGCCGTACCGGAAGGATTTTTATGATTCGCTGAACGGCCTGGTGGAAATGGCCGGAGCCTACGGTTTTTCCGGAAATCTGTGGCATAATTATCTGACCTTTCTGCTGGTAAATAAAGAAAACGCTTTCAGTACAGCCTGTGAGATTGTGGGTAAGGTGGAGGGAAGCGTCAACCAGATGGCGACCCATGATTTTATCCGCTTTAAGGAGCTTTATGATTTTGATTTGAAGGAATTCGACCGTTTTTTCGATTCCGGTGACTGCAGGATTATCTGCAGTTATGAAAGCACCGGAGGCAGAAAGCTTTTTAACAAACGAATCCGTGACCGGATCTGTACGCTGAGTGAAAGGCTGGAAGCCTGTGAGACTGTGGAAGAATTCATGGATGATATCGTTCAGTTCTATAAAGATTTTGGAGTGGGAAAACTGGGACTTCACAAAGCTTTCCGGATTGTCCACAAAGAGACGGGGGCACAGATCGTACCGATCACCAATATCGCCCATGTACAGCTGTCTGATCTGGTGGGATATGAGATCGCAAAGAAGAAGCTGATCGACAACACAGAAGCCTTTGTGAAAGGCAGACGGGCAAACAACTGTCTGCTGTTCGGAGATGCGGGAACCGGTAAATCTTCCAGCATAAAAGGGATTCTGAATCAATATTATGATCAGGGGCTGCGAATCATAGAAGTGTACAAACATCAGTTTCAGGATCTCAATGATATCATTGCTCAGATTAAAAACCGTAATTATAAATTTATCATTTACATGGACGATCTGTCCTTTGAGGAATTTGAGATTGAATATAAGTATTTAAAGGCCGTTATTGAAGGCGGCCTGGAGAAAAAACCGGATAATATTCTGATATATGCCACATCCAACCGCCGTCATCTGATTAAAGAGGAATTCAGCGACAAAGAGGGAAGAAGAGATCATCTTCATGCTTCCGATACGGTGCAGGAAAAGCTGTCTTTGGTATCCCGGTTTGGCGTTACCATATTTTTCAGCGCTCCGGACAGAAAGGAATTTCAGAATATTGTCAGGACGCTGGCAGAAAGATACGGCGTTACCATGCCGGAAGAAGAGCTGCTGGCGGAGGCCAACAAATGGGAAATGGCACACGGAGGGCTGTCCGGCAGGACGGCGCAGCAGTTTATCGATTATCTGCTGGGTAAAGAACCACAGGAGTAAAAAACGGGAGGACAGGTATGCAGGTGACAATGTTTGCCACGATTGAAATCGGGTCTTATAGCGTTAGTTTGGAAATCTTTGAGCTCTCCAGAAAAAACGGAGTGCATTCCATCGACCGGGTGACCCATCGTCTGGAACTGGGGAAAACGGCTTACACAACGGGAAAAGTTACGGCCGGTCTGATTGACGAACTGTGTACGGTAATCAAGAACTTTACGGAGATCATGGATGGGTACAATGTGACGGACTACCGGGCCTTTGGAACCAGCGCCGTCAGAGAAGCGTCCAATTCACTGATTATGCTGGAAACAATCTATCAGAGAACCGGCATTCGGGTGGATATTCTGAGTAATTCCGAGCAGCGGTTCCTGGGCTATAAAGGAATCGCCTCCAAAGGCGATACTTTCCAGAAAATCATAGAGAAGGGGACTGCAATTTTAGATGTCAGCGGCGGAAGTATTCAGATATCTCTTTTTGATAAGGATAACCTGATTACGACTCAGAATGTGAAGCTGGGAAGCCTGCGGGTCAGAGAGCGGCTGTCCGGCATTGAAAGAGAGACCTCCCGCTATGAGATGCTGGTGGAAGAGCTGATCCGCAATGAGATTTCAGGCTTTATGAAGCTTCATCTGAAGGAGCGGAAAATCAGCAATATCATCCTGATCGGAAATAATTTTACAGATTCTTTGCTGTACAATAAAAAAGGGGAATTCTCAGAGGTTTTGTCAAAGGAAGACTACATGGAATGGTACCGCACGGTAATTCAGCGCTCACCCATTGAACTGGCTATGGAGATGGGCATTGCACTGGAATATGCTTCTTTGCTGATCCCGACGGTAATTATCAATAAACGTCTGATCCAGGAGATGGACGTCCAGACTATATGGATACCGGGGATCCGCCTTTCAGACGGTGTGGCCTATGATTTCGCGGAGCGGGTGAAACTGATTAAGTCAGAGCATAATTTTGACAACGATATTGTTATGGCAGCCCGGAATATCGGAAAACGATACTCTGTAAGCAAAAGCCATACCCAGATCATGTCCAAACTGGCAAAGACTGTTTTCAAGGCAATGAAAAAAGTACATGGGCTGACGGAACGGGAGCTTTTGATGCTGGAAGTGGCCGTACAGATCCATGACTGCGGAAAGTATATCAGTCTGAGCAATGTGGCGGAATGTTCTTTCAACATCATTATGTCCACGGAGATCATCGGACTTTCACACCGGGAGAGGGAGATCATAGCGCTGGCGGTCCGATATAATACACTGCCCTTTGACGACTACGCCGCCATGAGCCGCATATCAGATGTGAAGGGGAAGGATTACATCCTGGTGGCGAAGCTGACGGCAATCCTTCGTCTGGTAAATGCGCTGGATCGAAGCCATATGCAGAAAATCGAGAGCATGAAGGCGCGTGTAAAGGAAAACGAACTGATATTGATGATTGAAACGAAAAAGGATTTTACGCTGGAGAGAGGTCTGATCCAGGGTAAACTGGACTTTTTTGAAGAAGTTTTCAGCATACGTCCAGTTATGAAAGTAAAGAGAATAATATAGGAGGGCCGAGATGAATTATACAGAGTGGATGAAACCGGAGTACTACCGGAACCGTGAGCTGAGCTGGATTGATTTTGACATAAGAGTGCTGGAGGAAGCAAGGGACAAAAATATTCCTCTGCTGGAACGTTTTAAGTTTTTAAGCATCACCGCTTCCAATCTGGATGAATTTTTTATGATCCGTGTGGCTTCGCTGAAGGATATGGTTCACGCGGGATACAAAAAACCGGATATTGCCGGCCTTACTCCCGAGGAGCAGTTAAAAGCCATCAGCCCCAGAACCCACCAGCTGGTGCAGGCCCAGTATAATACCTACAACCGTTCTCTTCTGCCCATGCTGAAAAATCTGGGAACCAATGTAATAAGTGAGCATGAACTGCTGACGAAAAGCCAGCAGGCTTATGTGGATGAATACTTTGAAGAAAATGTCTATCCTGTGCTGACGCCCATGGCCATGGACTCTTCCAGGCCTTTTCCGCTGATCCGGAACAAAACCCTGAATATCGGCGCGCTGATCCGGAAAAAAGACAGGAAGAAAAATAAGGAGGAGCTGGAATTTGCCACGGTGCAGGTTCCGTCTGTGCTTCCCAGAATTGTGGCCATTCCTGATGACAAGCAAGGCTGCCGGTGCTTTATTCTTTTGGAGGAAATCATAGAACGGAACATAGGCAAGCTGTTTTTGAGCTATGACGTGGTGTGCGCCCATCCTTACCGGATCATGAGAAACGCCGACCTTACCATAGATGAGGATGAAGCGGCGGATCTTCTGAAAGAAATCCAGAAGCAGCTGAAAAAAAGGCAGTGGGGCGAGGTTATCCGTCTTGAGATTCAGGAAAATATGGATCCAAGACTGCTGAAAATTCTTAAGGAAGAGTTTTCCATCCAGAAGGATGATATCTACGAGATTGGAGGCCCTCTGGATCTGACCTTCCTGATGAAGCTGTATGGTCTGAAGGGGTATGACGAGTATAAAGTGAAGCCCCATGTGCCTGCCGCAGTTCCTGCCCTGCAGAATGAAAATGATATTTTTACCAATATCAGAAAGGGAGATATCCTGCTGCACCATCCCTACATGAGTTTTGACCCTGTGGTGAATTTTGTCAAACAGGCGGCTAAAGATCCGGATGTGCTGGCCATCAAACAGACGCTGTACCGGGTGAGCGGCAATTCACCCATCATCGCAGCTTTAGCCCAGGCGGCGGAAAACGGTAAGCAGGTGTCGGTGCTGGTGGAGTTAAAAGCCAGGTTCGATGAAGAGAATAATATCGTATGGGCCAAGATGCTGGAAAAAGCGGGCTGTCATGTCATATACGGACTTCTGGGACTGAAGACTCACAGTAAGATTACACTTGTTGTGAGACGGGAGGAGACAGGAATCCGCCGGTATGTCCACCTGGGTACAGGAAATTATAATGATTCCACAGCAAAGCTGTATACAGACTGCGGTCTTCTGACCTGCGACGCCAGAATCGGAGAGGATGCAACTGCCGTTTTCAACATGCTTTCCGGATATTCGGAACCCAGCATCTGGAACAAGCTGGTAGTGGCGCCGCTGTGGATGCGGGACCGTTTCATTCATCTGATTAAGATGGAAGCGGAGCATGCCAGAAAGGGGGAAAAGGCTCATATCATTGCCAAAGTCAATTCTCTGTGTGACCGGGATATTATTGCGGCGCTCTACGCGGCTTCGGCAGCAGGCGTAAAAATTGATCTGATTGTGCGGGGAATCTGCAGCCTGAAGGTGGGAATACCGGGAGTCAGCGAAAATATAACGGTTCGTTCCATCGTGGGAAATTTCCTGGAACATGCCAGAATTTTCTATTTTTACAGCAATGGCAATGAGGAAATTTACATGGGCAGCGCTGACTGGATGCCGAGAAATCTGGACAAACGTGTGGAAATTATTTTCCCCATAGAGGATGAAAGGCTGAAAAAAGAAGCGTGGCATATTTTGGATACCCAGCTTAAGGACAATGTTAAGGCTCATATTCTGCAGCCGGACGGCACATATGAAAAGATTGACAAGAGAGGAAAAGTCCTGGTAAATGCACAGGAGCAGTTCTGTGAGGAAGCAGATATGCAGGCGGCAGCGCCGGAGAAGGTTACGGACCGGAGAGTTTTTATTCCGGCGGAACCGCTGGAAGAGTAAAAAACGTATTACTGAAGAAAAAGAAGTTGACCCGTACGGTTTGTACGGGTCAGTTTTATGACTTTTTTAAATTTTCCCATATCTGATAAGGGATCTTCAGATTGCCCCGGCCCTTTCCCAGTTCAATATCCGGTTTGTTGTCACCGTGAAAATCTGAGCCGCCGGTGATTTTAAGACCGAACTTTTTTGCAAGGCGGCGCATATTCCCTTCATCCATCCAGCGGTTGGAGGAATAGATGACCTCAATGGCGTTAAGACCGGCTTTTTTTAATTCTCCCGTCATGGCGGTAAGCTCCTGATCGGTCATGCGGTATAAAAGGGGGTGAGCCAGCACGGCAATGCCATCTCCTTCATGAATCAGCCGGATTGCCTGAAAAGGCGTGACCTTTTCCCGGGGGACAAAGCAGCAGGCCCCATCTCCGATATATCTGGAAAATGCTTCCGGAATGGTGTTTACGTATCCTTCATCCAGAAGATAGCGGGCAAAGTGAGCTCTTGTCCAGACAGAGCCGAGAAATCGCTGTTCCATGATATCCCAGGAAATGGGGATTCCCTGTCTGGATAAAAGATTAATCATTTTTCTGTTGCGGTCATCCCGGGAATCCAGAAACCGGGAAAGACTGCCGCTAAACCGGGCATTTTCTGTATCAATATCAAGTCCCAGTATATGAATATCTTTTCCCTGATAATTTGTGGAAAATTCAATGCCCGGGATCAGCTCCAGACCCAGCTTTTCGGCCTCTGCAATGGCGGCGGGAATGCCTTTGACGGTATCGTGATCCGTCAGGGCAATGGCGGTCAGCCCTTTTTTAACAGCGCAGCGCACCACCTCCTGGGGTGTCAGCGTACCGTCAGAGCAGTTGGAATGTACGTGCAGGTCTATATATTTTTCCATAACATCATCTCCTGGAATCAATTATGCCATTATACCGGTCTGTAAGTCAAGGAGGTTGTTTTTTGGAAAAGCAGAGGTTACAATAGATAAAAAGGAAAAGGAGGAGGCGGCAATTGAAGATAAGCTGTGTTGCGCTGGATCTGGATCGGACTACCCTGAACAGGGAAGGAAAACTTGGCGATGCCAATAAAAAAGCCATAGAGGAGCTGATCAGGAAAGGCATCTGTGTGGTCATAGCCAGCGGCCGTTCCTTCCATACTCTTCCGGCAGATGTGGTGCGGATTCCGGGAATTTTATATGCGGTTACCTCCAATGGGGCGGCGGTTTACCGGGTGGCGGACGGCGTATGCCTGAAACGATACACCATCAAAGAAGAGGCGGTGAGGGCGGTCATGGAAGCGCTGAAAGGGGAACCGGTGGCTTATGAAGCCTTTTTGGACGGAAACGCTTATGCAGATGCGGCCTTCCTGGCAGATCCGCAAAAGTACGGCACATCACCCCAGGGGGTGGAGTACATCAGAAAAACAAGGAAAGTCACCGAGAATATTGAAGATTTCATCCTGGAACATGCAGGCAGACTGGAAAGTATGGATATTGTGGTGTCTGACGCAGACAGAAAGAAAAAACTGTGGGAAAGAATACAAAAGGCGGCTCCCGATGTGTATATTACTTCGTCAGTGTCACAGCTCATTGAAATTTCCGATCGCCGGGCAGGAAAACATTCCGGTCTGAAATATGTGACAGAACTGCTTGCCATACCGCCAAAGGAAACAGCGGCCTTTGGCGACGGCGACAATGATGCGGAAATGCTGGAATTTGCAGGATATGGCGTGGCTGTGGGGAATGCATCGGAAAAATGCAGAGCTTTTGCCAACTACATAACGAAGAATCACGATGAAGACGGCGTGGCTTATGCTCTGCGGGAGATTTTAAAGTGTCTGCCTTCAGAATAAGTGTGACAGATACAAAAAAAGGTGGTATACTTATAGAAAAATGTTGTGTGCAGGAGGTACATATGAACCAGAAAAAAATTGCAGGTGAAAAAGCAGCGGAGTATATCAAAGACGGTATGGTGGTAGGTCTGGGGACAGGCTCCACAGCCAGATACATGGTGGACAAAGTGGGCGAGATGGTGAAAAACGGTCTGAAAATCCAGGCGGTTCCCACATCCAAAGCTACAGAACAGCAGGCGCGGGAGCTGGGTATTCCGCTTCTGGATATCGATGAGGTGGATCACATCGATCTGGATATTGACGGCGTAGATGAGATCGACGGAGATTTCAACGCCACCAAAGGCGGCGGCGGAGCCCTGTTTCGTGAAAAAGTAGTTGCAGATCTGGCAAAAGAAGTGATCTGGATCATGGATGAAAGCAAGCTGGTGGACGCTCTGGGAGCTTTTCCGCTTCCTATTGAGATACTGCCCTACGGATATCAGATCGTGTTTAAGAAAATGGAAGACTATGGATTCAATCCGAAAATGCGGATGAAAGACGGAGAACTGTTTGTGACAGACAACGGTAATTATATCGTTGATCTTCATCTGGGTGTTCCGGCTGATATTGAAGATGTAAAGAAAAAAGTAAATGGGATTGTCGGCGTTCTGGAAACGGGACAGTTCCTGAAAATGTGTAAACGCATCATTGTAGGTACCGATGAAGGCGTTAAAGTAATTGAAGCAGAATAGATGATATAACAGAGCGTTTGGCTTTGAGAAAAAAATTGACATTCATGTCGTTTGCGTATATAATCTTGTTAGATACGATGAGGAATGTTTTATAACAGTAACTCTTAATCAAAAGCCCGGTGAGAATCCGGCACAATTTGCTGTGAGTGCAAGGCATAAGTCAGCGGAGGTCGTTTCTGTATAATTAAAACTTTTTGTGGATGTTTCATGGTAAAAGTGATACATCTGAACAAGGGAAATGGGTGTAAATCCCATACGGAACCGCCGCTGTAAATGCTTGTCTGTATCCGTTGGCGAAAGTCAGCCATTGGGGGAACCTGAGAAGGCAGGGTACAGGTTATGTGTGGACTCACAGGAGCATGAGTCAGAAGACCTACAAAAAGTGTTTTTTATCACAGAAATACGGCTGTGGCATTTTTGCCACAGCTTTTTTTATGCGCAAAAATAATGTTATATAATGCGGGAGATATAGGATTCAGGGGAAAGAGATGAATATGAAAGAGAAAACAGTAAAAGTATTTATTATGTGCATGGCCATTCTGACGGCAGGCAGCCCTCCTCTGGAGATTATGGGAGAAATGCTGACAGGAGAGATGGTTCAGGAAGAAATCAGAGGAACGATGGATGCAGAACCGGAAGGGGAAATACCAGGCTTGTACGGGGAAGAACTTTCCGAGTCTGAGATGGAAATACCGGGAATCATGGATGAAAATGATACTGCTTTTATATTGGGGCAGGCAGAAACTTCCGAGAGCGAGGATAGGGTCGGGGATAAATTGCTTCTGACGATGACATATCTGAAGAACAATATTCAGAATCCGATTGTAGGAACCGTTGGCGGAGAATGGTCAGTCCTTGCCATGGCAAGATACGGAAATCTGTCCGAAAGCGCCAAGAAAAATTATCTGTCCAATTTGTATCAGACACTGGAACAGAACCAGGGCGTCCTTAATGATGCGAAATATACAGAGTATTCCAGGGTGATTCTGGCGCTGACTTCCATAGGGATACGTCCCGATTCGGTCAACGGATATAATTTGCTGGCGATGCTTTCTGATTATGAAAGCGTTACTTATCAGGGAATAAACGGGCCGATTTTTGCACTGATCGCGCTGGATTCTCATTCATATGAGATTCCCCTGTTGTCGGAAGAAGAGACGGCGGCTGGCAAAGTACAGACGTCCAGGGAAAATTTAATCAGTAAAATCCTGGATGCGCAGCTGAGAGACGGGGGATGGGCTCTTTCCGGAAATACTTCCGATCCGGATATGACTTCCATGGCCATACAGGCTTTGGAGCCATATGCAGGAAACGATGGGGCCGTGTCGCAGGCAGTGGAGGACGGGATCGCCTTTTTAGCGGGAGCACAGAGTGAAAACGGAGGATTTGCCTCTGAAGACGGAGAGAATCTGGAAAGCGCGGCACAGGTACTGATTGCGCTGTCATCTGTAAATGTCTCGCTGCTGGAAGACTCCCGGTTTATTAAGAATGGAAATTCCGTCGTGGATGCGGTGATGTCCTATCAGAATACAGATGGAAGTTTCAGCCATACTCCGCAGGGAGAAGCAGACGCTATGGCTACAGATCAGGGAGCATTGGCTCTGCTGGCATATATCCGGGCAAAAGACGGGCTGACTTCTCTTTACGATATGACGGATGTACAGATATCGGTATCTGAGGAAGAAGAAGATCCACAGGTTGTACAGGCGTTTCAGAACCGCGTGAATGAATTGCCGGAGCAGGTAACGCTGCAGGATAAAAATGAGGTATACCTGCTGCTGACAGAGATTGACCTGATGGGAAGGTTTCAGGAAAAAGAAAACATAAGAGCCAGGCTGAACCGTATGACTCAGGAAATAGCGCGGCAGGAACAACAGGTACAGGAGCTGGATTCGGCAATTTGGAATCAGATAGATCCCCTGTCAGTTTCACTGAAAGACAAAAAAGTGATAGAGCGTTTAATAGAGCAGTATCTTCAGATACCGGAAGCAAACAGAAATTATCTGGATAATCAGAAGGACTTATTGAAAGCGCAGACTATTGTGGAAAAACTGGAACAGGGAATTCTGGCGAAAGAGATATTTGAAAATGTAAATATTTCATCAAAGGATTATGAATATCAGGGAGATGGATATTCTGTCACTTTGTACGGAAAGAATTCATATGACAAAAAAGATATGAAAGCGGACGTAGAGAGCTCTTATAAAAACAATGATTTTTATTTTCAGATTAAGGAAAGTGGAGATCTTCCGGGGGTGATTCAGTTTGAGATATCATGCAGGTTTTCAGATGGCTGGTATCAACTGGAGCATAAAGAGGGGGGAAGTTATAAACAGCAGAAAAAAATCTACGTAAAAAATGGTAAGTTTAGCTTTCAGACAGACCAGGGCGGACAGTACCGTCTGTGTGCCGTGCAGGATAAAGCAGCGACGGCGAGTCTTACGGGGACGCAAAAAGAAACGACAGTCAATGAAAAGCAGTCAACGACAAAAACCAGTAATACATCGGTTTCTTCAGGCTCCGGAAATAATCAGACTTCCAGCCGAAACACAAGCTCCGGCTCCAGTGAAACCACGGTGACCAGTAATATGGTAACCGCAAATGTGAAAGACAATATCGTCTCCAAAGAGCAGCTTGAAAAGATAAAAGGAACAGATAAAAATCTTGTGATGAAGGGAAAGCTGGAAGACGGAAAAGAATACAGTATGATTATCAATGGAAAGGATATCAGCAAAGCGGCGGATATTAACATTGGTATAAAAAAGGAAAGCGAGAATGAAGAGAATATAAGACTGTTATCAGAAAACCCGGAAATTTTTTCATTCCAGCAGAAGGGGAATTTCCCGGGAGAGGTACAGGTTCAGGTACCGGTAGAAAAGGAGGATGGCGAATACATTCTGTTTCGTTATAACGAAGAAGAAGGAAAAGCAGAGGTTGTACAAAAGATTGAGGTGAAGGACAAAAGCACAAAATTTGTGATTGAAATGGGCGGCGATTATTTTATCGATACCAGAGCCAAGGCAAAGTCAGTAAAGGAACTGAAGCTGGAAGACGACGACAGCTGGGAAACGGTTTCGGTAAAGGATGCGGACCAGGATGTGGAATATTTTATAGGGGAAGGAGAGACAGAAAAATCAGACAATAAGAAAATCTGGTTTGCAGCAGCGGCAGGGATCCTGGCACTGGCTGTTATAATAGGAGTTCTGTATTGGAGAAGCATATATCTGCTGAAAAAGGGAACAGGAGGAGAAAAAGATGAAAAGTAAACTGAGAAAATATATAAGGCTTATGGGGATTCTGCTGCTGATCTTATGTATGGCAGCGGGATGTGCAGATAAAAGCAGTGATGCGCCGGCAGAGGAAGAAACCGTACAGGCGGAGAACCCGGAAGAGCAGGAAGAAGAAATAACTGCTGAACCCACAAAAGAAGAGGAGAAAGAAGAGGAAGAGGAGGAATATCTGGATGTCGCAGACGTAGGCGACGATGAAGTGGATTATTCCAAATATGAGGAAAAAAAGACGAAATCGGAAACGGGAACGGGCAGCGGCTCTGACTCAGATGGAACAACCACAGAAGGAGTTACATACAGTGACGGCGAATCCCAGGGGCAGGATGAATATCAGACAGATCCCGTTCCGGAGGGGATGCAGAATCCTGTGGAGCCGGGAGATATAGAAATTGATCAGAATAAGAAAAACACCTGCTATTTCAGTATTTCCTGCAGCACGATTTTAGATAATATGGGAGATCTGACGGCCGGAAAGGATTCATTAGTGCCATCGGATGGACAGATTTATGCGCAGAGAGAAGTATCTTTCTATGAAGGTGAATCTGTATTTGACATTCTTCAAAGAGAGACACAGAACAATAGGATTCATATGGAATATTCTTTTGTGCCGGGATTTAATTCAAATTATATAGAAGGTATCAACAATTTGTATGAGTTTGACTGCGGAAAGAATTCCGGATGGATGTACTGTGTCAACGGATGGTATCCCAATTATGGCTGCAGCCGTTATGTGGTTCAGGATGGGGACGTCATCGAATGGAATTACACCTGTGATCTGGGCAGAGATCTGGGCAGAGATATAGATTGGAGTTCACAAAATGGAGCAAGATAATTTTTCAGGCTATCATCCTGTCATAGAATTTACATATTTCATATTTGTGATTGCCATTACCATGTTTATGATGCATCCGGTATTTTTGGGATTTTCTTTTGCAGGCGGAGCCGTTTACTATATCTATCTCAAAAGGAAAAAAGCGTTAAAAACCATGCTGTGGCTGATTTTTCCTGTTTTAATTCTTTCAACACTGTTAAATCCTCTTTTCAATCATGAAGGAGCCACGATACTGGGGTATTTTAAGACGGGAAATCCTCTGACACTGGAGTCCATCATATACGGACTGGTGTCCGGTGTGATGATTGTTTCGGTGCTGAACTGGTTTTCCTGTTATCAGTGTGTTATGACATCAGATAAATTTATTTATCTGTTTGGAAAGATTATTCCGGCAATGTCCCTGATCTTTTCCATGGTGCTGAGATTTGTTCCCAAATTCAAAGCACAGATACAAAAGGTGTCAGATGCGCAGAAATGTGTGGGAAGAGATGTCACCAACGGAAATGTTCTGCAGCGTGCAAAGCATGGAATGAAAATTCTGTCGGTAATGATAACCTGGGCGTTGGAAAATTCGGTGGAAACGGCTGATTCCATGCGTTCGAGGGGATATGGACTAAGGGGAAGAAACAACTTTTCCATTTATCGTTTTGACAGCAGAGACACCAGACTGATGTGTATCATGGCGGTGTTGGGGGGAATCGTATTTTCAGGGCTGATATTAAAAAAAGTGACAGTTTTATATTATCCCCTGATAGAAATAAATGAGCCGGGGATAATCGCAGTTTTGACATATACCGCTTATGGAATATTATGTTTTCTTCCTTTTATCCTGGACATTATGGAGGATGTAAAATGGCATTATTTGAGATCAGGGATTTGAGTTTTTTTTATCCGGAAAGTGAAAAGCCTGCTCTTCACGGGATCAACTTTTCTATAACACAGGGTGAATTTCTGGTAATCTGCGGAAAATCAGGATGCGGAAAAACAACATTATTAAAGCACTTCAAGACAGTGATGACGCCTTATGGGGTCAGGACAGGAGAAATTTATTTTGAAGGGCAGCTGCTGGAAAAGGTATCTCAGAGACAGCAGGCATCTGATATAGGTTATGTGCTGCAAAGTCCGGATAATCAGATTGTAACAGATAAGGTTTGGCATGAGCTGGCATTCGGAGTAGAAAATCTTGGGTATGATCAGCAGACTATCCGGCTGAGAGTGGCGGAGATGGCAAGTTATTTCGGCATACAGAACTGGTTTTCCAAAAGAGTGGAAGAACTGTCGGGAGGCCAGAAGCAGATATTAAATCTTGCTTCTGTCATGGCTATGCAGCCAAAAGTGCTGGTTCTTGACGAACCAACATCTCAGCTTGACCCTATTGCCGCCAGTGATTTTCTGGCAACGATACAAAAAATCAATACGGAACTGGGAACGACGATTATTTTAATCGAGCACAGGCTGGAAGAGGTTTTTCCCATGGCGGATAAGGTACTGGTACTGGAGGACGGGGGGCAGCTCATGTTTGACAGTCCAAGAAAGGTGGGGCCTGCCCTTGCGGATAACGACCTGTTTCTGGCAATGCCAAGTCCGGTGCAGATTTATAACGGCAGCGGACAGGAGGGGACTTGTCCCCTTACGGTATGCGAAGGAAGAAACTGGCTGGAACAGCATTATAAGAAAAAACAGACTGAGACGCCGCAGAAGAAGGACAATATCAAGAAGAAGCATGTAAAAAAGCAGGAAGAGAAAGAAACGATAATAGATGCCAAAGAGCTGTGGTTCCGCTATGAAAAGACAGGACAGGATGTGGTTAAGGATCTGTCTTTTCGTGTGAAAAAGGGTGAGCTGTTCTGCATTCTGGGAGGAAACGGCACAGGAAAAACGACCACACTTTCACTGCTGAGCGGGATTCGGAAACCCTACAGAGGGAAAATTTTTCTGGAAGGAAAGGATATCCGGAAGATAAAAGACAAAGAGATGTTCCGTCATTTTATGGGAGTTCTGCCGCAAAATCCCCAGAGCCTGTTTGTAACTGATTCTGTTTTGGGAGAACTGGAAGAGATGGCGGCTGACCTGCAGGCGGGCAAAACTGAAAAGGAGCAGAAGATCCAGCAGGTAATCCAGGATACACAGATCGGTCATCTTTTAAAGATGCACCCCTATGATCTGAGCGGAGGTGAGCAGCAAAGGGCGGCTCTTGCCAAGGTTCTTCTTCTGGAACCTCAGATTCTGCTTCTGGATGAACCTACCAAGGGACTGGATGGTTTTTACAAGAAAAAGCTTGCAGAAATTTTTGCAGGCCTGAAGAAAAGAGGAACTACCATTCTGATGGTTTCTCATGATATCGAATTCTGTGCAGCTTATGGAGATACCTGCGCCATGTTTTTCAACGGCAGTATCGTGACCTCCAAGAAGGCCAGAGACTTTTTTACAGGAAACAGTTTTTATACAACGGCAGCAAACCGGATGGCCAGAAATATCTTTCCGGATGCTGTGACAGTAAAGGATGTGATTGAACGATGCAGAACGGTCAGGCAACAGGGATAGATACCAGGATGATGATACCGGTTTTTTGCTGCTTGTATCTGATTATTGCGATTCTTTTTCTGCCTTGGTTTTCTGTGCCGGAATATAAATATGCACAGCTTCCAGTCTCTTATAATCTGCAGGATACACAAGAATGCCTTACCTGTCTGGAGCAGGAAATCAATACGGGCAGACCGGTTCCTGTGGGACCTGTTGCAGAAGATGATGCAGATATGCTGGGAATGTGGGCTGCTGTTATGAAATACGCAGGAATCCTGACAGTATTTCTTTTAGTCGCAGGCGTTTTTGCCATTTATAAGTGGAAGAAAAAAAGCAGCGGTTATGTCAGAATTGTGACGGGGATTTCCATGCTTTTGCCGGTGAGCGCATTTTTCTGGGTGTTTGTCTGCAACAGAAGTATGAATGAGGCGGCAGGCATAGAGAGCAACTTTTTGAATCTGAGCATTGGCAGCAATGTACAGCTGAGTTCATTTGCTTACGGCGCTTTTCTTCTCGCGGCTTTAACGGTTCTGTTTGCAGGAAAACTTTTAGATACGGAAAAGGAAAATGAGCAGAAAAAAAACGGAGAACGAAAAGTTGTAAATGATAAAAAGCTGGGGAAGCGTACCATAGTATCTTTTCTCCTTCTTTTTACAGCGGCGCCTTTTTTGATATTCTTCGGGATATTCTTTTTAAATGACAGAAGTGATGTTTTTATTTCTCTGTGTCTTATAGGCGTTTCTCTGATACCATTTTTCATGGTATTTGAGGACAGGAAGCCTCAGGCAAGAGAGATTCTGCTGATTTCGGTAATGGCTGCCATTGCGGTGGTGGGAAGAATGGCATTTTTTATGCTTCCCCAGTTCAAACCGGTAACGGCGGTGGTTATCATTACGGGAATCGGCCTGGGAGCGGAAGCTGGTTTTTTAACGGGCGCTATGGCTGCTTTCGTATCTAATTTTTTCTTTGGACAGGGACCTTGGACCCCATGGCAGATTCTTGCCTATGGCATTATCGGTTTCCTGGCAGGATTGATTTTCAGGGGAAAGAGAAGGCGGTT
The DNA here is from genome assembly GCA_946494335.1 of uncultured Ruminococcus sp. Taxonomy (GTDB): domain Bacteria; phylum Bacillota; class Clostridia; order Lachnospirales; family Lachnospiraceae; genus Ruminococcus_G. The sequence continues at coordinate 50,268 of CAMMBV010000012.1, read as the reverse complement.
TCGGAGGAATAAATTTCTGCTGTGCCTTTATGGCGGGGCGGCCACTCTTTTGATTTATGGATTTTTGCTGGATACCTCTACGGTCACCATGTATTCCAGTGAGTTTACCTGGGATGCTTTCCGGGCCGTTTATATCAGCGGATTTCCATTTAATGTGATACATGCGGTTTCTACTATTGTTTTCTTGTTTTTTCTTGCAGATCCTATTAACCGGAAACTGGATCGGATCAAGAAGAAGTATGGAATCATGGAACCTTAAAAACTAAGTTTAAAAAATTTAGAGGAGGAAAAGAATGAAGACGAAAGTTGGAAAACGATTTCTGGCAGTATTGTTAAGTATTATGATGCTGTTGGGATGCATCCCGGCCACAGTACTGGCAGCGGGAGATGGTGGGATCAGTACGTTGGCGGAAAATGACATATATGTACAGAATGTGCTTCCCACGGGTGAAACAGGAGAATTGATCTGGTATCCGGATGATGATGGCATCATAGAGATACCGGTTTTGGACAGAGAAATGTATAGTTCTATGGCACTGGGAATTAAGATCACTGGAGCCCCAAACTACGCCAAAATAGATTTTAGCGCAGTGGAGGCGGGAAAGTCATTTTCTATAAACGCAAGTACAGGAATGCCAACTTTGAATGCAGATCGGTTAATCGCACTTAAAGAGAAGGTAGCAGAGTCTGGATCGGTAGATATTCCAATTGTGGCGGGACTCTTGACTACAGAACCTACCGGCATAACTCTGCGGTTTGTAAACAAACACGACAATGATGTGACAGAACCGGAGGAGGAGTTAGAAGTATATTATACTCCGGCAGGAGGGACGGAACAGTTGGTGGCAGCCGGTGAGCAGTTGACAATACCGGTGCCGGAAGACCAGAACGGCGGTACATTTTCCTATGCAGGTCTTACATTAGAGGATGATTATTGGTGTAAGTGGGAAACATCCAATGATGATGGCAAAAATATGGAGCTGCCTATCTATTTTGAAAACGATAAACTCATTGTCAGCGGCGCAGCAACGGTGACAGTTTCACTGAACAAATACAAAGGATATGACTTTAATAATAGTGAAACTGTATTTTCCTGTGAAGTGACGGCGGAAAGTGACGAAGTGGTATCGCCATTTGTAGAATACGAAAATTCTGATGGAAATACGCAGAAGGTTACAGAAGATATGCCGCTGTACCTGCAAAAGGGCAGCAATGGTTCACTTCAGGTAAAGGGAGTTGCGGCGGAAGGTTTCACCTGGAATATAACAGAGGGTGATTCTGTTAGTCTTGATGGACAAGGGAATATAACAGCAGATAATGAAGGCAAGACCTCTGTATCTTTAAAAACATCAGGCGGGGAGCCGGTGTTGGAATTTGATGTCTGGGTGGTAGATTTGTCTGTAACTTTTAAGGGAAGTTCCGCAGGTGAAGTTTCGATAGAGGAGGGGGATACCTTAAGCATCCTTAAAGAGGAAACGGGAACTTTTTCGACGACAGGTGCAGAAAATCTTCCAGATGTAGAGACGGATGGAAGTGGATTTGGAAATAAAAATATAGCATGGGTAACAGAGCAAGGTTCTGAAGGCGCTGCTTCAATCGCTACTTATAGTGGCGCTTTATACATAAGAGGAGAGGGAACAGTAAATGCGTATGTTGTAATTGAAGACTGGGAGACTATGGCGACCTCTGTTCCGTTATGTTCTTTTACCATTACTGTGTCTTCGGAAGAACTGGAAGCTATAAAAGTTAAAGTACATAATCAGGAAATAAATGAAAACGAGACTGTAAAGGTAAAAGGAAGTGAATATACGGAGTTTGAGGTTCTGGGAAAATATACAGGTAAGGATGAGTATGTACCTATCAGTGATCAGGGCTATACGGTTGAATCAGACGATGAAATCCTTAATATAGATTTATCAGAGTCTCCTGCCCGATTCTTTTTTTCAGAACCGGGGGTGGCGGAGATTACCATTGATTGTGGAAAGAATAGTTTCACTTTTAAAGCTGAGTCTGAATATGTAGCAGCGAATGATCTGGTGTTAAAACTTCCTGAGACTGTATATATGCATACATTGGTATACGGTATGGGAAATGGAGAAAACTACACAGGCATACCCCAGGCGTCAGCGCCGGAAGGAGGTATTGCCTTAGGAGCGGCATATGAAGTTGTTCCTGCCAATGCCAGCTATGCCCGTAATATTAGCTGGAGCAATGACAATCAGGAAGTTGCGGAATACATGGACACACATTCCAATGGTTTTATCGGTCATAAGGCCGGCACGACTACGATCACGGCAGAGATTGCTCAGGGCGAGCACGGAGAAAAAGTCAGTGCATCCCAGGAAGTTACTTTTGCATATAAGTACCCCGTGGAAGAGTTGAAGACAGATACGCCGGACCTTACCGTGGAAACAGGGAAGAAAGAAAATCTGGATATACAGTTCACCCCGGCGCAGCCTTCTCAGGGGCTTATTGAATGGAGCCAGGAAGGAACCGGAGAAGTAGAGGTGCAGAGAGGAAAAAATGATGAATATGCGAAATATTCCAATCTGAATTACAGCGTCAGAGGAGTAAAGGCTGGAACCGTTACTTTAACAGGGACTCCGGTTTCCAAAGAGGAAGGAAAGAATCCGACCATTACCTTTAACATTACAGTCACCGGTGAGGGAGGGGAAACTCCTAGTACGGATACCGCAGAAGTTGTAAAAGGACTGAAGGAGTCTGCGCAGAAATACTATGATACAAATTCCATAACGTGGGCTTACGGGCAGGAATGGAATGTCATTGCGCTGAGCCGTGCAGGCCTTCCTTTGAGTGAAACTGATAAACAGACTTATCTGGAATCAGTAAAAGCGGAAGTGAAGAATCCGACAGGAAAGCTGACGGAGGATGCAAAACCTACAGATATTGCAAGAGTTATCATGGCTCTGTATTCGCTGGGAGAAAACCCGCGAGACTTTGCAGATACGGATTTGCTTCAGAGACTGATGGCAAGCGACAGTCTGAACACGGGAAGCAATGAAGCCATCTGGGCGCTGCTGGCTCTGGATGCAGTGGGTGAGAAGGTGCCGGAAGGAAGTTCCTGGACCAGAGATACGCTGATTGAAGAAATCCTGGAGTATCAGTGTGAAGACGGAAGCTTTGCTCTTTCAAAAAGCGCTAAAGCGGGAAGCGTTGATATGACTGCCATGGCCCTTCAGGCGTTGGCTGCTTATCAGGACAAAGAGAATGTAAAGACAGCAACAGATAAAGCGCTGGAGTATCTGAAAGACTCCATTGATGAAGGAGATTACGGAACAGTAGAATCAGGTGCGCAGGTTGCAATAGCTCTTCTGATGCTGGATATGGATCCATGTGAGAAAGAAAATGGATTTGCAGAGGATGATATTACAATCTATCAGGCGATGGAGCAGTATATCGCAGAGAAAGGCGGATTTAAGCATTATCAGGATGATAAAGATGTAAATGAAATGGCTACCCAGCAGGTGCTTCTTGCTATTGCCGCATGGGAAAGATATTCTGCAGGAGATAATCTGGTATATGACATGACTGATGTAGCTTCCGCAGTGGATCCGGAAAAACCCGAAAATCCAGATGAGCCCATCGGCTATGTGACAGTGGCCGTGGAGAAGTTTTCTATTGGGCAGGGCTACCTGATTGAGCCGGAAATTGTTCCTATCTATAAAGATATGTCAGAATCGAATCTGATTGAACGCCTGTTTGGGATAGGCGAGAACAGTACGGCTGCAGAAATGATTACCCAGTGTCTGGAGGATCACAACCTGAAATACGAACACAGCGGCACAGTGGACAAGTCGTTCTATCTGGCAGCTATAACAGACAATGAGGGTTCCAAAACAGCGAACTTCCCGGAATCAATCATAAAGTATGCCGAGGAGAACAAGATACAATTAAAGAATGAGAGAAAAGATCAATCGCTGGGTGAATTTGACTATTCAAGCGGGTCAGGATGGAAATATACAGTAAATGACGATATGACCGAAAAGGGTATGAGTGAGATGACACTCAAAGACGGCGATGTAGTCCGTGTGAGCTTTACGGCAATTGATTATGGACAGGATTTGGGAAATAAAGACGGTACCTTTATGCCGGTCACAAACAGAGATGAACTGACGAAAATGCTGGCGGAAATCAACAGTGCAGAGGATAAAGATGAAATTCTGACATCTCCCAATGTGATGGCGGCTTACAAAGATGCTGTTCAGATAATTTCCAATCTGGAAAATGATCAGAAAAGTATTGACGCAGCTGCAGACAGACTGCAGGATGCTCTTGATAACCCGGATGAAGTCACTGAAGCTGTGAAAAATGTTATTGAGCTGATTAAATATATCGGCGATGATATTACATTGGACAGTAAAGAAGCGATTGAGCAGGCGCGCGAAGCATACAATGCGCTGAGCGAAGAAGAAAAGCAGCAGGTAGGAGAATTTTACGACATTCTGGATAAGGCGGAAAAAACCTATCAGGAGCTGGAAAATAATCAGAAAGCGGCACAGATTGTCATCGATAAAATCAATTCTATCGGTGAAGTGACGCTGGACAGCGGAAAAACAATTGAGGAGGCCCGCAAAGCGTATGATGCCCTTACAGAGGAACAAAAAGAGCTGGTGACGAATCTGGATATTCTGAAACAGGCAGAAGATAAATATGCCGAATTAAATAAGGAGTATCTGGAAGAGCAGAAGGAAAAAGCAAAAGCGGAACTGGATGCTTATAAGGATATGTCAGAGTATGCACAGGCGCAGCAGGAAGAATTAAAAGCGATCATAGAAGAAGGAAAGAAAGCGATTGATGAAGCTGAAAGTGTCACTGACATCACCTCAGCCAAAGAAGCGGCTATGAAAAAAATGGATGAGGTAAAGACCAGAGAAGAGATCGAATCGGGAGGGGATGACAGTGAATCGGTTACGCTAACAAACAGTACCTATATGATTTCCGTTACCGGAGAAAATCTGACTGAAGATATGGAACTGCAGGTAGTGCCCTTAACGGAAAAGGATGATGAAGTCTCTGCCATGAGAAAAGAGATCCCGTCTTCAAAAGCGTTGATTAAAGCGTATGAGATCAGTATTCTGAAGGATGGCAAGAAAGTGGAAGCAGAAGGCCCCTTTACAGTTTCTTATCAGATGGACGACAAATATAATGATGAGGAATTAACAGTATTTCTTGTTGACTCTCAGGGCAAGCTGACTGAATTAAAAGGTACTGTAAAAGACGGAACCCTTTCTGTAACAGCGGATACACTGGGAAGCATGGCGGTAGTTGTAGATTCGTCCACAGTATCGACAAATACTGCTAATAATCAGTCCAGCGGGAAACAGGCTACATCAGGCAGCGGTACTTCATCCGGATCGACTTCTGGATCAGGCAGCGGCAAATCGTCAACTTCCGGCAGTGTGAAAACGGGAGATGACACACAAATGGCGCCGTTTATATGTGTAATGCTTGTAAGCGCTGCTGCCATCGGCGGTTTGGCTATCAGAAGGAAACGTTCCGGACGGTAAAGTATTTTTTAAAGTAATGATAAGTGAATGGCTGCAAAGTCCATGGTTTGGGCTTTGCGGCTGTTTTCTGTCATGTAATTTCTATGGTTTTTTCGCGAATATGATAAATCTACGAAATTATAACTCTATAATCTTTTTTATTCTTAATTTCTATAAACAAAAAATTAATCCTTATTTCTGTTTCAATTTATATATTCTCACAATATTACCCCAAAATGCAAAACAATTCAAAACTTTCCTTCGTAGATTTATCATCTTTGCGTTGGATTTAGTATGAAGGTTAGGAGACAGAAATATGAATACACAAAAAACCATGACTGAGGAAGAAATTTCCGATAAACTGAATTTAATAGTATTTTCTGATGAAGATCTGGAAAAAGACAGAGATAATAAAGAGTCTGAAATATACAGGGATTTTTCTTTAAACACAAAAAAAGGGAAAAAATTTTACCAAAGTCTGGATGACCAGTTTCTTTTGAATATTTTGAAAAAAAGAGCGGCGGAATTAGGGCATTCTCCGGCGCAGGCTGAGGTTTTCTGGGTATGGCGTACATATATCAAAAGGCGATTTGGTAAATGGCCATATGCTCTTCAAAGCGCGGGATTGAGTAAAGCTGCCGGAAAAAGAGGAAAGGCGTTAGCACAGATTCAAAAGGAAAAAGAAGATTATGAGGAATTGCTGCAGCAATTGCAGCAGGCGGCGAAGCAATTATGCAGAATCCCGCATCCCCAGGAGATTCCGCAGATTTCTTCAAAGCTGAAAAAATATACTGACGATTGGAATAAAGTTATTTCAGATGCTGGTCTTAACAGAAAGTTTTTCAGTGAAAAAGCCGGAATCTATAAAATAGAAAATGCAGAGCCGGAATTACGTCAGGCATTGGATATTGTCTGGAAAACAGCGAATAAACTTGGACGCCCCCCTTTGAAGAGTGAAATACCAGAGGAGCTGCGAAAATTGCTCATAGAACGGTGCGGGAGTTTTCGAAATGCACTTTTTCAAATAGATTTGGAACCTGTTACAAGGATAAACCCCTTTTCAGCGACCAGGATCAAAAGCAGCGATAAAAGAAAGAAGATGCATCGGTATACACTCGAGGACTGCAATTATCAGATATTGAACCCGGATCCGCAGACCAGAAAAGATCTGGAAGCATTGTATGAGATAAGCAAATCTTTAAAGTGTCTGCCTGAAAAAAAAGAAGTTGACGCCAATCTGAGGAAAAGACTGCAAAAAAGCTGCGGTTCCTGGAGAAACGCACTGAATCAATTGAGATATATGGAGGAGAAGTAAATATGAGCACAGATAAATATTATTGGGAAGGGAAAAAATATTCTTTTTTCTGTCATAAAGAATGTGAAATGTTTCCGTGCCATAAAACGGAAGAGCCGGATAATTTTAACTGTTTATTTTGCTACTGTCCTTTGTACGCACTGGGAGACCAATGCGGGGGCAACTTTGAATATACGGAGAAGGGAGTCAAGGACTGCAGCGGATGCCTGCTTCCGCACAGAAAGAAAAATTATGGTTATATTGTAGAAAAATATGAAAAAATCGTAGAACTGGAAAAGAAAAACAGAAAGGAACGAGAGTGAAATATGGAACAAAGGATTTATATCAGTCATCTTTTGTCTGATAATGAGATGAGGGAAGTTATTGCTCAGACTAATGCAGGGGTGGAATGTATCGATTTTTCCATATCAGAAAATCTGGATTCTCTCAATGCAAATATTGAGTCATATAGAGAACGATTAAAATCCATAGGAACAAAACGGCTGATTATCCATGGCCCTTTTCTGGACTTGAATCCCATGTCGTTTGACTCTGAGATTGTGCGGGTGACAAAATTACGTTTTGACCAGGCCTATGAAGCAGCCAGAGAATTGGGAGCGGATAAAATCGTATATCACACCTGTTTTAATCCGACTGTTTATTTTTTGACGGGATGGGCTGAGAGAACCGCTGAATTTTACCGGGAGTTTTTAGAAGATAAGCATGACGTGGAAACGGTTATAGAAAATCTTTATGATGAACAGTGGGAGCCTATAAAAGAGGTTATCACAAGAGTGGATAATGAAAAACTTCGTGTGTGTTTTGATATAGGACATGCCCATTGCAATTCATCCCTGACGGAGCATGAATGGGTTGAAAACCTGAAGGAATTTATTACGCATGTGCACTTGCATGATAATTTCGGGGAAAAGGATTCCCATCTGTGTTTGGGAGAAGGAACAGCCGCCTGGGAAAATCTGCTGAAAAGTTTTTCTGACTCAGAGGATGTGACATATACAATAGAATGCAATACGAAATCAGATGTGCTGAAATCGTATGAAAGAATTCAAAAATACTTTTGATATGAATTTATGGTGCTAAGCCAGGAATGAAAACCTGTGGCTTAGCATTTTTTCTTTTTGCAATGGTTATGATTTTTGGTTATATATTACAAAAAAAGCCTTTATTGTAGTATTTTATTGTATCTTTTTCCGAAATCATGTATAATTATGACAATAAAACGCAGGAGGTTAAAAACTTGAAAAAAAGATGGATCACGGGATGTCTTCTGCTGAGTCTTCTTGCAGGCGTACTGCCCGGCTGCGGCCGGGAAGAAAACACAGCTTCGAGTGAGACGGAAACTGCAGAAACAACAGAAATTCAGGAAGAAAATCAGGAGGAAAGCCAACCGGAAAGTCAGGATGTAACCGTTCGGGTGGGAGCGCTTAAAGGCCCCACATCCATGGGACTGGTTTTTCTGATGGATCAGCAGGAGGAATCTTATGAATTTACCATGGTGACTGCCGCTGATGAACTGCTGACTCAGATGGTTCAAGGTGAGCTGGATGTGGCGCTGATACCGGCCAACACAGCTGCGGTACTGTATCAGAAAACAGAAGGGGAAATTGCCGCTGTGGATATCAACACACTTGGCGTTCTCTATGTGGTAACGGGTGACGAGACCATTGACAGTATGGAAAAGCTGGCGGGAAAAACCGTATATCTGACGGGAAAGGGAACAACGCCGGATTATGCCCTGCAGTATCTTCTGAATGCATATGGCGTAAATGATGTGACGCTGGAGTACAAATCAGAGGCGGCTGAAGTGGCGGCTGTTCTGCAGAACGATCCGCAGGCCATCGGCGTACTGCCTCAGCCCTTCGCCACAGTGGCCTGTGCCCAGAATGAGAATCTTAAGATCACCATGGATCTGACCCAGGTCTGGGATGAAAAGCAGGATGAGGGCGAGAGCCGTCTGGTGACTGGCGTAACGGTAATGACCAGGGATTTTCTGGAAGAATATCCGGATCAGGCGGAGCAGTTTATAAAGGATCATGAAGAATCGGCGGCACAGATTAATGAAGATCCCGACACGGGAGCAGCGCTGGTAGCGGAAGCGGGGATAGTGGAAAAAGAGGCTATAGCAAAACAGGCGATTCCCTACTGTAATATTACCTGTATTACGGGGGAAGAGATGAAAACGGCTCTGGAAGGCTATCTGGAAACACTTTATGAGCTGAATCCGGAATCCACAGGCGGCGCAATGCCTGGGGAGGATTTTTACTTTGAATAAATGCCGGAAAGCGCTGAATGTTCTTTTCTGGCTGGCCCTCTGGCAGGCGGCGGCTCTTGTCATCGGCAATCAGATTTTACTGGTGGGGCCATGGGAGGTATGGAAATTCCTGGTATCATCTCTGGATGATCCGGGATTCTGGCTCCGTATTCTCCAGTCATGGAGCAGAATCGGCATCGGTTTTGCCGGCGCCTTTATCCTGGGGATAGTCTTTGGTTCCCTGGCCAGTTTTAAAAGCTGGATTTATGATCTTTTGAATCCTCCGATCATGCTGATGAAAACAGTTCCGGTGGCATCCGTGGTGATACTGCTTCTTTTATGGGCCGGTTCCCGGCAGCTGTCTTTGGTGATTTCTTTTCTGGTTGTGTTCCCTTCTATATATTTCAGTACGTATGAGGGAATACGCCGGACAGACAGAAAGCTTATGGAAATGGCAAAAGTATTTCGACTGTCATTTGCTAAAAAAGTCTGGTACATTTACCGGCCCTGTGTTATTCCTTTCCTGGAAAGCGCCTGCAAAAGCGCAGTGGGAATGAGCTGGAAATCAGGAGCGGCGGCGGAGGTGATCGGGATACCGGAGGGAACCATCGGAGAAAGGCTATATATGGCCAAAATATATCTGAGTACAGCGGAGTTGTTTGCCTGGACTGCTGTAATTTTGGTTTTTAGTCTCATATCGGAAAAAGCAGTTTTATGGATTTTGCGAAAATCCAGTACGGGAAAGGGGCGGCCCAAATGACAGAATACGGATTATGGCAGGTTTCAAAAAGGTATGGCGCTTTAACAGTGCTGGATCAGGTGACGCTGCGTCTGCGGCCTGGCAGCAGGGTATGTGTCATGGGACCGTCAGGATGCGGGAAAACGACTCTGCTGCGCCTGATGATGGGATTGGAGCATCCTGACAGCGGCAGTGTGCTGCATGATACGAAACAGTGTATGGGGGTGATGTTTCAGGAAAACCGTCTGCTGGAGTGGGCCACGCCAGTAAAAAATGTACAATTGGTCTGCAGCAGCCAGACGGAAAAAATCAGGGAACATTTAAAGCAGGTGCTGCCGGAGGAGGCGCTGGAAAAGCCGGCGGGAGAATTAAGCGGCGGCATGAAAAGACGGGCAGCTCTGGTGCGGGCGGTGATGGCTCCGGCAAACATTCTTTTGCTGGACGAACCCTTTACCGGACTGGATGAAGAGACGAAACGTATGGCAGCCGACTACCTGATAAATCACCTGGAGAACAGGACTTTAATCTTTTCTTCTCATCAGGAAGCGGATGCCGGTTATCTGCATGCAGATATTTTCAGATTAATACAACAATAACAGGACACAAAAGAAAGGATGGGTGAAAGTGTGAGCAGATTGATGATTGATACGAAAAGTGAAGCCCAGACTACAGTGGAACAGCTGTATCGGGAATTGGAGCGAAGAATTGTCGCCAGTCCTCCAGGACTATGTCCGGTGGATCTGGCCCTGGTATTTCTTCGGATGTGCCATGCACAGACCTGCGGAAAATGCGTACCCTGCCGTATTGGTTTAAGCCAGCTGGGGACGCTGCTGGAGCAGGTGCTGGACGGAGAAGGAAAAATGGAGGATCTGACACTGATCGAAAAAACAGCCAGGACCATTATGGATACAGCTGACTGTGCCATTGGTTACACAGCGGCGGAAATGGTGGTAAAGGGTGTCACAGGTTTCCGTGATGACTATGAAGAGCATATTCGTTATGGAAAATGTCTGGCTTCGCTGAAGCAGCCGGTGCCCTGCGTGAGTATGTGTCCGGCAAAGGTGGATATACCGGGCTATATTGCCCTGGTGGCGGAGCAGAGATATCAGGATGCAGTGAAACTGATCCGCAAGGACAATCCCTTCCCCACAGCCTGCGCTTTTGTCTGCGAGCATCCCTGTGAGGCCCGCTGCCGAAGAAATATTGTGGACAGCTCCGTAAATATCCGGGGGCTGAAGCTGGCGGCAGTGGATAATGCAGGTGTCGTGCCTGCACCGGAATGCGCTCCTTCCACCGGAAAACGGGTGGCAATCATCGGCGGCGGTCCCAGCGGCTTAAGCGCAGCCTATTATCTGCAGCTTATGGGACATCAGACGACAGTATTTGAAATGCACAAGAATCTGGGCGGCATGCTCTTTTATGGAATTCCCAGCTATCGTCTGCCAAGAAAACGACTGGCGGAGGACATCGATGTCATTCTCTCGACCGGTGTGGAAGTGAAGCTTAATACTCCGGTGGGAGATAAGGAAGGCCAGGTTTCCATGAATAAACTGAGACAGGAATATGATGCCGTATACATATCCATAGGGGCTCATATTGACAAAAAAGTAGGACTGGAAGGAGAGGATGCCAGGGGCGTCATCTCTGCTGTGGAAATGTTTGGTACGCTGGCTGACGGAGGAACTATGGATTTTTCCGGCAAGCGGGTAGCGGTGATCGGCGGAGGAAACGTGGCCATGGACGCGACCAGATCCGCCATAAGACTGGGAGCGGAGAAGGTGACGGTTGTATACCGCAGGCGTCAGGCGGATATGACGGCGCTGGAAGATGAAGTCAGAAGTGCCATTGCGGAAGGCGCAGAGATTCTGGAACTTCACGCTCCGGTGCGTATCCAGACAAATGAAGCCAATGAGGTGAAAGCGCTGGTGGCGCAGCCCAAGCTGATCGGACTGATCGGAAAAGACGGACGGCCCAAACCATCCCGCAGCGTTCGGGAGGATGTCTGTCTTCCCTGTGATGTGGTGATCGTAGCCATAGGTCAGGGCATCGAAACCCATTACTTTGAGGAAGAAGGAATCAAAATCAAACACGGTGTGATCGCAGCGGAAAACTGGAGCTCAGTGGAAGACGCTCAGGGTGTATTTGCCGGCGGAGACTGTGTGACGGGACCGGCCACGGCTATACGGGCCATTGCGGCAGGAAAAGTAGCGGCTGCCAACATAGATTCCTATCTGGGCTTCAATCATATCATTTCCACAGACGTGGAAGTTCCGGCTCCACGCGTGAAGGATTACTTCCCCTGCGGCAGAATCAATGTGCGGGAACGCGATGCAGCGGAACGCAAAAAAGACTTCGAGCAGGTGGAATGCAGCCTGAGCTGGGAGGAAATCCATCAGGAGTCCGGAAGATGTCTGCGGTGTGATAACTTCGGATTTGGCATATTGAAAGGGGGCAGAGAGACGAAATGGTAAATATTACGATTAACGGGAAAGCGATACAGGTGGAAGAGGGAACTACTATTCTGTCAGCTGCGGAAATGGCGGGAATGCCGGTCCCCAGCCTGTGTTACCTGAAAGAAATCAATGAAATCGGCGCCTGCCGCGTCTGTGTGGTTGAGATAAAAGGCGTCAGCCGTCTTGTAACGGCCTGCAACAACGTGGTACAGGAAGGAATGGATATTCTTACCAATTCTCCCAGGGTCCGGGAATCCAGAAGAACGAACGTGGAGCTGATTCTGTCCCAGCACAACAGTTCCTGTACCAGCTGTGTCCGGGGCGGAAACTGTTCTCTTCAGAAAATTGCCAATGATCTGGGAATTTATGCCTCTGAATATAAGAAGAATATACCTAAAAAGCATTGGCCCATTGATTTTCCGCTGATTCGTGACTCCAGCCGCTGTATTAAATGTATGAGATGCGTACAGATCTGCGATAAGGTTCAGGATCTTCATGTGTGGGATATCGTGAAAACCGGTTCCAGAGCTACGGTAGGAGTGACGCACAATAAAAAGATTACAGAAGCTGACTGTGCTATCTGCGGCCAGTGTCTTACCCACTGTCCCACAGGAGCACTTAGAGAAAGAGATGATACACTGGAGCTTCTTTCCATGCAGGGAGCTTTTGCAGATCCTCAGAAGGTGACTATTGTACAGGTGGCCCCGGCTGTGCGCAGCGCCTGGGCGGAGGAGCTGGGGATTGACAGGGAACATGCCACACCGGGCCGGCTGGTGGCGGCGCTGAAAGCGCTGGGATTTGATTATGTGTTTGACACGGATTTCGGCGCAGACCTCACCATTATGGAAGAGGGAAGTGAATTTCTGGAGAGACTGAAACACAAAGATGAATATCAGTTCCCCATGTTTACCTCCTGCTGTCCCGGATGGGTCAGATTTTTGAAATCTCAGTACCCGGAGATGATCGGTCAGCTGTCCACTGCCAAATCGCCTCATCAGATGCAGGGGGCAGTGACTAAAACGTACCTGGCGGAGAAGTTCGGGCTGGATCCGGATCAGATATATAACGTGTCTATTATGCCATGTATCGCCAAAAAGAAAGAGGCCGAAATTCCCAATATCAATGACAGCGGCCACGGAAGAGATGTGGATCTGGTGCTGACCACCAGAGAGATAGCCAGAATGATCCGGGCGGATCATCTGGATGTAGAAAATCTTTCGGAGGAAGAATTTGACGATCCCTTCGGAGTTGGAAGCGGCGCCGGCGTTATTTTCGGAGCTACCGGCGGCGTTATGGAAGCGGCCCTGCGAAGCTGCTATTATATGGTAACAGGGAAAAACGCCTATCCCGATGCTTTTTACATGGTACGCGGCGACGAAGGAATCAAGGAAGCCAGTTTCGATGTTAATGGGGTCACTCTGCGGGTGGCGGTAGTCAGCGGCCTTGGAAACGCCAGAAAGCTGATACAGCGGCTGAAGAACAAAGAGGTGGAATACGATTTTGTAGAAGTGATGGCCTGTCCGGGCGGATGTGTAGGCGGCGGAGGACAGCCTATACATGACGGAAAAGAGCTGGCGGAAGAGAGGGGAGAAAATCTGTATTTCCTGGATTGGAAAAACAAGCTGAGATTTTCTCACGAGAATCCAAAAGTTCAGGAGATTTATCAGGAATTTCTGGGAGAACCGCTCTCTGAAAAATCACATCATCTGCTGCATACCGACCATTTTGGCTGGAAAATGCCGGGAGAGGAAGCGTGATGATCAAAAATCTCGTGCTGGATATGGGAAATGTACTGCTGGATTACGATCCGGCAGTACCTCTTTCAAAATTTCTGGAACGGGAAGAAGACCGGCAGATTATTTATCGGGAACTTTTCAACGGCCCGGAGTGGACGCTGGGAGATCTGGGACAGATTACCATAGAACAAAAATATGAAGCTATCAGTAAAAGAATCCCTGAAAGACTGCAGCCGGGCCTCAGGAAATGTTTGGAGGGCTGGCACTGGTTCATGCCCCGGGTGGATGGGGCGCTGTCTTTTCTTGAGCGGGCAAAAAAAGAGGGATACCGGCTGTATGTGCTGTCCAATGCCAGTGATGAATTTTACATCTATTTTCCCAAAAGCTACGATATGGATATGTTTGAGGGTATTGTGGTGTCGGCGGATCTGCACGTCATAAAGCCGGATGAACGAATTTACCGGTATCTGCTGGAGCACTATGATCTGACTCCTGCGGAGACGCTTTTTATTGACGACCGTCCGGAGAATGTGGAAGGAGCCCGCAGACTGGGCATCCACGCTGCCGTATTTCAAAATGATTTTGACAGAATAAAAGAAGAGTACCGACTCTGGTGATAGTAAACAAGCATCTGCAGGAAGGATATTCATATGCATAATTCAAATGACAAAGGGACAGCGCCAAAACGGTCCGGATCGTCAAAAGTAAAATCCGCTTTTTTGCTGATTCTTTTGTTTCTGGTTTTTAGCATAGGCTATACCTATATTAAGGAGCAGAAGGAATCTTCCAAGATGGCGGCTGCGGATGACAGTTTGTCATCTCACAATGATGATGCACCGCACAGAGAACTGGATGAGGAGTTTTATCCCTACTATGCAGGATTGTCGGACCTTGGAAAGACGGTATATGAAGATGTTTTGGCCGGTATTGAGGCCGGAGAAGAAAAGGTGACCCTGTCAAAAGAGCAGCAGTTTTTAAATACGGCGTTTTTTAGCAGTCTTGCGGCAAAAATCGCCTATGATCAGCCGCAGCTTTTCTGGTATGACGGGGAGTTTGAATGTATATATGACGAAAGCAGCAAAAAAGTTGTCGCTGTTTTGCCCAAATATAATAATCTTGTTTTGGATCTGGAAAATAACAGAAATGCAATTGACAGTGTTGCTGATGCGTTGCTGCGTGAAACGGAAAACTTAACAGATTTAGAAGCTGAAAAATATTTTTTTGATTATCTGTGCAGGAATATTACCTATACACAGGGAGAATATGATCAGAATATATACAGCGCATTTGTGGAAAAAGCCACGGTTTGCTCCGGGTACGCCCATGCGCTTCAGTATTTAATGATGAAACGGGGGGTTCCCTGTTATTATGCAACAGGGTTCGCTTACGATATCCAGGAAGAAGAGATGATGCGTCATGCCTGGAACATTATAAAATTAAATGGAGAATTTTATAATTGCGATCCCACCTTTGGCGATTTTTATAATGAAGAGAATAAATATCCTTCTTATATTTCGTATGATATCTATAACGTTTCGGATGATCAGATACAGGATGCGCAGCATTCAAGGGATCAATTCGGCATGGCTCTGCCAGCATGTACCGCACAGGATCTGGACTATAATGCCCTGTATGGCAGGGAGTGGGAATACGACGCTGTTGAGCAGATAAATACGGACTGTACTTATGTCATTCATTCAAAAGATGAATATTTAAAGCTTTTATACGACTGGCTCACAACCCATGGCAGCGGTACCCACAATTTTACTTTTATTATGAGAAGTGATGCGCTGGATCAGCTCTCCGCTATTTCTGAGTCGGAATATACGGACAGCGTATTTTATCCTGCTGTGGATTATCTGGGCATAAATGGCCAATGGAGGGCTAATTGGAATTTCACCTGGTGGGGCCTGGCCGGTGAAGAATATTGTTACGTTGAACAGTACCTGGAATTATATTAAGTAAAAACAAAATTACATATCCCCCTCTGGTAGAATAAGATCATCAAAAAAACAATCTGCCAAAGGGGGATAAAATTATGAAAATGAAAAAAACAGTACCGTTTCTTTGTGGAGCATTTGCACTTTTGCTGGCCGGCAGCTGCCTTCAGCCTGTACAGGTAAGGGCGGATATGAAAAACTACAACTATGTTTCCATTGCATCCGGCGTGGTGGATTCCATCACAGTAAACGGGGTTACGGTGGACGCCATGTACCGTCCCTATGATTCCGGTGTGGATACCGATACCACCTACAGCTGCGCAGCATTTGTCAAACGGTTTTACAGTCAGGTGTACGGAAGGAATGTATCAGGTCTGATACGTACCACATCCGTTCCGGTTATTGATTCCGGATATTTTCAGGAGACGGATGATCCCAAAGTGGGAGATATTATCCGGGATAATCAAAGTGTTCACTGGGCCATCGTAAAAGAGGTTTCAGGGAATACAGTAACGGTGATTCAGCAGAATGCCTGGAACGGTTCTTACACAAAGGCCTGGGTGGGCGCCACCATACAAAAAGGGGATTCCCGTTATACCTTCTTTCGCTGGAGCGGCAGTACGGATGCGGCACAGACTTCCGGCAGCTATACGATTCATTACCAGGAGCCTCAAATTCAGGAAACCACAGCGGTAGTTTCTGCAAAGGTGGATAATCCCGGCAAAAAAGAAGTAAAACAGGTGGGCTGTTATCTCTGGGACAACAACAATAATCTGCTGAAAAAACATGTGGAAAGCTGTCAGCGCCCGGAAAGCCGGTTCAACATGTGGTATGATATACAGGCAGAGATGGGAGTGCCCCTGACACCAGGAACCACCTACCAGTATCAGTTTTTTGTGATGGAAAACGGACAGGAGTATCCGGGAACGGTACAGACCATTACCACAGCCGGAACGGCGCCTGTCAAAGAAGAAAAACCGGAAGGGGAGCCGGAATCTACTGATGCGACGGACAAAGTGAGTGTGACGGATGATGATATCACCTATGCCGTGGGAAAATTACGGGAACTTTACAGCTGGACAGAAGAGGATGTAAAAGTTTGTCTGGACCCTATTTATAAAGTATCGATTCAGGAAAAACAGACCGTCTATTATACCGCAGTGGAAACACTGATGAACCGCCCTGCATCGGTGATTGTCACGGTAAAAGACGGGAAAGTGGCGAAAGCCCAGTGGCGATACGAGTATTCCGAAGCATCGGATGAGACCTTTAACTTAAGTGAAAGTCTCTATCATCAGATTGTCAATGTGACAGATGGTATGATGTATTCGTCCAGAAACAGTTTTTGCGAGGATAAGAATAATCTGACCAGCAAATATGAAAAAGAGCTGAAGGTGGTAAGAGATACAAAAGATGGAGTGCCTTATATTGCCTTTACGGTATTAAGCGCCTTCGATTTCCAGTACAGATAGGAAAGATATGAGCCGCAGGGGAAATTTCCCTGCGGTTTTGTATTGGGATTGCGTTTTTTAGAAATAAACAGTATAATAGTTATTAGTTAATATATCTTTACTTATTCAGGACCATTCGGTCAGTTTTCCCATGATATAAAATGCAGTCGATTATCTATTGGTGTTAAAAAGAGAAGGTGAATACATTAGTTGAAACGCAAAAAAACAATGACGGAGCGGGAGCATCCTGCTATAATAAAGGAAGAAAGCATACTGGCCGGGAGAGAGGAGCGTGTGGCGGAAGCCAGTCAGAAAAAACTGTTTGCCATGGAAATTCAGAGAGCAGATACGCTGGATCATGCCAGAAGGGTTCGATACTATGTGTCTATGGTTGACAGCGAATACTTGAAAAAAGGAAAAGACTATCGGGAAATGCCGGAAGTTTATATGATCTATATTAGTAAAACAGATTTATGGAAAACGGGAAAAAGCTTTTGCACAGTGGAAAAGATATTGCAGGGCACGGGAATTGGTTATGATGACGGAGTTCATCTTCTGTATGTCAACGCTGGTGTGGAGGATGGAACAGAAATTGCTGAATTAATGAGATATTTTAAGACGGCAGACCCGGAAGACAGCAGTCATGGAGCGTTGTCAAAAAGAATACATTTTTTGAAATGTGAAGAAGGAGGCTATGAAATTATGTGTGAAATGAGTGAAAAATGGCTGCAGGAAGGATATGCGCTTGGAGAGAAGAATGGAGAAAAAAGAGCTAAAATGAAAACGGCTCTTCGTCTGATGGAACAGGGGATGCCAACTGAAAAAATCGCAGTTGTATTGGATGAGAATGCAGAACAGATCAAAAAATGGCTGCAGGAACAGGTGGCTGCAGTCCGGCAGTAAAATTATTGGTCTTTTCCTCAGCAGTCTCAGTGACGATAACAGGAGACACCGCCGGAAAAAACAGCGGCGTCTCCTGGGAAACAGAGAGAATTACAGGGCTGTTTGCGGTGAAATAAAAAAAGTGAAAAAAAATGAAAAAAACACTTGCAAAACGTAGAAAAGTAGGGTATTATAATTAAGCGCAAGCGAGATAAGGTCTGTTGGTCAAGCGGTTAAGACGCCGCCCTCTCACGGCGGAAACAGGGGTTCGATTCCCCTACAGACTGTTTTAAAGTCCTTGAAATTCAGGGACTTTTTATTTTGCCCTTATAATAGAACATATGTTTGTTATAATAAAAAACAAGCATATGTTCTAAATGAGGGGGGCGGATACCATGCAAATTCTGTCTGACCATACCAAAGCGCTGCCTGCCATTCCTGTGAATTGCACCCTTTAGCTGCCATATGATATAATGATTCCTGTATTATGATCGGAAAGTTATATCGGATGGGGGAACAGTGAGTACGGACAGTTATCAGTTAAAACCGGGAACCGTGCTGGATGAACGGTACCGGATTGAAAAAACAATAGGAGAAGGCGGATTCGGCATTACTTATCTGGGCGTCAGCCTTCACCAGGGCGGGAAAGTAGCCATAAAAGAGTTTTTCTGGAAAAGTTATATGAGCAGGGACCAGTTTGGAACCAGTCAGGTCTTTTTAAGCCGGGAAGAGGACAGGAAAGATTACGAGCATCAGATGAAACGTTTTTTGAGGGAAGCGCGTATTATTCGGGAATTTGCAGGAGAGCCGGGGATTGTCCAGGTAAGGGACTGTTTTGAAGAAAACAAAACGGCTTATATTGTGATGGAATTTCTGGAGGGGCAGACGTTGAAGCAGTATTTGTCAGAAGGAAAAACAATGGAACCGGAGCGGGCTTTCCGATTGTTGCTGCCTTTGATGGAGACCTTAAAAAAGGTTCACGGCTATGGGATGATTCACCGGGACATCAGTCCGGATAATATCATGGTGAACGAAAGCGGAACGCTGACCCTTATTGACTTTGGAGCGGCCAGAGATTACTGGAAGCTGGATGAAGAGACACGCTCTGTGATTTTAAAGGGCGGTTATGCCGCCTGTGAACAGTATGACCGCCACGGCCGCCTTGGGCCATGGACGGATATTTACGGCCTGTGTGCCGTTCTTTATTTTTGTATCACCGGCCATGCTCCGGACGACGCTTTTCAGCGAATGCTTCATGATGAACAGAAAAGTCCCAAAGAGTTGGGAATCCGGATGGATTCAGGGCTGGAGAAGGTTTTGATGAAGGGGCTTTCCGTGGAACAGACTTCCCGGTATCAGAGCATGGAAGATTTTATAAGGGCAGTGCGGGAGATTGTCCGTGAGAAAGATCCCAGGGAGCTGCGAAAAAAATGGATACGCCGCGGCGGAATCCTCCTGGCATGTCTCCTTGCCGTTTTGGGAATGGGATACTGGTATTATCAGAGGCATCTGGAGCAGTTTAAGTTCCGCGGTCAGGATACGGTTCATCTGGCTTTTTCCCGTCCGGAGGATATTACGGATGAGGGGTATCAGCAGATGTTTGATACGCTGGAGGAGCGCATGGATATCCTGGCAGGGGAAAATAACTATATTATAGAGGAAAAAGAGGAGAAAATCCGGGCAGTGATTCCTCTAAATCCCTGTGTCAGGATACTGGAACATGAGGTTTCATCCTACAGGGGGACGGAATTTTCAGAGTTGCTGACTTATTTTCTGGCCAGCGAAGGACGGCTGTATCTGGATGAATTCTGGCTTACTTCAGAAAATGTAAAGGAGGTGGCGGTCAAAAAGGGAAGAGTGGAAGGGTTTACCCCGGATGATATGAGCACAGAAGAATACTATTATCTGGAACTGAAGCTGACGGACAGCCTGGCCAGACAGCTGGAAAACACGGATGCAAAAAGAGAATCACCCGGCGTGCGGCTGTATCTGGATCAAAGCCGGACCGGTGACGGCTATGCGGGGGCGGTGAATCAGGCCAGTACGATTTATGATACGGAGGATTACGGTACGTTCTTTATTGTATTGACGATTCAGGATCCGGCTTTTTATGAACTTCTGGTTTACGATATCAATCACAGACCGTATGAAGAAAACTTTTCCGGGTACTATCTGCCGCCGGCCATCTGGGAGGAGACAAAAACTTCTGTGATTGCGGGGGAGTATCAAAAAGACGCGGATGAAATAACAGATCCTGCGGTCTATCTGGAATACGGATTATCCTTATATACCGATAAGGAACTGCCAAGCGGTCAGTGGTATAATACGGTGTCGGATTTCAAAACCCTGCTGGATACCCTGGAAATCCCTTATGCCTTCGGCATTTCCAAAGTAAGAGAGCATGATATCGTAATCAAAGTTCCGGAAGAATATTTTTATCCGGAGCTTATGGATATGCTGACGGATAAGTATGTGTATGTTCAGGATCCGGATGAAACCGTATATGAGATGATTGGAGATTACAACGAAAAATTTCAGGAGAAAGAACATCCCTATGAATGGGTGCTGAACTATACGAACGATTATGATATGGAAAGGATAGAACAGAAAACGGCGGAGGCGCTGCAAAAGAAAAGCCATCGATTGTATCTTACAATAGGAGATTATATCGCAGCGGAAGCACCCCTTACAGAGTCTGTGAAGGACGGAACCTTCCGGTTTTCTGATATCAAGCTGGATACTTCCAGGATTCCGGCTGAAAATGTGTACCGTTTCATTTCCGCCGTGATATCGGATGTGACCCACGACAGTTCTTATGAGATGAAATCGGTTGTTTTCACAGAAGAAAAGGGAGAGATTGACATAAATGGTGAGGTTTCTCCCTTCCGGGTGTTGAGGCGGGACAGACTGGAAACGGTACGGCAGACGGCAGCCGGAACAGACGGGGAAATCCAGGTGGAGGATTCTCTGGATATGAGCAGGCTGAATGTGATTCTTCCTGGAGGAAAAGGAGAAGATTTTGCGGTATCCGCGGCGGAAACGGTGAAAAAGCTGATGGAGGAAGATGAGCTTCTGGACGGATATTATAAGAGTGTGTTTTTTTCGGTACAGGACGATACCTTAAAGCCTGGGGAAGGGCTCGAATTTAAATTCACCCTGAGTCCGTTGAGCAGATACCTTACAGTAGAACTGGGGTCGGACTGGCAGGAACCGTATCAGGCTCAGCTGGAAGCATTTTTTGAGAGTGATGAATTTTACCGGCAGTTTATTGACGAAGAAAAATTTTCATTTTATGTGGATTGAGGAAAGGATATAAATCGTATGAAGAAAAATAAAACCTCCGCCTTTGAACAGATGATTCAGGATATACTAAACGCGCCTCTGGGGGAAAGGATGCTGGAGGAATGTATGACCGTCAATACGGCGGTGATGAAGAAAGTGCCCCTTCGGTATCGGCTGATTGCCCTTGGTTTCGTCAGGAAAGAGTCTTTGGATGAATTGAATGAAAAGCTGGCTGGCGAAGGCTGTGCCCGGCTGTATTCCAGAAGCTTCTGGGAGGCCAGTCTGATTTTTGCCTTTCTTCACGGACTTTCCTATGATAAATGGAAAGAACTGCAGGAGGTCTGCCGTTTAGTAAGGGATAACCAGCAGGAGGAAGATTATTTTGGACGCCAGATCACACTGAAAGAGCTGGAACGGTATTTAAAAGACCATTCCAGAAAGGAAGATCAGCAGTTACATACGGAGCATCTGACACGGGCGCTGGAAAACAGAATCGCCTGTCTGGGAAGCGGAAAAGAAGAATTTCAGCAGTTTTTAAATGCCAATATCCAGTCTTTCAGTCCGGTACGGGAAAAGACCAGATATTATTTCTGTAAATATCTTTATTATTACCTGAAAGAGAAGGCCAATGGATATCTGGAGGCTCTTAAAAGTGCATCCCGGACACAGGAGCATCTTGCAGATCTGACGGTATTTAAAGGAGTTACCCAGCTGAAAAGAAAGAAACGTTCACTGGAGGAGACGAAGGAGTTTCTGTGGGAAGCGGGGATATCCTGCCGGGAAATTTTTGATGATTTCAATTATTTTTATTTTGGATATGTATCGCTGGACTGGCTTGAGGTGTTGATGGAATACTATGGCAATGTACAAAAGCTTCCGCAGGAGCACAGAAAGAGACTGGCGGAATCTTTGCGCCATTATTATCCAGTGTTGAAAGGGCTTGATGATGAAGCGGTGCTGAACTGGCAGGCAGAAAAGAGTCGGAAGGAAGAGGAAGAACTGGACGCCATTTATTCTCTGGATGGTTCCGATCGGGGATATCAGAGAAACCGCTCCGGGGAAAATACGGTGCGCAAGTATATCAAAGGGGCGCTGGATCTGGATCGAACCACATTTATCTGTTTTCTGCTGTTTTTTGGAAAAACTTCCAGTCTGGTGGACTCCCTTCGCATTACCAGGGAACGTCTGGATAATATCCTGCTGGAATGCGGATTTTCAAAACTGGTGGAGGATCATGATTTTGACGCCTTTATCCTGCGTTATCTGGATACACCGGATCCCACAGATCTTTTGATGGAGGAAGTTACGCGTTACGCGAAAAATGAAGAAAATTTCTTTTTCTACAATATGTACAAGGATTCCAAAAATTATCAGCAGGAATATCGGAAGATCATGGGTGTGGACTGAAATTTTAAGGCGACATTTGCGCAAATTGGAAAATGTGATATAATGAGTATCTGCGGCGGCGCAGGAGGCTATTAAATGTGCGCAGATGAGGAAAAAGGAATGAATATAAAATTAATTGCAATTGACCTGGACGGTACGCTGCTGGATGATGACTGTGTCATTGGAGAAGAAAACAGATCCATGCTGCGGCGTGCCCTTAAAGCCGGATACTGCGTGGTGCCCACGACGGGAAGGAGTTTTCAGAATGCCAGGTATGAGATATTTAAAGATTTTAATGAACTGCCCTATTACATCAATGCAAACGGAACTGTGGTGACAGATGCAAAGACGGAACAGGTATTGTACACAGCCAGCTTTCCAAGGGATGTAGCTGGCAAGATCTATCGTCTCTGTAAAGAATACAGGACATATATTGAGCCTTATGCGGGACGCTGTGCTTTTATGGAGCAGGAGGGAATTGCACATCTGTACAGAAGCGGCCTTCCCAGATCCTACTGTGAACAGCTGATGCGGACGAATATTCTCTGCAGCGATATGGAAAAGATAATTGAAAAAGGCGAGTATCCGGTGAGCAAATTCCATATTGTGTGCGAGAGCAGAGCGGAAAAGGAAAGTTTAAAGGCCAGGATTGCCGCCATCGAGGGACTTTATCCTATTTCAGTGGTTGAGCAGAATATTGAAGTGGTTTATCAGAAAAAGAGTAAAAGAGACGGCCTGGAATTTTTAAGTGATTATCTGGGGATCGCCAGAGAAAATGTGCTGGCCATCGGGGACAGCAGCAATGATGTGGAGATGCTGGAGTGGGCGGAATATTCCGTGGCAATGCAAAATGCGTCCGCCCGGGTGAAATCCGCAGCAAAATATGTGACGGATACGAATAATAACAGCGGAGTGGCAAAGGCCCTTCAGCGTTTTTTGAATATATAAAAGAACCGGAGGAGTAAAATGACCAGAAAATCAAACTATGATGCCAGCAGCATTTCTGTGCTGGAAGGACTGGAGGCGGTGAGAAAGCGGCCGGGTATGTATATCGGCAGTGTTTCCAGGAAAGGTTTGAATCATTTGATTTATGAGATTGTAGATAATGCGGTGGACGAGCACCTGGCTGGATTTTGCAGCAGGATACAGGTAGTTCTGGAGAAGGACGGTTCCTGTACGGTAAAGGATGACGGAAGAGGGATACCGGTGGGGATGCACGAAAAAGGCGTGCCGGCGGAACGGCTGGTATTTACCACTCTTCATGCCGGCGGGAAATTTGATGATTCCGCCTATAAAACCAGCGGGGGACTTCACGGAGTCGGTTCTTCCGTGGTGAACGCCCTGTCCGTATATCTGGATGTGAAGATCAGCAGGGAAGGCTATGTTCATCATGACCGGTATGAGCGGGGAATTCCGGTTATGGAGCTGGAGGACGGTCTGCTTCCCAAAGAGGGCAGGACCAAAGAGACAGGGACCTGGGTGAATTTTCTGCCGGATCCGGAAATTTTTGAGATTACCCGTTTCTCTTCTGCGGAAGTGAAAAGCAGAATGCATGAGACCGCATATCTGAATCCGGAACTTACCATTGAATTTTCCGATTTGCGGTCTGAGGAACCGGAATATGTAACCTTTCACGAACCAGATGGCATCATCGGTTTTGTAAAAGATTTGAATAAGAAAAATGAAGTGATTCACGATCCCGTCTACTTTAAAGGAGAAGCGGAAGGGATCACGGTGGAGTGCGCCTTTCAGTATGTCAATGAGTTTCATGAAAATGTGCTGGGTTTCTGCAACAATATTTATAATGCGGAGGGCGGCACGCATTTGACCGGCTTTAAGACGGCTTTTACGGCGGTTATGAACAATTACGCAAGAGAGCTTGGTATTCTGAAAGAAAAAGATGTCAATTTTACCGGGGCTGATATCCGAAATGGGATGACGGCGGTCATCTCTTTAAAGCACCCGGATCCCAGATTTGAGGGTCAGACAAAGACAAAGCTGGATAATCAGGATGCTTCCAAAATCACTGGCAAAGTGACGGGCGAAGAGATCGTCCGTTATTTCGACCGGAATCTGGAAGTGCTGAAAAAGGTGCTGGCCTGCGCGGAACGTTCTGCAAAGATCAGAAAGACGGAAGAAAAAGCGAAGACCAACATGCTGACGAAGCAGAAATATTCCTTTGATTCCAATGGAAAGCTGGCCAACTGTGAAATAAAAGACCCCTCCCGGTGTGAAATTTTCATTGTGGAGGGAGATTCCGCAGGGGGATCCGCCAAAACGGCCAGAGACAGAAGCTTTCAGGCCATTCTTCCTATCCGCGGGAAGATTTTGAATGTGGAGAAGGCCAGTATTGACAAGGTTCTGGCCAATGCGGAGATTAAATCCATGATCAACGCCTTTGGGTGCGGTTTTTCGGAGGGTTATGGAAATGATTTCGATATCACAAAGCTTCGGTATGACAAAATTATTATCATGGCGGATGCAGATGTGGACGGCGCTCATATCTCCACGCTTTTAATGACCTTATTTTACCGGTTTATGCCGGAGCTGATATATGAAGGGCATGTGTACATTGCCATGCCGCCGCTTTACAAGGCCATGCCGGCCCGGGGGAAAGAGGAGTATTTATACGATGATAAAGCCCTGGAGCAGTACAGGAAAAGGCATAAGGGAAGTTTCACCCTTCAGCGCTATAAAGGTCTGGGAGAAATGGACGCTCAGCAGCTTTGGGAGACGACCTTAAATCCCGAAACCAGGATTTTAAAACAGATAGAAATAGAAGATGCACGTATGGCTTCCGAGATGACGGAGATTCTCATGGGAACAGACGTGCCGCCCAGAAAGGCGTTTATTTATGAGCATGCAAGAGATGCCATTCTGGACGTTTAGGAGGTAACAGATGAGTGACAGGGAACAGATTATAAAAACAGAATACTCCGACGTCATGCAGAAGTCCTATATCGATTATGCCATGAGTGTGATTGTGGCCAGAGCGCTGCCGGATGTAAGGGACGGCCTGAAGCCGGTGCAGAGAAGGACGCTTTATGATATGTATGAGCTGGGAATCCGCTATGACCGGCCCTACCGGAAATGCGCCCGTATCGTGGGCGATACCATGGGAAAATACCATCCCCACGGGGACAGCTCCATCTATGACGCGTTGGTGGTAATGGCCCAGGAGTTTAAAAAAGGCGAAGCTCTGGTGGACGGGCATGGGAACTTTGGGTCTATCGAAGGGGACGGCGCTGCCGCCATGCGTTACACAGAGGCGCGGCTTATGAAAATCACCCAAGATGTTTATCTGAGTGATATGGATAAAAATGTGGTGGAATTTGTTCCCAATTTCGATGAAACGGAAAAAGAGCCGGAAGTTCTGCCGGTACGGATTCCCAACCTTCTGGTAAACGGCGCGGATGGAATAGCGGTGGGAATGGCAACCAGCATCCCGCCCCACAATCTGGCTGAGGTGGCGGACGGCGTAAAAGCATATATGAAGAACAACGATATCACCGTGGCGGAGCTTATGAAGTACATCAAGGGTCCGGATTTCCCAACGGGAGGCATCGTGGTAAACAAAGACGACCTGCAGTCCATTTACGAAAAAGGCATGGGCAAAATCCGTCTCAGGGGAAAAGTGGAAGTGGAGAAGGGAAAAGGCGGCCGGCAGCTTCTGGTGATTACAGAAATACCCTATACCATGATCGGCGCCAACATCGGAAAATTTTTAAATGATGTGGCGCAGCTGGTGGAGACAAAGAAGACGACGGACATTGCAGATATCTCCAACCAGTCTTCCAAAGAAGGAATCCGCATCGTTTTGGAACTGAAAAAGGGAACGGATGTGGACAATCTGATCAACATGCTGTATAAAAAAACACGGCTGGAGGATACCTTCGGCGTAAATATGCTGGCGGTGGCGAATAAAAAGCCGGAAACGTTAAGTCTGAAGCAGGTGATTGAGCATCATGTGGATTTTCAGTTTGAGATGACAACCCGAAAGTATCAGAATCTGCTGAATAAAGAACAGGAAAAGAAAGAAATTCAGGAGGGCCTGATCGCAGCCTGTGATGTGATTGATCTGATTATCGAAATTTTGAGAGGAAGTCAAAATCAGCAGCAGGTGAAGGACTGTCTGACCATGGGTGTGACAAATGGAATCCGTTTTAAGAAGAAAGCGTCTGAAAAAGCGGCTTCCAGACTTCATTTTACGAAACGGCAGGCAGAGGCTATACTGGAAATGCGCCTTTATAAACTGATCGGACTGGAAATTGAGACGCTGATGAAGGAGCATGAACAGACCCTTCGCAATATTGCGCGGTACGAGGATATCCTGAATAACTATGATTCCATGTCTGCAGTGATTATAAAAGAACTGGACCGGATTAAAAAAGAATACGGAAGGCCCAGGAGAACCCAGGTTATCAATGCAGGAGAGGCTGTCTTTGAGGAAAAGAAAGTGGAAGAGGCCGAAGTGGGCGTCCTGATGGATCGTTTTGGCTATATCAAGACGGTGGATAAGGGGATCTGGGAAAGAAACCAGGAGACTATTCGGGAAGAGTATCAGTACAGTTTCTGCTGCAGCAACATGGACAAACTCTGTATCTTTACAGAACAGGGGCGGATGCACACCGTAAAGGTGCTGGATCTGCCCTCTGGCAGACTGAGAGACAAGGGAATGCCCATCGACAATTACGGGAATTACAGTATCGCAAAGGAGAAACTTTTATATCTGGGAGCGCTTGGTGAACTGAAAAGTCAGAAGCTGGTGTTTATGACCAGAAAAGGGATGCTCAAGCAGGTGGACGGTTCGGAGTTTGATGTGGCGAAGCGAACCATTGCCGCCACAAAACTGGCGCCGGATGACGAAGTTGTATTCGTGCAGCCGGCGGATACCATGGATTATGTGGTGCTTCAGAGCCGGGAGGGATATTTCCTGCGGTTTTTGAAAGAAGAGATCCCGGAAAAGAAAAAAACGGCCATCGGCGTTCGGGGTATACGGTTGGCGGAGGGCGATGAGGTTGCACATGGCTATCTGATTGAAAGCCGCATGGATTATACCATCACCTATCACGAAAAGGATGTGGTGCTGAATAAGCTGAAACTTGGCAAGCGGGATACGAAAGGAACGAAAATCCGCGTGTCATGATCTGTCTATATTTCAAGATCCGTAGCCGTGGAAATATGAGTCTGGGTATAGAGGATGACCACGTCTCCTTCCCGCAGAATCATATTTCCATTGGGAATCAGCACTTTCTTTCTTCGTTTAACTAAAACTATGATAGTGTGGCGGGAGATATCCAGCTCCCGGATACGCTCTCCGATCCAGGGATGGTTTTTCTGAAGCGTCAGTTCTTTGAGATTGATGTGCTCCTTGTCATCCTGAAAGGATTCTGCGCCAAGAACCATAATGTCATTGGCATGGAGAACCATATTTCCGCGGGGAACCAGGATTCTCTGCTCTCTGCGTATAGCGGCAACAATAACTCCTGCAGGAAGATGAAGCTGTGCTATGGTACGGTTTACCCAGCGGTCATTTTCCCGCAGATGAATTTTTATGAAATGGATGGGCGATTCATGACCGTATTCGCTCATCCTTTTTATGCGGGAGTACTGATCAACAAATCCGGCGGATATGATACCGGTGGGGATGGCCACCATACCCACGCCCAGAAAGGTGATGAAAATTCCCAGCATTTTGCCGGCGGTGGTGATGGGATAGATATCCCCGTATCCTACGGTGAGCAAAGTGGAGGCGGACCACCAGATTCCGGAAAAGGCATTGGTAAATACTTCCGGCTGGGCATTGTGCTCCAGACTGTACATGCACAGACTGGAAGCCAGCATCAGCATCAATATGATAAAGACAGAGGAAAATAACTGCTGCTTTTTGCTGATCAGTACTTCCGTGATTACATTCAGGGAGTCGTAATAGGCGTTGATTCGGAACAGGCGGAAGATGCGCATGATCCTCAGCATACGGAATGCGACGGCGCCGGACGGAAAAAATATGGGAAGATAATGAGGCAGGAAAGAAAGCAGGTCGATGATTCCCGTGAAGGAACAGACATATTTTGTGACAGCCCGGCCTTCCGTGCAGTCAGGATAAAGATACTTTGCCGTCCACAGTCTCAGCAGGTAATCGAGAAAGAAGAGAGCAACAGTGGCCTCATTCAGCGCAAAAAACAGACCGCCGTACGCCACCCGCAGATTATCGTAAGTATCCATGATGCTGGCGGCCAGATTAAGAATAATGCAGAATACATTAAAAAAATCATAAAAGCGGCTGAGAGGATCAAAAGCTGCCGCAACCTCCACCACCTCAAATACGCGTTTTCTTCTTTTTTCCCACTTCTTATCCATCTGTAATCCTCCCCCGCATTCAGTCGGCTAAAAGCCTGATCTGATAAATCCAGTATATCATAAAAGCGGGCTCGGCGCAGAAAAACATGCGGTGTCTTTTCAGATGTGGTTTTAAATCATAGAAGATAAATTTAAGAAAGTTCCAGAATGTCATCAAAATAAATCCTGATCCCGTCCAGAATGAGAAATTTTTGAATGGGATCTATAAAAGCAATAGTCCCTGCATGTGTCTGTATGCTTCCCAGGGGAGCGGCTTTTTCATCTTCCTGAAAACAGGTGATCTGCATCTGCATTCCTTTTTTCAGCTGATTAAGTTTGCGGGAAAGGGTTTCCGTCGCATCTTCTGACAAAAGAGGTCTGGAGATAAGGAGAATTTCTTTTTGTCGCTCCTGGATGACGGTCTCGTAGCCTTTCAGGGCGGAGAAAGGCGCGAAAATTTTTGCCCGATCTGCGGCGGGCATTCTGGGATGACGAATTTTGGAATCTTCTGTGCAGGGGCGGGTTCGATGTATAATGTCTTTGTATTTTTCTTCTGCATTTAAGTTGAAATATTCCATTTTTCATCCTTTCTCAGGCGCGATGCCCGCCGATCTGGCCGTGACGTTCAATGGCGGTGGCACCCTGCTGCAGACTGGTGCCTCTTAGAAGGGCGTTTTTGCCGAATTTCTTTCTGATTTCCAGTACGGCGTGCTGGAGATTTTTCTCTTTTTCCAGTTTCTCTGGATCTGAAAAAAGATCCAGCTGCGTATAGCTGTCATCCACCACCCGGTTAGCTGTCAGCGTGACGCGGCGTACTAAAAGCCGTGGATCTGCTATCCGGTCATACAGATCCATCACCGCTTTTGTAATCCTGCCGGTACCGGAGGCGGGGGTTTCCAGGTTGGCGGTTCCGTGAGCCGGCTGGGGAACCTGACGGCCGTAATGGTCTGTGTGAAGTTTCCCACGGTATTTACCGGAATCTACATTTTCCCGGTCATATCCGATGTGCATAGTGATGGAATCCGTGGCAAGATTTTTATCGGCCAGATCCAGGATCAGCTCATCTGTCATTTCCTGAAGAATGATTCGTGCCTCTTCATAAGAGTATCCCCGGGGCAGTA
Source organism: uncultured Ruminococcus sp. (assembly GCA_946494335.1). Lineage (GTDB taxonomy): Bacteria > Bacillota > Clostridia > Lachnospirales > Lachnospiraceae > Ruminococcus_G. The sequence goes on along the minus strand of CAMMBV010000012.1, from coordinate 19,866 downwards.
CCTGACCGGAACCGATGGAGCTGGTTTTGGGGTGATAGGCTTTGATATCCGCCATGGTACACGGCTCATATCCCCAGGCGTGATCAATCAGAAGCTCTGCGTCGATGCCGAAAGTTTTATAAAGCCAGTCTTCACGGCCAAGGGAAGCCTCCGCCAGATCACCCATGGTATAGATATGATTTTTTTCCAGCGTACGGGCCGTGCCTTTCCCAATACGCCAGAAATCGGTGAGCGGCCGATGGTCCCAGAGAAGGGAGCGGTAAGAGTGTTCGTCTAACTCACCGATGCGGACGCCGTCTTTATCTGCGTCCATATGTTTTGCCACTATATCCAGCGCAATTTTGCAAAGATAAAGATTGGTTCCGATTCCGGCGGTGGCAGGGATTCCGGTTTTTTTCTGAACGTCCAGCAGTATGGTCTTTGTCAGCTGCCGGGCATTCATGTGATAAAGAGAAAGATAGTCTGTAATATCAAAAAAGCACTCGTCGATGGAGTATACATGAATATCCTCGGCGCTGATGTATTTCAGATAAACAGAGTAAATATCCCCGGAATATTTCATATACAGAGCCATCCGGGGCGGGGCAGTGATATATGAGATCCGATGGCCGGTCTGCCTCTCTATTTTTTTTAAAGTTTGCTGCACTTCAAACAGACGGCTGCGTCCGGACAAACCGTATTTTTTTAATGAAGGTGAGACCGCCAGGCAGATGGTTTTTTCCGTTCGGGAGGAGTCGGCCACCACCAGATTGGCAGTCAGAGGATCCAGTCCTCGCACCACGCACTCCACAGATGCATAAAAGCTTTTCAGATCAATGGCAATATAAGTACGGTTCTGTTCCATGGTTCAGCTCCTTTTTGGTAAGGTCATGGTTAGTATGTCTTTATCAGTATTATATTATACCGGCGGAGGTTTTACAATAAAAAACAGAACATATGTTTGTGCTTTGAGAAATCAAATTTCTGTAAGCAGAAGTAAGAATAAGCACAGGCTGTTTGTGATAGAAAATCATGAACTGCCTGCGTTTTTTTGTGCAAAAAATACGGGAAACATAAAGAATCTGTAGTTTCTTATGACATATCTGGGAAAACAATAGTGAAATTAAAGGGTTATTTTTGTAAAATACATATAAAAATCAGAAAAGAAAGGAAAATCAAGGAGGAAGCATATGAAAAACAGAAAACGAATTCTTAGTCTGGCAATGGCAGCGCTGATGACAGTCTCTCTGTGTGCATGTGGAGGAGAAAAAGCAGAGACTTCTTCGGAGAAGGAGACGGAATCCGCCGCCTCATCCGGGGAAACAGCAGACAGCGGTGAGCCAACGCCCAGTGGGGAAACGGTAAACATCGCTGCGCTGATCAATACGGATGGACTTGCGGTATGGTACGCAGACAAAATGGGATATTTTGATGAAGTGGGTCTGGATACAAACATCACGTACTTTGTGAACGGAACACTTCAGAATGAAGCGCTGTCTGCGGGCGAAGCCGATATAGGCTTTAACGGGTTTGCCGGAGTGTATCCCCTGGCTACGGGTGACTATACCATGGTGGCAGATTGTGACGACGGAAAAGGTCTGGCTGTTTATGTGAATCCGGACTGTCCGGTTGTGGACGTTCAGGGAGAGTACGGTAAGGATGCTCCGGATGTGTACGGAAACGCAGATACGGCTGCGGGACTGAGTTTTGCCGTAACTCTTGGAACCATTCAGCAGATTATGGTGGATTCCTACTATTCCAATCTGGAGCAGGACGATTACAATCTGGTGAGCATGGATCTGGCCTCCTGCTATAATGCGCTGATCAGCGGGGAGGTGGACGGCGCTGCCCTTTCCATGAATTACTGTGCGGCAGCTGAGGCGGCCGGTATGGTATGTCTGGGAACGTATGAGGATATCACCGGCGTGGGAACCGGTTCCACCGTTATTGTGCCCAATACATATTTGGACAGCAACCGGGACGATATTGTGCTGACCTTAAAGGCGGTATTTAAAGCGCTGGATGAAATTCAGAATGATGAAGATCTGGAATTTGAACAGGGCATGGAATTCTTTAAAGAACAGGGAACGGAATATACAGAAGATGAGATGCGTACAGAGATAGAGGTCCGTGATCTGTACTCCTACGACAAGTTAAAGGATCTGGAATACGGAAATCACGTGGTTTTCTCGGCGGAAGAGCTGACGAAGCTGGGGCTTCTGGAAGAGGGAAGTGCAAAGACAGTGGCGGAGAGCATAAACAAGGATCTGCTGGAAGAGGCGACGGGAGTTTCCATTACCGTTAAACTTCCGGAAGGATACTGATAAGGGATAGTGTATAACGCCCCTGCGCTTTTACATCGGGCGCAGGGGCAGTTTATTAAGATCGGGAAAGATCAGGACAGGAGGAGTAAAATGACAGCAAAAAAAGCAAGAGGGAAAAAGAAGAAACATTCGTATATCTGGCTGTCAGTGCTTTCAGTAGTACTGTTTTTCTTTGTCTGGTGGCTGTTTACGGAAGGGAGCCTGGGAACCATAAAAGAAAATGTACTGCCGGGGCCCATAAAAGTATTTCAGACGCTGATTGACAAGTTTTCCAATAAAAATCCTGACGGAGCTACCATGCAGGTGCATCTTTGGGCCAGCCTGAAAGTGACATTGACAGGATACGTGATCGGCTGTCTGGTGGGAATTCCGCTGGGAATTCTGATGGGCTGGTATGAGAAGGCGGATATGTTTGTCAATCCAATCTTTGATTTTATCCGTCCCATACCGGGAATTGCCTGGACGCCGCTTTTTATTCTGCTTTTTGGCATCGGCATGCTTCCGAAAGTAATTGTCATTGCACTGGCGACTTTTGGACCGGCGCTGGTCAATGCATATACGGGGATACGGCAGACGAAAGAAGTACATATATGGGTGGGGCAGACCTTCGGGGCTTCAAAAGGTGAAATTCTCCGTAAAATCGCCATACCATCTTCCATTCCCTTTATATTGACAGGTATGCGTGTGGGACTGGGAGTAGCCTGGTCCACCATTATCGGTGCGGAAATGCTGGCGGCTACGGCCGGTCTGGGATATCTGATCAATCTGTGCCGCGGTATTTACCGTCCGGATATTATCATTGCCTCCATGATCTGTGTGGGTGTGATCGGGGCGGCACTGGGACTTGTGCTGACGTTTCTTGAGCGGCAGCTGATGAAAGGAGGACGTTGGTGATGCTGGAGAGAAAAGCAAAAATGTGGCAGAAAATTGCGGCGGCGGCAGTATCCTTTGCCCTGCTGATTCTTATATGGCAGCTGGCGGCCATGAATCCTCAGTTCAGTCAGGTAATGCCCGGTCCGTTTGCGGTGCTGCAGAAATTTTTTGTATCCTTTGTGGAGCCAATCGGAAAGAACGTGATGCTGCAGCATATGCTGATTACTCTGTCGCGCTGGGCTGCCGGCTTTATAGCGGCCACCATACTGGGCATTGCGCTGGGACTGACGATGGGATGGTATCGCGGATTTGAGGCATTTATGCGGCCCCTGTTTGAACTGGTGCGCCCCATACCGACGCTGGCATGGATTCCGCTGGTCATTCTCTGGTGCGGTATCGGGGAACTTGCAAAATACGTGCTGGTGTTCATCGGCGCGTTCATGAGCATCGTTCAGAATGCCTATCACGGCGCCAAATCTGTGGACCGTACCATTGTAAATGCGGCCAGAATGCTGGGATGCAATGACCGGCAGATGTTTTTTACCATTGTAATACCAGCCTCCGTGCCGGCTATTTCAGCCGGTCTGCAAATCGGCGTGGCATCCGCCTGGTCTTCTGTTGTGGCGGCGGAGCTGGTCCGCTCTTCCAGCGGCGTGGGCTGGATTGTGGTAACAGGTCAGCAGAACAACAATATGACGCAGATTCTGGTGGGAATTCTGGTAATTGCCGTCATAGGCCTTTTGCTGGCGCTTTTGATAAGAAGAGTGGAGGATGTCTTATGCAGATGGAACAAACGCGGAAGATAGAAAAGAATATTATCACACTGGAACATGTGGATAAAGAATTTGAAAAGGTAAAAGAGGGCGGCGTATTTGAAGTTGTGAAGGATCTGAATATCAAGGTGCGGGAAAATGAATTTCTCGTTCTTTTTGGACCGGGACAGTGCGGAAAGACAACGATCCTGAACATGATTGCAGGTTTTGAAGAGCCCACGGCGGGGACAATCCGCATGAAAGGGGAAAAAATCAACGGCCCTGATCCTTCCCGGGGGATGGTCTTTCAGAATCTGGCCATTTTTCCCTGGCTGACCGTGATGGGAAATGTGGAATACGGTCTCAGGATGAAAGGGGTAGACAAAAAGACACGCAGAGAAAAAGCCCAGTACTACATTGATCTGGTGGGACTGAAAGGCTTTGAAAACCATTATCCCATACAGATATCCGGAGGCATGAAGCAGCGTGTGGGAATCGCCAGAGCATACTGCAATGAACCGGATGTGATTCTGATGGACGAGCCCTTTGGAGCGCTGGATGCCCAGACCAGATATCTGATGCAGGATGAAATCATAAGAATCTGGGAGGCGGAGAAACGAACGGTAATTTTTGTCACCAACAACATTGAAGAGGCGGTGTATGTGGCGGACCGGATTATTGTTATCCGAAACTGTCCCACTAATGTGAAAGCGGAGTATGAAATCAATCTGCCAAGGCCAAGAAGTTACATCGATCCGGACTTTCTGAAGCTGCGCCGGGAAATCAACAATGTTGTGGACCATACGCTTTAAGGAGGGAAATATCTATGACAGAGCAGAGAAAAGTAAAAATTCGGGTAGACCACCTGACAAAAAAATTTGGTGATCTCACCGTGCTGGATGATGTTTCCTTTGACGTAAAAGAAGGGGAATTCCTGTGTATCGTCGGGCCTACGGGCTGCGGCAAAACCACCTTCTTAAACAGTGTGACAAAACTGTATGACATTACGGCGGGACAGATTCTGGTAAACGACGAGGAAGTAGATCTGAAAAAACATAATATTTCCTACATCTTTCAGGAGTTTTCTGCCATGCCCTGGCTGACCATTGAACAGAATGTGGGATTCGGGCTGGATATAAAAAAAGTTCCGAAAGACAGAAAGAAAGAGCTGGTGGATGAGATGCTGGAGATTGTGGGACTGGCGGATTTCCGTAATTTCTATCCGCAGCAGGTTTCCACCAGTATGAACCAGCGAATCGGCATTGCCAGGGCATTTGCCACCAAGCCGGAGATCCTTTTGATGGATGAGCCTTACGGACAGCTGGACATCGATCTGCGTTTCAAGCTGGAAGATGAACTGATTAAACTCTGGAAAAAGACAGGCACCACCGTATTGTTTATCACCCACAACGTGGAGGAGGCGGTTTATTTAAGTGAACATATTATGGTTTTGACCAATAAACCCTGCCATGTAAAAACGGTAATTGAAAATACTCTGCCAAGACCCAGAGACGTCATGTCTTTGGAATTTGTAAAAATGAGAGATCACGTGACAGAGATGATTAAATGGTGGTGAAAAGGAGAGAAAGTAATGAAAGCAATTTTGATACTGTGCGATACGGTCAACCGCCGGATGCTGGAGTTTTACGGCGGAAAGGATGCGGCCTTTACGCCCAATTTAAGCCGGCTGGCCAAAAAAAGCGTCGTCTTTGACAGCCACTGGTGCGGCAGCGCCCCCTGCATGCCCGCCAGAAAGGACCTGATGACGGGGCGTCTTTCCTTCCTGGAAAAGCCCTGGGGCGGCATGGAGCCCTACGATCAGACGCTGCAGCAGGTATTGCAGGAGAAAAACGTACACAGCATGCTGTTTTCCGATCACGCCCACTATCTGATCCCCGGCGGAGAAAATTACACCAAGGGCTTTACTGCCTGGGACGTCTACCGGGGACAGGAGGGCGACCCCTGGTGCGTACAGCCCGATGAGACTGGAATCCGAAAGGAACAAAGACCGGAAGGATGGAAAGGGGAGTATTCCGAATCCGAGGCGGCCAACCGCCGGCGGTTCCAGACAGAGTACGATTATCCCAGCGTGAAGACCATGTACCATGCGGCCCGGTGGCTTAAGGAAAACCACGAAGCGGACAACTTTTTCCTCTGGGTGGAATCCTTCGATCCCCATGAGCCCTACGATGCGCCCAGGCATTACCTGGATCTCTATGAAAAGGACGGGGAGTATGAGGGGACGGACTTCACCCACCCTGATTACCAGCCCAATATCTTTGATGAGAAGGAAACCCGGCACCTTCGGAACCGGTATAAGGCGCTGCTGACCATGACGGACCGTCATATCGGGGAAATCCTGGAGGTGATGGACCGGCACGATATGTGGAAAGACACCATGGTGATCTTCACCACGGACCACGGTTTCCATCTGGGGGAACACGGGCTGATGGCGAAGAACTATATGGCGCCCTACAACGAGGTATTCCACATCCCGCTTATGATTTACCATCCGGACATCCGGCCGGGCCGGTGCGCGGCGGTGACGGAAAACATCGATGTGATGCCTACGCTGATGGAGTATTTCGGCGTGGGAGAGAAGAGCCTGATCAATCCCATCCACGGGAAGAACCTGTTCCCGCTGCTGAAAGGAGAGAAAGACAAGGTCCGGGAGGGGGCGATCTTTGGCTACTACGGGAAACAGGTGGGCTATACCGATGGAAGGTACACTTATTTCCGGGCGGCCAAAGACGAGGCAAACCGGCCCCTCTATCTTTACACGGCCATCCCCAGCCTGCTGCGGCAGTACCTGGGAGGAAACGACGGGGTAAAGACAGAGGACTACGACAAAATTGAGATGGGAAGGTATCTGTCCTGGACCGATTATCCGGTCTACCGGTTCCCGGCGGATATCATTCATTTTGGCAATCCGTCCCAGGAGTTCTCCAGCCGGTCGGAATTTAACCGGGAATCGCTGCTGTTTGATCTGAGAGAAGATTACGCCCAGGAGCATCCCATCCAGGACGGGGAACTGGAGCTTCAGATAAGGGAAGGGCTTCGCAGATGCATGGAGGAACACGATGCTCCCCCGGAGCAGTATGAAAGACTTGGTATGTAAAGGAGAGGGCAGATGGCGGAGTATATCATAATCATCCTGGTGAGCTTTCTCGCCTCCGTGGCGGGAGCCATCTGCGGCATTGGCGGCGGCGTCATCATCAAACCGGTGCTGGACGCCGCGGGCATCATACCGGTGGATACCATCAGCTTTCTCTCAGGGTGTACCGTGCTGTCCATGTCGGTAATTTCCGTGGGGCGGAACCTCTGCGGGGGCAGCGGAGCATCTTTTGATAAAAAGACAGGTACCCTGCTGGCTGCAGGGGGAGTACTGGGCGGCCTTCTGGGAAAAAATCTGTATCAGCTGGTTCTAAGCGGTCTGCCGGATACCCAGCGGGTGGGAGCCGTCCAGGCGGCGGTGCTGCTTCTGGTGACGGCGGGCACACTGGTTTATACTCTTTTGAAAGAGAGAATCAGGACGCGGAAAGTAAAAAGCAGGGGGGGCTGCCTGGCCATCGGCCTGGCGCTGGGAATCATGTCAGCCTTTCTTGGAATCGGGGGAGGTCCCATCAATCTGGTGGTATTGTTTTACTTTTTTTCCATGGGAACGAAACAGGCAGCTTTATATTCCCTGTATATCATCCTGTTTTCTCAGCTGTCCAGTCTGTTCAGTACGATTATAAGCGGACAGGTTCCGGATTTTTCGGCAAAGTTAATTATCTTGATGGTTCTGGGCGGAATAACGGGAGGTCTGGCAGGTTCCGCGGTCAATAAAAAAATCAGAGAAAAGCAGGCAGATCGTCTGTTTATCGGGCTGATGGTTGTGATCATACTGATAAATGTATACAATATTTTCAAGTACATAAACTGATAAAGATTCCGTCGGGGAAGGTTCCGGCGGAATCTTTTTTAAGAATTACGGTAGTCGGTTGGAGTCTGATGAAACTGACTGTGAAAATACCAGGTAAAATAAGCGTCGCTGGGGAAACCGGTTTTGTCAGCGATTTCCCGGATGCTCCAGTCTGTATCCCGCAGCAATATCTTAGCGGCGTTCAGACGGGTCTGGATGATATACTGTTTGGGCGTAAGCCCGGTCTGCTTTTTGAATTTCTCAGAAAAGTAGCTGGAATTTAAGCAGGCTTTTTTTGCCAGGTCAGAGACTGTGATGGGAAGGTAGTAATTATTTTCAATATAGTGCACGGCTTTATCCACCACCGTCTGACCGGCCCCCTCCAGGCCGTAACGCAGTGTCAGAAGATCACACAGCAGGGTGTGGATATGGCTGGATATAATCTCTTCGGGCAGGGGATTTTGAGCAATAAATCCGTCTACGATTTCAGAAAGAGCCTGAAAAGTTCTGCTGTTGTGGGGCGGGACGAAAGCGTGGCGGTAAGAAAAAAGTCTGGAAACCAAAGCGGGGGATGTGTTTCCCCGGAAGCGGACGAAAATAAGCTCTGTATCGCGGCAGGAGGCGTACAGATGAGCTTTGGAAGTATCGATAATTCCCAGTTCACGGTCGTGAATCAGATATTCTTTGCCGTCAATGACCAGAAGAAGTTCTCCGCTGACCACGTAGAGAAAAGAAAAGTGATGGTAGCTGCACAGAGAACGTGAAGTGATGTAATGATGATTGAGAAAATAATGCCCTCCCTGTTCGGTGTAAAAAAGATTTTCTTTGGCAAAATCAGAAGGAAAATTCACGTAGTATTCTGAATTTAATAAATGTATCCCGGCTTCTCCATATGGTTTCATAAGTGCACCTCTAAGCTGTAATTTCTTATGTGATAACTGGAATCTGATTAGTGAAAATATGAGTTCAAATCACTATTATAATAAGTAGATTATAGCACGCGGGTTATAGTAAAAACAATTTTATTTTTCTGGAAGGAGGGCAGCTATGCTGACAAGAAAAAATTTTATAAAAGCAATGAAAGGAGAAAAGACAGATAAGGTGCCGCTGCTGATGAGGGAGGGCTTTGAATACTGGTGGGAACCAGGAGGGAAGGATTCTTTCCGGGCAGGATGGATGAATGATCCTTTATACCGCCGTCTGATTCAGGCGGTAAAGGAAAGCGATGCCTACATATTATGTCAGGATCAGTCGTTTCTGTTCAACCGGTTTATGATGACCAGTACCGACAGAATTTCCACGATTACAAAAGATACAGATGAGGATACAAAAGATATTTACGGAGAAATCCGTACCGGAAAAGGAAAACTGAAATTCAGGGACTCTGTCTTTCGCAATCAGTGCACACAGTGGATCATGGAGGTTCCAGTGACAGAAGTCGGGCAGATAGAAGAGCTTCTGGATACCCCTTTTGAAATCAATGAGGATGAGGTGGACCGGGAAGCAGCCAAGATACGGGAGCAGATGCAGCGTCTGGATGAGCGGGTAATTTATCAGTTTTTTGTTCCGTCTCCTGTTGTAACAATTTCCAGATGTATGACCTTTGATGCTTTTCTGGAAATGACTCTGACGGAGCGGGAGCTGATTTTTGACGCCCTGGAGGAAATTACCAGACGACAGATATTGATGGTGGAAGCCATAGCCCCGAAACTTCCGGAGGAAATTGTATTTTGGATGGGAGGGTCGGAACAGTGTACGCCGCCGATGATGGATCCGGAGGCATTTGACCGGTTTGTGGAACCCTATGATTCCAGAGTAGTGAAAAAGATCAAAGAGTATGGGTATGCGGTGGGATGCCACTGCCACGGAAAGGTTCGTCACGCCCTTGAAGTCATGAGACGGATCGGATATGACGCCACGGAACCGGTGGAACCGGCTCCCCAGGGCAATGTATCCATGGAAGAAGGATTTGAACTTACGGGAGGGAACCTTACTCTGATCGGAAATCTGGAGTGGGCGGATCTGGAGCTGAGATCAGCGGAAGAGATCCGCAGTAAAGTGAGGGAACTGGAAAAAGTAAAGGATCAGAGACTGATCGTGGCCTCTTCAGCCGGCCCCATCACCAATGTAACGGAAAAACTTGTGGAAAATCATCTGGCCTGGTTGGACGAATATCAGAAAATTTTTGCATAATAAGAAAATAAGCGCCGTTTTGCAGAGAGACTGCCATCTGCAAGGCGGCGCCTTTTGTTTTTGAAACTGAGGGGAGATAAAAATAAAGCATAAAAAATGGCAAATAATTGTGGTTTGTTATGATTTATCTCTGGATTATGTCAGTAATACATGATAGAATACAAATGATTATCGTATGACAGAGGGAAAAAAGAATGAAAAAAGTATTGTTGCCGGTATCACTGGCAGTTCTCGTATTGCTGGCGGCTGTTGCCGGCTGGGTGATTTTTAACAGAGACAGGGAAAGGCCGGAAATTAAGATCAGCAAAACAAAAGAAGAAGTCTACCGAAGTGGTATGACAAAGGAAGAATTACTAAAAGGCGTAACTGCAACGGATGATCGGGACGGGGATGTGACTGAGTCGTTGATGGTGGAGTCTGTGAAGGTTTCAGAAGAAAATGACTATGTGACGGTCACTTATGTGGCGGTAGATAAAAGCAAAAATGTGACGAGAAAATCCTGGAATATGAAATTTGCCGGAGAAGACGGGCCGGAAGAGACGCCTGCGGCGGAGGAAGAAAGCGCAAGCGCTCAGGACAGCCAGGAAACAGAACCTGAAGAGGAACAAAGTGCGGCAGAAACGGTTCAGCAGGATCCGGAAGAGGTGGCCATTGCGGAGCAAGAAGACAGAATTGCCAAACTGTCGCCTCAGGCGCCCAGATTTTATTTGAAGCAGCATACGTTAACGGTTCCTTTGGGAGGGGAGTTCAACAAACTGGATTGGGTGGATGAGATCACAGATGATAAAGATGACAGAAGCCGTCTGTTCCGGGATATCCGGGTGGAAGGCGATGTGGACGTTTCTGTGGCAGGGACGTATTCGCTTACATACTTTGCCGTAGATAGCGACGGAAACCGTTCCAATGAAGAAATTCTGACAGTGACAGTCACACCCTAATGCAAAAGGATGACAGCAGATGATGAAAATGATAGACGTACATTGTCATATACTTCCGGCTGTGGACGATGGAGCAGAAAGTCTCGATGAGTCCAGAAGAATGTTGGAAATCGCCTATAAAGAGGGGATCCGCACCATATTTGCCACCTCACATTATCACAGTGAGATGAAAGATGATGTCTGGAAACGGAAAAAGGAAGCGCTCATGCAAACCCGCGCCGAAGCGGAGAAAATCTCAGCAAATTTGCGGATTGTGCCGGGGGCCGAGGTTTTTTACAGCGAAAAGGCGGTGGAGGAGCTTGCAGAAGGAAGAATCTGGACTATGAACGGCAGTTCCTACGTATTGACGGAATTTGCTCCTTATGAAGAATATTCATATATAAAGAGAGGGCTGCAGAATCTGCAGTATCATGGTTTCTGGCCAATTCTGGCTCATGCGGAACGGTATGAGGAGTTGGCGGATCAGCAGAGAGTTGCAGAGCTGGTATCCATGGGAGTTTTTATTCAGATCAACGCAGGAAGCGTGCTGGGAAAAAACGGACGGCAGATAAAAAAATATGTATTGAAGTTGCTGAAAAGCAGGCAGGTTCATTTTATCGGCACAGATGCCCACGGCAGCAGACACAGACGGCCTTTGATGGAGAAATGTGCAGCTTATATAAAAAGAAAAACAGACGAGCAGTACTGTCGGATGATCTGCCAGGAAAATGCCAGAAAGATAATCAGGAGGGAATATATAGATGAATAAGATAACGATAGAAGAGGAAATTCGGATTCCAAGGCAGGAAAAAGAGGTTTACCGGACGCTGAGAACTAATCTGGAATTTACAGGGCTGGAAAACAGAGTGATTGCAATGACCAGCGTTTCACCAGGAGACGGAAAGACAACGGTTTCCTATCACTTGGCACTGGCCTTTGCAGAGAGTGGCAGACGGACGCTTCTGGTGGATGCAGATCTTAGAAAGTCCGTGCTTTTGCGACGTCTTTCGATTCGTGAGTCTGTAAAAGGGCTAAGTCACTATCTGTCCGGACAGGAAAACGTAGGCGATGTGATTTATTCCACTAACAAAAAAAATCTGTTTGTGATGCCGTCTGGTGTTTTTCCGACGAATCCGACAGAGCTTCTGGGAAATGAGCGTTTTTCACAGTTGATGCCGGTGTTGAAAAATACGTTTGATTATATTGTGATCGATACGCCTCCGCTGGGTTACGTTATAGATGCCGCCGTTGTGGCGAAGGTGGCGGACGGTACTGTTCTGGTGTTGTCGGCGGGAGCTTCCTACCGCGCTGAGGCAAAAAGTGTTGCCGAACAGCTGAAGACTGCCAACAGCAATCTTCTGGGAGTGGTTCTTAACAAGGTTGACGTGCACCGAGGCACCTATTATGGCAGATACGGTAAATACGGCGAGTATGGCGAGTATTAAAAGGGACGTAAGAAAAAGAAAGAGGAGCAGGGAAAAATGGAAAGACTGGAAAAAGAAGAAATTGAGATTGACCTGGCAAGTCTGCTGCAGGAAATGCTCAGGAAATGGTGGGCCTTTGTCATTGCTGCTGTGATTTGCGGACTGCTGGCGCTGATTGGCACGGTTGTGCTGATAACGCCGCAGTATGAGTCCAAGGCCATGCTGTATATTTTGTCAAAAACGACAAGTGTGACATCCTTTGCTGATTTTCAGATTAGTACAGAGCTGACAGCGGATTTTGAAGTTATCGCTACCAGCAAGCCGGTAATTGACGGGGCAGTGGAAAGAATTCAGGAGGAAGACGGGGTGACGCTGAGTCGTGAGGATATCGAGGATATGATTAGCGTTTCAAATGAAACGGATACCCGTATCCTGGTTATTACAGCTACGGACCCGGATCCGTCTACAGCCTGTATTGTAGCCAATGCGGTGGCTGCGGAGACTGCAGATCAGATGGCATATATTATGAAATCTGATCCGCCCACCACAGTGGAAGAGGCGGAAGCTGCAGACGAACCAGTAAGTCCGAGTGTGAAGAAAAACACTTTGCTGGGTGTACTGGCAGGCATTCTTCTGGTAGCCGTTTATCTGGTGATTGCATATATCAGAAATGACAATATTAAAAACCAGGAGGAAGTAGAAAAATATCTGGGGCTGAATACTCTGGCTGTAATTCCCTTAAGGAAAAGCGAAAAACGCAGTGAAAAGAAAAAGGCAGAAAAGCGATGAAGAAGAGAGATAAGATCATATTTTTTGTAAGTATGGCCGTTTTTCTGGGAGCGGCGGCTTTTGGAATTACATATTATGTGTCAGTGAAACAAAACGAAAAGGCATATGAAAAACTGTCTGAAGAAGCGGTAAAAGAAGAGACTCAGTTTGTGAAAGAGCAGAAGGAAGAGCCGCAGCCGGATCCCGTAGAGGAGATTGAAGAGAAATCTGAGCCTGAGTCTGAGTCGACAGCGGATATACCCGTGGATTTTGTGGCACTGCAGACTAAGAACCCGGATATTTACGGCTGGATTCGGATACCGGGGACGCAGGTGGATTATCCTGTAGTACAAAGCGGGACAGATGACGGATATTACCTGAATCATACGGTGGAAGGTGCGGAAGGGCTGCCGGGTTCCATTTACACGGAGAACTTAAACCGGAAAGACTTTACAGACGGGCTTACGGTGATTTACGGACATAATATGAGAGACGGCAGCATGTTCGGCGGACTTGATGCGTACACGGACAAAGCATATATGAAAGAGCATTCCCAACTGATAATTTATACGCCGGAGCATCAGTACACATACCGGGTATTTGCTGCGGTGACTTATGACAACCGTCATATCCTCCATTCGTATGACTGTAATGATAAAATACAGATACAATCCTTTCTGGATTCGCAGGACAGACTTTCCGGATGCAGGAACGAGGAAGTGCAGGTGACGGGAGAAGACCGCATTATAATACTTTCAACCTGCAACGGAAACAATGATCAACGTTTTTTGGTGGAGGCGGTACTGACAGATGAAAAGTAAAAAAGCGATTTTTTCCATGGTTTTAGCCTTAGCGGCGGCGGCAATTCTGATATTGGGTGTGACCGCAGGCAGACTGCTGGCAGGCCGAAATCAGGAATTGTTGGAGATTCAAAAGGAGGCTGCCGAGGTTCCGGCGCAGACCAACACACGAGATGAAGTGACCTATGAAGGACAGACTTATGTATACAATGACAAATTGACGAATATTCTGTTTCTGGGTATTGATAAGGAACAGGAGGTTACACTGCAGGAGACGCCTGGTACAGCGGGACAAGCAGACTGCATTATGCTTCTGTCCCTGGATGAAGAAACGCAGACCGGAAAAGTTCTTCAGATCTCCAGAGATTCCATGACGGATGTGGATATTTATGATGCTTCGGGAAATTATTATACAACGGTAACCGCGCAGCTTGCCGCACAGTACGCCTATGGAAACGGCGAAAAGAGCAGTTGTTGGGCCATGGAAAAAACCGTGGGAGAACTGCTGCATGACATTCCCATAGATGCGTACCTGTCTTTGAATATAAGTGCCATAAGCAGTCTCAATGACGCGGTGGGAGGTGTCAAAATTACCATCCCCCAGGATTATACAGAGATAGACCCGGCCTTTGTGCAGGGTTCGGAAATAACTTTAACCGGAGAGCAAGCGGAGAGATACGTACGGTATCGTGATACTAACCAGATGGGCAGCAACAATGAGAGGATGGAACGGCAGGTTCAGTATATCACGGCGCTGTTTTCTGCATTGAAAAATGCGGTAAATAGCGAGGGGAATTATTATGAACGATTTTCTTCTTATCTGAAGCCTTATATGGTTACGGATATGGACGGACGTCAGCTTGACAGCTTTGCGAACTATCAGTTCATGCCCGAGGAAACCGTGTACGTTCCGGGAGAAACCAGAGCCGGAGCGAAAAACGAAGAATTTTACGTAGATGACCAGAAACTAATGCAGATTTTGCTGAAAATGTTTTACAAACAAGAAAACTAGTGGTATAATACAATCGGATTGATTCTTAAATAAACTTTAAAATGTGAACCAGGAGGACAAGAAAAATGAAAAAAATGGTGTCAGTATTGTGCGCTGCTGTTCTCAGTTTATCCATGACAGTAGCAGTATTTGCTCAGCCAAGCCCACAGGTTAGCGGAGTTGCAGCGGGGGTTTCATCTGCAACCGATGCAGATCGTAATGCTGTAGATGTGAAAGTCGGTTCTGTTCCGGCCGAATATCAGTCAGCAGTGGACGAGATTAAAAACATCGACAAGGTAAAAGAACTTCTCGGAAGTGCTTTCGTTGATGGGATGCAGGTAGTAGATGTTAAGGATGTTACAGTTCCGGATGGTACAGTATTTCCGGTTACCATTTCCTTTAATGTGACTGGCGTAAAGGCGGATTCAAAAGTAGCGGTTCTGCACTACGATACAGCTGCAAAGGCATGGGAAGTTGTGGAATCCAAAGCAGGAAACGGTACAGTTACTGCTACATTTAATTCTCTCTCACCAGTAGCCTTTGTCGTGGATGGTAATTCAGCAGCAGGCGGAGCGACTGCTTCAGAAAGCAATACTTCAGGAAACAATACTTCAGTAAATTCACCGAAGACAGGTGAAAGCTCTGTTTTGATGATGACAGTTGCAGTTGCAGCTGTAGCACTCCTGGGTATGGGCACAGCAGTAATTCGCAGTAGAAAAAGAGCATAGTAAAATGAAAAGGTCTGAGATGTAGATTCCTCAGACCTTTTTTTTTACATTTTCAGCGTGCGGCAGCGGTTGAAACAGGCGAAAATCTCCTGGGGACGGGGCGCAGCCAGATCAGTATTTAATTTTGAGTTTCCACCCAGCGCCGTCAGACCTTTTTCACCGGTCAGTTTCAAAAGTGTTTCGATTACTTCGCCAAGATTCTTCTTGCCGTCACAGACATACAGCATGGCGTAGCGCAGATAGTAGGAAAGCGCTGCAGTCTGTTCGCTGTCAGCCAGCTGTTCCACGTACCGCAGATCTATTGTATCCCGGTTGATGGAAAACGCGTCTTTTCCGAGGGTTTTCATCTTAATCCGATCCTGAGATTTTAATGCTCCGCCGGCAGGTCTGCGGTTGAAATCAGGAAGAGCGGGCATCGGCGCCGGCCGGGAGTTCAGAGGAAAATCCCGGGCTTCCTTTTTGGCAGGGCCGGTGATGTCAGAGGGCACGTAGCAGTCCATCTGCACAATCTGGTCGGCGATATGGAAGTAGGCCCCGGAACTTCCCGCCACAATGACGGAGGAAATCCCGCAGGTTTCATACAGGGTACGGACACGTTCGATGAAGGGTGTGATGGGCTCCTTGTCCCGGTGTACCACTCTTTGCATCAGTTCGTCGCGGATCATAAAATTGGTAGCGCAGGTATCCTCATCTATGAGAAGCAAAGAGGTACCGGACTCGATGGCCTCCACCACATTGGCTGCCTGTGACGTGCTGCCGCTGGCGTCCTCTGTCTGAAAATTCCGGGTATTTCGACCCCCGGGAAGATTGTTGATGAACATGGAGATATCGGTGCCGCGGATGCTGCGTCCGTCCTCCGCACGGATTTTCACAGCGGTTTCATCGGTGATGACAAATTCCCGGCCGTCACCCTTTATATGATTATAGACGCCCAGCTCCAGCGCTTTCAAAAGTGTGGATTTTCCGTGGTATCCGCCGCCGATGATCAGGCAGATTCCTTTTTTGATTCCCATGCCGGAAAGCTTCCCGTGATGAGGAAGATCAAAGGTCACTTCCATGGAGGCCGGGGAACGAAAAGGGACGGCTCCTTTCATGGGGCGGGAAGATACACCGCTTTCCCGGGGAAGTATGGACCCGTTGGCAACGAAAGATACCAGTCCGTAT
The DNA here is from genome assembly GCA_946494335.1 of uncultured Ruminococcus sp. Classification (GTDB taxonomy): domain Bacteria; phylum Bacillota; class Clostridia; order Lachnospirales; family Lachnospiraceae; genus Ruminococcus_G. The sequence continues at coordinate 3,049 of CAMMBV010000012.1, read as the reverse complement.
TTTTTCAGCTGTTCACGGATGAACTGCTGATCCTCGGCAAGATCGGCTGTGCTTTGGACGGCGGCCGGGTTTAAAGACCGGTAAAACAGAGTTTTCTCCACACAGGCGGGGAGAAAGTCAAACAGTATTTTAATCAGTTCTCCGGAATTAATGGTGCGTCCGTTGGCGGGAAAGCCCACCGACAGCCGAAGGGTGATGCTGCCGTCGTCAGGAGAAATGCAGCAGGCCGTTCTTTTTAAAATTTCCTGCCCGGGCCGGCTGATGGACATAAGTCCGCTTTTTCCGGAACCCTTTGCCTTGGACTGGTATTTTTCCATTTCTTTTCCAAACAGACGGATCAGATAGTCTTCCAGTGCAGTCTGTTTGTGAGGGGTATCAAAAAGGGAGGAGGGAAATCCTGCCTTCTGTCCGGGAACGAAAAGACTGATTCGGGAAGGAGACGCAAAAGGGTCGCCCTGTACATGATCGATGTTTAAAATGTAGCTGCCAAAGCGGTAGCTGCCTTTGGTATCCTTGTAGGCAGGGTAGCTTCGTCTGTTGATGGAAAGAAGATGTTCTTTTAAATCCTGTGCTGTTTTCAATATAAATTACCACCTTATTCTGTAATGTGATCGTAAGATCCTGGCACCATCATACCAGATTTCGGGCGGAAAGAAAACCGCCGGAGATCACACTTTACTGGATTCCGGCGGTTTTTGACAGTCAGGACTGCTTCATCTGATAGGCCACAAGGGCGATATTGTGGTAGCCCTGTTCCTCCAGCTTCTGTTCAAATTCGGTCAGATGACGGCGGCAGGCTTCGGAAATATCAGCATATTCCGCTTGCTTTTTGCAGCTGTCGCTTTTTTGTGTATATTCCTGCATATGAAAGCACCTCCTTTACGGATATAGGATGCCTGGCTTGCAGAAGAAATATACACAGGTTTGGAAAAAACTGCATATTTTAAAGGCAAAGGATATTATAGAGGTGTCTTTATGCCTTATAAAATTGTTCTGGATGCCGGCCATGGAGGGGAAGACCCGGGCGCAGTCTATCAGGGAAGGAATGAAAAGGACGACACGCTGAATCTGGTTCTGGAGATAGGAAAGATACTGGAGAATAATGGTTTTGACGTAGTGTACACCAGGACGACAGACGTCTACCAGACTCCCTTTGAAAAAGCGCAGATTGCCAATCAGTCCGGTGCTGATTTTTTTATTTCCATACACCGCAATTCCAGTCCGCGTCCCAATCAGTATTCCGGTGTGGAAAGCCTGATTTATGATAAGTCAGGAATCAAACTTGAGATGGCGGAAAATATCAACGCTGCACTGGAAGAGGTGGGATTCAAAAACCTGGGCGTAAAAGAGCGGCCGGGTCTGGTTGTGCTTCGGAGGACCAGAATGCCGGCGGTGCTGGTGGAGGCCGGTTTTATCAACAGTGATGCGGACAATGAACTCTTTGACAGCAAATTCCAGGAGATTGCCCAGGCAATAGCCGGAGCGATTATGGGAACACTGGATCAGGAGAGCGTGACGGAAACTCCCACATATTACCGGGTGCAGGTGGGAGCATACCGCGTTCGGCAGAATGCGGATAATCTGTTGTATGAGCTGATGGAAAAAGGGTATCCGGCCTTTATTCTCAGCGACAATGGGCTGTATAAAGTACAGGTGGGCGCTTACCGCCAGCTGGGAAACGCCATTACCATGGAACGAAAGCTGAGGACGGACGGATACAGTACGCTGATTGTAACATGAATGGAGAAAAAAATGACAAATGAAAAATTTCTGGACCTGTTTTCCAGCCTTGTGTTTGTGGAACAGGAACCGCAAAAGGCAGATATTATCATGATTCCCGGCAGCGGGTATCCTCAGATGGCAGAAAAGGCGGCAGAGCTTTATAAAAGGGGCTGTGCTCCTTTTGTGCTGCCCTCCGGAAAATACAGTAAGCTGCACCGGGGATTTGAAGGAGTTATGGCAAAAGAGGAGAAATACGGCGGTGCATATGAAACCGAATGGGAATTTCTGGCGGCGGTGCTTCAAAAAAACGGAGTGCCCAAAGAGGCAGTCCTGCGGGAAGATAAGGCCACTTTTACGTATGAGAATGCGCTTTTGTGCGCCGAAGTTGTAAAAGAACAGAAAATCAGGGTGGAAAAAGCCATTGTCTGCTGCAAGGCTTTTCATGCCAGGAGGTGTCAGCTGTATTATCAGCTGGCATTCCCGGAGACGGAAATTATCATATGTCCGGCGGACACGGGAGTAAACAGGCATAACTGGTTTCGTACCCGGGAGGGAATCCGTCAGGTGACGGGTGAGATAGAACGCTGCGGTCTTCAGTTTCATGAAATTCTGGAAGAAATAAGAAAGAATGGATAGGTTTATAAAAAAAAACAAAAAACGGGTTTTAGGGGGTGTCGAAAAAAGAGGAGTTATGATATAATACTTCCGGAATCAGAAGTGGAGCATTCACTTGCAATAGATGGGAGTTTTTTTATGAAAGGTTTTGACAGAAACAGTGAATACAGAAGTCACAGATTGTGGAAGACAATCAGTTTTGTTCTGATACTGGCCATGGTGTTTGCCACAGTGTCTATTCAGTGGCCTTCACCGGCACAGGCGGGAGGAACTTCCGTATACCTGAATGGATCGGGCGGAAATGATTCCGCTGACGGAAGCAGTCCAGACAGTGCGGTGCAGTCTTTTGGAAGAGCAAAGGAACTGGCGGGCAGTTCGGGAGAGATTCTGGTCTGCGGGACAGTATATACATCGGGTGACACTTCTTGGTCTTTGCCGGGCGGGGTATCTTTGAAGCGGGCGCCCGGTTTTTCCGGAGCCATCGTAAATATTTCCGGAACCTTAACTTTGAAAAATATTTCTCTTGGCTCAGGAGATATCAGCGGCAGCGGTTCGATCGGCGGAAAAGAGAAAGAAGAACCGACGCCGGAAGTGACAAAGGAACCGGAGCCGACGAAGGAGCCGGAGACAACACCGGAAGTGACAATGGAACCGGAGCCGACGAAAGAGCCGGAGACAACACCGGAAGTGACAGAGGAGCCGGAGCCGACGA
>CAMMBV010000011.1 GCA_946494335.1 uncultured Ruminococcus sp. | reverse complement strand
AGATAGTCAAAATCCCTTCTTTTTAAAATGTCCTTGACAAAGGGTACACTTTAAAAGCCGGAGAAGCAATCGGAAGAAAAGCCGGAGAAGAAATGGGCAGAACAGCTGGAATAGCGACAGGAAGGGCCATGGGCAGAACAGAGGGCAGGGTAGAAGGAATGAATGAGACGATTCAGACATTTGTGAAAGATTACCAGGAGGAAGGCTTATCAAAAGAAGCCATCTGCCAAAAGCTTGAGAAGCTGTTCTCCATCGCGCCGGAAGCGGCAGGGAAATATTTTGCCGGTTAGAAGGTAGTCTGGAGATCCGAAAAACAGGCAGGAGGACGAAGACCCAAAACGGTACCGGGACGTCATCCGCCGTGTGGCCTGCGGCGTACAGTTTGCCCTGATCTGCGTAGAGGAGCAAAGCTACGTGGACTATGCTGTTGTTCGGCAAATTAAAAGAAACTCCAATCAGCACTTTATTTACGGCTTATTTTTATAAAGAATGATGATCCGCTCATTTTAATTGGTAGTAAAAATGCAGATTGTTTAAAACTATCGAAAATAATCTGCAGCTCATTCCTAATAAAGATCAGGCGGGTTTACCGCCTGACAATGATCAATCATCGATATGCTTTTTTATTGCTGCCAGTGCCTCTACTATGCTGATCGCATCGACAAGTGACAGTTCGGGAAAGGCCTGTATCAGATGTTCCCGGTTCCAGAACCGGTCATCCAGATAGGATATATCCATAGCAATCCCACAGGTTGGTATGTAGATATATCTGCTGTAGGAGTGTTCGCCGATCACAAGATGGAAGCTGCTCCCATGTGCCGTGATCTCGTATTCCGTACAGTCAAATGGCATGAGCGGACAAATGCTCCCTTCCCAGAATTCCGCTGCAATACCGGTATCATTTTTACAAAGGAACGTGAATTCCATGACAGGCGCCTCCTATCCCAGTTCGCAGTCGCTGATCGCCTGCATGACGGCATCTGCGGTGATGATATTCAGAGAGCTGCTGTTCCCGATAAGCAGACTGGCATTACAAAGTTTGTTGATCAAACGGGGAGTTCCATTCGCTGCGTTAAGGATTGCTTCTATGGCATTATCTTCAAAGACAGGTTGATGGCAGCCAGCCCCCTCCAGTTTGGTCTGTATATACAGACGTCCTTCTTCTTTGGAAAGACCATCCAGATCGTAATTCATGACGAGCCTTTGACGAAGAGGCTCATGAATGCCAAGACGAAGCGTATTGTTCAGCTGTGGAAGCCCGGCGAGGAGAACAACAGCCCTGTCACGGGAATCCATTTCGAAGTTGAAAAGGATCTTCAGGTCATTCAGGACAGGACCAGATATGTAGTTGGCTTCATCGATGATGATGACCGGGGTGATCCGCTTCTCCATTACGAGGCGGTTGATCTCCTCCTGTATAAGGCGAAAGTTCTCAGATTTTCTGTGGACCGGCTGAAGTCCGAATCCAGCTGCCAGGTTCCGGTAGAACTCCATGACCGTAAGCGTGGAAAGACTGGAATAAATGACTTTATAAAGGGAAGGGTTCAGGGATGCAGCCCAACTGCGGATCGCGGTTGTTTTCCCCCTTCCGGGGCTGCCGGTAAGCAGCCCAAAGCCTTTGGTGGAAAGCAGGTAATCCAGCCGGAAACATTGATGGACAAAGGCAAAAAGACTGGCCCTGAGTTCATCCAGGGAGTGGAGATCCCGCAGAGCAAGGGAAGCCATCCACTGATCCTTCATGGTACGGAACCAACGCTCGATCTTCGCTTTTCCGGTAGGGGTGTAAGGTTGGCAGTAGCTTAACGTGGTCCCGATCCTGGCAGCAAGAAGTTCCATCTGCTTGTTCCGGTAAGACTTCCCGTTGTCAAAATTCAGTACCTTCGGGCAGCCGTGTTTGGCGACGGCAGATTTCAGAACCGACATCAGATTGATAAAGGTATCCTGATAAAAGATGTCGATGCCAACAATAAAACGGCTGGCATCATCGATCAGGGCAATGATAAAAACCCGCCGTTTCCGTCCTTCTGGATCCGTCAGCTTAGGCCCGACACTGCTGTCACCGCACCAGACCTCGTTGATATGAGGACGTTCGTAACGCCGCATGTCCCGGTTGGGTGCCGTATGCAGTTCTTCCTGGAGCCGGTTCACAAAGCGGCAGACCGTGGATTCCGATACCTGTCCATGGGAGAGCCGTTGTCAGAAAGCTGCCGGAAGATAGCCGCAGCTGACATGCGGGGATAATTCGTCTTAAGATAGCGGATCTGCCCCTGCAGGTCAGGATCAAGCTTACGGCTTATACCGGCATCTGCCCGTCCTTTCGGGATAAGACCGTCAAAACCATACTTGTTGTAATCACAGTACCAGCGTTCAATGGTAGCGGGCGCAAAGTGGCGCAGGCGTCCATCCGGGGTGGTAATGCCTTTGGCAGAAACCGCTTCATAGAAAGCGGTCTGGCTGGGAAAGGAATCATCCAGTCCGGCGACCAGAGGAGCAATGGCTCGGTAACGCATGAGAGCGATCTCCTGTTTTTGTTCCTGTTTCATGGTGTATCAAACCTCCTTTTTCTACAGGATAGTTTGAAAAAGGAGAAATAGCCAGTAAGGTTATGTTGGTATGAGAAAAAGTTTGTTGCGGGTGCGTTTGATCTGCATGAACTGTCGTGAAAAGACAGAAAAACAGATATGGATCAGTTCCCGAAGAGAACGAATGGGGGAAGGGATGCTGCGCAGACGTTCCTGCCAATGCCGATGATAGTTCCTCACAATGGAAGAAATGCTGCATTCCTCCAGGGAGAGATGGGAGTCCAGGATGGAGCGGAAGTCACCGTCCTGTTCCTGACATTGCACCACAGCAGCCTGGATATGCAATGGTATCTGGGAATAGGGGACGATGGAAGCCAAAAGGAGGGCGTGGGTACATCCGCAGTTTTTACAGCGCACCCTGGCACACGCAGGGAGCGTTCCCCATCTGGGAGCTTGAGCTTCCTTACATAACTGCCATACCAGATCAGGTCTCCAGTGTGTCCACAGGTGCAGGAAAGGAGAGCCAGGTCGAGCGAAAATATAACATGATCATAAAAAGCCTGAGAAATGGGGTTGAGATTTTTTGCTTCAATTGTTATCATAGGTAATGTACATGGTGTTAGCCATGTGTGGGAAGGAAGCAGAGGTCAAACTTTGGACGGGGAGACTTCTGCTTCTTGTTTAGAGTTCCAAATATCCATGATAACAGAAAACGTCTCAGGATGAAATAATCTGATGGAAAATACGTCAGATTATTTGTTCCTGGGACTTTATTTAATGTGCGGGATTTTTCCCAAAAAAGTCTCTTATAAAATGAAGGATAACAACCAACACAAGGGAACTTAACAAAATCAAGGAAGAAAAACAAAGGGAAGAGGAGAAGAAAGATATGTGCAAAGCGATTGACGATATGCTGGCACAGGCCAGACAAGAGGGAAGAGAGGCCGGAGAAGCAATTGGAAGAAAAGCCGGGGAAGCAATTGGAAGAAAAGCCGGGGAAGCAATTGGAAGAAAAGCCGGAGAAGCAATCGGAAGAAAAGCCGGAGAAGAAATGGGCAGAACGGCTGGAATAGCGACAGGAAGGGCCATGGGCAGAACAGAGGGCAGGGTAGAAGGAATGAATGAGACGATTCAGACATTTGTGAAAGATTACCAGGAGGAAGGCTTATCAAAAGAAGCCATCTGCCAAAAGCTTGAGAAGCTGTTCTCCATCGCGCCGGAAGCGGCAGGGAAATATTTTGCCGGTTAGACGATAATAGATAAAAGTTGTATATTACAGCCGGGGGAACTTCAAAGCAGAAGGAACTCCGGCTGTGTTAATGCTTGTTCCCTGGCACGAGGAAGAATGGGATAACGCTATATTAAAATATTAGTTGTGATACATAGGGGAATGAGCCAGCGTTTCAATCCAGAAGCCGCATATTACATAACATGCCAAAAATATGCATTGAAGACTGATTACAAGAGTAAAAAGAGATCAACAATACAATGCCGATTCCAAAGTTATATCTTCCTATTGATCTTTCGGATTATCAGAAGATTGAAAGAGGAGGACAGGAACTTTGTTTGCGTATACATTCATTTCTGAACAAACAGAGATGGAAAAAACATATATATAGGTAGAAACTCTGCCGGGCAGAATCACCAGAATTTCTGCCCGGTAAAATTATTATGTATTAGTCGTCTTGTTTCGGGTCTTTCGTCCTGTCCATTAAATAGTCCAGACTGACATTATAGTAATCGGCCAGAAGCATCAGATTTTCCACAGTGGGAACAGATTCACCGGTCTCATATTTTGATATGGTGCTCTGACTGATTCCGGTATCCATCTGGACTTTCAGCTGGGTAATATCCCGGGATACTCGAATAAATTTGATATTTTTCATGCCACTTACCTCCAAGCCTATTGTTTCATAAAAATATATGGGAAAATATGGAAATTTGGAATATAAAATTCTATAATAGAATAATAGATGAAAAAGTTGATTGATTTATAATGAAAACATATTAGAATGTCCAGAAATACCCGGTTTCTTAATGAGATTGCATGGGTGCGGGCAAAAGAAAAAAGTGCTATGAGGAGTAAAAATATCTAGATATGGAAATTTCCGTAAAATACCAGCTAAATAAATGCATAAAATTAACATTGCCACTTGACAAATATTGAGAATAAGAATATTATATTCATGTAATGAATATTCTTGCGAAGAAAGAATATCAAAAAAATCAATAAAATTTTATTAAGGAGGAGACAAATTGTTATGGTAAAACATACGAAGGGATTCAAAGGTCTCAGCAAAAAGGTACTGAGTGCTATTTTAGCTGCTTCTATGATTATGACCTCTTCTTCATTTGTTCTGGCTGCAGAGCCGACAGATAATACGGATGATGTAGCGGTTGTAAGTGAAGTGGAGGGGCAAAACGTAGCAGAAGGACGTACAGTAGTTACTGAAGAATACAATATTTCTACTGCGACGCTCACTTATAATGGTCAGGCTCAAAAACCTGTTGTTACAATTCAAAAAGGTGAAGAAGCGGCATTGAAGGAAGGAACCGATTTTGAGGTTTTAAATTGGGAAGGAAATGTGAACGCTTCAAAAGAGTGTACTGCCACAATTAAATTCTTAGGTACGTATGCGGAAAATGCTAATAGAGAGATTACATACGTTATCAACCCGGCATCTGTAAAAAGTGCTACTGTCAATTATGATACTATTAATACTGGTTTTGTTTATGGACAGGAAGTTACACTGCCAGAAATTTATTCAGTGGTAGCAAAAGTGACAGTTGATGGAAAAGAACAGGAAATTACTTTGCAGGAAGGCGTTGATTATAAAGTTCCTGATGAAGTAGATACGACAGTTGGTAATCATAAGGTACAACTTGAAGGTATCGGAAATTTTAATGGTAAGACGAACGCCAAAATATCCTATAGTATTGCTAAGGCTGAACTTAATAGCACAAACGTGTCAGCCAGCATGAAAGATGTAGTTTATAGCAATAACGTTAATACATTAAAGAAAAACATCAAGAATGCACTTACTGTAATTGACAATGTTTCAGGTGAGCCGATTGAAAACGTCTGCTTTGATATTGAATATAAAGATGCTGACGGAAACTGGAGCGCTAATCCCATTCTTGAATTAGGAACTCAGACTATAAGGATTAAACCCAATGCATCATGCGCAAATTATGCAGGTGGTTCTGTAGAGGTTTCTTATGAGATTGTCACAGAAAATACGTTGCAGTCAATTGTCGATGCAAGCGCAACGATAGATGGCTTTGTGAAAGATGAGGAAGATGGAATTCTGGCAGCTGTATATGATTCAAAAGATCATTTTGTTGAGACTGTAGCGATTAGCAAACTGAATTCAAACGATTTTAAAGTTGTTACCCCAAAAGCTGAATGGATTAATGCAGGCGAATATACAGTTGAATTAGAGGGATTGGGTAAATATGCTGGTCAGACAGCTGTGATTCCTGTAAAGATTACACCGATGCAAATTGCGGCTGCGGGCAATAAGGCAGCAAAGGGTGTTACTGTAACTCCGATGAGAGGAACTCATTCCAATAAAGAAGTGGGAGATGCTAGCGTTTCTGTTGTTGCAACTATTGGCACAGAAAGTGTAACACTTGAAAATGGAACAGATTATACGTATGAAGTTGTAGAAGGGAAAAATGGTAAATTTACCGTTAAAGTAACTGGTATTGGTAATTTTACAACAGCCTTCAGTAAAGATGTTACAACCATAAATAAAGAAGGAACCACAACTGAAAAACTTGACTTGGGTGATCCCAGTATTGTTGCTGAAGTTGTAGGAACTTTTGAAAGCGGTAAGGCGCCGAAATTAACCGAATCAGATATTAAAGTGGTTGAGACATTTGGCGGCAAAGAAATACGTACGTTAAATGGCGATGACGATTTTTATATTTCTAAGCAGCCCAGTCCCAATGTGACTGCTGGTGAAACTACAGTTACAATTAAAGCTAAAACAGATTCGAAATACTATAATGGTGTTAGAGTTATCACATTCAAGTTAACGGGTGTTTCTTTTGCTGATACATTTAATATTGCTCCGATTGATGATGTTTATACGAACACAACATATGCAAAAATTTTAGAAGCAATTAAAGTAACATATAAGAGCAGTGGCGCTCCATATACCAATTACAAAGTAGAAATTTATGATGCTGAGGGCAATCTGATTGATGCGAACGCTAAATCATTTGAAATAGGCACCTATACTGTTAAAGTTACATCTAATGACACTAAACTTGAGGGCGAATTGGAAACAACCTTTAATGTACTGGGAGCTGATCTGAACGCTTCAGGAGCTGAAATTAAGCCTATTGATGATGTGACTTATACTGGCGAAGCTATTGAGCCGGAAGTAGTCGTTGCAATCGGAGAGAAAACTCTGAAAGAAGGTAGAGACTACACAGTAGCATACAGCGACAATGTTAATGGTGGAGAAGCAACCGTAACAGTTACTGGTATTAATGACTACTCAGGAACAATTACGAAAAACTTCAATATCACACAGGCAGATCAGGGAATCTATATGACTGTTGAAGCTCAGGAAAGAGATCTTGGAAATGGTTCCAGATACATCAACAGCAAAGACTGTACTCTGAAACTTGCTACAAATGTTGCTGACCCGAGCACAAAACTGACATTCTCAAGCAGTGATACAAGCGTTGCAACTGTTTCTGCTGATGGTGTTATCAGATATCGTCAGGTTGGTGAGTGTGTAGTTACTGTAACTGCTGCAGAAACAGAGAACTGCAAAGCTGCAACTCTGGATATTAAGGTTAAAGTTGGAAAAGTTGGTGCACCGACATTCACACCGAGTGTAACTTCCACTACAGCTAAAAAATCCTTCAGAGTTACCACAAGTACTGTAAGAGGCGCTGATGGATTCGAAGTTCAGTACTCAATCAAGAGCAACTTCTGGGCACCGAAAACAAAAGACTTTAAGATCGCTAACAAAGTTACCAGACAGACATGTACAACTGCTCAGTCTAACAAAACATACTACATCCGTACACGTGCTTATCAGGTAATTGATGGCGAAAAAGTTTACAGTGCATGGTCACCGGTTAAAACTGTTAAAACAAAATAATAGTATAACACAGTGAAAAGAGAAGAGGCATCGTGGGAAACGATGCCTTTTCCTGTAACGGATATTAGGGCAGGGATATTGACAACTGGTTCTGCCTTAGTGGTCAATATAGTCAATATAGAAAAAACCATTGAAATGTATTTGACAAATATTCATTTTAAGAATATTATAGTATTGTGGTAAATACTTATTAAGTGTTTAACTGTATTGAAACCTTCTTAATAAAATTAATATTGGAAAAAGCACCTTCCATGATGGTGCTTTTTCTATGTATAAAAGAGGCAGGAATGAACAAGATATTATGATGAAACGATTAAAGAAAATACAGAAAAAAATTAAACCATTTTTATTGATGTCCTGGTATACGCTGTTTTTATATCACGGAAAGGTAAAGGAAAGCTGGCTGTTGGTGGATTCGGAGGATCCGGTGACGATTGGCAGCAGTCTGTTCCAGATCATAAAGGAAGCAGCCGGGAACCCGGAGTATGGAAGAATTCGTATCTATGTGAGCTGCAGTAAAAAGAATAAAAAAAGGATAAAAGCACTGCTGCAGTCGTACCAGATGAACAAGGTTACGTTAGTTAAAAGAAGCAGTTTCCGATATGCCAGAATGCTGGCCCGGGCCGGTTTTCTGTTTACGGATGGGGCTTTTCCTAACTGGTATGTAAAAAAAGAGGGACAGGTTCTTACGAATACCTGGCAGGGAACGCCTCTTTTCGCAACAGGCCGGGATGATATAAATACGGCATATGATATGGGAAGTGTGCAGAGAAATCTGCTGATGTCAGATTATCTGGTTTATTCCAGCGATTATGCGAAAAACATCATGGGTTCCGCTTATTTTCTGGATCCTCTGTACCGGGGGAAGATGCTTTGTTCCGGCTCTCCGGGAAATGTTGTATTTTTTGATGAAGCAAGAAGGAAAGAACTTCGTTCAAAATTTCATTTGGATGAAAAGCGTGTGTATGCGTATCTGCCGGCAGGACGGGGAAAAGGTTTCGATCCGCTGCAGGTGAAAGATCAGATGGATTACCTGTTCACTTATCTGGATCGTAAGTTCAAAAGTGACGAAGTGCTTTTCGTAAAGCAGGATTCCTTTGATAAAAGCAAAATCAATTTCAAAGCCTACAAGCATATCAGACCTTTCCCGGGAGGCTGTCAGGTTTATGACTTCCTGAATGTATGCGATTGCTTGGTGACGGATTATTCTGAGGTGATGTTTGATTTTGCCGACAGCAGGAAAAAAATCATTTTATACATCAATGACTATGAGCCCTATATGGAAGGAAAGGAGACATACATATCCTTTGAAGATCTTCCATTCCCGAAAGTGCGGCGGCTGCAGGATCTTTATGAGGAACTGGAAAAGCCGAAAGATTACGACGATGCGGATTTTCTTGCCCGATACTGCCAGTATGACGGCAGGGATGCGGACATTAAGCTCTGCCGCCATATCCTGAAGGGTGAAAAGGTGCTGGATGAGCGAAAAGTGCAGGATAAGGAAAAAGAAAATGTGTTGATCTACGGCGGGGGCCTGGGAAGAAACGGAATAACTACTGCACTTATAAGTCTGCTTGGCAATCTGGATCTTACGAAACGGAACTATTATGTGGCCTTTCGTTCCGGATATCTGAAAAACGAGCATCAGCGTGTCAGGATGTTGCCGGAAGGCGTGGGATATCTGCCCATACCCAACATGGTCTGGGAGACGCTGGGAGAAAAGCTGGCCTGCACTGCACATTATAGAAAAAATAAATCAGGCTTTGGAATCCGAAAAAAAATGGATCGCTTTTATAAAAGACTGTATCAGCGTTATTTTGGACATTGTCATTTTGACTGGGTGATTCATTTCTTCGGTTACGAGAGAGACACCATCAATATGTTTCTTCAGGCTGATGCCAAACGGATGATATTTGTCCACAATGATATGCTCAGTGAGATTAAGACCAAGGGCAACCAGCATGAGCCAACCATCAGGCGGGCGTATGCCGAGTATGAAAGGGTTGTGCCGGTTACGGAGGATATTTACGGTTTCACAAGACAGCTGGGAAAGAGCGACGACAATATTTTTGTGGTCAATAACTGCCATGATTACAAAAATGTTCTGAAGAAGGCCCAGATGCCGCTGCATTTTGATGACTATACCGAAAGCACCGTGGGACAGAAGGAACTGGAAGAAGTGCTGAATGGGGATGCCAGAAAGATTATCACCATCGGGCGTTTTTCAAAAGAAAAAGGGCATGATCTGCTGCTGAAGGCTTTTGAACGGTATCATAAAGAAAATCCCGACAGCTATCTGATTATCATCGGGGGATACGGCCCCATATACGACCAGACGAAGGCGCTGGCAGCATCATTGTCCGCTGCGGATCATATTATCATCATAAAGGCCATTGCCAATCCTATGCCTATTTTAAAGCGGTGTGATGTATTTGTGCTTTCTTCCCGCTATGAAGCGCTGGGTCTGGTGCTTCTGGAGGCGGACACCCTTGGCATACCCGTCATATCCACCGATATTCCGGGTCCAAGGGGCTTTATGAAGGAACATGGAGGGTTTATGGTGCCTTTGAAGGAAAAAGGCATATATGAGGGATTAAAGGCCTTTGACGCCGGCAAAGTGAAACCCATGCACGTGGATTATGAAACATACAATCAGAAAGCCGCGGCGGAATTTGAAAGTCTGTTTTGAAAGGGGAACTCGCAATGAAGATAGGAATCGTGACATTTCACAGCGCACATAATTACGGAGCGGTTCTTCAGGCATGGTCCCTGCAGGAGTATTTAAGACAGCAGGGACATCAGCCGGAGATCATAAACTTACGTCTTCCTGTAATAGACAATCTGTATCGTTTTATGACGAAAAGCCGTAAAAAGTTTTTTCCTGAGGCAAAGCTGAATAATCTGGCCAATAAAGGATATAACGGGGCGCGTTATATATATCTGCGGATGAAAAATCCGAGAAAGTATGAAAAATACCGGAAATTTGAGGAGTTTATCAATCATACCCTTCCCGTTACCCGGGAATTTCGAACCTTCAGAGAACTGCTTCAGGCAGATCTTAAGTATGACGCGCTGATTGCGGGAAGTGACCAGATCTGGAACGGTGAGATGATGAAGGATATCAGTCCCGCTTATTTTCTCCAGTTTGGCAATAAGGATGCTCTGCGCATATCCTATGCCGCAAGTATCGGTTCGGAAAAAATCCCGCCTCGGTTTCGTCTGCTGTTTCAGCGGTATCTGAAGGAATTTGACAGTATATCCGTCCGGGAGCAGAAGGCAAAGGAGCAGGTGGAAGAGCTGACGGACCGTCCGGTGGATCTTGTGGCGGATCCCACCTTCCTTTTGAAAGCGGGAGATTTCGATAAACTGGCAAAGGAACCGAAAACAAAAGGAAAATATATTTATGTTCACAACGTTCATTTAAAGAGAGTGGACGAGAGACTGAACAGCGTGGCGGCGGAGATGTCCCGCCGGCTGAATCTTCCGATTGTACACAACTGGGACAAAAAGGTTTATGAAAATGAACTGGGGCATTTTACCGGGGGCATAGAGGAATTTCTGGGATACGTGAAAGGTGCGGAGTATGTCATTACCAATTCCTTCCACTGTACGGCCTTTGCGCTGATTTATCACCGCAATTTTATCACTATCCCCCATTTTTCCAATCCGGATCGGATGAGAAACCTTCTGGCGGAGCTTGATTTATCCGGCCATCTGATCGGAAGTGTTTCTGACCTTCCAAAAGATGGCAAGGAACTGTCCATCGACTATGACAAGGTGGAAGAAAAACGGGAGGTCATGCGGGAGCATGCGGCTGCCTTTTTGAAAAAGGCATTAACTTTCAGAAAGGAAGAGGATTTCAGAACATACTTTGAGTACCAGGATGTGTTCCGGTGTTACGGCTGCGGGGCCTGCAAGGATGCATGTCCGGTGGATGCCATCCATATGGCGAGAGACAGGGAAGGTTTTTGTTATCCTAAAATCGATGAGCAGCTCTGTATCCACTGTGATAAGTGCAAAAAAGTCTGTGTTTACAAAAAGGACAGTCTGGAAAACAAGCAGGAGGACGGATTCCCCGTTGTTTATGCTGCCAGACACAAAGACAATCATGTGGTGGACGGCAGCACAAGCGGAGCCATGTTCCCCGCACTGTACCGTGAGATAATAAAAAGAGGCGGCAGCGTGGTGGGTGTGCGTTTTGATGATGATCAGAAAGTTGTCTACGATGTGGCGGACACAGAAGAAGGGTGTCAGGCGTTCAGAAAGAGCAAGTATATATTTGCTGATGAAAACAGTGTGAAGCCAAAGGTGGAAAAGCTGCTGAAAGAAGGAAAATACGTGCTGTTTTCCGGAACACCCTGTCAGATCGCCGGACTGAAAAGTTATCTGGGAAAATCCTATGCCAGACTGTACACGGTTGAGCTGATCTGCCATGGGGCCGGTTCTCCCAAACTGTTTGAAAAATACTGCGCTTATATGGAAAAGAAATATAAGTCCAGGATTAAAGAGTTTCAGTTCCGGAACAAATTTAAAGGAGTGGACGATCCGTATATTCTGATTGAATTTGAATCGGGCAGTGTGTTCGTGGAAGATATGAAAAAGAATGATTTCGGAAGTATCTACAGGGCGCTCAGAATCCAGAGACCCAGCTGTTATCAGTGTGAGTATGTGGGAAGAAAGCCGGGGGTGGGTGATATCACCATAGGCGATTACTGGGGGATCGAAGAAGAGCATCCCAAATTTGCGGACGCGAGAGGAATTTCTCTGCTGAAGATCAATACCAGCCGGGGGATGGAGCTGTTTGAAGCAGTCAAAGATGAGATGAAACTGCAGCGCAGTACCTACGAACAGGCGTATTCCCACAACTACAGCAAGGTAATGACCATGATGGGAAGCAGAAGCAGGGTGATGTATCACATCGATGATGTGCCGGTGGAAGATCTGCTTCGTACCTTCAATGACAGTAAAAAAGGCGGGCTGAAAGGTTTGTAACAGCCCGCCTTTGGCGACTCTATTTATTTCCACACCTTGATCAGATTTTCCATCCTGGCGCCCATTCCCGTCAAAAGTGCGTCTGCAAGTGTCAGGGCTGTCATGGCTTCCACCACAACTACCGCTCTGGGGACGATAACGGGATCATGACGGCCTTTTATGGAAATCTGGATATTTTCCCCGTCTTGGTTAACGGTGTCCTGTATGGAGGAGATAGAGGGCGTAGGCTTGATATGAGCCCGCAGGATCAGATCGCTTCCGTCGCTGATTCCCCCCAAGATGCCGCCGGAGTGATTGGTGGCCTTTGTAATCTGGCCTTCCTGACTGCACCGGAAGCTGTCGTTGTTGGAAGCGCCGCTGGCCAGGGTGACGGCTGTACCGTCTCCGATTTCCACAGCCTTGACAGCGCCGATGGAAAAGAGGGCTTTTCCAAGCAGAGCGTCCAGTTTGTCAAAAACCGGATTCCCCACTCCGGCGGGAAGACCTTTGACGATGCATTCGATGACGCCGCCGGCGGAATCTTTTTTTGCCATGCATTCCTGCAGGTAAGCCTGGGCTTTTTCTGAGGCGTGACCATCCGCCATGTACAGGGGATCCTTTTCAATGTGTGAGGGATCAAATTCACTGGCCGCCACCGGGCCGATTGATTTGGTATAAGTGCACAGGGTAACGCCAAGTTCCGCCAGAATTTTAGACGCGATGGCGCCTGCCGCCACCCGTCCGATGGTTTCCCGTCCGGAAGAGCGGCCCCCTCCTCTGTAATCACGGAAACCAAATTTTTTATCAAAGGTGTAATCGGCATGGCCGGGACGGTAATACGAGGCGATTTCGCTGTAGTCCCGGGAACGCTGATCGGTGTTTTTTACCATTAAAAGAATGGGGGTACCCGTAGTCCGGCCTTCAAACACGCCGGAAAGGATTTCCACTTCATCACTTTCTTTTCTTGCTGTGGTGTATCGGTTCTGGCCGGGTTTTCTGCGGTCAAGAAACTTCTGGATATCCGGTTCCGATAAAGGAAGTCCGGCCGGGCAGCCGTCCACCACCGCGCCCACTCCTTTTCCGTGAGATTCGCCCCAGGTGGAGACGGTGAAAATGGTTCCAATAGTAGATCCAGCCATGATATATTTCCTTTCTGTTTTCCTTTGTTTTTTCAAAGTATAGCACATAAGACCGGGAAAACTCAAGTCCCGGAAGAATTGACAAAGAGCCGGGGGCATCGTATAATAAATCTGAATTTTCCAAAATAAGTCAAGACCAAAAAGACAAGGAGATTTTATGAAGCTGATAAATAAAATGGAACGTAAGTTTGGAAAATATGCCATTTCCAATCTGACCATGTATATTGTGATTACGTATGTGGTGGGATATCTTCTGCTGTATCTGGCGCCCAATATGCTGAGTTACTTTTTATTGGAACCTGCGCTGATTCTCCGGGGACAGGTATGGCGGATTGTGAGCTGGCTTTTGATTCCGCCCGGTTCTCTTGATATCTTCACAATTATCATGCTGTTCTTTTACTATTCCATCGGCACCACGCTGGAGCGGACCTGGGGTGCGTTTCGGTATAATCTTTATATCTTCGGCGGCATTATACTGACGGTGATAGGAGCTTTTATTCTCTACTTTATATTAAGGCTTACCGGATCCGCCGGCATTCTGATTTATGAGGGAGGTTCTTTCAGCACCTATTTTATTTCTATGTCTATTTTCCTGGGATTTGCTGCGGAATATCCCAACATGCAGGTGCTGCTTTACTTTATTATACCGCTGAAAATCAAATGGCTTGCGCTGGTGGACATCATCTATCTGGTATGGCAGATGGCACAGAGCGGATGGGTGACCAGAGCTGCAATTATCTGCAGTCTGATGAATTTTATTATTTTCTTTTTCGCATCCAGAAACATGACCCGGATAAGTCCCCGGCAGATAAAGAGAAAGAGGACTTATATGCGGGCGGTGAACAACAGCCGGCAGGGAAATGTGACGAAGCACAAGTGCGCGGTTTGCGGCAGAACAGAGCTGGACGGAGACGATCTGGAATTCCGCTTCTGTTCCAAGTGTAAAGGGAATTATGAATACTGTCAGGATCACCTGTTTACCCACAAGCATGTTCAATAAATTGTAGTTAAGAAGAGAAAAAGGAGTTAGTAGCGTATGAAAAAAACAAAAATTGTCTGTACCATGGGACCAAACACCGATAATCCGGAGATTATGAAGCAGCTGATTGAGGGCGGAATGGACATCGCCCGGTTTAATTTTTCTCACGGAACCCACGAGGAGCAAAAGGTGAGGATGGATCTTTTAAAAGAGATGCGTTCCAAAATGAAAAAGCCCATTGCCATTCTTCTGGATACCAAGGGTCCGGAGATCAGAACAGGTCTTCTGGAAAACGGACAGAAGGTGTATTTGAAGGAAGGGGAAACCTTTGTTCTGACAACGGAGAAAATCGTGGGTAATGCACAGCGCTGCAGTCAGACGTACGCGGGGCTTCCAAAGGATGTAAAAATCGGCGGCAGGATTCTGATTGACGACGGCCTGATTGAACTGAAAATTGTGTCAAAAACGGACACGGACATCACCTGCGTTGTTTTAAACGGAGGAGAGCTGGGACAGCAAAAGGGCGTCAATGTGCCGGATACCAGCATCGGCCTGCCCAATATCACGGAGCAGGATAAAAAGGATATTCTTTTTGGAATCGAGCAGGGTGTGGATTTTGTAGCCGCCTCTTTCGTGAGAAATGCAGAAGCCATTAAGGAAATCCGTCAGCTTCTGAAAAGCAACGGCGGCGATCGTATTGATATTATCGCCAAAATTGAAAGTAAGGAAGGCGTTGACAATATCGACCGCATTATCCAGCAGGCGGACGGAATCATGGTTGCCAGAGGCGACCTGGGCGTGGAAATTCCCGCGTGGGAGGTTCCGCATATTCAAAAAGAGATTATCCGGAGATGTAATCTGCGGTATAAACCGGTTATCACAGCAACACAGATGCTGGATTCCATGATGCGCAATCCCCGTCCCACCCGGGCGGAGGTGACGGACGTTGCCAATGCTATTTATGACGGTACGGATGCGGTTATGCTTTCCGGCGAGACGGCGGTTGGCAAATATCCGGTGGAGGCTTTACATATGATGGTTGAGATTGCCAATTCATCAGAGCCTTACCTGAATTATGAGCGTTTCCTGGATTATAAAGCGCTGAGAGGCCACAGCAACGTTTCCAGTACGGTGGGAATATCAGCGGTGCAGGCCAGCATTTTCCTGCATGCGAAATGCATCATTACACCTACGGTTTCCGGTCAGACAGCCAGACTGATTTCCAATTTCCGTCCCAAGGTGCCCATCTATGCGGTAACTCCCAATGCCTGGGCACAGAGAAAGATGCAGATTTACTGGGGAATCACTCCGCTGGGCGGATATGAAGAGGATTCAACAGAAAATATTATCTCCCATGCAATGTATGTTGTAAAACGGGAAAAATATATAACGACAGGCGATATGGTGGTATTTACGGCGGGCGACCCTGCCACCAATATTGTATCCGGCGAGGGCGCCGTGACCAATATGCTGCATATCGTCCAGTGTGATTAAAAGAACACCAATGAGGAGGACGACAGAAAAATGATAAAGAAACCATTTGTGACAAAGGAAAAGTTGGAAGAGATCAGGAAAACGATTCCTACGCCCTTTCATCTCTATGATGAAAAAGGAATCCGGGAGAACGCAAAGGCGCTGAAGGAAGCTTTTGCCTGGAATGAAGGATACCGGGAGTATTATGCGGTGAAGGCCTGCCCCAATCCCTTTCTGATTCAGATTCTGCAGGAATACGGCTGCGGCTGCGACTGCTCCTCCAAAACGGAGTTGATGCTTTCCAAGGCTATCGGATGCCGGAACGAGGATATCATGTTTTCTTCCAACGATACGCCGGCGGAAGATTATCTGTACGCGCAGGAAATCGGAGCCACTATTAACTTGGATGATATCACCCATATTGAGTTTCTGGAGAAAACGCTGGGCTATATTCCCAAAAGAATCAGTTGCCGCTATAATCCGGGCGGGCTTTTTAAGATCAGCAATGATATCATGGACAATCCCGGCGACGCCAAATACGGCATGACCACGGAGCAGATTTTTGAGGCGTTTCGGATCCTGAAAGCAAAGGGAGTGGAAGAATTCGGGGTACATGCCTTCCTTGCCAGCAACACCGTAACCAACGATTATTACCCCATGCTGGCGAAGGTTCTTTTTGAGGTGGCTGTAAAGCTGGAGAAGGAGACAGGCGCTGATATCAAATTCATCAACCTGTCGGGAGGAATCGGAATTCCTTACCGTCCCGACCAGGAGCCCAATGATATCCGCGTCATCGGAGAAGGCGTGAGAAAGGTCTATGAGGAAGTTCTGGTTCCGGCTGGAATGGGAGACGTGGCCATCTACACGGAGCTGGGACGGTTTATGACCGGACCATACGGCTGTCTGGTGACAGAGGTAATTCACGAAAAGCACACTCATAAAGAATACATTGGCTGCGATGCCTGTGCCGTCAATCTGATGCGTCCCGCCATGTATGGCGCTTACCATCATATCACCGTAATGGGAAAAGAAGAAGAGCCCTGCGATCACATGTATGATGTGACGGGATCTCTCTGCGAAAACAACGATAAGTTTGCCATTGACCGGATGCTGCCGAAGGTAGATGTGGGCGATCTGCTGGTCATTCATGATACGGGCGCTCATGGATTCTCCATGGGATACAATTATAACGGAAAACTGAAATCAGCGGAAGTTCTGCTGAAGGAAGACGGAAGCTTTGAACTGATCCGCAGAGCGGAAACGCCAAAGGATTATTTCTCAACCTTTGACTGCTTCCCCGTCTATCAGAAGATTTTTGAATAGCGGAAAATATACAGGTTCTCCCGGACAGACAGATGAAAATTTCTGTTGTCCGGGAGATTTTGATCTTGGCAAATTATTTGATTTTTTCTATAATTATACCTTCTTTAATGTGTGCTTTTTTAAAAAAGTAACATCCTGTTCGAGCTTATCCGTTCGGTTGGACAAAATATTCAGCGCAGTTCTATAAAGAGATATTTCATCGGAATTAAAAAGAGCTTCATTTAATTTTCTGTTTAGATTCAGATGATTTTCAGCGATAATCGCAATATTCCTGTCTGTTTCATTCTCAATATGTATCCTAAACACGATAAAACTCTGCTCCAGAGCATTGATCCGATTGTCCAGAATGATCACATGCCGTCCCAGAGAATCTACATGCTGTTCCAGAGAATCTACATGCTGTTCCAGAGAATCTATGCGCTGCTCCATGGCATCCATACGCTGCTCCATGGCATCCATGCGCTGTTCCATGGCATCCATGCGCTGCTCTATGGCATCCATACGCTGCTCCATGGCATCCATGCGCTGTTCTATGGCATCCATGCGCTGCTCTATGGCATCCATGCGCTGTTCTATGGCATCCATGCGCTGTTCTATGGCATCCATGCGCTGCTCCATGGCATCCATACGCTGCTCTATGGCATCCATACGCTGATGCAGAGATTCCACAGCGCTGTTCAGGATGTCGGTTTTCTTATTTATAGAAGTGAGTGTATTCAGAATGTGTTCAAGAATTTCACGATCAGATTGATGAGTCATTTGCAAACCTCCTTTTTGCTATTTTAACATATTGATGCAATGGATGTAAATGAAATAAGAATAACTTTGTATAAATAAGATATGTCAGTTATAGCGGGAATTTAAAATGAAAAATTGGATAATTTAAATTGAAATAGAATGAAATAATATGATATGAAAAAGAAAAATCGGGGCAACAGGATTTGAACCTGCGACCTCACGGCCCCCAGCCGTGC
This sequence comes from uncultured Ruminococcus sp., assembly GCA_946494335.1. GTDB lineage: Bacteria > Bacillota > Clostridia > Lachnospirales > Lachnospiraceae > Ruminococcus_G. The sequence goes on along the minus strand of CAMMBV010000011.1, from coordinate 61,170 downwards.
GCGCTACCAAGCTACGCCATACCCCGATTCGGAACGTTTATTATTATAGCAGATGGGTAATGGTTTGTAAAGTTTTTTTTGCTTTTTTTTCAGGGGGTCATTAAGAGAAGATAAAAAAACAATATTTTTTTCATTTTTTTGATGACATTTTCGTTTTTTTATGTATAATATCTATTTAGTGACAGGTGAAAATGAGTTTAGGAGGTTATTTTATTATGGCGAAAATTGATTTAAGCAAGTATGGAATTACCGGAACTACGGAAATCGTGCATAACCCGTCATACGAGGTGCTTTTTGCAGAGGAAACAAAACCTGAGCTGGAAGGCTTCGAGAAAGGACAGGTAAGTGAACTGGGCGCTGTTAACGTAATGACCGGTATTTATACGGGACGTTCACCGAAAGATAAATTTATCGTTATGGATGAAAATTCCAAAGATACAGTATGGTGGACTTCTGATGAGTATAAAAACGACAATCATCCGGCTTCTGAGGAAACCTGGAAAGTTGTTAAAGATATTGCGCTGAAAGAGCTCTCTAATAAGAGACTGTTCGTTGTAGACGCTTTCTGCGGCGCCAATGCGGACACACGTATGGCTGTTCGTTTCATCGTTGAAGTTGCATGGCAGGCTCACTTTATTAAGAACATGTTCATTCAGCCTTCTGAAGAAGAGCTTGAAAACTTCGAGCCGGACTTCGTATGCTACAATGCATCCAAAGCCAAAGTGGAAAACTACAAGGAGCTGGGTCTGAATTCTGAGACTGCAGTTGTCTTCAATATCTCAAGCCGTGAGCAGGTTATCCTGAACACATGGTACGGCGGAGAGATGAAGAAAGGTATGTTCTCCATGATGAACTACTACCTGCCGCTGAAGGGCATCGCTTCCATGCACTGCTCTGCCAATACAGACCTGAATGGTGAAAATACAGCTATCTTCTTCGGACTTTCCGGTACAGGAAAGACAACCCTGTCAACAGACCCGAAGAGACTGCTGATCGGTGATGATGAGCATGGCTGGGATGATGAAGGTATCTTCAACTTCGAAGGCGGATGCTATGCAAAGGTTATCAACCTGGATAAAGATTCTGAGCCGGATATCTATAACGCTATCAAACGTGACGCTCTGCTTGAGAACGTAACACTTGACGCTGAAGGAAAGATTGATTTTGATGATAAGAGCGTGACAGAGAATACACGTGTATCTTATCCCATCAACCATATCCAGAATATCGTACGTCCGGTTTCTGCAGCGCCGGCAGCCAAGGAAGTTATCTTCCTGTCAGCCGATGCATTCGGCGTACTTCCTCCGGTATCTATCCTGACTCCGGAGCAGACACAGTATTACTTCCTGTCAGGTTTCACAGCAAAGCTTGCAGGTACAGAGAGAGGTATCACAGAGCCGACCCCGACTTTCTCCGCATGCTTCGGACAGGCATTCCTGGAGCTGCATCCGACAAAATATGCAGAAGAGCTGGTTAAGAGAATGCAGAAAAGCGGCGCTAAGGCATACCTGGTTAATACAGGTTGGAACGGCACAGGCAAGAGAATTTCCATCAAAGATACCCGTGGTATCATCGATGCAATCTTAAGCGGCGACGTACTGAAGGTACCGACCAAGAAGATCCCGATCTTCGGATTTGAAGTTCCCACAGAGCTTCCGGGTGTTGACACCAATATCCTTGACCCGCGCAACACCTATGCAGACGCATCAGAGTGGGATGCAAAAGCAAAAGACCTGGCTGAGAGATTCATCAAAAACTTTGTTAAATATCAGGGCAATGAAGCTGGAAAAGCTCTCGTTGCAGCTGGTCCTCAGTTATAAAAAACGAAATGCCGGAGGCGGCCTGTGCTGCCTCCGGTTTTCTAATGATTTTGACAGATTTTGACGGAAGAAAAAAGGGTTGACAAAGCAAAGGCTTTAATGGTAATCTGTTATCAAGCTGAATATACAAATGCGAAGATGAGGAATAGTACATTTATTTTTGATTCCAGAAAGCTGCTGGGTGATGCGAAGCAGCAGAGAGAATAGGTGGAACTCGCCTCTGAGCGGCTGCCCGAAATCTCTGTGAGAGTAGACGCAGACGGCGCCCGACCGTTACCCTGGGAAGGATATCGATGAAAATCCGTATCCGATGAGTGTATGAATGATATTCATAAAATAAGAGTGGTACCGCGTAAGCTTACAGTCTTTCGTCTCTTGCTGAATGCAGCAGAAGATTGAAGGGCTTATTTTTTTGTTGTAAAAGGCTTGATTGACGACAGGTAATTTATCATTTCAGGAGGGAAAAATCATGATGAACTACAAGAAGTACAAAAGGCAGTATTTTATGCCGCCGGTGGAATGCTACGACTGGGTGAAAAAGGAGTATATTGACAAAGCTCCTGCCTGGTGCAGCGTTGACCTGCGGGACGGCAACCAGGCGCTGGTCATTCCCATGAGTCTGGATCAGAAGGTTGCGTTTTTTAAACTGCTGGTGGATATTGGATTTAAAGAGATCGAGGTGGGATTTCCCGCGGCCTCGGATACAGAGTATATTTTCCTGCGCACTTTGATTGAGCAGGATCTGATTCCGGACGATGTGACGATTCAGGTGCTGACCCAGGCCAGGGAACATATCATCCGGAAAACCTTTGAAGCGCTCAAAGGCGCAAAAAAAGCAGTGGTGCACGTTTACAATTCCACGTCGCTGGCACAGCGGGAGCAGGTGTTTAAAAAGTCCAAAGAAGAGATCCTGAAAATCGCTGTGGACGGAGCTGCGCTGTTAAAGAAGCTGGCCGATGAGACGGACGGTAATTTCCTCTTTGAATACAGTCCGGAAAGCTTCACAGGTACGGAACCGGAGTACGCGCTGGAAGTGGTCAATGCGGTGCTGGATGTGTGGAAACCAACGGCGGATAAAAAGGCGATCATCAACCTCCCTGTGACGGTGGAGCACTCCATGCCCCATGTTTATGCCTGCCAGATTGAATACATGAGCAAGAACATGAAATACCGTGACAATGTGGTGCTGTCTCTTCATCCCCACAATGACAGAGGATGCGGAGTGGCTGACACGGAGCTTGGCATTCTTGCAGGAGCCGACCGCATCGAAGGAACTCTTTTTGGAAACGGAGAGCGGACCGGAAATGTGGATATCGTGACGTTGGCCATGAATATGTATTCCCAGGGTGTGGATCCGCAGCTTAAATTTGACAATATGCCGGATATCTGTGAAAAATATCAGGAATATACGGGAATGGAGATTGATGCGAGAAGTCCCTACAGCGGTTCCCTGGTATTTGCGGCTTTCTCCGGATCTCACCAGGACGCCATTGCAAAAGGCATGAAATGGATTGATGAAAAGACTCCGGGCCAGTGGACGGTTCCCTACCTTCCCATTGATCCCACAGACATCGGCAGAAACTATGATGCAGACGTTATCCGCATCAACAGTCAGTCCGGCAAGGGCGGCGTCGGTTACATCCTGGAAACGAAATATGGTCTTTGTCTGCCTGCAAAAATGCGGGAGGCCATGGGATATGCGGCAAAAGATGTTTCCGATCATACACACAAAGAGCTGCATCCGGATGAGATCTTCGAACTGTTCAAGAAGAAATTTGAAAATATTGTGGAACCCTATAATATAGTAGAAGTTCATTTCCAGCAGAAAGACGGCATTACCACTCAGGTGACCTCCACCTACCATGGGGAGAAGGTGACGACGGAGGCAACCGGCAACGGACGTCTTGACGCGGTCAGCAATGCGCTGAAAAAAGCCTACGGACTGGATTATCAGCTGATGACTTATCAGGAGCATGCGTTGGAGAAGAGCTCCAGTTCCAGGGCCATTGCTTATGTGGGAATCATGACGCCGGAGGGCAAAATGGCCTGGGGCGCAGCGGTGGATCCGGACATCATCCGGGCGTCCATTGACGCGCTTGTGACGGCCATCAACAATCGCTGAATTCCCGATTTTAGTCGAAAAGTGGTGAAAGACCTATTAAAAAATGGGCATTTTTTATGAAAAAGTGGAGAAGAATTAGTGAAATAAGCCAAAAATGATGTTTTTCTATTGACTTTGACCGTTTGACTATCTATACTTTCCTTAGTGTCAGATGAATTGCACAAGCAAAGGGAAAACGTATGGAAAGCATTAGAAGATTACTGTGTATGGCAAAAATACTGCTGCAGCAGATCGGGAAAAAACACAGTTTGAGAAAAATGGCTGTCATATCGGGAACTATCGTTACGGCTGCGGTGGTTGGTCTGACTGCGGGGGCTGCGTCGGGCACCAGGGAAGAAAAAGCCCGGGAAGCACAGGAGACCCAGCAGGCAGAAGAAACTGCCGATCAGGACGAGGACCCTCTGCCGCAGCAGCCTTCACAGCCGGAAACCCCTGAACTCCCGGTGGGTTTTATGGGAGTCATAGAGGGGATAGAGGCGGCGAAGGCGTCCAGCGGTGAGTATCATCCCATTGGAACCAATGGGGAGGATGTATTGGTAGGGCAGCGGACTGCGAAGCGGGAAGGCGTTTCCCGGTTTGATGCCGGAAAACTGGTTGAGGAATCGGTCAATACCATTGACGACCAGTCATGGAAACTGGTGGAAAAGACAAAGATATCCGACAAAGACTATGAAAACCTGCTGGCAATTGTGGAGGCGGAAGCAGGCGGTGAGGATATCACAGGCAGAATTCTTGTGGCAAATGTAATATTCAACCGTGTGAACAGCGAGCAGTTTCCCAATACTGTGACAGAAGTGATCTGGGATCAGTCAGGAGGGAGTCCGCAGTTTTCGCCGACAGCTGACGGAAGGATCGGTACGGTTACCGTGTCGGATACCACGAGAGAAGCGGTTAACCGGGCCATAGACGGGGAGGATCACTCCCAGGGAGCTCTGTTTTTCATAGAACGGCAATATGCGGAGGATAAAAACGTCAAGTGGTTTGACGCTAATCTGAAATTTTTATTTCAGCACGGTGTGCACTGCTTTTATACTTATTGAGACAGACAGGACTGTCCCGGAAACCGGAGAACTTCTGACCGGAGCCGGGGCAGTTTTTTATGGCGTGGAAGAAAAGCTTTTCCGGTAAAATGACTTTGCATGAATTTCATTTTGTGATATAGTATCAGCAGGATTAAAAAAGAAAGAGGTTTGTACAGATGGATATTTTGTATAGAAGTACAAGAGGAAACGGCGAAGCAGTGACGGCTTCCCAGGCGGTGTTAAAGGGCCTTGCGGATGACGGCGGCCTGTTTGTGCCGGACAGAATACCAAAGCTTTCCGTGGATATGGACAGTCTGGCTCAGATGACGTATCAGGAGACGGCCTATGAGGTGATGAGCCGTTTTCTTACAGATTATACGGAAGAAGAACTGAAAAACTGTATCGCAAAGGCCTATGATGAAAAATTTGATACGACCCAGATTGCACCTCTTCATGAGGCGGACGGGGCATATTTTCTGGAGCTGTTCCATGGGGCTACCATTGCGTTTAAGGATATGGCGCTTTCTATTTTGCCCCATCTTATGACGACGGCGGCCAGAAAGAATCAGGTGGATAATGACATCGTGATTTTGACAGCCACCTCCGGGGATACGGGAAAAGCGGCTCTGGCGGGTTTTGCCGATGTGCCGGGCACCAGAATTATCGTATTTTATCCCAAGGACGGAGTCAGCCCTATTCAGGAGAAGCAGATGGTGACTCAGAAGGGGGCCAACACCTCTGTGGTGGCTATCCGGGGAAATTTTGACGATGCTCAGACGGGCGTGAAAAAGATGTTCGGGGATGAGAAGCTGGAAGAAGCCCTTGCAAAAGCCGGATATCAGTTTTCCTCGGCCAATTCCATCAATATCGGACGTCTGGTGCCCCAGGTGGTTTATTACGTATATGCTTACGCCATGCTGTATAAAGACAAGAAGATCGGCCGGGATGAAAAGATAAATGTGGTGGTTCCCACCGGCAATTTCGGCAACATTCTGGCGGCTTACTACGCCAAACAGATGGGACTGCCCATCGATACGCTGATCTGCGCCTCCAATGAAAATAAGGTGCTGTATGATTTCTTTGTCAGCGGAACCTATGACCGGAACCGGGAATTCATACTGACCTCGTCACCTTCTATGGATATTCTGATCTCCAGCAATCTGGAGCGTCTGATCTATCACCTGACGGGAGATGACGCCAAAAAGAATCGGGAATTTATGAAGGCGCTCTCATCGGATGGAAAATATACCATAACGGACGATATGAAGGAAAAGCTTTCCGACTTTTATGGGAATTATGCCAGTGAGGAAGAGACGGCTCAGACCATCGCGGATATCTACCGGGAGTCTGGCTATGTGATCGATACGCATACGGCGGTGGCGGCGGATGTGTACCGTAAATACAGAAAAGAAAATAAGGATGAAAGAAAAACAGTGATTGCTTCCACAGCCAGCCCATTTAAATTCACAAGAAGCGTGATGAAGGCTATCAATCCTGCCTGTGATTCCATGTCGGATTTCCAGCTGGTGGATGAACTGTCATCCATTGCGAAGGTAGAAGTGCCCAGGGCCATTGAAGAAATCCGCACGGCGCCGGTGCTGCATGATACGGTTGTGGAAAAAGACGAGATGAAAGATATCGTGGAAAAGATACTGGGGATCGGGTGAGAAACAGTTTTATGATGAGATGGAAAGATCTTCTCTCCCCCGTCAGGGCGGGACGTTACGCAAAGCCGGGCAGGCCGGCTCCTGATCTTCGCAGTGAATTTGAGAAGGATTACCACCGGATCATCGGCAGCGCCTCCTTTCGAAGGCTGCAGGATAAAACTCAGGTCTTCCCTCTGGATAAAAGTGATTTTATCCGAACGAGGCTTACCCATTCTCTGGAGGTTTCTTCCTTTGCCAAATCGCTGGGACAGAATATCGCCCAGTATATTTTGAAAAATGAAAAAGACAGTGATTTTACCCTGCAGACGCAAAGCGATATCTGTGATATCCTCCAGTGTGCCGGGCTGATTCATGATATCGGCAATCCGCCCTTTGGTCATTTCGGCGAGGAAGCCATCCGGGACTGGTTTATAAAGAATCTGAGCCGTATGAGCTGCGGCGGTGTACCGGTGACGGAACTTCTCACCGGACAGATGCTGCAGGATCTGTATCATTTTGAGGGAAATGCGCAGGCTCTGCGGCTGGTAAGCCGTCTTCATTTCCTGGTCAATGAGCACGGGATGAATCTGACCTACGGGCTTTTGAATACCATTATCAAGTACCCGGTCAGTTCGGTGCAGATTGATAAAGAAAGCGGCAATATCAAGGATAAAAAAATGGGCTATTTTTATGCTGAGCAGTCTTTGTATGAGGATATTGTAAGTAAGACCAAAGCGGTAAAAGTCCGCCATCCGCTGACATATATCCTGGAAGCGGCGGATGATATCGCATACCGCACAGCGGATATAGAGGATGCCTTTAAAAAGGGATGCATCAGCTACAAAGAGCTGTATCAGGAGATTTGGGACAGTCAGAGGGAAAAAGGTGAAGAGGCCGCCATTGATCTGGTGGGTATGCTGGATCACCAGTACGAAAACGGTGTAAAGCGGCGCGTGAAGGATCCGCAGCTGTATGCGGTGCAGAACTGGGTGGTGAGACTGCAAAGCTCTCTGATCTTTGCAGCCACAAAAGGATTTACCAGCCATTATGATGAGATTATGGACGGAAGCTTTCGCCATGATATCTTTTACGGCACGGACGGCGGATGGGCCGCTGATGTGCTGGGCGGCATCGCCTATCGCTATGCCTTTACGTCCAGACCGATTCTGAAACTGGAGGTGGCGGCGGGCACCATACTGAATTTTCTGCTGGACCGGCTGGTTCCGGCGGCAGTGCATTATGATACGGCGGATATGACAGATATGATGGAGAAGAAAATGATTTCTCTCATATCGGAAAATTATGTGCAGACCTATCATATTTATGCAAAAGGGAAGACAGAACAGGAAAAGCTGTATCTGCGGCTTTTGCTGGTGACGGATTTCTTAAGCGGAATGACGGACAGCTACGCGAAAAATCTGTATCAGGAGCTGAACGGAATTGTCTGATGAAGAGAAATATTATCTGCCATTTTCTGTATGAATGAAAAATCTATGTATGGTTCTTGTAAAACGACATAAAATAATGTATAATCAGAATTAAAGAAAAGGTCAGTGGTCACCTGGAATGTACGAGGCCCTATTAATTTTGAACCTACAACTTAAAAAAGGGAGTCTTATATCTTCCGTTGGATGTCAGGCCTCTCGTCGTGGAAGGCAGAAGACGGATTGCGGACACCCACCTAGCCGAGTGCTAGGACTCAAAAAATAGGAACGGCATCCCGGGCCCACAAAAGAAAAAGAGAGAGTCATTGAATAAATGGCTCTCTTTTCATAGCAGAGGACAGGAAAATAAAAAATCAGCTGTTATGAAGAATGGAAATGAAGAAAATGAAGAATTTGATAAAAATAGTAAATGGATTCATTGATCGGTCCAACCGAGACCATATCAGCGCCTATGCAGCGCAGAGCGCATATTTCATTCTGCTGTCTTTTATTCCCTTTATTCTTCTTTTGATGACTTCCGTGCGGTATACGCCGCTGACGCAGAACATGATTCTGGATGCGGTAGTACGGGTAGTGCCGGATGAGTTTCAAAATTTTGTCAAACAGATTATTCTGGAAGTTTATTCCAAGAGTCTGGCAGTGGTTCCGCTGACGGCGGTCATTACGCTGTGGACGGCGGGAAAGGGCCTGCAGGGTCTGACCAACGGATTGAATTCCGTTTACCAGGTGTATGAGACGAGGAATTATTTTGCGGCAAGGATTCGTTCCGCTGTTTACACGCTGATCTTTATCCTGATCATCATTGCCACGCTGATCCTGCTGGTTTTCGGTAACAGCATTCAGCACGCCCTGGTGGAACACCTGCCTTTCATCAGCAATGTGACGCGGAGTATCCTGCAGATGAGAACGGCTCTTTCGCTGGTGGTGCTGTCGCTTGTATTTTTGATCATGTACAAATTTTTGCCCAACAGAAAAGCTACCCTGAAAAGCCAGCTTCCCGGCGCGGTGATTTCCGCGGCGGCCTGGTCCGTTTTTTCTCTGGCTTTTTCCATTTATCTGGAATATTTTAAAGTGACCAATATGTACGGAAGCCTGACCACCCTTATTATGATTATGCTGTGGATGTACTTCTGTATGTTTATTTTTTTGCTGGGAGCGGAAGTGAACGCTTACTTTGAAGATAAATTCCGAAAGCTGCAGCAGACGGCGCTGGAACATCTGCGGATGGAGGTGCGTTCCTTTTCCGGGAACGAGGAGAGTGAAGAAGACGGGCAGGATGAAAAATAATTTTTTCTTGACAGCCGGTTCTTTTGTGATAAAATGATACATGAATATGAAAACAGGCTGTGAAGGTGTCAGTAGACATATGTTTTCTATCAGAGAGGAAGAGTCACCGGCTGAAAGCTTTTCCAAGTTCAGGCATATGTTGAGGTTCCCACCGAAGCCGCATCCCTGAAAGTTTTCCAGTAGGGGATGCCGTGACAGGCGCGTTAAGCCTGCTTTGAGCGCCCGCAGTATTCTGCGGGAATCAGGGTGGTACCACGGAATTTAGCTTCGTCCCTATTTCAGGAGACGGAGCTTTTTTATATACCGGGAAAGACCTTGTCACGCTGATGTGTGCCCCCTTTTTCCGGTATACAAAACACTCCGTGCAGCAGGGTATGAATTTAAAGAAAAACGAGGAGAATGAATCATGAATGAAAACATGAAAGACAAACTGCAGTCCATACTGGACGAAGCGATGCAGAGCATTCAGGAATCCGATGCTTTGGACAAATTAAATGACGTCCGTGTAAGCTTCCTTGGCAAAAAAGGCAGACTGACCTCTGTGCTCAAGGGCATGAAGGACGTTGCTGCGGAGGAGCGCCCCAAAGTGGGTCAGATGGTAAACGAGGTTCGCCAGACCATTGAAAATCATCTGGAGGAGACGAAGGAACGGCTGGAAAAAGCCATCCGGGAGCGCCAGATGGCGGAAGAGACCATTGACGTTACGCTGCCGGCAAAACGGGCCAGAGTGGGGCATCGCCATCCCAACACCATTGCTCTGGAAGAGATGGAGCGTATTTTCATCGGTATGGGCTACGAAGTGGTAGAAGGGCCGGAGATCGAATACGATCTTTACAATTTCGAAAAACTGAACATTCCCGCCAATCACCCCGCCAAAGATGAGCAGGATACCTTCTATATTAATAAAGATATCGTGCTCAGAACGCAGACTTCTCCGGTACAGGCGCGTGTAATGGAGCAGGGAAAACTGCCCATTCGCATGATCTCCCCGGGACGGGTGTTCCGTTCTGATGAAGTGGACGCCACCCATTCTCCATCCTTCCATCAGATTGAAGGACTGGTGGTGGATAAGAATATCACTTTTGCGGATCTGAAGGGAACGCTGGAGCAGTTTGCTAAAGAACTGTTCGGACCGGAGACGAAGACCAAGTTCCGTCCTCATCATTTCCCCTTCACAGAGCCCAGCGCGGAGGTGGACGTGTCCTGCTTTAAATGCGGCGGAAAGGGCTGCCGTTTCTGTAAAGGATCCGGCTGGATTGAAATCCTGGGCTGCGGTATGGTGCATCCCCATGTATTTGAAATGTGCGGCATCGATCCGGAAGTGTATACGGGTTTTGCCTTTGGCGTGGGGCTGGAGCGTATTGCGCTGCTGAAATATGAAATTGACGATATGCGTCTGCTGTATGAAAACGATTACCGTTTCTTAAAACAGTTCTGACAGGATATAGGAGGAAGAGTGATGAATACATCATTATCATGGATAAAACAGTACGTACCGGATCTTACCGTCACGGCGCAGGAATATACAGATGCCATGACGCTGTCAGGTACGAAGGTGGAAGGCTTTGAAAAGCTGGATGCAGATCTGGATCAGATTGTCATCGGCCGGATTGAGAAAATAGAACCCCATCCCGATGCGGACAAACTGATTGTCTGCCAGGTGGACGTGGGAGAAAAAACCGTTCAGATCGTGACGGGAGCGCCCAATGTGAAAGAAGGCGACAAGGTTCCGGTGGTTCTGGACGGGGGCCGTGTGGCCGGCGGTCACGACGGAAAAATGACGCCGGGCGGCATCAAGATCAAAAAGGGAAAATTAAGGGGCGTGGAGTCCTGCGGAATGATGTGCTCCATTGAGGAGCTGGGAAGCACCAGAGAGATGTATCCGGAAGCTCCGGAGTACGGCATCTACATTTTTCCGGAAGACGCCGTGACAGGAGAAAGCGCCATCCACGCGCTGGGACTGGACGACGTTATCTTTGAGTATGAGATTACATCCAACCGGGTGGACTGCTACGGGGTGCTGGGAATTGCCAGAGAGGCGGCGGCTACCTTCCGAAAAGAGTTTAAGCCTCCGGTTGTGAAAGAGACAGGAAACGAAGAAGACGCGGGAGATTATATCCGAGTAACGGTAAAAGATGAGAAGCTTTGTCCTCGTTACTGTGCTCGTGTGGTGAAAAATGTAAAGATCGGACCTTCACCCAAGTGGATGCAAAGATGCCTGGCGGCCAACGGCATCCGTCCCATCAATAACCTGGTGGATATCACCAACTATGTGATGGAAGAGTACGGACAGCCCATGCATGCCTATGATCTGGATACCATTGCCGGCCGTGAGATCATTGTCCGCAGAGCAGATAAGGGTGAAAAATTTGTGACGCTGGACGGTCAGGAGAGAACCATGGACGATTCTGTGCTGATGATCTGCGATGCGGAAAAAGCGGTAGGCATTGCGGGAATCATGGGCGGTGAGAATTCCATGATTACCGATTCTGTAAAAACGGTGCTTTTTGAAGCGGCCTGCTTTGACGGCACCAACATCCGTCTTTCCAGCAAACGAGTTGGACTTCGGACCGACGCTTCCGGAAAATTTGAAAAAGGACTGGATCCCAACAACGCAAAGGCTGCCATCGACAGAGCCTGCCAGCTGATGGAAGAGCTGGGAGCAGGAGAAGTGGTGGGCGGCACAGTGGACGTCTATATCGGGAAAAAGGAACCGGTGCGGGTGCCCTTTGAGCCGGAAAAAATCAACGGACTTCTGGGAACGGATATTTCAAAGGAACAGATGCTGGAATACCTGGGAAGACTGGAGCTTGTCTTTGATGAAGCCACCGGCGAGATCGTGGTGCCCACTTTCCGTCAGGATATTCTCTGTACGGCTGATGTGGCGGAGGAAGTGGCCCGCTTCTACGGATACGACAACATTCCCATGACCCTGCCAAGCGGAGAGGCAACCACAGGAAAGAAATCTTTTAAAATGCGGATTGAAGAGACGGCCAGAGATGTGGCTGAGTTCTGCGGATTCTCCCAGGGTATGTGCTACTCCTTTGAAAGTCCGAAGGTTTTCGACAAACTGCTGCTGCCAGAGGACAGCCCTCTTAGAAAAGCGGTGACCATACAAAATCCGCTGGGAGAGGATTTCAGCATCATGCGGACCATTTCTCTCAATGGTATGCTGACCTCCTTGGCTTCCAACTATAACAGAAGAAATAAAAATGTGAAACTCTATGAGCTGGGCAATGTTTATCTGCCCCAGGAGCTTCCGCTGACCAGTCTGCCGGAGGAACGTATGATGTTTACCCTGGGTATGTACGGAGAAGGGGATTTCTTCGTGATGAAAGGCGTAGTGGAAGAATTCCTGGAAAAGGTGGGAATGCATAAAAAAGTAGAGTATGATCCCTCCGACAAAAAGCCCTTCCTGCATCCGGGCCGTCAGGCTGATGTGATGTATGAGGGAACCTGCGTGGGATATCTGGGAGAAATTCATCCGGAAACAGCGGACAATTATGATATCAAGACAAAAGTGTATGTGGCGGTACTGGACATTCTTTCCATTCTGGACTTTGCCACATACGACAGAAAATACAGCGGCATCGCCAAATATCCGGCCGTGGCCAGGGATATCAGCATGGTAGTGCCGAAAAAAGTCATGGTGGGTGAGATCGAAAAGATCATTGAACAAAGAGGCGGAAAGATTCTGGAATCCTATCAGCTCTTTGACGTCTATGAGGGAGATCAGATCGAGGAAGGATATAAATCCGTAGCTTATTCCATCACATTCCGTGCGGATGACCGTACTTTGGAGGAAGCGGATATTACGGCTGCCATGAAGAAGATACTGAACGGACTGGAAGGATTGGGTGCTGTTTTAAGACAGTAACAGGTGTAAAATGAAGTTATATTTTATCAGACACGGAGAAACCGTGTGGAACACACAGGCAAAGCTTCAGGGGAAATCCGATATTCCCCTGAATGAAAAAGGAGTGGCGCTGGCACGTCTGACAGGGGAAGCCCTGTCAGACGTACACTTTGAGGCGGTTTATTCCAGCCCCTTAAAGCGTGCGCTGCAGACGGCGCAGCTGGTGGCAAAGGAGACGGACGCTCCTGTTGTCGTTGACCGGCGTCTGGAAGAGATCGGTTTTGGCATCTGGGAAGGATTGTCCTGTCACCGGGATCATTATGAGATTCCTTCGGAATCCTTCCAGGCATTTTTCACAGATCCCTTCCATTACGAACCGCCAAAAGACGGGGAACGGATCCAGGAGGTATGTGACAGGACGGCGGATTTTCTGGAGGAACTTTTGAAGGAGAAAAGGGATCAGGATATCAACGTGCTGATTTCTTCCCATGGCTGTACCCTGCGGGCTTTGATGAATTATTTTTATCAGGACCATACGGAAAATTTCTGGCGGGGCCATGTGCCGCCAAACTGCGGCGTATGCATTGTAGACGTGGATAAGGAGGGCTTTCGCATATTGGAGGAGGATCGGATTTATTATGACAAAGGAAATATGGGCGACTATTACGGGGAGGGGAGACAGTGAAAACTTCGGATTTTTATTATGACCTGCCCCAGGAGCTGATCGCTCAGGATCCGCTTAAAAAGCGTTCGGATTCCAGACTGATGCATCTTTGCAGACGAACGGGCGAAATCCGCCATCAGCATTTTACGGATATTCTGGACTGGCTCCATCCCGGAGACTGTCTGGTGATCAATGATACCAAAGTCATTCCGGCCCGGCTGTTCGGACGAAAAGAAGGAACCGACGCCCATATTGAGATCCTGTTGTTAAAGCGCAGGGACAAGGACGTATGGGAAACGCTGGTAAAGCCCGGGAAAAAGGCAAAACCGGGAACAAAGCTGATGTTCGGAGACGGTATTTTAAAGGGTGAGGTAATCGATATTGTGGAGGAGGGCAACCGCCTGATTCGCTTCGAGTATGACGGAATCTTCGAGGAGATTCTGGACGCCCTGGGGGAGATGCCCCTTCCTCCTTATATCACCCATAAACTGCAGGATAAGAACCGGTACCAGACCGTCTATGCCAAACACGACGGTTCGGCGGCGGCGCCCACGGCGGGTCTTCACTTTACGGAGGAGCTGCTGGAGCAGGTGCGGCAGATGGGGGCAGTTATCGCCCATGTGACGCTCCACGTGGGTCTTGGCACCTTCCGGCCGGTGAAGGTGGAAGATGTGACAAAGCATCATATGCACTCGGAATTCTATGTGGTGGAAGAGGATCAGGCCCGGCTGATCAATGAGGCAAAAAAAGCAGGGCACAGGGTCATTTCCGTGGGTACCACCAGCTGCCGGACGCTGGAGTCGGCGGCGGATGAAAATGGCATGGTAAAAGCCGGCAGCGGCTGGACCGATATCTTTATCTATCCGGGATATGAATTTAAAGTGATCGATTGCCTGATCACAAACTTTCATCTTCCGGAGTCCACCCTTTTGATGCTGGTTTCCGCCCTGGCAGGAAAGGAAAAGATCATGCACGCCTATGAGGAGGCGGTGAAGGAAAGATACCGCTTCTTTTCTTTTGGAGATGCCATGTTTATCGATTAACACCGTTTTCTAACATTTGTTGGGTTTAAGAGATGAGAAAAGGACAGTGAAAGTTAATTAATTTGGAGAAGTAAAACAGTTGACAAAGTCGTAATGTTTGCATAAAATAAAATTGCAGGTAGAGATACGCTGTACACCTACATTAATCTGATTTTTGTTATGTGCCATGTGCTGGCATCAAATGTGGGGTCCGCCGTAAGGCGCTTTTTTTATACTATGCAGTGCGCAATCAAAGGAGGTGCAGTCATGGAAAGAATTATTGATGTTGCTCAATATGTATATGATGAGTACAAACGGCAGTCAGGTGAAGTAATTGACGAGATGAAACTGCACAAGTTACTTTATCTTTCACAGAGGGAAAGCCTTGCAATTACGAATGAACCGCTTTTTCCAGAAGTGTTTGAGGGCTGGAAATATGGTCCTGTATCAAAAGATGTGCGTGCTTTGTATACAGAAGATGGCATGTATTATGAGGACAAGAGACCTTTGTCAGCAGCAGCGACCTATATTGTAAAAAACGTAATATTGCAATATGGCGGATTAGCATCGTGGAAACTGAGTGAAATCTCTCACAAAGAACTTTCATGGCAGAATTCAAGAAAAAACTTAGCTGTCGGAGAAAACGGAAGTAAACCATTGTCTGTTGATGATATAAGAAAAGATGCTGAAAGAGTAAGACCATATGATGCAATATATGATATGTATTATGATGAGTTTGATGATGTGGAGGTGGCTCAATGATAGGCAAAGCATATTGGGCCACTTTTAAATATTACGATAGTTCTACGCGCAAAATGGCATTTAAAAAGCGCCCTGTGCTTATCATAGGACTGGCAGATGACGATGATTATGTTGTACTGCCCATATCGCGAGTAACAAATCGACAGCACATAGACCCAAAGTACGATTTTGAAATACAGGCTGTTGATTATCCCAAACTATTGCTGAAAGCTACATCTTATATCCGCACACACAAGCAGGCGACAGTAAATATTGGTGAGCTTGCTGATTTGATTGCCGATTTTAAAAGTGAATATCCAGATGCTTACGTTGAGGTGATAGCGTTAGTAGAAGAGTTTCAGAAAGAATTGATTGACAATGCGCTTTAACGAAAGAAAAAATACTGGGGGAAATATGCAGAATCTCATCCCTTGATACAGGCTCCAGACCGACGTGGGTTCGTCTAAGATGTCATGTGCGCCCATGAGGAGGCGGTGAAGGAAAGATTGCTTGGGAGGTGACGGCCGCGTGGAAACGAAAGCATACAAAAAGAATAAAATGACGCCGGCTTTACCGATGCCCATCGGAATTACGGATTATCGTCTGGCATCATCAGAATATTATTATGTGGACAAGACTCTGATGATCCGGGATTTCCTCGATGAGCGGCCCATGGTTTCTTTGTTTACCCGGCCGCGCCGATTTGGAAAAACATTAAATATGGATATGATTCGCACTTTTTTTGAAAAGACGGACGAGGATACCTCCGTTTATTTCAAAGATAAAAAGATATGGCAGTGCGGAAAAAAGTACCGGGATTATCAGGGCAGATATCCGGTGATTTTTATTACGTTTAAAGATGTGAAACGGGATACCTGGGAAGAGACCTATGATCAGATTACAAAAATTCTGAGACAGGAGTTTGAACGCCACCGAAAACTGTTGGTCAGCTCATGCTGCAGCAGGTATGAAAAAGAATATTTCAGAAGTGTGCTGGAGGGAAAAGCCAACGCCACAGATATGATGATGTCGCTGCAGCGACTTTCTCAAATGCTGGACGAGCATTACGGCATTGCGCCCGTTATTATTATCGATGAATATGACACACCGATTCAGCAGGGCTATATGAAAGGATTTTATGATAAGGTTATTCTTTTTATGCGCAACTTGTTTTCAGGCGGACTGAAAGATAACCGGCATCTTTCCTATGGCTTTCTGACAGGAATTCTTCGCGTGGCAAAAGAGAGCATATTCAGCGGATTAAATAATCTGAAAGTAAATTCTGTATTGGATGACAGATACAGTGAATATTTTGGATTTACTTCAAATGAGGTAAAGGAAATCACCGCTTATTATGGTGCAGAGGAAAAATATGAAGAAATATGCGCCTGGTATGATGGGTATCAGTTCGGAGAGACAGAAATATTTAATCCCTGGTCTGTTATTAATAGCATTCTGGCAGTTCACGGGAAGCAATGAGATCATTGGAGAGGTCTTAAAAAATGCAGATTCTGATGTTTATGAACGTCTGAATGCATTAATGCAGGGCGAATCCTTCCTGACTTATATCGATACGGGAGTTATTTATCCTCAGATCAGGAGCAACCCTTCTTCTGTATACAGCTTTCTTCTGGTTGCCGGTTATCTGAAAGTTATCAGAACAGAATCTCTTTTCAGCGGTGATTATATGTGTGAAGTGATGCTGCCTAATCGGGAGATTGCTTCTGTCTATCAGAAAGAGATCCTGCAAAAATTAAGTGATATTATTCACGGGAGAAATTAAAACAGCTTTCAGCTGCCGCTCTCAAACAGATAAATGACCGGAAATATGATACGGATTTGACGGCGAAGGGGGTAAAAAATATTTTTAAATATGGAGTTGCATTTTGCAAAAAGCAGGTGGAAATTTCCGCAGAGTCTTTGACTTAAAACAGATACCGCCGTATGGAGGAAATCCATGCGGCGGTTAAATATTATAAATCCACCTTTTCAAAACGACGGACAGATATCCTGTATGCGGCCGGAAGTGAAAGTCCATAGCATAAAATTCCGGCCAGCAAAATGGGAAGCTGCAAAAGCAGATCCCGGGGTGCATAGCTGTCCAGCCATGCTAAAGCGGGAATATGGACCACCCCTTCCACAACAGTCATAAGAAGCGCCATGGGAATTGCGGCCAGGATAAAAGCCTTTCCCGCTTTGTAGCCGTTTTTATAATAGGCGGGGAAAAAGACAAGATCAAAAACGGAGTAAATGATCAGACCGAATCCATACCAGGCCACGGTGGCGTCAATTCCCACCGGATTGTTGGTCACATCCAAAAACTTCCGCAGAAAAACGAAGGGGATTGAGATCAGCAGCTGAAATAGCTGGATGGACAGGATCAGCAGACATTTTCCTTTGACACTGTCCCGTTTGCTGACCGGCAAAATGGCCGTATACCACGCATCGTTGGTCTCTCTGGCGTAAAGGAAGGTCAGGTAAGGAGCCAGGCAGCCGAACATGAAAATAACTGTGTAAGGGTAGGCGGGAACGACAACCAGGCAGCCCAAAAAGGCAAAGACGAAAGAGGTGGGATGGGCGGCCAGCGCCAGCTCTTTATAAAGCAGTTTCATCGTCAAGTCTCCTTTCTGTGCGCAGCATGATATCTTCCAGAGTGAGCGGTTTTATATCATCCGGTGATTTCAGGTGTTCAAAGGAGCGGATAAAGGTTTCTTTGTCAGCGCTTTTTAAAACATGTCCGTTTTGTATGTAAGTGATGTCGTCGGCACACCGGTCCAGATCCGAGGTGATGTGGGTGGAAAACAGCACGGCCCTTTTTTTGTCTCTTACGATGCGGATAAAGATGTGCAGGAGCTCATCCCGTGATACGGGATCCAGTCCGGATGTGGGTTCGTCCAGGATATAAAGCTGTGCGTCGTGGGACAAGGCAAGAGCCAGAAGATATTTTACCTTCATTCCGCTGGAAAGAGAGCGAAACTGTTTGGTTTCATCCAGATCAAACTGTGTCAGATAGCTTTCATACTTTTTCTGATCCCAGTCCGGATAAAACTGTCTGGTGACAGCTGTGATGGATGACAGTTTCTTTAATGGATAAAAGTCGGTTCCTCCGAACACCACGCCGATTTTCTGCTTGCATTCCTTTTCGCAGCGGAAAAAGTCCTTCCCAAGCATGGTCACCGTCCCGGACGTTGGCCGGACCATATTCAGGATGGATTTCAGCGTTGTGCTTTTTCCGGCCCCGTTTTTTCCGATCAGTCCCATGATACGTCCCGGCTTTACGCTAAAGGAAACATCCTGCAAAGTAAAGCCGGGATACTGTTTGTATAAATGCTCTGCTTTCAATAATTCTGTCACTGGTCATCCTCCTTCTCGCCGATGTCGAGCATATCCCTCAAAAATGCAATGTTGCGTAAAATTGAATCGCCGGGAATTAAAGCGATGCCGGCGCTTTGCGGATTTTCATCTCCAAGCACAACCAGAAGATCGCCCGGACTGATATGAAAAAGGTCGCGGGCTTTCTTTGGAAGCACAATCTGGCCCCGTTCCCCCACCTTTACCGTGCCGAAAAGATGCTTGCCTCTGGGCGGAATCGGCAGTTTTGTAGTTTTCTGGTCATAATAGATCAGATCGTCCACTGATACGTCATAAAGCTGCGCTAAAGCGCCGCAGTTTAAAATATCGGGAACCGTTTCGCCGGATTCCCATTTTGCCACAGCCTGGCGGGTCACGCCGATTTTCTCCGCCACATCTTCCTGTGAATACTTATGATATTGCCGCAGGGTGGTCAGATTTGCGGAAATCATATTGGATTGCTTTTTCATGTATTTCAAACCTCCTTGCTGGTTCCTATTATACCCTGTTTCAAAAAGATTTCTACCAACCGGCGCTGACAGAAAATGTGCGTTTTGGTTGCTGATTATGATTACAAATGTATTGACGGAAAACGAAGAGTGTGATAATCTTATATCGTAAGTAGTAAGTAATAAGTAGTAAGATGAAATGCAGCAGGAGGATAGAATATGAGAGATTTGTCGCTTACACAGAAGTATCTGCTTTGTGTTCTGAACAATAAGGGGAAGATATCATCATTTGAAATTGAAAAGGTTATGTGTATCGCCGCATCCGGTGTGGTTGAACTGCTTCTGGATGAAATTGTCAGTCTTAAGGAGAAGAAACTTTTCACGGAAAAGCCTTTGCCGGCGGGGAAATCTTTTCTTGCCCCTTTATATGACTATATCGAGAAAAAGCAGCCGGTTAAATTTGAAAGGGTAATTGAAAATTATTCTATTACCTTCACGGATAAAAACATAAACGAGCTGATTAAAAGTATCGGCGATTCACTGGCTCTGGCCGGTTGCGTGCAAAAAGAAAGGGACGGATTCATCGTCAGCAAAGACGTTTACATTCCGGATAAAAAGGCTGTGGATGCAGTGATTCAAAATATCCGGGCGGAGCTTCTGGAGGACGGGGAATTGTCGGAGGATATTGTTGCGCTGACGTCTCTTTTAAACAAGAGCGGAAATCTCACAAAATATTTCTCCGCCTATGAAAAAAAAGATCTGAAAAGGCGTCTGAAGGAAATCAAGGAAAATCCTGCCAACAAAGAAATTCAGAGAGTGACAGATTATGTGGATTCACTGCTGGTACTGCTGATTGTTTCGGCGACCTGAGGAAAGAGGGAATGGAAAATTGTCCAGACAAAGAAGTATGGAAGCCATTCTGGCTTCTGAATATGTAACGATCGGGGAACTGGTCCGTCTGACCGGAGCCCGGTACAGTACGCTGAAATATTATACAGAAGAAGGGTTTCTTCCCTTTAGACAGGAAGACGCTAAATTAACCCGCAGGTATCCCAGGGAAAAAACCATGGAGCGCATAGAGCAGATCAAAGCTTTTCGGGAACAGAAAAAAACGATTTCTCAGATCAAAGAGCTTCTGCAAAAGGAATAAGACAGTTGATAAATTGACAGAAAACCGGGGCGACAGTATAATCAAAAAAACGCTACGTATGGAAGAAAAAACGGAGGAAGATTATGGAATTTCTGATTGAGCATCTGTCCAAACATTTTGAGAAAAAAGAGGTTTTAAAAGATATCACCTTCACCTTTGAAAGTGGAAAAATATACGGCCTTCTGGGACGGAACGGAGCAGGAAAAACAACGCTGTTCAACTGTCTGAACCGGGACATCAAAAGCGACGGCGGAAGGTTTTATTTTATGGAGGAGAAAACCGTGAGGGAAGTAAAGGCGGAAGATGTCGGATACGTACTGTCCACGCCCACGGTTCCGGAATTTCTCACCGGACGGGAATTTCTGAAGTTTTTTCTGGAGATCAACAGTGAAAGTATCCGGGATTCCCGTTCATTGGATGAATATTTTTCTTACGTGAATATTGAGCCGGAGGACCGGGATAAGCTGATGAAGGACTACTCACATGGAATGAAGAACAAGATGCAGATGCTGATCAATATCATTGCACGGCCGAATCTGCTTTTGCTGGATGAACCCCTCACTTCTCTGGATGTGGTGGTGGCGGAAGAAATGAAGCAGCTCCTTCGTTCTTTAAAGAAAGACAGGATTATCATCTTTTCCACTCATATACTGGATCTGGCCCTGGATCTTTGTGATGAGATTGTCCTTCTCAATCACGGCGTACTGGAACGGGTGGACAAATCCAATCTGGGCAGCCATGAATTCAAGGACAAGATCATATCGGCGCTGCGGGAGGAAAATCATGATTAAAACACTTCGACTGTCTTTTGCACTTAAAAACACTTACCGGGTTAACAGCATTTTATACGGTCTGAAGCAGGTTCCGCTGATAAAAAAGCTGCTGCCGGACAGACTCTATCAGGTGCAGGGGCTGAAAATTTTTGCCAACATTTTAACCGTTATATGGGAAATCATCTCTGTTTTTCTGGGAAAGTTTCTCTATTTTCTCATTATGATCGCCGGTGCAGCCCTGCTGTATAAAAATAAAGAGGCGGACGGGCTGTATCTGCATGTGATGCTCTTTTTGACGGTTATCGGGGCCTATGCCAATACCAGTCTCTTTAATCCTACCCGGGATAAATATTATGCCATAACCCTCATGCGGATGGATGCGCGGAAATTCACCCTGGTGAATTATGGCTACAGTATACTGAAGGTGATCGTGGGATTTTTACCCTTCAGTTTTTTCTTTTTGGGAGGTGCAAAGATCCCTGCCGCATTTTGTGTGCTGATACCTTTTGGCGTGGCGGGAAGCAAGGCGGCTACGGCGGCAATTTCTCTTTGGAGATTTGAACGCCGGGGAATTGCTTTTAATGAAAACCGGCTGGGGAAATTCGCCTGGCTTGCCATGGGACTTTTGCTGGCTGCAGCCTACGGCCTTCCGGCAGTGGGAGCAGTACTTCCAAAGACGGTTTCCATGGCGGTGTTCCTGCTCTTTTTTGCTGCCGGTATGGCAGGCATCCGGAAAATTGTGACATTTTCGGATTACCGGGAAATGAATCGTCAGCTGTTTTCCCAGATGATGGTGCAGATGGACGATGCAGCCAAGATCAGCCAGAAACAGACGCGGAAAATCATCAGTGCGGATCTTTCCATCACCAGTCGGAAAAAAGGGTTTGAATATCTGAATGAACTTTTTGTACGGCGGCATCAGCAGATACTCTGGAAATCCTCCCAAAAGACTGCCGTGGTCTGCCTTTTCGTGGTTCTGGGCTTTTTGCTGGCGTTTTTTGTCAGACCGGAAATCAAGGAGCGGATCAATGAGCTTCTGCTGACCTTTCTGCCCTATTTTGTCTTCATCATGTATGCCATCAACCGGGGAACCGGATTTACCAGAGCGCTGTTCATCAACTGCGATCACAGCCTGCTGACTTATTCCTTTTATAAACAGCCGGCCATGGTGCTGAGGCTGTTTCGAATCCGTCTGCGTGAAATCATAAAAGTAAACCTTCTTCCGGCTGTGGTGACTGGCGCAGGACTGGCGCTGCTTCTTTACGCGTCGGGCGGGACGGATAATCCGCTGAATTACGCGGTGATTTTCGTTTCCATTCTCTGCATGAGTATGTTTTTCTCCGTCCATTATCTGACGATTTATTATCTGATGCAGCCTTATAATGCAGGTACGGAGATGAAAAGCGCTGCTTATCAGCTGGTATTGTGGGCGACATATATGGTCTGCTTTTTTATGATGAAGCTTAGGATGGACACGTTGACGTTTGGAATCATGTGCATTGTGTTCTGTGTCCTTTACTGTATTTTGGCATGCATTCTGATTTACCGTTTTGCACCGAAAACCTTCCGTATTCGTTCCTGAAAACAGGTCTCGTTTATTTTTAATCCCCTTCCGGTTCGTTTTTAGAACAGGCAATATAAAAGCTTATAATGATAAAATGGAAAATGTGTCAACTGATCTTGACAATATCATTTGAATGGGAGATACTGAATATGTTTGTGAAGAATGAAAAACCACAAATAATATTTTGGATCAGCGGCCAGATCAAAAATAGACTAAAAAGAAAGGGAGAAAAGTATGGAAGGCAAAATTAAAATCAAAAGCCGAATTTTGTCTGTTTTTCTGATTATGGTCATGCTTATATCCATGCTTCCGTCTGCTACCTTTGCAGGCATTATGACGGAGAAGGATGAATTACAGGCAGATCCTGGGATAACAGTTACCTGGAAGCCGCAGCAGTCGTCTGTGGCGTCTGGCGGCGAAGCCAAAATTCATCTCAGAGCCGGCATGAGCGGATTGGAGGAGACATCGATTTCCATTGCGCTGACGCAGCAGGAGGCCGATGCTCTGACGGATTTTGTCGGAGGGCAGCAGCCGGAAGGGTTTACTCTTAAAAGAAACGAAGACAAAACGGCAGCTTTGTGTTTTACACTGAAAAAGGGACAGGAATCTATAGAAAAGGAACTGACGGTATCGGTGCCGTCCGGGATTACTGCTCCTTTTACTTTTGATGTAACGAAAGACGATATTTCCGTGACGTTTCCGGACGGCGCAGCGGAAGATAAGGTGCAAAAAAGCATCACCGCTTCCCCTATGGATATTACGGCTTCTTTTGGCTGGAGGATGAGCCTGCAGGCACAGGAACCAAAAGAGGATTATGGGTTTTCCTTACAGGCGGCTTCTTCCAACCGCCAGGAGACGGGAGCGCTTTTTACGCAGCTTTTAAAGCTGACAGGGACGGTGACACTGCCGGAAGGACTGGGCTTTCCGGATGGAAATTATACATATGACGAAGGTCAGATACTGGCCGGTCAGAATCCTGTTGTCACTCTGGAAAATCTTCCCCAGGGGATGACGGTAAGCGGGATTGAAAAAGAAAGCGCTCAGACGCTTCATTTTGTACTGCAGCAGACAAGGGCAAAAGGCGATGTGACAGCAGAACTGAATGATATGGACAGCACTGTGCTGATCCACGGAAATGTCCTTGTAAAAGACCAGGAGGTTTCGTATGAGGATGGGGCAGCGGTAGTTTTTCGCTGCGCCATGGAAGCGCTGCCCGTAAGCGGTGAAACAAAGGCGGCGGATGAAAAAGAAGCCTCCGTACCGGCAGTGTGGAAAACGGATGGTTTAAAATCAGATGAGAACCAGGAGAATATGAAGGGATCCAAAGCCAACTCGGAAAGCGATGGAGAACCTCAGCAGCAGGACGCGGGGGATCAAATCAATATTTATCAGTACCGGGAAGAATGGAAGAAAACTCTTTACTGGGTGGATAATAATAACGAAGCAAGTGCCAGGCCAGAAATGAATGATACCCTTGTGGACTTCTGGTTTTCCCTTGACGGCGGAGAATATCAGAAGCTGACGGAAGGTAATATGACCAAAGTGGGTCTGACGCAGATGCCCGGGGTCCAGGTGACCAGCGACGCCACTCATTACTATCTTTCTGTGGAGGGGAATACTCTGCCCTCTGAAATTCAGAGTTTGGCGGGCGCATCTAAAGTCAGCTGGAAGTTTGAACCGGCAGAGAATAGTAAGTATGAGATTTTTGATGTCACGGCAGACAATATAGAAGACTATCCCTCTATTTCAAATACAGAGTATTATGGCTGGTACTACGTGTTAAAGTCCGATTTTACCATTACCGTAGAGATGAGGGATGGGGATAAAGGCAGCAGTACAGATGAATTTATGGCAGCAATAAAGGAACAGTTTCGGTTCAGAGGCGATGCGGCTGCCGGCTCGGAGGATATTCTTTTTGGGGAGGTCAAATGGGATACAACTGAGCAAAACGGTGACACTGCGGTTCTGAGCTATTCGGTAAGAAAGTATAATCTGGACGGCTCCCGGATCACTTACCTGGTGGAGGAAATTGACGGAGACGGAAGGCTGGATGGTATCTTCACCGAAGGAGACGATTACTATGCCATCAGTTATGACAATGCCAACGCTCCTAATTTCGGAGGAGTTACCACAGAAGCTCACAGCGGCGGAAAACTGATTCTGACACTGACGGGAAAAACCGATTACACAGCCGAAAAGCAGTGGCTGGATCCGGAAGGAGTTACGCGTCCCGGCGGAAAGTTTGAACTATGGCGTTATCGAAAGGGACAAAGTTATGCCAGCGCCGCGCCGGTGCGCGACAGAACAGGGGAAATCCTCACTGTTCAGTTGAATCCGGGCGAAGAGGATCAGAAAATATCCTTTACCGGACTGGATAAATATGATCCCGATGGATATCAGTATCTTTATGTGACCAGGGAGTATCTGGATGGGGATAACGCCGGTAAATATGATCAGGTATTCGGCGAGGTGAATAACGATAACTCCATCACGGATACCGTAGCAAATACAGCCGGAGAAATTAAAGAACAGGAACTGGACGAAAACGGGAAACCGATAAACGGCGAGGAAAAAATAAGAGAGGATAGAAATACCTACATATACAATGGAGGCGTTCTCTCCAACCGCCGGAATGATACCGTGACGGTAGGTGTGACGAAGATCTGGAAAGCGGCGGCATTTCAGGCTGATTTTGAAGAGACAGCCGTGAAGCTTGTACTTCAGTCACGGGCGAAAGGTTCGGAGGACGCCTGGGAAAATACGGATACCAGTGTCACCATGTCAGACTTCTACTCCGAACACCTTCAGGATACCAGACAGGTCTCTGTCCCCAAATATGATATCCAGGGGCAGGAGCTGGAATATCAGTGGGTGGAAGTCGGTGTTTATCAGGGAATTGAAAATGATACGCAGCCGGGCGATGGTGATAGGAATCTGATAGAAAACTCCACAGACGGAAGCTATCAGATGACACATCAGGTGGCAGCTGATGACGGAAACGGCGCGGCCGTGAATCGTTCCATTACCTATCAGGCCACAAGTGAAACTACCCAGAACGAAGAGAACGGCGCCTATGCCACGAAAGTAACGAACAGCCTGGACAATAAGATAATATATACCATCAATAAACAATGGTTTAATGAAGACGGAGATCCAGCAGCTCCGCCTGCGGACACAAAACTTACCTTTTCGCTGTACCGCAGTATCAACGGTTCGCCTCTTTCTGGAGAAGAGGTGGCCCAGATACCCATGGATGGTGTGGCGGATGGTGATTTCAGAGAGGTTACAATTTCCGACGGTTCGGTTATAAAAGTAAAGGAAACAGAGTCCTGGAAAATTACAGTTGAAGACCTGGACGAGTTCGATGAAGAGGGGCGTCAGTGGGAGTATGCCGTGCTGGAAACGGAAGGTCCAGAAGATTATATACCCACTTATACTACAACGCACGATCCGGCATCGGGCAATTATACTACGGAGGTCATCAACGCACCGGGGGAAGGAAACTGGATCATGGTCAGTAAGGAGTGGATTGACGACGGTGATTCGCTGCACCGGAAACCGGTTACTGTTAAGGTCTATAATATAGAGACGGAACGACCGATTAAAGATAAAGATGGTAAAGAGATTACAGCAGTTTTGAATGACGGGAATTCCTGGAATCAGCGGGTGGATATTGGAGATAATAACCCGGAAGAAGTTTATATAGTGGAAACCCAGATGGGGGAAACTACTGATCTTGATAGCTTTCTTCCGAATCCACTGGAAATTAAAGAGAATGCTGTAAAAGGAGTTTATCAGATACAGGCTAGGTATCACAGATATGAAGTGTCATACCGTGTGGAGAAGATTGGAAACAACATTCCGAATCATATTGTGACAAACTGCCGTCTGGGCAACATCGATCTGACCGTACAGAAAAACTGGGTGGATCGAGTAGAGGCTAAGGAGAAGATTTCAGAGGAACTGAATAAACTGGGAGGGGATGCTCCCGGCCTTTATATGCAGCTGGAATTTTCCAATGACAGTCAAGTGCCTTCAAGTGCAGTGATCACAAGGAACCGGTTTTCAAACAATGGCACTGATCATGACACGGTGACCCTTGTCAACGAGGCGGTAAAAATTGAAGGGGAAGCTGAGGGATCATATGTATATTCCCAGCAGAAGATTGATTTTAATGAGCCGAATAGTACATATTATTTCCATCACCTCCCCAAATATCTGTCGGACGGCGTTTCCGTACAGTATACTGTCCGGGAAGTATGGCTCGATCCCCAGGGGAATGAAATAAGCAAAGAGGAGCTGAAGAAAGATTATCCCGAACTGTATGAGGCGTGGCTGCCCTTTGCCACCTCCTATGAACAGACAAAGTACATTACGCATGATGATGATGCTGACAAAGATGATGAGCAGGAAATCACTGTGACCAACCGTCTTTCCCAGACAAAAAATATCCAATGGCACAAACAGTGGCAGGACGCCTACAGGTATGAGAACGGTCAGAGGCCGGACATTTTCCTGGATATTTATCAGGTGACACATAATGAGCAAGGAGGGGAAAACACCCCTGAAATTTACCAGAGGGATTGCCGATGGACATACAATGAAGATGAAGACCTGGATGAATCTCTGAACAAAGAAAAGCACTGGCATGCTGTGCTGGAGAATGTTCCGAAATATGATGAATACGGCTATGAAATCATGTACTATGCCGTGGAAAAAACCCACGTAAACATCCAGAATTATGATTATATCGATGTGGAATATGCCATTCCCGCCGCGAGTGCGGATAATCCCTACCAGACGAAAAAAATAGGAACGGTGTGGGGGCATTCCGAAAACAGTGAAGAAGAATATAATGAAAATACAGTTAAGATTCCTGGCGACACTGGCTATGCGCTGAAGGAGGAGGGTACCTTCATCAACCGTCTGGCGGCAAATGTCACCATTGTCGGACAAAAACTGTGGTCTTCCCTGCCGGCAGGATATCCTGATGAAGATCTCCCTGCTGTGGACTTCACACTTTATCAAAATGTGAAGGGAGCAGAAGGAGAGGGACAAGAGATTGCATCGCTGACGGTAGATAATTGGTCGAAAGGCGGGAACGGAACGTATGAGTTTACATTAAGGTGTGCAGGTAACAATACGGGAATCAAACCGGGCGAAGAATTGTCTCCTGAGCAGATTCCTCTTCCCAAATACGATGAAGACGGCAATATCTATGAATATACCCTGAAAGAAGTTTCCATTAAGATGACTGAAAACGGAGCGAGCAAATGGGAGGATGTGTACAGGCAGCCGGTCATCCATACCTACGTGGTTGAGAATGTCTATGAGCCGAAGAAATCGGGTGCGCTTACCGCAGTAAAGTATCTTAAAGCAGCCGATGCAGACCATATGCCGGCTGTGACGATGAAACTGATGCGGACTTATACCGGAAATGATGGAGTTTCATCAAAAGAGGAAGAGGTGGATCAGTGCGTACTGATTTTTGGCGACGCTGAACAAGACGGATTTTACAGAGTAAGTCATACTTTTGAAAATCTGCCATACTATGCTCCCAATGGTTCCCTGTACCAGTATTACGTGGTGGAAGATAAGACCCATCTGGGAGGCTTTGATACCTGGGTGACAAAAAGTGATGTTGAAACAGCTGGTATTGCGAACATAACCAACGGGGCTGCGGCTGTGGAAAAAGACAGCCAGGTGAAGAGTGAGGCTGTTGATCTGGATGTGGATGATACAGTTACTTTTGTTAATATTCCCAAAGTAGACCCGGAGACGGTTGCTGTCACAGGAAAGAAGATCTGGAAGGATTATGATGATCTGTTTGGAGTACGGCCACCTAATATAACACTGAAACTGTACCGCCAGGCCGATGCACAGCCGGGGCAGAGCAATGGTATCGCGAAGCAGGAAGTATCAGAAAATTTATATAAGGTTGATTGGGATAAAGATACAGATACATCAAACTGGACCTATACGATAAAAGGAAACAGTGAAGGTGAACTGGCCAGATATGCGCCCAACGGAATGCCGTGGAAATACTCGGTGCAGGAAATAAAGGATGCTTCCTGGAAGGATCTTTATACCACGGACACAATACCGGCGAGCGCAGAGGTGTCAGAAGAGGGGGAAAATGCAGCGATTACGCTGAAAGATCTGACCAACTCCATGGAGACTGGAATCTCCATTACCAAAGACTGGGTGGATAGAGAAGGCAGACCGATTGAGGAAGACTATCTGGGATATGATTTGTCCGTTACCTTTGCGCTTCAGGTGAGGGAAAAAGGTGGGATAGACTGGCAAGATGCTGAAACTTATCTGAAGACGGCGTTGGGTGCTAATAATTATGGCACGATTATGGGCGCAGATTATTTATATAAGCAAACCATAACCGGACGTATTGACGACGACTGGCAGGCTGCCTCTTTCCAAAATCTGCCGGGGGCCATCAAGAAAGACAGTACAGACAAAATAACTTTACTGGAATACCGGATTGTGGAAAGGAAGATTTCCTATACGCCGAATGCAGGTTCACAACAGGATATTACCGTTAATGTGTCGGAGGAAGCTGACGAACATACGTATGAATTTTCCACATCCGATCTGTTTTCACCGGCTTACCCGATGAAAGATGGTGGTGACAATATTGTCGCCAGCGCCGACGGTTCTTACACTTCGGCGGACAAAACAGTCTATAATATGCTGAACACGACCAGGCTTTCGGTGACGAAAAAGTGGAAGGGAGACAATCATAATATCTATGGTTCCCGTCCACGGGGAACGGAAAGCGACTGGGAAGTCAGCTTCCTGATTCAGAAAAAGACAGCAGATGGCGACTGGGAAAGGGCTCAGGTATATGGAAACGGCAGTACAGTTCGCCCTCTGATTATAAAAGTTTCCGGAAGTAATACAGAAGATGAGAAGACAGTAACTGTCTCAAGTCTGCCAGACGGTGAGTACCGGGCAGTGGAACTGCAGCCGGGATACGATGTTGCAGCTTTGGGTACATCTATAGTATCTCCGGACAGCGGTGTGAGTGAGACATATTACGGCGCCTACACAGCAAAATATGTCCCTGTCAATTCTGGGGGAGCATCCGGCAGCGGAAATACAAATACCACAACAGTGACCAATACACTGGAAACCGTGGAGTACAGTCTCACCAAAGAATGGGTAAAGGATGACTCCGGCGATGCAAAAGTTTCCGCAGAGCTGCAGTATCAAAAAGAAGATGGCAGCTGGACAGGCTTTAAGCCTGCGGCGGCGGTTGAGCTGGATGGAAAAGCAGATGCACAGTCTTCTGATAAACCTTACTACGAGGACACCTCCTGGCATGCGGTCTGGAAAGGCGTTCCAAGCGTGATGCCGGGAAGCAAAACCGATAATAATGGAAAAACGATATACCGGATCGTGGAAGCAGATTCCGACGGCTTTATCAGGCAGGGAGGGGTTGAACAGGATACAACGGATCCTGCAATCAGTAACGCCTATAAAGTCACCAACATGACGGCCGTCTCCCTGAAAGTGGAAAAAAGATGGGAAGGTACAGCGGCTTCCAATGCAGAGGTCGGACTTTACCGGTATGTGGATGGAGCAGATGAAAATACGGCGTCCGTCGTAACAGACAGCGATGGAAAAAATGTGACGGCTGTCCTTAATAAAGATAACGGCTGGACCCACACATTCACCGGGCTGGCAAAGTATACGGAAACTGACGCTCGGTATATCTACATCGCCAGAGAGCTGAAAGTGGATGGAAAGGAAGCGGATGATCAGGGCAGATTTACCTATACGGCCGGGGGAAAAACTTATGAAGCAGAGCTGAAAGAGACAAAAAACACTGCTGAGGGAACCGATGATTTTTCCACGGTGATCACCAACCAGGTTCACGTGAAAAATCCCATTGATATTACGGTGAAAAAGGTATGGCTGGATGAAAATACGGGACTGACCCGTCCTGAGAAAATTACGCTTACGCTGTATGCCGGCGATGAGCCGGTGGAAGATGGAGCCATTACTCTGCCCAGAAAGACAAACATTCTGGAAAAAGCAGGAGACTTTTTTACCGGAGAGGACAGTGAGTGGACTCATACCTTTAAAGATCTGCCAAAATATGATGAGAACGGCGAACAGATTGCATATACGGTGAAGGAAGCAGGTGTGACAGATGATTATGAGGTTACTGTTGAAGAAGATGAAATTCCTGATGAAAAAGCCTGTGTATTTACCGTGACCAATACAGCGCTTGCGGATATCCCGGTGGAAAAGAGATGGGATAACATTTCAGAAGACAGCCGGGAAGCGGTGACCGTGGGGCTTTACAGACAGACGGCTGAGCAGAAGATGGAAGCGGTGACAGGAGCGGACGGCAATCAGCTGACCGCCGTATTAGATCAAGACGGCGGCTGGAAGGGCAGCTTTGAAAAACTTCCGGTATATGATGCGCAGACCGGTGTGAAATACGCCTACTCCATCCAGGAACTGACCATTGGAGGAAAACCGGCGAAGGAAAGCGGTTACAGGATCCGATACAGTACAGGGGATGACGGTACGCTGATTGTGACAAACAGCCATCAGCCTGCGCCAACGCCAAGCGACGAGCCGACGCCAACGCCAAGCGATGAGCCAACGCCAAGCGGTGAACCAACGCCAACGCCAAGCGATGAGCCAACGCCAACGCCAAGCGGCGAGCCGACGCCAACGCCAAGCGGTGAGCCCACGCCTGCGCCAAGCGGTGAGCCAACGCCGATGCCAAGTGATACGCCAACGCCAAGCGGTGAACCCATATCGACGCCGGCTCCCACGAAGGATCCCAGCGGTACGACAAAAGATCCGGTGAAGCGTCCCTCAACAGCGGCAACGCAGAAATCTTCCGGATCGGGCAGAAAATCTTCCGCCTCTTCTCCGTCTTCCGGGACATCTCAGACGACGGTTCAAAAAAGTCAAAAGGATGTGAAGACGGGAGACGAGACAGGCGTACTGCCGCTTGTAACACTGGCTCTCTCTGCTGTTTTTGCAGGTTTGCTGCTGCGGATAAAGATTACGGAAAAAAAGAAAAAAGATAACTGATAATGAAATGAAAATGCTCTGTGCAGCGATTGGATCATGAAATTTGCCATGATTTAAAGGAAAGCTGCACAGAGTGTTTTTATCTGCCGGGAAATATTTTTCTGAAAAAACATTGTATCCTTTGGAAATAGGTTATATTATAAGGAAAATGTGAAAACAGGAAATCCGGAGGCGAAGTGAAATGAAACATATATTCTTTGTGGAAGACGATTTAAGTCTGATAAATGGTCTGACCTTCGCGCTGAAGAAACAGGGATATGAGGTGGAAACAGCCAGGACCTGTCTGGAAGCCCGAAAGAAATGGGGAGAAAAGAATTATGACCTGGTGATTCTGGATGTAACGCTGCCAGATGGGTCGGGGTATGATATCTGCAGAAAGATTCGGGAAGTGTCAAAGGTGCCGCTGATGTTTCTTACGGCGGCGGATGAGGAAACGGATATTATCATGGGGCTTGATATGGGCGGGGACGACTATATTACGAAACCTTTTAAGCTGGCGGTGTTTTTGTCGCGGGTGAATGCGCTGCTTCGAAGGAGCGAAAACAGCAGTCAGAAAGATGCACAGCTTTACTCCAACGGCATTGCAGTAAATCTGCCAAAGAGTGAGGTCCGTAAAAACGGCAGTCGGATTGATGTGACGGCCAGTGAGTACAAGCTGCTGTGTCTGTTTATGGAAAATCCTGACATAGTTCTTTCGCCGGAGCAGATTTTAGGAAGACTCTGGGACTGTGATGAAAATTATATCGATAACAGCACACTGACCGTCTATATCCGCAGACTCCGTATCAAGATCGAAGATGATCCTGCAAAACCGGAAAAGATTGTGACCGTCCGGGGTATGGGCTACATGTGGAGCAGCCGGAAGCGGGGGTGAAAGATGAAAATACTGGCGGACAGAAAGATCAAAGGGCTTTTTTGCAGCGTTATTTTTATAACGGTGATATTTTTCCTTTGCCGGGCGGCTCTGGAAGGTATGCAGGTGAAATACCGTCAGGTTTTCATGGCGGCGTCATTTCCGGTTATGGGACTTTTGATACTGGCGGTTATGTTTCGCTATTTCAGAAAGCAAAATGCGCTCCTGGAGGATGCGGTGCAGCGGATCAGGGAATATGCAAAGGGCAGCGGTGAAGTGCGTCTTGTCTGTGACGAGGAAGGAGAGCTGTATCGTCTGTTTCATGAGGTAAATACGCTGGTCAATATCCTGAATGCCCATGCGGAAAATGAGAGAAGGGCAAAGACGTTTATAAAAGAGACTATATCGGATATTTCCCATCAGCTGAAAACGCCGCTGGCGGCTCTTGAAATTTACAACGGCATTATGCAGGAGGAAGCGGGGGAAAGTCCGTCTCTTAAGGAATTTGCCGCACTGTCGGAGCAGGAGCTTGACAGGATCGAATCCCTGGTACAGAATCTTCTGAAGATTGCAAAACTGGATGCGGGAACAGCGGTGATGGAAAAGAGGATGGAAAACCTTTCTGAAATGATGGATAAAATTGAAAGGAGTTTCCGCTACAGAGCAAAACAGGAGAAAAAAAGACTGCAGTTTTCCGGGGATGCAAAAGCGGCGCTGTTCTGTGACAGAGAATGGATGACGGAAGCTGTCAGCAACATCGTAAACAATGCTTTTGATCATACAGGGGAAGGAGATACCATTTCCATAGAATGGAGGCAGCGAGCGCCTCTTGTACAGATTACCATAAAGGACAGCGGGAAGGGGATCCATCCGGAAGATCTGCCCCATATTTTCAAAAGATTTTACCGCAGCCGCTTTTCCCAGGATACTCGGGGAATCGGCCTTGGCCTTCCTCTGGCGAAAGCGGTGATAGACGCCCACAGCGGCGTGGTTGAGGCGGACAGCGAGCCCGGAAGGGGAACCGTCTTTACCATTGATTTTCTTATTCCTTCAAAATTGTAGGATGATCGTCGCCGAAAAGTAGGATTTGGGTGGTACGCTTTTTCTATCAAGACGAAAAGAGGTGTTTACTCAGATGGATTTATTGGAAGTAAGATCCGTTTCAAAAACTTACGGAAAAGGGGAGGCGGCTGTACATGCGCTGAAACAGGTTTCCTTTTCCGTCCCCAGAGGGGAATTCGCCGCGGTGGTGGGGGAATCCGGTTCGGGAAAGACCACGCTGCTGAATATGATCGGAGCCCTTGATACGCCCGATTCCGGCAAGGTGATGATAGACGGGAGAGACATTTTCTCCATGAACGAAGACAGCAGAACGGTATTTCGCCGGCGCAATATCGGATTTGTTTTTCAAAGCTTCAATTTGATCCCGGAACTGACGGTTGAACAGAATATTGTATTTCCGGTACTGTTGGATTATCAAAAACCGGACCGTGAATATCTGGAGGAGCTTTTGGATGTGCTGCATCTGAAAGACCGCCGCCGTCACCTGCCGGGACAGCTCTCCGGAGGCCAGCAGCAGCGTGCGGCCATCGGCCGGGCGCTGATGACGCGGCCGATGCTGATTCTTGCCGATGAGCCCACGGGAAATCTTGACAGTCAGAATACCAGCGAGGTCATGGCGCTTTTGAAGGAAGCATCCAGAAAGTATGAACAGACCATTATCATGATCACCCACAGCAGAAGTATCGCACAGACGGCTGACAGAATTTTTCAGGTGTCGGACGGTCTGGTGAAGGATTTTGGGAGGTGTCGTGTATGAGAAGTTATCTGGATCTGATTCCCATCTCGGCGAAAATGCACAGGCGGCAGAACAGGATGACCATTCTTTGTATTATCCTCTCTGTATTTCTGGTAACGGCGATGTTCAGCATGGCTGATATGGGAATGCGGATGGAACAGGCCAGGCTGACAGACAAACACGGGACCTTTTCTTTGGGAGATGTCATGAACAGCGCTATGGGACAGACGTTGTTTCTTACGGCGGCGGTTTTATTTGTTTTCGTTCTGGCCGCAGGGGTGCTGATGATTTCAGGAAGCATCAGCAGCAGCGTAGCCCGCAGAACAAAATTCTTTGGAATGATGCGCTGCATCGGCATGAGTCAGAAGCAGATCAAAAGGCTGGTACGTCTGGAGGCCCTGAACTGGTGTAAAAGTGCGGTTCCATCCGGTATCATGCTGGGAACGGCTGCTGCCTGGGGCCTGTGCGCGTTCCTGCGCTTTTTCGTGAAAGAGGAGTTTGCATCTATTCCGCTCTTTGGCGTAAGCCCCATCGGCATTGTCAGTGGAGCTGCTGTTGGAATATGCGCGGTACTTCTTGCTGCCGGTTCTCCTGCAAGAAGGGCCTCGAAGGTGTCTGCAGTCGCTGCCGTTTCCGGAAATGACAAAAGCGAACCCCCTTTTTTGCGGCCCTTTTTGCTTCGCTTTTTGAAAGCCGATACGGCGCTTGGCATTCATCATGCAGCCGCCGCCGGAAAGAATCTGGTTCTCATGACGGGATCCTTTGCACTTAGTATACTTTTGTTTTTCACTTTTTCTGTACTGATTGATTTTGCAGGATATCTGATGCCTCAGTCTTCCCAGACTTCCGATATTGATATTACAGCCCGGGAAACGGAAGCTATAGATAAGGAACTGGTCGAAAAAATCGCCCGGCTGGACGGGGTGAAGCAGGTCTACGGACGAAGAAGCGATCTGGATATTTTGGCAAAACGAAATGGGGAAAAGGAAAACATTGATATGATTTCCTTTGATGAGTTTGAACTGGACTGTCTGAAAAAAGATCACCTGTTAAAAAAAGGCAGTGACCTGTCTAAAGTTTATGGAAGCAGCAATTATGCGCTGGCAGTCTGGGATCGGGACAGCCCATGGAAAACAGGCGATACCATAGAGGTGTACGGCCAAAGACTAAAGATCGCCGGGCTTTTGAAATACGATCCTTTCAGCAGCGACGGTCTCACCGGCGGAAAACTTTCCCTGATTGTATCGGGCGATACGTTTATGCGTCTTACAAAAACGACGGACTATTCCCTGGTAATGGTGCAGCTTGAAAGAAATGCAGGGGATCAGACAGTGAAAGATGTGCAAAAAACAGCGGGTCCGGCGTACGTGTGTACGGACAGGCGGGAACAGAGTACGGCCGGCACCTGGTTTGCCTTTGTATCCTGTGTGTATGGTTTTCTGGGAATTATCCTTCTGGTTACGCTGCTTCATATTGTCAACAGTATTTCCATGAGTGTTTCCGCAAGACAAAAGCAGTATGGAGCCATGCGTGCGGTAGGGATGGACAAACGCCAGATGGCGAAGATGATCGCGGCGGAATCCTTTACCTATGCGGTATCCGGCTGTATCGCAGGCTGCGCCGCAGGGCTGTTCCTTGGCAGAGGGCTTTACGCCCTTTTGATAGAATCTCATTTTAAATATGCTGCATGGAGCTTTCCGGCGGGAGAGATGGCATTCATTATTCTGTTTGTAACTGCAGCAGCCGCGGCAGCGTCGTGGAACGCTTCGGGACAGATACGTAAGATGTCAGTTACAAAGACGCTAAATGATGTCTGAATTTGCCATAATTGAATTTCACCCTTTTTCCTGCTATACTTGACGGAGAAAAGTAAGCAGAGAGAAGGGGGATTATTATGGAGAATCAATGTCGGATGTTGAATTTTGAAAATGATTACAGTGAAGGCGCCCACGACGCCGTTTTGCAGAAACTGCTGGAGACTAATATGGAGAAGCTGCCCGGTTATGGATCGGACAGATACTGTGAGTCCGCCAGGGATAAAATCAGAAAAGCCTGTGATCATCCCGGAGCGGATGTTTTCTTTCTGGTGGGAGGGACTCAGACCAATTCAGTGGTCATCGCTTCCCTGCTGCAGCGGTTTGAGGGGGTGATTGCGGCCGGCACCGGACATATCAGCACCCATGAGGCGGGAGCCATTGAGTATACGGGACACAAGGTGCTGACGCTGCCCCACAAAGAAGGGAAAATTTTGGCCAAAGACCTGAAAAAATATCTTCAGGATTTTTATGGCGACGGAAATCATGAGCATATGGTTTTTCCGGGAATGGTATATCTTTCGCATCCCACGGAATACGGCACACTGTACTCAAAAAAAGAGCTGGAGGAAATCTCCCTGGTGTGCCGTACTTATGAGATACCGCTGTTTCTGGACGGAGCCAGACTTGGTTATGCCCTGGCCAGCGAAGATGCGGATGTGGATCTGCCGGATATCGCCCGTCTTGCGGATGTGTTTTACATAGGAGGGACGAAGGCGGGGGCGCTGTGCGGCGAAGCCGTCGTTTTCACGAGACAGGCGCCTCCTCATTTCGTTACGCTTGTGAAGCAGCAGGGAGCGCTGCTGGCCAAGGGAAGACTTCTGGGGATTCAGTTTGACGTCCTGTTTACGGATGATCTGTACCGGAAAATCTGCAAAAATGCCATAGAGACGGCGGGCAGACTGAAAAGAGCCTTCCTTGAAAAAGGATACCGGCTCTTTATCGATTCGCCCACCAATCAGATTTTTGTTATTCTGGACAATGAAAAGATGGAAGAGCTGAAAAAGCACGTGACCTTCAGTTTCTGGGAAAAGTATGATAAGTCCCATACGGTCGTGCGCTTTGCCACAAGCTGGGCCACTGATACGGATGAGGTCCGGCAGCTGGCCAGACTGCTCTAGTTTTGGCCTTCCTCCTTGAAGGGCACCACATCTTTTACAGCGTCCCCAAGGGAGATCACCGCGTCGCCGTTGTCGATATCGATCAGACGGTAACAGTCATTTCCCATGCCCAGTTCCTTCATATAGCTGAGCTGGCGCAGTCCGCAGCGGCTTTCGATCCGCTCCACCAGATCCCTGCGGTCTTCTTCTTTCAGTGCATACACCAGATCCACGCAGGCCTGGTCCACAGCCAGAATATCCAGGGAGGCAAGAATGCCCACATTTGGAGTGACCACGGGCATGGCGGCGGTGCCTTCGCAGTCACAGGAGACGGACATATTGCGCATCACATTGATGTAGGTGATATGTCCGGCAAAATGGTCTGTCACCGCTTTGGCGGATTCCGTCATCCGCTCCATAAATTCTTCGTCGGAAATGTCCCACATATCATCGGAGCCGGGAGTGGTATGGATCATACGTTTTCCGATGCGGCCGTCAGCACAGCCGATTCCGATGTTTTTGTTGGAGCCGCCGAAGCCTCCTTTGGCATGGCCTTTGAAATGAGTCAGCACAAACATGGAGTCGTAGCCGGTCAGATTTTTGCCCATATGCATCTGGGTAAACCATTTTCCGCCATTTACCGGTAAAGCAATAGTTCCGTCTTCATCCATGATATCTACGGGGCAGAAGGTCCAGCCGTTTACCTTAAGTGTTTCCCTGTGCTGCTGCGTGGTATAGCGGTCCCCTTCATAGTAGGTATTGGTTTCAATGATGGATGCCCCGGGCATCTGGGTCTGAATCAGTTTTTCCACCCAGGGACGCGGAATGATGTTAGGTCCGTGTTTTTCTCCTGTATGAAGCTTGACGGCAATTTTGCCCGTCATGGTTTCATTGACGCGGGCTGCAATTTTTAAAAGCCCTTCCGCCGATAAATCTCTTGTGAAATATACGATGGATTCTTTTTCATTTTGGTTTGTCATTTTCGCATACCTCCTTTCTTTTATCATACTCCCTGAAGTTCACTTTACGTCAAGCATTAAATTCTGTTCCTTTGCCAAAATTCCAGGTAGCAGAATGAAGCGTTACATGGTATTCTGGTGACAGGAGAGGAGGAAGGTGCATGGAAAGCAGAAAAAAGGTACTGTTAAAAATATTTTTATCCACTCTGTATCTGAGCGCGTTTACCTTCGGCGGGGGATATGTGATTGTGACGCTGATGAAAAAGAAATTTGTGGATGAATATCACTGGATACAGGAGGAGGAAATGCTGGATCTGGTGGCTATTGCCCAGTCGGCTCCCGGGGCCATTGCGGTCAACGGCGCTGTGGTGCTGGGGTATAAGCTTTCCGGTATGGCGGGGGTGCTGACAGCCATCACGGCCACCATTATCCCTCCCTTTGTAATTATCTCTCTGATATCGGTATGTTACGACCTGTT
This sequence comes from uncultured Ruminococcus sp., assembly GCA_946494335.1. Lineage (GTDB taxonomy): Bacteria > Bacillota > Clostridia > Lachnospirales > Lachnospiraceae > Ruminococcus_G. The sequence continues at coordinate 22,184 of CAMMBV010000011.1, read as the reverse complement.
TCGGAGCAGCTTTATCGTAAGTCAGCTGCTGGAGGGGATGCAGGCCGGTGTAGGCGCTGTCATTGCGGCGGTGGTATGGGAAATGGGAGCGGGCATTGTGCATGGAAAGAGCGTATTATCCGGGGCGATCATGGCGGGCGCTTTTATAGCCGCCTGTGTATTCCAGGTAAATGTGGTACTTATCATTATTGTCTGCGGTCTGATCGGAGTTATCCGATCGCTTGTACATGGCAGGAGGGAGAAAAGATGATTTATCTGGAGCTGTTTCTTTCTTTTGTGCAGATCGGTCTGTTCAGTTTTGGAGGAGGCTACGCGGCCATGCCGCTGATCCAAAGACAGGTGGTTGATGCTCACGGATGGCTCAGTATGCGGGAATTTACCGATCTGATCACCATATCGCAGATGACGCCGGGACCTGTTGCCATAAATTCGGCGACCTTCGTGGGAATCAAGATCGCGGGAGTCCCGGGAGCCCTTGTGGCTACGGCGGGCTGTATCCTTCCCTCCTGTATTATCGTTACGGTGATCGCCAGGCTTTATCTCAGATACCGTAGCATGAACATGCTGCAGGGGGTGCTGAATTCTCTGCGTCCGGCGGTGGTGGCGATGATTGCCTCCGCGGGAATTTCTGTGCTGGTTTCCGCCTTCTGGGGAAACGATGCGGTAATTTCCCTTGCCGGAACTAACTGGAGTCTGGTGTGTATTTTTCTCGTAAGTCTGATTCTTCTTCAAAAATTCAAATGGAATCCCATTGTGGTCATGATGCTGGCGGGGGTGCTGAAGCTTCTTGCAGCGGTAATTGGAGGATAGTTTTTTCCAGAAATTGCAGCTGTCTTAAACGTTGCGGTTTGACTTTGGCAGGAGTACAATAAAAAAAAGATTTTACAAAGCAGGAAAGACTATGAAGAAAAAGGTAAAAAGAAGACTGGCGGCAGGCGGCGTGTTTCTGGCCGCCGCTCTTTTGCTGACGGCTGCAGCCTGGGCGTCGCCCTCTGCGGCGGAGTTATACTCTCAGTACATATACAAAGGAATAACGGAAACGATCGGGAGGATAAGCGGTTTATTTCCGTTTTCCGCGGCGGAGCTTTGCCTGTACATACTGACGGCTGCATTTTTGATTACATTGATCAAAGAGGCCGTAAAGGGGATAAGAAATAAAAGAGTAAAAGAAGAGGGGATTGGCTGGCTGTCCCTGTGGTTTTTTGCGGGCGCTCTTTTGTTTTTTCTCTATGTGATAAATTGCGGCATCAATTACTGCCGTGTATCTTTCTCGGAGAAAGAAGGATTTTTGGTGGAAGGGTATTCCGATGAAGAACTGGCGGATGTCTGTCTCTGGCTGACAGATGAGATCAATGAGCGCAGCGCCCTTGTGCTGCGGGATGAAGAAGGTCAGATGAAGACGAAAGGAAACGTAGGAGAAGAGGCAGTCAAAGCGATGAACCGGCTGGGGGAAATCTATCCTTCGCTTAAGGGCTATTATCCCCGTCCCAAAGAGCTGGTATTTTCACAGTTTCTGTCCTGGCAGAATCTGACCGGGATATATTCCCCTTTTACTATAGAGGCCAATTACAACGGCGATATGACGGATTACAATATTCCTTTTACCATTTGCCATGAACTGTCCCATCTGCGGGGATTTATGCAGGAGGAAGAGGCGAATTTTATTGCTTTTCTTGGCTGTACCTGTTCCGGACAGACACAGTTTCAGTACAGCGGTTATCTGTCCGCCTGGATCTACGCCATGAATGAGCTGAATGACAGGGATGTGGAGCAGTGGTCTAAAATCCGTCCCCTTTTATCGGAGGAGGCTGACAGGGATGTAAAAGCCAACTCTGCATTCTGGCAGCAGTACGAAGGACAGGCGGCAAAATGGTCCGGGAAAATCAACGACGCCTACTTAAAAGCCAATGGGCAGACGGATGGGGTGGAAAGTTATAACCGGATGGTAGAGCTTGTGGTGTCCTGTTACCGGATGCAGAACGGATCAGAATGATGTACGGGAAAAGCGTCTTTTTTGTTGCTATTTTCTCTTCCATTGCGTATAATATAAATGAGCAGAAATGCTCGTCGGTCATGACGGCAAGAATATCATGAACTTGTATGTTTAACTTCCGTAGGCGACGGGGTGCTTTCAAAAGCGTAGAATATCGCCTACCTGTAGAGAAGGACTTACGCATGGGGACATGATAAGTCCTTCTTTTGTATGTATGGAGGATAACGGATGAAATTAGTAACTATAAACCCAAAGCTGCTGGAAAAGTATCAAAGCGATCCAGAAGTACTGACAAAATCCGGCCGCCCTTATGTTATGGTAATACATTTGATATATAAGGGAAAAAAATATGACTTTGCAGTACCGATCCGTTCCAATATTCCTGCTGCAGCGCCGAAAGAACAGTATTTTGCGCTGCCGCCAAGGCCAACGACAAGGCCAAAAAACCGTCATGGTATTCATTATATAAAAATGTTTCCTGTAACGAAAGAGTATCTGATTCGCTACCGTACGGAGGGAAATGTATTTGCCCAGTTGATACAGTCCATCATTGATAAAAACACAAAAAAGATTGTCGATGCCTGTCAAGCCTATTTGGATCAGTATGCTTCCGGCCAGAAGCCGCAATTTGCTACAGATATTGATTATTTGCTGACAAAGTTATTCCAAAATAATAAAGATGCCTGAACCATGGAGACTCAGGCTTTTTTGCGCTGTTTTGAAACAGTTTTTAAATAAATTCCTTTAAAAACTGTTTCAGCACGGGGTGATCACTGCCGAACCGGTAAAAGATTCCAAAAGGGAGGAAGGGCAGATCTGTGACGGGGATGTAGCAAAGGCCCGGATCTCTTGCGGGAGCTGCATCCGGGTACAGAGTGTATCCAAGACCGGCTTTTACCAGTGTAAATGCACTTTCCATATTTTCCGTAAAATACTGCTGTTCGGGTGTAAGCTCTGACAGAATCCGGCTCTGAGCGGCAAAAACGGTTCCGGGGATCAGGCGGGGCGGACAGGCAATAAAAGGGCCGGACAGCAGCTTTTGACTCAGAGTTTCAAAACGGGCCAGGGGATGGCTGGGGGAGCAGACGCAGGCGGTGGGAACGGAATAAAGTTCTTTGAAATTAAGGGCAGATTTTTTCTGCTCTTCTTTTATGCCCAAAGCGGCGTGCAGCTTCTGGTTTTCCACAAGTCCGAAAATAGAAGGGAAGGGAACCACGCGCACGGAAGGGCGCAGCAGAGGAAACTGTCTGGAGAGCTTCCGGAAGACAGGGGGGAACAGATTTACTTCCATATGATTCTGACACCCGACTTCAAAAAAAATCAGGTTTTCATGTCTTCCAAGCCGTTCTTTGGCGGAATGGGCTGTTCTTAATATCAGTTCCGCATCGGGCAGAAACTGAAGTCCCTCCGGGGTAAGAGCCACGCTTTTACTGGTTCGTTTAAACAGTCGAACGCCCAGTTCCTCTTCCAGAGTCTGGATCTGATGACTGACAGCAGGCTGTGTGATCTTCAGGTATTCAGACGCTCTGGAAAAATTTAAATGTTCCGAGACCGCGATAAAACATTCAAGCTGGATGGTATTCATCTGTTTCTCCTTATCATAATAAATATTAATAAAAGTTATTTATAGATTATAGCATCTTTGAATTTCACATTCAAGGAAATGTGAGATAGAATTTTTCAGGTAAGTGTTTTAGCAAAAATAACAAAAACGGAGGTAACAGCATGAAAACTGTTCTTGGACAATTAAAACAGTATAAAAGGGATACTTTTCTTACCATGGGATTTACCACGCTGGAAGTCATCATGGAAGTGCTGCTTCCTTTTATTACTGCGATGATTATTGACGACGGACTGCAGCAGTCGAACATGCCTGCCGTTTTAAGGCTTGGCATTCTGATGCTGGTTATGGCTGCGGTAAGTCTTTTTTCCGGAGCCATGGCAGGCAGATATGCGGCCAGCGCTTCGACCGGATTTGCCTGCAATCTGAGGGAAAGTATGTATATACGGATACAGGAATACTCTTTTTCTAATATTGACAGGTTCAGCACGGCCGGTCTGGTTACCAGAATGACCACAGATGTGACCAATCTGCAGAATGCTTTTCAGATGGTTATCCGAATAGCCGTGAGATCACCGCTGATGCTGATTTTCAGCATGGTCATGTGTTTTATGATCAACAGGAATCTGAGCCTTGTATTTCTGGGGGCGCTTATGTTTCTGGCGTTGGTGCTGGCGGTGATTATGAAAAAAGCATCGTCGGTATTTAAGGAAGTATTCGACCGGTATGACGATCTTAATGCCAGCGTACAGGAAAATGTAACGGCTATCCGTGTGGTGAAGGCATACGTCAGAGAGGATCATGAAAACGATAAGTTTCAGAAGGCGGCGGAAAATCTCTATCGTCTGTTTGTGAAAGCGGAAAGTCTGCTGGCGCTGAATAATCCGGTTATGATGCTGGTGGTGTACGCCTGTATCACGGCGGTTTCCTGGTTCGGCGCCCAGTTTATCACAGCGGGAGCCATGACGACAGGAGATATCACCTCGCTGTTCAGCTATATCATGTCGGTGATGATGTCGCTGATGATGCTTTCCATGATTTTTGTCATGGTCACCATGAGTTCCGCCAGCGTAAGGCGTATTTCGGAGGTGCTGAAGGAAACCCCGCAGCTTCACAATCCGGCAAATCCTGTTACGCAGGTTGCCGACGGCAGCATTGATTTTGATCGCGTAAGCTTTTCCTACAAACAAGGTACCGGTGAAGAAACGCTGGAAAATATTGATCTTCATATCCGATCAGGTGAGACGATAGGTGTTATCGGAGGGACCGGAAGCGGAAAGACAAGCCTTGTAAATCTGGTCAGCCGCCTTTATGACGCTTCTGACGGGACGGTACGTGTGGGCGGCAGAAACGTAAAAGAATATGACCTGGAAGTGCTGAGAAAGGAAGTCGCCGTGGTGCTTCAGAAAAACGTGCTGTTTTCGGGAACCATTCTGGATAATCTGCGGTGGGGGAAGGAAGACGCTTCAGAAGAAGAGTGTGAAAATGCCTGTCGGGCAGCCTGTGCTTCTGAATTTATCGACCGTCTGCCGGATGGATATCATACCTGGCTGGAACGGGGCGGAACCAATGTGTCGGGGGGACAGAAACAAAGGCTGTGCATCGCAAGGGCGCTGCTGAAAAAGCCGAAGATTCTGATCCTGGATGATTCCACCAGCGCGGTGGATACGGCTACGGACGCCAAAATCAGAGAGGCATTTCAGACATATATTCCGGGGACGACGAAGATCATTATTGCTCAGAGAGTTTCCAGCGTACAGGAGGCCGACCGGATCCTTGTGCTGGAGGATGGGAAAATCAACGGATTTGACACCCATGAACACCTCCTTGAAAATAATGAAATCTATCGCGATATCTATGAATCCCAGACCCAGGGCGGCGGGGATTTTGATCAGGCCGTCTAAGACAGAGGAAAGGAGAGAACAAAATGCAGGGAAAAAAGAGAAATTCACTGTATGTACTGAAGCGTTTGCTGGCATATATGATACACAGCTATAAGTTTTCATTCTGTGCCGTAGTGATCTGCATCATTGCGGGAGCCTTTGCTACCATGCAGGGAATGCTGTTTGTGCAGTCGCTGGTGGATGATTTTATCGTGCCGCTGCTGAATTCGGATCATCCGGATTTCGGGCCGCTGGCACAGGCGCTTAAGGGGATTGTAATCTTTTATATTATTGGTATTGCAGCCGCCTATGCATATAACAGAATCATGGTAAATGTAAGTCAGGGAACCATGAAAAAGTTTCGGGATCAGCTGTTTGCCAATATGGAGGCTCTGCCCATCCGGTATTTTGACACCCATGCTCACGGTGATATCATGTCAGTGTATACCAATGACGTGGACACGCTGCGTCAGCTGTTCAGTCAGAGCATCCCGCAGATCATCAATTCAGCGGCCACTCTTGCGGCCTCCTTTATTTCCATGCTGGTGCTGAATATTCCGCTGACGGCGGTGACGGTTGTGATGGCGCTGGTCATGCTGAAAGTGACAACCGTATTTGCCGGGCTTTCGGGAAAATACTACCAGAGGCAGCAAAAGGATCTGGGAAATGTGGACGGATATATCGAGGAGATGATGGACGGACAGAAGGTGGTTAAAGTATTCTGTCATGAGGAACAGGCCATTGAAGACTTCAAAAAGCTGAATGACCGGCTAAGGGACAGCTCTGATAAAGCAAACCGGTATTCCAATTTGCTGATGCCGATCAATGCCAATATCGGAAATCTCAGCTATGTTCTCTGTGCTGTAATCGGAGCGCTGCTGGCGCTGAACGGAAGTGCGGGCATGACAGTGGGGACGGTCATTGCCTTTGTGGGACTCAACAAAAACTTTACTCAGCCCATCACTCAGATCAGTCAGCAGATGAATTTCGTGGTGATGGGTGCGGCGGGAGCCGAAAGGGTATTTGCCCTGCTGGATGAGAAACCGGAGGAGGACCAGGGGTATGTGGAACTGGTACATGCCAGGGAAAATGAGGACGGAACGCTGGCAGAATCAAAAAACCGCACGGGAGTGTGGGCATGGAAACATCCCCACAGGGCGGAAGGCACCGTTACCTATCAGAGGATGGAGGGCGCCATCGTATTCGACGGCGTGGATTTCGGATATGATGATCAGAAGATGGTGCTTCACGATATTAAAATGTACGCCCACCCGGGGCAGAAGATCGCCCTTGTGGGTTCCACCGGCGCCGGAAAGACCACCATCACCAATCTGATCAACCGGTTTTATGATATCCAGGACGGTAAGATCCGTTACGACGGCATCAATATCAATAAGATCAAAAAACCGGATCTGCGGCGGTCTCTGGGAATGGTACTGCAGGATACCCATCTGTTTACGGGGACGGTTATGGAAAATATCCGCTACGGCAAACTGGATGCCTCAGACCAGGAGTGTATTGCTGCGGCGAAACTGGCCAACGCAGACAGCTTTATACGAAGGCTGCCGGACGGCTACCAGACCATGCTCAGCGGAGACGGCGGCAATTTAAGTCAGGGGCAGAGACAGCTTCTGGCCATTGCAAGGGCAGCGGTGGCAGATCCGCCGGTCCTGATTCTGGACGAGGCCACGTCTTCCATCGATACAAGGACGGAAGGGCTGGTACAGGCGGGGATGGATGCGCTGATGCAGGGCAGGACGACTTTTGTCATTGCGCACAGGCTGTCCACCATTAAAAATTCTGACTGTATCATGGTTATGGAACATGGAAGAATCATTGAGAGAGGAAGTCATGATGAACTGATTGATGCCAGAGGAAAATATTATCAGCTGTATACCGGAAACTTTGCGGCATAAAGGATGAAAACCATTGACCGCCGATTAAGATTGCAGTAACATAAGCTTGCACAGATATAATGAAACGTTGAAAAGAGGGGACGGGACATTGAATAAGAGCAAGTATGAAATCGATATGTGCAATGGAACTATCATGGACAAGCTGATCACATTCTCACTGCCTCTGATGCTCACCAGTATACTGCAGCTGATGTTCAACGCGGTGGATATTATCGTGGTGGGAAGATATACCGGCAGTGAGGCCCTGGCGGCGGTGGGTTCCACGACGGCGCTGATCAATATTTTTACAAATCTTTTTATTGGAATTTCCATGGGAGCCAATGTCCTGGCGGCGCGCTACTATGCTGCTAAGCGTGACCGGGAAATGTCCGAGGTGGTACATACTTCCATCACGCTGGCTCTAATCAGCGGAATCCTTATGGTATTTGTGGGGGTGGCAACGGCCCGCTGGGCGCTGACCTTGATGGCCACTCCGGCGGATGTGATTAATCTGTCCACCACTTATATGAGAATATATTTTATGGGCATGCCCTTTTTTATGCTCTATAATTATGGGGCCGCCATTTTAAGAGCGGTGGGCGACACCAGAAGGCCTCTGATTTTTCTGGCGCTTTCAGGACTTGCCAATGTGGCGCTGGATCTTTTGCTGGTGCGTGTGATTCCGCTGGGAGTAGCCGGAGTGGCCATCGGCACGGTGACCTCCCAGATGATTTCCAGTATTCTCGTGCTTCGCTGTCTTTATAAATCAGAAGGGAGTTATCAGTTCCGTTTTTCAGGGCTTTCTGTCAAAAGTGTGCACCTGAAACGGATTTTCCAGGTGGGGATTCCGGCGGGAATCCAGACTACAGTCATAAATTTTTCCAATGCGCTGCTGCAGTCGTCGGTAAACTCTTTTGGCGCAACGGCAATGGCGGGGTATACCGCAGCCAATAATATTATCGGATTTTTGTATGCGGCGGTCAACGCGGTTACCCAGGCATGCATGAGTTTTACCAGCCAGAACTACGGCGTCCGGAAGGCGAAGCGTATGGATCGGGTGCTGCTGGACTGCATCATTTTGTCCGCAGCAGTGGCGGCGGTGCTTGGCATCGGAGCGTACGTTTTCGGCTCCAGGCTGCTGAATATCTATACCGCAGACAGAGAGGTGATTCAGTGCGGTCTGGAGATACTGTCCATCACGACGGTTCCCTATTTCCTGTGCGGAATCATGGATCTGCTGCCGGGAGCGCTGCGCGGAATGGGATATTCGGCGGTGACCATGGTGCTGTCAGTCATTGGAACCGTGGGGACCAGGATTTTGTGGATTTATGGCTTTTTCCCCCATCACCGATCTTTGTATTTTCTGTTTATCTCCTATCCGGGCTCCTGGCTCATAACGATTATTATGCAGGGGATCTGTTTTATGATAGTCAGAAAACGGTGCCACAATCTGCTGAATGCAGCTGTATAAAAAGATAATTAGCAAAAAAACCGGGGGAGGAATCGGATCATGAAAATGGATACTTATACAGGAAGAAAATTCGATCCGTTAAGGATTACAGCGGATGATATTGCGTTGAAGGATATTGCCCATGCCTTAAGTCTTCTATGCCGCGGGGGAGGTCATATTACCCGTTTTTATTCCGTGGGGCAGCATTGCATCAACTGTTTCAGGGAAGCACGGGCCAGGGGATGGTCAGAAAAAATGCAGCTGGCCTGCCTTATGCATGACGCCAGCGAGGCTTACATATCTGACATCGTCCGTCCGGTTAAACGACATCTGGCCAATTATCTTGAAATTGAGCAGATGATCATGGAGAAGACGGCGGAAAAATTTGGTCTTGAGGATCTGACGGAAGAGGAAAACAGAAAATGGAAGCAGATCGACGATGAAATACTGGAGCATGAGCTTTTTGCATTGATGCCGGGCCATCAGGACGCAAATTTGCCAAAACTGTGTTCACAGCCGGACTTATCGGAAAAACCATGGCGGGATGTGGAGACGGAATTTTTGAAGATTGCCGCAGCGTTGATAAAAAGGGATGCATGAAGCGGATTTTCAGTTGAAGGAAAAAAGGAGAAAGGCCCCTTTTTGGAAAGAATCAGCTTTCCGAAAAGGGGCCTTTTCAGACAGGATTCCCCGTATTGACTTTTTGAATTTTTAATGGTATCTTAGTACCAGCTCTTACAGAGAGGAAGGATAGAAAATGAAACGCAGGCCTGACAGGAGGGGAATGCTTTTAAGTGCTGCCCTGGTCTGTTTTTTTCTTTTTTTAAGTATTTTTATGGTGGATCAAAGGATGCCATCCGGGGATTTTTTCACGGAATCCAGGGAGACGGTATCCGTTTCCGGCGATTACAGACTTTACATAGAGGATGATGGCGGCAGTCCTTTAAAGACCGCGGCGGCCGATATCAGAACGATCGCCGTCAATGTCCGGCGGTTAAAAGAAAACATTATAAAATTTTCCTTAATTATTCATCTGTTCTTTTCAGCCTGGGTATGCTTCTCTTTATGGGGGTATCTGAAAAGAGCATTTTTCTCATGTCTGCAGTCCTGCTGCTATCATTTGGCACGGTTTTTGAATGATTTGATGATTCAATGGGCCAAGGATGGAAAGAAAGAGAGGGTGCATGCGGTAAAATTCAAACCTGAATATTGGTAAAGGAAAAAGAAAATGAGGAGATTGATAAATTATTTTAAACACCAGCCTCCGGGAAGGCTGATAACCATGGGTTTCGCTCTGGTGATACTGCTGGGCGCCGTTATCCTGGTGATGCCCTTTTCCGTAAAGGAAGGGGCCAGGGTTTCCTTTATAGACGCTTTGTTTACGTCCACCAGCGCTGTCTGTGTGACTGGTCTGATTGCCGTAGACACAGCGGATCATTTTACAGCCTTTGGACAGGGCGTTGTGGCAGCGCTGGTTCAGGTGGGCGGACTGGGAGTGACTTCCGTTGGCGCCGGGCTTATCATTGCAGCCGGAAAGCGCGTGGGAATCAAAAGCAGGCTTCTGATTAAGGAAGCTTTAAATGTAGATAATTATAAAGGACTGGTGAAGCTGATCAAGGCGATTCTTTTGATGACGTTGTGTTTTGAAAGTGTGGGAGCCATCCTGAGCTTTATTGTGTTCGTTCAGGACTACCCGCCTCTTCATGCGCTGGGAATCAGCATTTTCCACTCTATCGCAGCATTTAATAACTCCGGATTTGATATTCTGGGCGGACTTAAGAATCTGATTCCCTATCAGACGGACATCCTGTTGAATATGACCACCTGTTTTCTGATCATCTTCGGCGGACTGGGTTTCCTGGTCATACTGGATATTCTGAAACAGCGCAGATTCCGGAAGCTGAGTCTTCACTCAAAAGTAGTCATCGTCACATCTGTGGTGCTGACTGCGGCGGGGACCCTTCTTTTGAAAGCGACGGAGAATATCACGTGGCTGGGGGCGTTTTTCCACAGCGTTTCCGCCAGAACTGCCGGATTTTCCACCTATTCCATAGGGGATTTCACCAGCGCCGGACTTTTTGTGCTGATTGTGCTGATGTTTATCGGCGCGTCGCCGGGCTCTACCGGAGGCGGTATCAAAACAAGTACGTTTTTCGTACTGTTTCAGTCCATCAGAAGTATGTTTTCAAAAAAGCATGTGGGAGCGTTCCGAAGGAGCATCTCAAATCATAATGTATTCAAAGCGTATGTGATAACCATTTTGTCACTGGCTGTGGTATGCGGCGCCACGCTTTTGATGTGTGTGCTGGAGCCGGACTGTACCTTTATCCAGATATTGTTTGAGGTGGTATCCGCTTTCGGTACCGTAGGACTGTCAACGGGGATTACGCCGGGGCTGTGCGGGGCTGGAAAACTGGTGATCATACTGGTTATGTTTACCGGCCGTCTGGGAGCCATGACTCTGCTAACCATGTGGATCAACCATCCGGAACCAAACACCCGTTATACAGAAGAAAATATTGCCATTGGATAAGAGATAATAGGAGATAGAACAGTCATGAAAAGAAAAGCAGAATCTTTATCATATGGAGTGATCGGTCTTGGCCGTTTTGGCATGGCGCTGGCTGTCACGCTGGCAAATTCCGGAAAAGAAGTGATTGTGGTAGACAAAGATGAAGAAAAAGTAAAAGAAATGCGTCAGTACACGGAATATGCCTTTGTCTGCGGAAACTTAAGTCTGGAAGCGCTCAGGGAAATGGGAATCCAAAACTGCGACGTGGTGGTCGTGTGTGTGGGAGAAAAGGTGGACGTCAGCATCCTGACCACCATGAGCGTGATTGAGCTGAAGGTTCCCAAAGTCATTGCCAAGGCCACCAGCCAGGAGCAGGGGGCCGTATTGCAGAAGATTGGCGCGGATGTGGTTTACCCGGAGCGGGATATGGCGTTAAGACTTGGAAAGCGGCTGGTTTCCCACAGTTTTCTGGATTATGTTTCACTGGAAAACAGCGTGGAAATCCGTCAGATTCAGGTGCCGGAAGAACTGATCGGAAAGAGCATTGAGCAGCTGCAGTTTCGATCCAAGTTCGGTCTGAATATCATTGCTCTGGAAAACGGAGGAGAAACGACCATTGAGGTGTCGCCTTCTCATCATTTTGCAAATGGAGATATTATTGTGGTCATCGGCAAGGTGAATAACCTGGATGATTTTGAAAACTCCATCTGAATACAGAAAAAACAGGGTCAGGAGTGCACAGTGTATGGATAAAAAATCTTTTCAGAAGAAACTTCAGGAGTTTGTCACAGAAAAAGCGGGCAGTCTTTCCGGTATCGAGGAGATAGAAGAGTTTTTCCGGGAGGAGAATCTGACGAAGGAACAGACGGCCATGATTTTAGAGTATGTGGATCAGAAACGCCGGGAGAAGAGTCTGTCTTCCCGAGAGGAGGAATATCTCAGGGAGTACCTTGCTTCTTTGGATTCTTTGAGCGATGAGAGGTCAGAGGAAAAGAGGTGGCTTGCCTTTGCTGCCAGGGAAGCTGTGAAATATCACAGCGCCGGCACAGTTCTGGAAGACCTGATTCAGGAGGGAAGTCTGGGGCTTTCCCTGGGACTGAGAGCGGCGGCAGGCGCTGCTGACCCGGATGAAATCATAAAAGAAAGTATTCGCCGACAGCTGTCCCAGGCGTCGGAAGAATCAGCCACCGCTCAGATTTCTGACCGCCGTATGGTGGAGCGGGTAAAAGCGCTGGATGAAAGTCTGACGAAGCTGGAAAAAGAGCTGGGACGAAAGGTGTATCCGGAGGAAATCGCGGATGATATGGGGATTTCTGAGGATGAGGTAAGAAGCATCATCAAACTGACAGGGGAAGATGCAGGAGAAGAAGGAGGTACGAAGGATGCTGGAGCTTAAAGGAATTGAATGGACGCTTCCGGGAGGAGAGGAAATACTGAAAAAAATTGATTTTACCGTCCCTGACGGGAAGATGACGGTGATCACGGGACCCAATGGAGGAGGGAAAACTTCCATCGCCAAGATCATTGCCGGAATCGCAAAACCGACAAATGGAACCATTCTTCTGAACGGGGAGGACATAACGGACTGGGATATTACCCAGCGTTCCCGCAGCGGAATCGGCTATGCTTTTCAGCAGCCGGTGCGGTTTAAAGGCCTTAAAGTCCGGGATCTGATGGAACTTGCTTCAGAGGAGACGCTGGATGAAAGCCGTCTTTGCAGTATACTGGGCGAGGTGGGACTGTGCGCTCAGGAGTATATCGACCGTGATGTGGACGCCAGTTTATCCGGCGGGGAAAGCAAACGGATTGAGATTGCCACGGTTCTGGCAAAGAAAGGTGCAAAGGTGCTGGTGTTTGATGAGCCGGAGGCCGGTATTGACCTTTGGAGCTTCACCAATCTGATTGATGCCTTTGAGAGACTGAAAAGCAATCATCATGAGTCTTTGCTGATCATTTCTCACCAGGAGAGAATTCTGGATATCGCAGACTATATCATTGTTATCGCAGATGGAAAGGTCAGAATGGCCGGAAATAAAGAAGAGGTGCTTCCGGGACTTCTGGAAGGAGAAAGCGGCACAAACTGCCCGCTGGGAAAAGGTGAAAGAGGAGGAGCCGCGTGATGGATGAAATTACAAAAGAGATGCTGAAGACAGTTTCTGACTGGGACGGGGAGGCGGAAGACGGAATCGCCTACAATATCCGTGAAAACGGACAGTGTGCCGGACGGCGGTCATCCAGAAACATCGTCATTGAATCAAAAGAGGATGCCCCGGGTCTTATTATCCGTATCAGTCCGAAGGCTCAGAAAGAGACGGTTTATATTCCCGCCTGCGTAACCCATGGCGGCGTGGACGATCTGGTTTATAATGATTTTTACGTGGGAGCCGGTGCGGACGTGACCATCGTGGCCGGATGCGGTGTTCATACAGACAATGAGGGACAGGCGAAGCATAATGGAATCCACCGGTTTTTCCTGGACAAAGGCGCCCATGTACTGTATCAGGAAAAACATATCGGAACGGGAACCGGAACAGGTTTTCGCAGGATTGATCCGGTGACGGACATTGAACTGGGCGAGGAAGCGGTTCTGGAGATGGACACCATCCAGATCGGCGGTGTGGACAGAACGTTTCGCAAAACTACGGCAAAACTGGCTGCCAGGGCCAGGCTGATCATTCATGAGAGACTGATGACAGACGGTGAGGATGAAGCTGTCAGTGATTTTGACGTGACGCTGGAAGGGGAGGATTCCGGTGTGGATCTTATTTCCCGGTCTGTGGCGAGGGGAAATTCCCGTCAGGATTATCACTCCAAAATCAGCGGGAACTGCAGATGTACCGGACACTCGGAATGTGATGCAATTCTGGCGGAAAACGGCAAGGTAAACGCTGCTCCGGAGCTCTTTGCGGGAAATATTGACGCTTCTTTGATTCATGAGGCTGCGATTGGGAAAATAGCCGGAGAGCAGATTATGAAACTTAAGACGCTGGGGCTTACGGAGGCCGAAGCGGAGCAGAAAATTATAGAAGGATTTTTAAGATAAGTATACGCAGATGAAAACTTCGTCCGAATTTTTTCGGACGGAGTTTTTTTGAAAATTTGGAATGTGAAAAGAATTGACAAAAGCAGGAGGCATGTTATAATAAAGAGAATTGAATGTACAAAGGTGTCTGTTTTAACAGAAGAATAGGGAAGCTGAGTGAAAATCTCACACGGTCACGCCGCTGTAATGGATGAGCTGTATCTGTATATGTCACTGGGATTATCTCCTGGGAAGGCCGGGTACAGTGCCAAAGCCTGAGTCAGAAGACCTGCCTTGTACATGCGATTTACACAGGTTACGAACGATGGCTTGTGTAAGAACAGGTTGGCTCATAGCATTCAATTCTTAGTATACGCTGGGACCTCTTGTTCTTCTGATAGCCTGTCATTGTGACAGGTTTTTTCTTTGTAAAAACAGAATCAGAAGGGAGAAGAAAAATGAGTAAAAGACAAAAGAAAATTATCACACTGGCTGCTGCGTTTGCACTGATGTTCGGAATTGTCCCCAATGTCAGCGCCATGCACATTATGGAGGGATATCTTCCGGGAGCCTTCTGCATTGCCTGGGGCGTGCTGTGCGTACCCTTTCTCATTGCAGGTTTCATGTCGATTAAAAAAACCATCAGCCAAAACAGAAAACTGATCACACTGCTTGCCATGTCGGGGGCCTTCATCTTTGTGATTTCCTCACTGAAGATTCCCTCCGTGACTGGAAGCTGTTCTCATATGACGGGAACGGGCCTTGGAGCTATTCTTTTTGGTCCTGCGTCTGTTTCCATTCTGGGCATTATCGTTCTTTTGTTTCAGGCTATTCTGCTGGCGCACGGAGGACTTACGACGCTGGGGGCGAATGTATTTTCCATGGCCATTGCCGGACCATTTGTTTCTTACGGCATATATTTTGTCTGTAAGAAGACCGGCGTAAATAAACGGGTCAGCGTATTTCTGGCGGCAACCATCGGGGATCTGTTTACTTACTGCGTGACAGCGGTTCAGATGGCCATTGCGCATCACGCAGATACGACGATCTTCGGCGCCATGGGAAAATTCCTTGCGGTTTTTGCTCCCACTCAGGTGCCGCTGGCGATTATCGAAGGAATTATTACTGTAGTGATTGTCATGGGTCTGGAAAGCTATGCAAAACCGGAACTTCGTGCGGTTGGATTTTTAAAGGAGGCAAAATAGTATGAAAAAAACA
The DNA here is from genome assembly GCA_946494335.1 of uncultured Ruminococcus sp. Taxonomy (GTDB): domain Bacteria; phylum Bacillota; class Clostridia; order Lachnospirales; family Lachnospiraceae; genus Ruminococcus_G. Next base: position 6,650 of record CAMMBV010000011.1, on the reverse strand, counting down.
GTTATTGCATTGATTATTGCCGTTTTATTGATTGCCTTTATTCCCCTGTTTGCTTTAAAAGACGCAGAATTCGGGGGATCAGACGACGCCGGGAGCGTAGTTGTGGAGGAAGTGGATTCTTCCTATGAACCTTGGGCGACGCCTGTATTTGAACGGATCCTGGGCGGAGAACTGCCAGGAGAGGTGGAAAGCCTTTTGTTCTGTATTCAGACCGGGATTGGCGTGGGTATCATCGCCTTTGTGATGGGACGGTTTGTAGAACGGAAAAAATGGATGAAAGAGGATACAAATGATAACCATTGATAAAATGTGTTATCATTCAAAGCTGAGGTATGAAAATGCCGGTGAAAAATTTGCCTTTGCGGTTATTACACTGCTGATCTGTGTAATGAGTCGTTCGGCCGCAGTGGCAGGGATTGTTCTGGCTGTGACAGGGGTTCTCACCGTGTGGAAAGGGGGAATCCCTGTCGCGCGTTATGTCCGTTTTCTCACGGTACCGCTGGCTTTTCTGATCCTGAGCACGGCGGCCATCATGTTCAATATCCGCCGTACGCCGCTGGATCTTTTTGCCCTTCCCATCGGGGGCTGGTATCTGACGGCCAGCAGTCATTCCTTTTTTTATGCAGTCAGTCTGGTTCTGACGGCTCTGGCAGCCGTTTCCTGTCTGTATTTTCTGTCCTTTACCACACCGATGCCGGATATTTTGCAGGTGCTGCGTCGTCTTCACTGTCCAAAGCTTATGATTGAGATGATGCTTCTGATTTACCGTTTCATCTTCATTCTGCTGGATACGGCTTCGGCCATTTCCACATCCCAGGACTGCCGGATGGGGAACAGGGACTACAAAACCTCGCTGAAATCTTTTGGCATGCTGGGTTCCGTACTGATGATACGGGCGGTGAGCCGTTCCGGGAAGCTGTACGACTCTATGGAAGCCAGGTGCTATGACGGGACAATACGCGTATTATCGGAAAATCACCCTCCGAAAAAGAAGGTGATTGCCGGTATCGTATGCTTTGAACTGCTGCTGTTTTCTTTCGCCCTGTAGAGGAGGTTTTTCGCATGAATGATACGATAATAAAAGCAGAAAATCTGAAATTTTCTTATGACGACGATAATACCCATTCTTTAAACGGTCTTTCGCTGGAGATAAAAAAGGGACAAAAAATTGCGGTTATGGGAGCCAATGGCAGCGGAAAGTCCACCTTTTTTCTCTGCTGTACCGGAATCCTGAAACCCCAGTCGGGAAAGCTGTATTTTCATGGACGGGAGCTGTCCTATAAGAAAAAAGACCTGCTGGAGTTAAGAAGCAAAGTGGGCATCGTCTTTCAGGACCCGGATAATCAGCTGTTCTGCGCCAGCGTATATCAGGAAATATCCTTCGGTCCGCTGAATCTGGGAATCGAGGAAGAACGGGTGAAAAAAGAGGTGGAAGATATTATCCAGCAGCTGGAAATCACACCCTTTCGGCAGAAACCTACCCATGCCCTAAGCGGAGGGCAGAAAAAACAGGTTTCCATCGCCGATATTCTGGTGATGCATCCGGAGATCATCATTCTGGATGAGCCGGCTGCGGCCCTTGATCCCAGGCACACGGTGATGGTAAATCATATCGTTGATCAGATGACGGAGGAGGGCATCACTGTTTTGATGGCGACTCATGATGTCAATTATGCCTATGAATGGGCGGATGAAGTCATACTTTTTGAAAACGGGAGAGTACTGATGCAGGGAAATCCTCAGCGGGTATTTTCTGATAAAGAAGTGCTGAAAAGAACAAATCTGGAACCGCCGGTGGTTCTGGAATTTTTTGAGAGTCTCTGCAGGAAAGGAATTCTGGATGAATCCCTTCCCGTGCCGAAAAATCTCAAAACACTGGAAAACTATATTGAAAATATCAGTTCCTGAAAATCATTTCTGAAGGCTTTCAAGATCGCGGAAAAAATCAGGATAGGAAATGGAAATGCATTCATCATTTTCAATCCTGGTGACACCGTCGGCCGTCATGCCGGCTACGGCAAAGGACATGGCGATCCGGTGATCCTGACGGCTGTTGATGGCGGCGCCGCAAAGTGCGGTTCCGCCATTTATTATCATTCCATCATCGGTACCTTCAATGGAGGCACCCATCCTGGACATCTCCGTAACCACAGCGTCAATCCGGTTGGATTCTTTTACTTTCAGTTCCTGTGCGTCTTTTATGACGGTTGTACCTCTGGCATGTGCGGCCAGGACGGCAATAATGGGAATCTCATCAATCAGTGTGGGGATGATTTCTCCCTCGATGGTGACGCCCTTAAGATCACTGGATTTTACCAGAATATCAGCCGTCAGCTCCCCGCCCCTGTCCTTTTGATTTAAGAGGGTGATGTCTGCACCCATCCGCCGGCATACTCTTAAAATACCGTCCCTTGTGGGATTGATGCCCACGTTTTTCAGCAGAACTTCAGAGTGAGGTACAATCAGGGCGGCAGCGATGAAATAGGCGGCGGAAGAGATATCCCCAGGCACTTCGATGTGCTGTCCCGTCATCTTAGGATCCGGCTGCACAGAGGCGGTGGTGTCCGCGGAGGACACTTCGGCTCCAAAGTATCGCAGCATCAGCTCCGTATGGTTTCGGGAAAGGTACGGCTCCGTGACGGAGGTGGGGCTGTCGCCGTAAAGACCCGCCAGCAAAACGCAGGATTTCACCTGAGCGGATGCCACAGGCGATGCGTAATGGATTCCGTGAAGATTTCTCCCGGTAATGGAAAGCGGGGCGCAGCCGTTTCCTTTCAGACTGCTGATATCCGCCCCCATCTGCCTTAATGGGGTTATGATCCGGTTCATGGGGCGCTTCTGAATGGAATCGTCTCCCGTCAGCTGACAGGAAAAATTCTGACCGCATAAAATGCCTGAAATCAGACGGGTAGTGGTGCCGCTGTTTCCGGCATCTAAAATTTCGGCCGGTTCTTTTAAACCTCTCAGTCCTTTTCCATGAATGCGGACCACATTTCCTTCATTTTCAATGGAAATTCCCATTTTTCGAAAACAGGAAATGGTGGAGAGACAGTCGGCGCCCTGGAGAAAATTGGTGATTTCCGTCACGCCGTCGGAGATGGCCCCCAGCATAATTCCCCGGTGGGAGATGGATTTGTCGCCGGGAACGGCAAGCTCTCCTTTTAGTCCTTTGCTTCTGATGATTTCCATATATGACTCCTATCTTTTATGTAAGGTATAATTCCGGTCCGACAATATCTTCTCGGCTGTGGTGCAGGCATCCTGATCGTAAAATTCAATGCGCAGAACGCCTTCACCGAATTCCCGGTTGTGGATGATTCCGATGTTTTTGATGCTGATGTTGTTGGTGGCCAGCATGGTTGCCACGGTTGCGATACCGCCGGCTTCATCATAGATATCGCAGTAGATATCGTAGGTTTTGCGTATGGGTCCGCTGAAATTGTCGGGAATGGCATCCCGGTATTCTCTGGCGTTTTCAAACATACGGTAGATATCTGCGGACTCGCCCTGATCCACCCAGCATCTGGCCTGCACCAGCAGACGGATGTACTCATCCAGCACCCGGGAGATCTGCACGCTGTTCTCCAGACAGATGGGCTGCCACATATCGGGAGAAGAGGAAGCAATCCGGGTGATATCTTTGAAACCTCCGGCAGCCACTGTCCGCATGTGCTGGTCTTGTGTATCCAGGTTGTGAATCAGGTTGACCAAAGATGCGGCCACAATGTGGGGAAGGTGACTGACAGCCGCTGTGATGTAATCGTGTTCTTCATAGGTGAGAACCATAGGAATGGCGCCCATGGATTTTACCAGTTCCAGAAAATCTCCCAGCTGGGTTACATTGATTTCACCGCCGGGAGTAATCATATAGTAGGCGTTTTCAAGAAGATAATCTTTGGCGTTTTTAAGACCGGTCTTTTCGGAACCGGCCATGGGATGACCGCCAATAAAATTACTGTCCAGTCCCAGGTCGGCTGCCGCTTTGTGGATTTCGCCTTTGACGCTTCCCACGTCCGTAATGATACAGTCCGGCTTGATGATATTTTTCAAAAAAGCCAGATACTGTATATTGGTGGAGACGGGGGCACACAGGAAAATATAATCACACTGGCCGAAGCGTTCGTCCTGCGCACTCAGGGATACGTCAATCAGATGCTCCGACATTGCCATATCCAAAGTGGCAGGCGTGGCGGAATAGGCCATCAGGCGGTATTCCGGATGAAACTTGCGCAGCGCCTTTGCGACGGAGCCGCCGATCAGTCCAAGACCGATAAAACCGATAGTGGTAGTTTCCATTTTTACAGTTTCCTTTCCGCCAGTCTGATATAACCCCGCAGTTCATTCATCAGTCTGTCGAAATTTTCAAAGGTCAGAGACTGGGGGCCGTCAGAGAGGGCATGAGCCGGATCGTTGTGAACTTCTATCATCAGACCGTCTGCACCGCAGGCTACGGCAGCCTTGGCCAGGGGGCTTACATAGGAGTAAACGCCGGTGGCATGGCTGGGATCCACGATTACAGGCAGATGAGACTTTTCTTTGATGACAGGCACTGCGCTCAGATCCAGCGTGTTTCTTGTTGAAGTTTCAAAGGTGCGGATTCCTCTTTCGCAGAGGACCACGTTGGGATTTCCGGCGGAGATAATATACTCCGCCGCGTTGAGCCACTCGTCAATGGTGGCTGCAAGACCTCTCTTTAAAAGAACAGGCAGACCGGACTGCCCTGCTTCCCGCAGAAGCTGGAAATTCTGCATGTTGCGGGCTCCGATCTGAATCATATCCACATATTTTACCGCCGCATTGATGGCTTCGGCGCTGATGACCTCGCAGATGGTTTTCAGTCCCGTTTCCTTTCCGGCTTCTGCCATATACCGCAGACCTTCTTCCTCAAGACCCTGGAAGGAATAGGGTGATGTACGGGGTTTATAGGCGCCGCCGCGGACAAAGGACGCTCCGGCCTTTTTTACGGCGCGGGCGATTGTCATCAGCTGTTCTTCATTTTCCACTGCGCAGGGTCCGGCCATGACGGTGAGGGTGTCGGGACCGATTTCCACGTCTCCTACCCGGATGCGGGAAGGTTCAGGATGAAATTTTTTGTTGGTCAGTTTATAGCTTTCTGTCACGGGGACAATTTTATCCACAAAGGGCATCAGCTCTATATTATCATTGCACAGACGGTCCTTATTTCCGACTACGCCGATGATAGTGACTTCTTTTCCCTGGGAAAGATGAGTCTCCAGCCCTTTGCTCAAAACAAGTTCTTTCACGTGGTCGACAGCGCTTTGGGGGGCGCCGGGCTTCATTACAATAATCATAGTTTTTACCTCATTTTTCACAAAAATCAACAGCTTTAATTCTAATTCATGTCAGGGAAATTGTCAATACTTTATAACTTTAAAGTTTAACAGTTTAAAGTGAGATGCAGGGGCGGAACTTCCTTTGCCTCCTGCCTCCTCTGTATGATCGGTAAAAGATCTGTGATAAAATAAGTGAATAGAAGACAGAAAGATGGAAAAAAATATTGACTGTATACCCTGCAAAAGAATGAGAGGGAGGAAAGGAAAATGTGGATATTGTTTGCCGTCGGTTCCGCTGTGTTTGCAGGCATTACCTCTGTTCTGGCAAAATGTGGAATTCAAAAGACGGATTCTGTAGCAGCGACAGCCTTAAGAACAATTGTAGTCCTGGTGTTTTCCTGGGGGATTGTATTAGCCGGAGGATCGGCAGATCAGCTTGCCTTTGTCGATTCCCGGACTTTTATATTTCTGATTCTTTCCGGAGCTGCCACGGGAGCATCCTGGCTTTGCTATTTCCGTGCTCTGCAGACGGGTGAAATCAATAAAGTGGTACCCATTGACAAATCCAGTACGGTGCTCACCATTTTGTTTGCCCTGATATTTTTTCAGGAAGGAATCAGTGTTCCCAAAGCGGCGGCTGTCGTTTTCATCACCGCGGGAATATATCTGATGATAGAAAAAAAGGAAATGCAGGAACAAAAAGCAAAGGGCAGCTGGATGCTTTATGCGGCAGGTTCCGCCGTTTTCGCCAGTCTGACAGCTATTTTAGGAAAAATAGGAATTGCCGGTGTGGATTCCAATCTGGGGACAGCAGTCCGTACCGTGGTGGTGCTTATCATGGCGTGGATGATGGTGCTGGTGACAGGAAAAGGAAAGGAGGTAAGGCGCGTTGACAAAAAGGAACTGGCTTTTATCTTTGGTTCCGGTATCGCCACGGGAGCATCCTGGCTGTGTTATTACAGGGCTCTTCAGGAGGGGCCTGCCAGCGTTGTGACGCCCATCGATAAACTGAGTATTCTGGTCACCGTTGCCTTTTCCTATTTTGTTTTCGGAGAAAGACTGAGCAAAAGGGCAGCGGTGGGACTTTGTTTTCTGACTGCGGGTACGGTGGCTATGGCATTGCTGTAAGAGACAGGAGCTGCCGGCATGAGTCGCTAATTTCAGCCAGCAGGCCCCAGTCCCGTCGGCCTTGCCGCCGGACGCTGCTGATGCAGCTTTCGTCTGGGGCTTAATGGGCGTTCCGCCCATATCAAAAAGCGCATGCAGCCTGCTGCAGGTAAACCTGCGCATTCAGCCTGCACCTTTTGCTTATGTGCGATAAAGAAGTAATAGAAGTGTAAAAAATTTTGCCGTTCC
>CAMMBV010000010.1 GCA_946494335.1 uncultured Ruminococcus sp. | reverse complement strand
CCAGTTTTAAGGAACCCTTCTTCTTATTGTGTCCATTCTATGGGGTATAGTTTACCTGAATGGTCTCTTCCCTGCCTTCTTCTCTTCCCATTGCTTTTCCCAATTCTTCTCCAGCTTCTCTTCCTTCATTCCTGGCATCCTCTAACATATCATCGATCGCTTTACACATATTCTTTCTCTCCTCTCCCTTTTGTTTTTCTTCTTTGATTTTGTCCAGCTCCTCTGTACTGGTCACTGCACTGATCAGGTCGTAGGCGTCCTCTGACAAATTTGACAACCCTTCCCATTCCTTTTTCACGAAGGCCTTCAGCTTTTCCTTATCGTCTGCATATTGGCAGAAGCCGAACACCTGTCTTAAGTCCGTCCGGAACTGTTCCGCATAGGGAAAATTTCCAACTTCCACCACATAGATGGGATATTCCCCAGCCAACTCCCGCAGCCGGGGCGGCAGGCCCTTCATGTTAAGCAAATCTTTTAAATCCCGGGCGCCGTCCCAGTGTTTTCCAAAGTACAGTACGATGGTAATCACCGGAAGGAACCGATCGTCTTTTGCAATCCCGGACAGGTATTCGTCGCCTTTTAAGTCACGTTTCTGCCGGTGCTCCTCTTTTCTGGTGCGCAGCTGCTGTTCGTAGCGGTTAACATTGTAGCTCATAACACGCACCGGCATAGCATAGTCCACATAGCTTTGCTCCTCCACACAGATCATTGCAAACTGTATGCCGCAGGCCACTTTGCGGATGATATCCCGGTACCGTTTCTTCGTCTCCGTCCTCACGCCTGTCCTGCGGATCTGAAGCTCCGCGCTGTCCTCCTCCTGGATATCCTCCGGCTGGATCACGGGCCTTCCCTCAAAACACAGGACATTGACCAGATCCGCGAACCGATCCTTTTCTTTGAGGTAAGCTGCTGTCAGTACATCTTTTTTCTGCATGCATCCTCCTTCCTGTCGAATGCATACTGTTCCTTTGCTTCATTATACAAGAACGACACAGAAAATGCAATCTTAAACTTTGCATTTATTTAGAAATCCGTACGCATCCGGCTTTATGCAGTTGTTTTTGTGGAATGGTTCGGCCGAACGGCCATTTGATACCGGAAATCCGGTTGTTAGAGTGTTATTATCATAGCATAACCGCCCTGTTCTGACAAGGCTAAATTAAACTTGAGTTTCCACAGTTTTATCCCCAACAGACAAATCTGCTGAACTTTATTATTCACAACTTTTAAAAAGTGCCCAAAATATAAGGAACCTCATTCCTTTTTGATGTAAAATTAAGCTAGCGCCAGCAAGAAAGCCAGAGCAGTCAGTCTTCCTTCCATTGTTTTAAATGTCAACAGAAATAAACCTGCTGTCCTGGCTTATAATAAATTATTTTTATCTGCTGATCGTCTGCTTCCGCGTTATCCTGCAAGATACTTTTCAGTCATTTCCGAATCTATGCTATAAGCGACATCGAAATTGCATTTTTCTGTCTTCTACTCCATCCCCTTCCTGTGCCGCACCGCGTAATAAAGCGGATTTTCCATTGCCATAACCTGATGCACCCCCGTATGCTTCATCAGAGGTTTTTTCAGTTTGAATTTTACCCAAAACAGCGCATATCCCAAAAGGCCTGCTAAAATGGCCAACGCCAACAAAAAGATTCTTATTCTCTGGAAGGGATTCTCTGAAATATGGTACATCATATACACGGTTCCCACAATTCCCACCAGCTGGAATCCTGGAAAAAAAGGAGTTTTAAAGCTTCTGGGAACCTTTTTCATCGTCTTTCGAAGTTTCATAACATCGATATGGTACACGACATAGGTCAGCATCCAGAAAAAGGAGGACGCAAGGATCAGAAACTGTACCGCGCTCCCCTCGGACAATCCCGCAGCTTCGATAATAATAGTAAAGGCCCCCATCATCAGTATAACGACATAAGGCGCTCCATATCGATTCTTTTTCTGAAAAACAGCTGGCAGCAATTCAATCTTCGCCATGCCGCAGCAAATTTCAGAAACGCATCCAATAATGGAATTTTGTGTGCTGACCGCTGCCAGGATGGCTACTATAATCATCCACACCCTTCCAAATTCTCCCAGCATATTTACCGCATAGAGCAAATGGGGAGAATTTACGTTTCCCAGTTCTGCCCATTCCGTATAATGATGAAAGCCCAGCACCATAATCACCTGTATCACACACATAATGCCAAGGCTTAAAAACATACTGAGCGGAACGTTCCGTTTTGGATGTTTCATATCTTTTCCAAGGGGAACGATAAATTCCGATCCGATAAACAGCCAGAACGCTGTCGCTGTCAGCGGAAGTACCTCACTCCAGTCTGTGGTAACCGCACTGACCTGGGAAACTTCCTGCCCGCTTCCAGCTCCAACCGCTCCGATGACGCCCAGCGCAATTAACGAAACAATCATGACCGCGGCAATCACCGTCTGTAACGCAGTGGACATATTTACCCCTTTTAAATTGATCATTACCAGCACGATCGTCAAAGCGACGCTGAATACAGCCGGCGGAATCTGATGGTTGGTGGCGTCACACATCACATTTGCAAACATCGCGCCTTCTGCAGGAGCCGCAAAAATATTGCTGATGATATAACCGCCTGCCATCGTTACGATCGTAACGGTTGGCCCAAGGCCCGCCAAAAGATACTGTGCAAGTCCCCCCGTAAGATTCGGCATAATCGCATTCAGTTCCGCAACTGAGGCGGCCGCCATCATATTCAAAAGACACACAATGACGATCGCCGCAATAAAAGGCGTTCCCACTGCGCTTGCCCCGCTTGCCAGAGAAATAAAGCAGCTGGTTGCAATGATCATTCCTATTCCCGTAGACACTCCGCCAAATAAACTGATTTTTTTCTGCATATGTTTTCCCTCTCCATGTTTCAATCGATTGCAGATTTATTCAGCGCATCTGCGCCTTCTTCCCCGGTTCTTACACGCACAATATTGTTCACATCCGAGATAAAGATCTTTCCATCTCCGATATGCCCGGTATATAACTCTTCTTTGATCAGCTCGATCAGCTCTTCCACCATTCTGGTCTCACACACGATCATAATCTGAAATTTAGGAAGCAGCTGCATGATTTCATGTTCTTCCACTTCATATTCGCTGGTTCCCATCTGTACGCCGCATCCCAGCACATTGGAAACCGTGATTCCGGATACGCCGATTTTGTGAAGCCTCGCCATGAGTCCCGGCTTACTTAACCGCTCCATCAAACCGCTCAGTTTATCATTTCCCGTAATAATCTCAACCTTTGAAAATTCCATCCCGTTAATCCTTAAAAACGTCCCTTCTTTGTAATATCCAAAGCGTCTTCCGCCGCATAGCTTTCACACAAAAAGCCTTTGACGCATTCCTTGTTTTCCAGACAGATCTCCCCGATCGTCAAGGGCGACGGCACCCGCTCCATAAACGCTCCAAACTGGCATTTGGGAAGAAGGAAAATATCCGCCTCAATTCCATTTCCCTGTGTTTTGGGATTTTTGAGCAGCCCGGGCTTCACCGGACTGGTATTCAGCTCATATAAATGATACGTTGAATCCGTTCTGGTACGTTCCAAAAAAGTACCTCCCAGCTCTGTCAGCTGATATTCCAGCTGCCTTCCCTGTTTATGCAGTCCGCAGACAGCGATCTTTACCGGCTCACTGTCCAGAAATCTTTCTGCCGTTTTGCATATGACAGATTCCGCATCATGCAGTCCGAAGATCGTAATGCCAAAAGGATATTCCCGATCCGAACTGTTTTCCGGCACCGCAATAGCCGCCAGATCCAGAAGATTACAATGATTCGTGTAAAGTCCCATCAGGCTGTTGGTTTCAATGGGATTTTCCCTCACCTGTTCTCTCCGGAACGTGCCTCCCGCTGTCGGCATAACCATGACGGCATTTTTTAAAAGGACGTCGGCACGATGACGATAGGCCTGCAGCTCATGCAGATTTTCAAACAGCTTTGCCGCTGTGTTTTCTATTTTTGCCCCGGATCGCAGAATCTGTTCTGTCACAGGGAAGGTCTTGCCCGGATGACCTTCCACAAATTCCTGCAAAGCCTCCCAGCGTTCGGCCACATAAGCGCCCTCATAGAGGATCGCCGCCGCCTGTTCAAACATGGCGTAATCGATGTATTCTACCGGTATGCCAAGGTTTTCCAGGCGGTTTACAGCCTGATGCCATTTTTTGCGATAAATTTCGGCATAATCGCCGTAAAATCTTGGTTCCGCGGCAGGCAGATAAATTTTTTCCGGAAGCTTTTCTCCCTTTTTTTCAATCTTGCGCGACCAAATGCAGTCCGGGTCATACCCTCTGACACATTGATCAATCAGCCGCGCCTCATCCAGTGAATGGGTCATCACCGTGACACAGTCCAGGCTGGCGCAGGCCGGTACGACGCCGGCGCTGGACCAGGAACCGCGGGGCGGCTTGTATCCGATCAGGCTATGCAGCATTGCAGGAACCCGACCGGAACCGGCAGTATCCGTACCCAGCGCAAAAGGTACGATTCCCGCGCCGACACTGACGCCGGAACCGGAACTGGAACCGCCGCTGATCAACTCCGGCTGGTAAGCATTGTGAACCTCCCCATAGGGAGAGCGCGTTCCCACCAGACCGGTTGCAAACTGATCCAGATTGGTTTTTCCTACCGGAATCGCCCCGGCCTCTATCAGCTTTTGCACCACATACGCGCTTTTTTCCGGGATATAAGCGTAATCCGGACAGGCGGCCGTCGTCGGCACGCCTGCCAGATCGATATTGTCTTTGATGGCAAAGGGAATCCCCCAAAGCGGATACCGTTCCCTGTTTTTTGGAAGACGATCGATATACGGTCCGGCCAGCTCCCTGGACGGTTCCACGATCCATATATTCTTCTCCCGCTGTTCTTTCGCTCTTTTGATCACCTCATCCAGAAGCTCATAAGGCGTCATTCCATTATCATATGCCTGCTCGATCCACCGGCACGTCAGTTTCTCAGGAAAATACATGCTTTCCATCCCCCTCTACTTCTATCGTTGCCAGCAATTGTCCTGCGTCCACCTGATCTCCGGATTTCACATACAATTCCCGGATCTTGCCGGTATACTCCGTTTCTATGGGAAACTCCATCTTCATACTTTCCAGAACGATCACTTCCTGTTCTTTTTCCACATCGCTTCCTTCTTTCGTCAAAACCTTCCACACGCTTCCCGGTATGGTGGCATAGACGCCCTCGCATCCATCCTCGATCTTGATCTCCTGGGCCGGATGCTCCATCTGTGTCTCTGAGATGAAATGATCCAGTCCCTGCTCATGCCATCTTTGCCGTTCCGCCTCAAAAGCAGCTTCCTGATGTCTCTTAAACGCGGCGCTGCTCTCCTTGATGTTTTCCAGATACTGCTTGTACGCTCCCAGATGGAAGGTGGTTTCTTCAATCTCGATATCAAATTCGCCCCGCAGGAAATCTTCCCGGTATTTCAGGATTTCTTCCGCTGAGCAGGGATAGAATTTCAGCTGATCAAAGAAACGTAACAGCCAGGGTTTTTCTTTCCTGAAATACTTGGTCTCCCGAAGCTGATTCCACATCTGAATCGTTCTTCCGACGAACTGATATCCGCCAGGACCCTCCATACCATACACGCACAGATACGCGCCGCCGATACCAACGGCATTTTCCGGCGTCCACGGCCTGGCTGGATTATACTTGGTAGTCACCATCCTGTGACGGGGATCGACCGGCGTGGCTACCGGAGCGCCCAGATACACATCTCCCAGGCCCAACACAAGATAGTTTGCGTTAAATACAATGTCCTGTACATCCCTCAGCGAATCCAGACCGTTGATCCTGCGGATAAATTCCGGGTTGCTGGGACACCATGGTGCGTCGGGGCGCACCGTCTGCTGATATCGTTTTGCCGCCAGACGTGTCTGGGAATCATCCCAGGATAACGGAAGTCTGATAATCCTGGAAGGAACTTCAATGTCATCCAACTCTTTTAACCTGCTGTTAATCTTAAGCACCTGCTTTGTCATTTCCAGCGCATTAGTCTTATTCAAATCAAAATGAATCTGCAGCGACCGGATGCCCGGCGTCATATCGATGATGGGAAGCTTACTTTTTTCCAGCTCATTCATCAGGATATGAACCCGGAACCGCAGCTCGATATTCAGTTCCATCTTACCGTACTCCAGAAGAATATTTTCTTCTCCGTCCAGTCGGATTTTATATTCCGTTTCATCAGAGACGCCCTCTGCCAATACCGCATAGGAAGCATCGATCTCTCTTTTTTGTGCAGGCAGCTCCACCTTCGTATAGTTCTGCCGGATATTGTCCTCCTGCGCTTTTCGAATCACCGCAGCCTGATCCAGATCCAACAGCCGGAAACGCACCTTGTCGCCCGGATGTACCTGGCCCAGCTTCCACAGTTCTCCCTTTGCCGTCGTCACAGGACAGACAAAGCCTCCCAGACTGGGGCCGTCCGGTCCCAGAAGAATCGACTGATCTCCGGTCAGGTCCAGCGTTCCGATTGCATAGGCATTGTCGTGAATATTGGAAGGATGCAGCCCTGCCTCGCCGCCGTCTTCACGCACCCACTCCGGAATCGGTCCGTTCAGCCGGATCCCGGTTCTGGCGCTGTTAAAGTTCACCTCATATTCCGACTCTGTCAGTGTGGTCAGATACTTCGGTTTTAAATATTCACCGGTGGGCTGTGGTCCTGGCAGTATGCCGATGATCCATTCGTTGGTAATCGGAGGGATATACTCCGGATCGAACTGATTCTCCTTCTCGATCCGGCAATTGTCCGAAAGCTTCAGCACATCACCGGTACGAAGCTTTCTTCCGTTGTGGCCGCCGAACTTCCCATCTGCAAAGGTGGACGCGCTTCCCATGATTTTGGGAACCTGGATTCCCCCTGCCACAAGCAGATACGCGCGCATACCTGTCTGGCACATGCCCAGCTTCAGTACCTGCATCGGTTTAGCCTGTACCACCTGATACATGGGAATCGGTTCGCCATCCAGGGTGGGGGCCATATCCGCTCCGGTCAGACAGAAGCTTACAGACGTCCGAAACCGGTAACTTCCTCCCTGCAAGGTCATCTCCAGACCTGCTGCGCCCTCCGGATTTCCCAGCAGGTGATTTCCGATCCGGAAACTATAGCTGTCCATGGCTCCGCAGGGCGGCACGCCCACTGTCCAGTAACCGATCATCCCCGGATAGTCCTGTACCGTCGTCTGTACGCCGCCGTTTAATACCTCCAGCGCATGCTCTTCCGGTAAAAATCCTTCCAGCATTCTCGTATACAGTCTGGCCTGTTCGTAATCATCCGTGTGCATCAGCGCCTTCAAATACTGCATATTGCTGGTAACGCCATATACATTGGATTCTTCCAGCACTGCCTGCATGGTTTTAACCGCCTCTTTTCTGGTCTTTCCATGTACGATCAGTTTCGCCAGCATAGGATCATACAGGGCGGTCACTTCCATATTTTTTCTGATCCAGGTCTCCACCTGCGCCTTCTCAGAAAAGCTAACGTCATCTACTTTTCCGCTGGCCGGTCTGAAATTATTGATGCAGTCCTCTGCATAGACACGAACCTCTATCGCATTGCCCTTCGGCCTGTATTCTCTGTCCTCGATTCCGTACAGTTCCCCTGCCGCTTCCCTGATCATCCACTCGATCAGGTCTACGCCCATGACTTGTTCCGTGATGCCGTGTTCCACCTGAAGTCTGGTATTGACCTCCAGAAAATAAAACTCCTGGCAGGATTCATCATAAAGAAATTCCACCGTTCCTGCATTGCGGTAGGAAGCCTTTTTGGCCAGCCGTCTTGCCGCTTCGTGCATCCGCAGCCGGACCTCTTTTGGAATTCCCGGCGCTGGAGCCTCCTCCACCACCTTCTGATTTCTTCTTTGTACCGAGCAGTCCCTGTCGCCTAATACGGCTGTCTCTCCTTTGTCATTTCCAAAGATCTGCACTTCCACGTGACGGGCTTTTTCCACATATTTTTCCAGAAATACGCCGCCGTCATTAAAATTATTTTCCGCCAGATGCTTTACATTTTCATAACACTCTTCCAGCTCCTCTTTGCTGTAACAGATACGGATGCCGATTCCTCCGCCTCCGGCTGTGCTTTTTAACATAACGGGATAGCCGATCTCGTCTGCTTTTTCCACCGCGTCTTTTTTGCTGTCCAAAAGTCCCGTTCCGGGAAGCATCGGAACTTCAGCGGATTGTGCCAAAGCCCTGGCGGAATGCTTCAGGCCGAACAATTGGATCTGTTCGCAGCTTGGTCCAATGAAGGCAATCCCATTTTTCTCACACGCTTTCGCGAATTCCGTATTCTCACTTAAAAAACCATAGCCCGGATGCACCGCCTGCGCGCCTGTGGAAAGAGCCGCCTGGATAATCTTTTCCATATCCAGATAGGTATCCTTCGCCGCGCCCGCTCCAAGGTCAACCGCTTCATCCGCATATTCCACATGCAGGCTGTCCCGGTCTGCTTTTGCATAGACGGCTACGCTTTTTATTCCCATTCTCTTTAGCGTACGCTCAATTTTTACCGCGATGGCTCCCCGGTTTGCAATTAAAATTTTTTCAAACATTCTTTTACTCCTCTGAATTTTTGTATAGAAAAACTGCCAATCATATTCTGGCTGCCCCTTTGCAGCGTTACGACTGACAGTTTCTATTTTCCAATTGTTTTCCTTATGATTCCTTATCCCAGATCAACAGACGGATCGGGGTAGGATTGTAGGCGTTGCACGGGTTGTTTAACTGCGGACAGTTGCTCACCAGAACCATGGTATGTTCCAGCGCTTTCATCTCCACGTATTTTCCCGGCGCGGACACCCCGTCGTCAAATTTGGATCCTCCGTCTTTGGATACCGGCACATTCATGAAAAAGTTGATATTCGGAGCCAGATCCCGCTTCATCAAACCATGGGTATCATTTGCCAGCTGCAGCATAAAGCTGTCCCTGCAGTTATGCATATAGATTTTTTCTCTGGCGTACCGCACGGTATTGCTCTGGGAAGAGCAGGCCCCTCCCAATGTATCGTGACGTCCGGTCAGGTCTGCCGTAATCTCCAGCAACGGTTTCCCCGACTCCGTCCTTAATATGGAACCGGTGGTCAGATAAATATTATTCTGCATCACAATGGTTGGAATGGCACCGTAATGATCCTCCGGATTGGTCATATCATAAAAGGTGGTATCCACCGCCTGGTTTCCTTCCATATCCACAATTCTTAAGGACTGACCTGGAAGCAGTTCATGCATCCAGCCAAGACCGGCTTCCAGCACCTCGTCATAGATTGCGTTTTCTTCTTTTAACTCACTTACTTTTTCTATAAATCCGTACATGGCTTACCTCCCTGTTTTCTTTCCCGTATCCTGTTATCTGCCCAGCAGATTATAATATTCCCAGGTATTTTCAAATGCTCTGTAGTTCTCCGGACGATAGTTGACGCACTCATCTGTCAGATCTGTTTCCGGCGCGTCATAGACTTCAATGGAAACAGGAACCGACGGAAATTCCTTTGCCGGATCCAGCGGATTGGGTGTATTGGACACGATAAAGATGATATCCATTTCCGTCCGGAGCGTCACAGTCGCCCCTTCCTTGCAGTGTCCTTCTTCAAAGTGCATGCTGCCGTCTTCCTCCACGTATACCTTGGAAAACAGATTGACACAGGGCACCAGGTCTCTGGCGCTCATATTATTTCTCACCAGCTCCATCTTAAAATTCTCTTCCCCGCAACGATACCACTCATTTCTCATCTCCTGATACGTCGTCTTCCCATATTTCTCATCGGTCAGCCGTCTCGTTGTGTGACCGGAAATCGTATCATGCCATCCCAGGCTGTCTTCCACGATGCTGGCCAGTACCCTTCCGTTGTCACTCATCAGTACATTCCCTTTCGTCAGCGAGGAAATGAATTGCGCCTTCAGCGTATCTGGCATATTGTAACGCTCCGAAGTATCCAGCATGTTGTACATCAGCATCGATACATTGGCGTCATCTCCCAGCGCTTTAAAATGAATATATTTCCCCCGGCCAATGTTTCCGGACCATTTTTCTCCCGGTCTTAACACTTTACTCCATATTTTTTTCATCATGCTCTCCACCTTTCTTCTTTTCCTGAAATCCTGTATCACACAGAACACTTTCCTGTGAAAGAAAAAAAGAGAAAATGCGCCGGATGAATGCTCCCTTGCATTTTCTCTTTTTGTGCTCTCTTTTAATGCCATCATCTTATCATTACAAAAAGAAAGATACAATTGACCGAAATACGGATTTTTTTCACCTGTATAGAACTTTTGTAGAACTTTTATTTCAATTCTTCCAGTACCTTACGCAGCTGTCCCCTTGAATTGACAGACGCTTTTTCAAATATATGGTACACATGCTTCTTCACCGTTGAGATACTGATTCCCATCTGATCCGCAATCTGCGCATTGGATAATCCCTCATCCATGCAGGCCAGCACCTCCCCCTCCCGGTAAGACAGTCCGAATTGCTCCACACCTTGCCGCACACACATCCTGGATTCACTCCATGCAGATTTTCCCTGCTCCAGAATCCTGGACAACATATGGGCCACATGACTTTTCAGAATATCCAGAATAAACATATCCCGGCTGTGGAAATCTCCCAGATTTTCATCCCGGAAAAGATTCAGTATCCCAATGCTTTTTTCATGCCGGCGCAGTACGATGCCTGCTCCGTATGGAATACCGTTTGGTTTTAAAAAGGACTGATAGAACTCGGTTTTTTTGCGGTATTCTTCCGGCATGATATCCGTATCCCGATACGTTATGGTGTGTTTGGACAGATCAAAGGTATACTTTATGTAATCCTTTTCATAAAAGGTACGGATATACATCTCACACTCTTTTATGGTCATTTCCAGAAATGCAGACTTCTCATCATCTATCTTTCCGTTCCTGTCAAACACCAGAAAATAACCCTTCGTATAGGGGATCAGCATACGCAGCACACGCAGTATCTGATTCGCAAACGCCGACACATCGGTGATATCATACATTTCCAGCAGCATATCATTGACCATCAGCCAGTCTTTTTCTCTCAAATGATCACTCATACTTAACCCTCTTTTTCTTTTTGGGTTTCCCCGAAAAATAAAAAAAGCAAGGGTGCCTATGCACCCTTGCACAAAATTTACAGTCCATATTTTAGCATCCATTTTCTGAAAATGCAAGTTCTAAAAAAGAGGTCAAAAAGCTGAAATTTTATCGCATTCCATCCGATAGAGCATTTAAATTCTTTACCCTGCAAAATATTTCTGAGCAGTTTCCGGATCTATGGAAAACATATTCTGAAGTAGATAGCAGACAAACTCCTTTGAAACACCTTCATCCAGATAATACTTCACGAACGCCTGAATAGTCTCTTCCCTGCCTTCTTCTCTTCCCATTGTTTTTCCCAGTTTTTCTCCAGCTTCTCTGGCATCTGCCAGCATATCATCAATCGCCTTGCACATATTCTTTCTCTCCTCTCCCTTTTGTTTTTCTTCTTTGATTTTGTCCAGCTCCTCTGTACTGGTCACTGCACTGATCAGGTCGTAGGCGTCCTCTGACAAATTTGACAACCCTTCCCATTCCTTTTTCACGAAGGCCTTCAGCTTTTCCTTATCGTCTGCATATTGGCAGAAGCCGAACACCTGTCTTAAGTCCGTCCGGAACTGTTCCGCATAGGGAAAATTTCCAACTTCCACCACATAGATGGGATATTCCCCAGCCAACTCCCGCAGCCGGGGCGGCAGGCCCTTCATGTTAAGCAAATCTTTTAAATCCCGGGCGCCGTCCCAGTGTTTTCCAAAGTACAGTACGATGGTAATCACCGGAAGGAACCGATCGTCTTTTGCAATCCCGGACAGGTATTCGTCGCCTTTTAAGTCACGTTTCTGCCGGTGCTCCTCTTTTCTGGTGCGCAGCTGCTGTTCGTAGCGGTTAACATTGTAGCTCATAACACGCACCGGCATAGCATAGTCCACATAGCTTTGCTCCTCCACACAGATCATTGCAAACTGTATGCCGCAGGCCACTTTGCGGATGATATCCCGGTACCGTTTCTTCGTCTCCGTCCTCACGCCTGTCCTGCGGATCTGAAGCTCCGCGCTGTCCTCCTCCTGGATATCCTCCGGCTGGATCACGGGCCTTCCCTCAAAACACAGGACATTGACCAGATCCGCGAACCGATCCTTTTCTTTGAGGTAAGCTGCTGTCAGTACATCTTTTTTCTGCATGCATCCTCCTTCCTGTCGAATGCATACTGTTCCTTTGCTTCATTATACAAGAACGACACAGAAAATGCAATCTTAAACTTTGCATTTATTTAGAAATCCGTACGCATCCGGCTTTATGCAGTTGTTTTTGTGGAATGGTTCGGCCGAACGGCCATTTGATACCGGAAATCCGGTTGTTAGAGTGTTATTATCATAGCATAACCGCCCCGTTGTGACAAGGCTAAAGTTTATATCTGTGTTAAAATTTCTTGACAGGATAACTTTATATAGAAAGTGCGGAGGCATCCTTTACGGGATGCCCTCTTAAGGAAGTATAGTATAAGTTTCGATAAGTCAATCCATATTTTTGATATAAGTGTTTATTGGATTCAGTAAAAATGTTGCCGGCGGGAAATGATCACTTGTAACAAATCCAAAGGGGCCATTTAATGTATCTACGATTCTGCTGACAACAAGGGAGCAGATCATCTCTTCATTATGAATATCAATATTGGATACTTTAATATCCGGATCTCCATGTATCATCCAGTCGTTTGTATCCTCTTCGCCGATTTCATAAACTTTTCCGATACTCTCCGTTTCCAGACGTATCCCTTCTTTTGTTTCAGCAATTGCTTTTGCTGACATTCCCAGTGTCTCACCTTTTTTTATTATTCTGCCCATTGTAGAGGAATACACATCTTTTCGTGCAATAATCGGCAGGTTTATCTGCCGGTGAGATATAATTGTCAATCCCAGTTTTGCGCAAAGCCAGCAGTTTGCATTCCACATGGGAATCGGGGTAAATTCACCTTTATTGATCAGGCGCCTCTGTTCCACATCCGTGATATGATTTTGAAATCCTATTTCCTGTTCAAATTCTTCCACCGAAAGTCCCACTCCGTGGTGTTTCGCCAGTGCAATTCCATAATCATCCACATTATAGGATGCCTGTCCGGTAATCGCTGTAATCCGGTGAGCCGCGCCACATGTTGCGGCAATCATACTGCAGTATGCCAGATCGGGAAATCCCGAACTGGACACAGTGCATGCGTGTGCTTTCGCAGCCAGATCAATTTCTTTGGTGATGGCAGGTGATGAAGTCCATGGGTATAAAGCCTCGTCACAGGTTGTTACAACACTGACACCATATTTTACGCAGGTTAAAATGGTCTCCCTCACATCTCTCATCAGACTTTTCGTGGCTACAATAGCACAGTCCGGACGAAGCCGCTTTAGTTTTTCTTCCAGCTTTTCAATCGGATCAATCAAAAGTTCTCCATCGTACTGGGGAACAATAGTCCCTGTTTTTAATGGATCCGTGTCAAATACACCAATGACCTCTGCCCCTGATTCCATCATATAGGACACAATACGGCGTCCCATTTTTCCATAACCGATTTGTATGATTCGTACTTTTCGATTCATTGTATCCCTCCCTGCTCCATATTCATGGTTAATATTCCTGACGTTCCATCAGGATATCTTTCATCTTGTTGTTTCTTAGCCCTGACGCAACAAAGGGCTGCTGGCCAACGCAGCAACCCTTTGCACTATAAAGAGAGGCGAATTCGTTTGATTTATTTGCTATTTGAAAATGTTCCGACCGGCCCTGGGCAAAGAAACCGGCCGTAAGGAGTTATATTATCTTACTGTTAGACTTCAAACCATTACATTTCTTCCAGAACCATTTTGCGGATATTTCCAAGGAAATCTCCCATTCCGTCTTCATGTTTAAACAGACGTTTTTTCGGAGATACGCCGCAGAATCCGTATGTTTTCAGCCGGCTGAACTCTTCGCAGGAGTATCCGCCGCCTTCGTTTCCGATTCCTGTACTCTTTGTTCCACCAAACGGCTGGTCATTGTGACGCAAAGCTGAAGATCCGTTTACCCATACGGCAGATGCTTCGATTGCCTCTGTAAAATAGAAGGCTTTCTGCATATCACTGGTAATTACCGACGCACTCAGACCATATTTAGATGCGTTTGCAATCGCCACAGCTTCTTCATCTGTATCAAATGTAATGATCGGTATTACCGGTCCGAATACTTCCATATCTGTTGCAATGTCCATATCTACCGTCACATTGTCCAGTATGGTCACATCCATCGCTGCTCCGTCGCGTTTTCCGCCGTATATCAGCTTCGCTCCCTGGTCAATCGTATGCTGTACCTGCTCTACCACTCTCTGAGCAGCTTCTTCCGTCACCAGTCTTGTCAGCTGTGCTTCCGGATCGGTCGCATGTCCTCTTTTTAAGCCGCTTACAAATTTCACCAGCGCTTTTACAAATGCATCATGAGCACGTCTGTGTACCAGAGTACGCTTCGGAGACGCGCATACCTGACCGTTATTCTCAATGATACGGCCCCAGCCCAGACACTCAATCGCTTTCGCCATCATTTCCGGATTATCTGCACACTCCTCTGTTACGATCAGCGGATCATTTCCGCCCAGCTCCAGTACGACATCCTTGATATCATCCGCCGCATCTTTCATGATCTCTGCACCTGCCGCTGTGCTTCCTGTCAATGCTAGACAATTAACTTTTTTGTTTCTCAACAGATTCTTTTTGCAGTCCTCAAGATCTCCGCAGCAGTAGAACAGCACATCTTTGGGTACGCCTGCTTCATGAGCCAGGTCAACCAGCTTTTTCACACACAGCTGCGCTTTGTCTGACGCTTTCATAATCACAGCATTTCCCATCAGCAGTGCCGGCGCTACTTTCTGTAAGGTCAGCTCTACCGGATAGTTAAACGGCAGCATGACTACTACAACTCCAAGTGCCTCGCGGCGTACCATAACCACGTCATTTTCATATCCTTCGGAACTATCCTGCAGAACCTCGCCATAAAGATGTTTGCCGTGTTCAATATTGGCACGTCCGATCTCAGCCGCGTAGGTTGTCTCAGCTCTGGACTGAAGGATCGGTTTTCCCATCTCCAGTGATGCCAGTCTGGCAATCTCATCCCGGTTTTCATCGATCAAATCACAATACCGATAAAGGATCTGTCCTCTTTCAAAAATCGGAGCCCGCTCCCAATCCGGCTGTGCTGCAAAAGCGATATCCACCATTTTTGCCATTTCTTCTCCGTTTGACCACGGCGCCTGTCCGATTACATTCCCTGTTGAAATGTCAATAATGTCCCTCATTTCCATAATTCATTTCCTCCATTTATTCATTTTTATTTTGGGGTTCTGTGTGTTTTCTAGTCACTGTTTACTTCATCTATACATTTTATAACACATATAAAAACTATTGTCAATACTTTTTTTAAGTATTTTTATAAAGCTTATATAAATTTACTTTTTATAACCTGTCAATTTATCCGAATACGAATCGAGCATGCCAAAACCTGCTCCATTAAACATACAGACCGCGCCCATTCTGTGCCTCGACAACTCTTTTTACCGCAATCAGATAAGCACCCGTTCTCAATGTTGTATTGTTTTCTTTCGCAATACTCCAAACACTTTCAAACGCATCATCCATCATTGACTTCAGCTGATAGATCACCTGATCTTCCGTCCAGCAAAATGCCTGTGTATTTTGTACCCATTCAAAATAAGAGACTACAACTCCGCCGGCGTTTGCCAAAATATCAGGTACCACAATGATTCCTTTTTTATCCAGGATTTCATCCGCTTCTTTGGTTACAGGGCCGTTAGCTGCCTCCACAATAACCGGAGCTTTAATCATATCCGCATTATCTTCATTAATCATGTTTTCCATCGCCGCAGGCACAAGCACATCTACCTCTGCTTCAAGAAGTTCCTTATTATCAATAATTCTTGCTCCTTCTTCCTTGTAATCCTTCAGTAAATTTCTTCTGTCTTTACTCAAATATTCAAGAATTGCAGAAATATCAAGTCCGTCCGCGTTATAAAGACCGCATGATACATCGCTGACCGCCACAATCTTCATACCTTCGGCGGAAAGGAATTTAGCTGTCGCACTTCCTACGTTTCCCATACCCTGAATTGCCACTTTTGCGCCCTGCAGCGGTTTATTTAGCTTTTTCAGAATATTTTTTACAGTAATCATGACTCCGCGCCCTGTTGCATCTCCTCTTCCAAGAATCCCGCCAAGTCCAATCGGTTTTCCTGTTACGCAGTTCAGTACACTGTGTCCCTGAAGAGCGCTGTATGTATCCATAAACCAAGCCATAACCTGCGGCGTGGTTCCTACATCCGGCGCAGGGATATCTTCTTCCGGTCCAATGATTGGTGCGATTGCCGTTGTATATTTTCTTGTCAGTTCATGCAGCTCATGCTCCGAAAGCTCGCTTGGTTTTACTACAACCCCGCCCTTTCCACCGCCGTAAGGTACGTTGACAACCGCACACTTAAATGACATCCATGCTGCAAGCGCTTTCACTTCATCCTGATTTACATTCTGATGAAAACGGATTCCTCCCTTCGCCGGGCCTCTTGATGTGGAATGCTGTACACGATACGCCTCAAACACACGAACACTTCCGTCATCCATCACCATAGGGATTGAAACCTTCAGTTCTCTCTCCGGATGTTTCAGAGCCGCATATTCTTTTTCCTGATATCCAAGAATAGCGGCCGCTTTGTCAACTGCTGCCAAAACATTATCATACGGATTATATTTCTCTGCCACTTTTCTTCACTCCTTTTTTATTTTTTATTATACTTATATTATATATTATATTATTATTTTGTCAACATTTATTTTAAATATTATATTAATTTTCCAAAGACAGCATTTTCTTACTTGGTTACGGATTTGCGCCTCTTGTGCAATATATAGTAAATCGCCGGTATAACAATCAAGTCTCCGCAGACCCAGGCCATCGGTTCAGCCAGATATAATGCCTGTTCTCCCAGAAAAACAGTCAATGATAAACCTGTCAAAAGCCGTCCTAAAAGTTCAGCGACGCCAGAAAACATCGGCGCCATCGTATTGCCCAGTCCCATGACAGTCCCGCGGCCGACATCCAGCAGATACAACGTAAACATCATTACGCACATGTTGAACAGAAAATTATAGGCAATATCAAGAACCATTTTTTCTGTGCCCGGATCCGCTGAAATAAACAGCATCAGAATCTGTCTGCCGAAAAAGATCAGGAGAACGCCGCTTACTGCTGACAGTATCCCCGACATCAGAAGCGACATTTTGATACCTTCACTGATTCGATGATATTTGCCGGCTCCCATATTCTGTCCAACAAAACTCATCAATGCTCCTTTCAGTGCAAGCGCAGCACCCTCCAGAATCAAATACAGCTTACTGACGGCGGTAAAACCAGCCACATAATAGATACCGTAACTGTTAATCACCGACTGAAAGATAACGCCTCCCACCGCAATAAAGGAATTTTGAAATGCAGAAGGCAGACCTTTTTGCAGCAATTCCCGGCACCATGCCAGATCGCCCCTTGTAAGCTTCCACTTCATTTTCTGTGTAAGCCGTTTGTTCACCTCCCTGAAGCAGTAGAATCCGGACAGTAATTGTGCAATAATAGTTGCAGCTCCGGCTCCTGCAATTCCCCAGGGAAACACAAAGACAAACAGTAAATCCAGTATAATATTAACCAAAGATGAAAGCAGCATACCCCAAAACGGTGTTTTACTGTCTCCAAACGCTCTCAATACGGCCGCACCCGTACTGTACAGCATCGTGGCAAACGTCCCGGCATACATAATGATCAGATATACCTCCGATTCACGGAATATATGCTCCGGTACATGAATCAGACGCAGCAGCGGTTTCACTGCAGGTATTCCCGCCGCTGCAGCCACAATTCCAACAAGAAACGTAAGCCAATATGCCGCACGGATACTCTCCTTTACTTCTTCACGCTTTCCGCCCCCTTCCAGAATCGCAATTACAACACCAAAGCCTTCTGAAAGTCCCGTAACTCCCCACAGTACAAAACTGCGCAGCATATCTGTGGTGCCGATGGCCGCCAACGCTTCTACACCGACTCCCCTGGCAACAATGACTGTGTCCGTCATCACATACATCTGCTGCATAATATTTGCTGTCAGCAACGGCATCATAAACGAAAAAATGATCCTTCCCGGTTTTCCGCTTGTCATATCTGTCGGGTTTCTCATTATCGTTCTTCCCTTCTCAAATATTCTGCAGTGTAAGAATTCTCACACCGCATCAAATCCCCGATAGTTCCTTCAAATAAAATCTCTCCGCCTTTGGCTCCGCCCGAAGGCCCCATATCGATAATCCAGTCAGCCTGAAAGATTACATCATATCTATGTTCTACCACAATAACTGTATTTCCATTGTCCACCAGACGATTCAAAAGTTTCATCAACAGCCTGATGTCAGATCCGTGCAGACCTGCTGCCGGTTCATCCATCACATAGATACGGTTACTGCTCTTTAAATGCGCTGCCAGCTTGATTCTTTGGCACTCGCCGCCAGATAATGTTGACGTGGGCTGTCCCAAAGTCAGATAATCAAGCCCAACTTCACGTAAAACCTCAAGCTTATTGACGATCTTCGGTGTGTCGAAAAAATCAAGCGCCTCCGCAACTGTCATCTCCAGCACTTCTGCAATAGATTTACCTTGGAATTTACAGGAAAGCGCCTCCTGATTATATCTGGTACCGCCACAGGCTTCACATTCTACTGTTACCGGATCCATAAACGCCAACTCTGTCATCACAATTCCCTTTCCTTTGCAGATCGGACAAGCCCCCTTTGAATTGTAACTAAACCACGCGGCGCTTTTTTTGCTGGCAGCAGCAAAAAGCTTTCGGATTTCATCCATAATTCCGATATAGCTTGCCGGATTTGACCGACTATTGCTTCCTACCGGCGACTGGCTGATATGAATCGCATCCGGATACTGTCTGGGCAGTTCCCCACACACAAGTGAACTTTTTCCGGATCCGGCAATCCCGGTGATTGCCGTCAGCACATGGGTGGGAATATTCACGTTCAGATTCTTTAAGTTATTCATAGTACAGTCCCGCAGCGTTAAGAAATTTTTAATCTTTCTCGGATTTTTGTTTATGGGCACCGGTTCGCGAAACCACCGTCCCGTAGGTGTGTCTGCTTCCATTAATGTCTCAAGATTCCCCTGGAACATAATATTTCCGCCGCCGCATCCTGCTTTAGGTCCGATTTCTATCACCTCATCAGCAATCTCGATGACGTCCCTGTTATGTTCTACAACAAGTACTGTATTACCGCGATCTTTAAGCTGCTTTAACAGTGTATTCAGTCTGATAACATCTCTTGGATGCAAACCTGCGCTTGGCTCGTCAAAAATATAAGTAATGTCCACAAGACTGCTGCCCAGATGTCTGACAATCTTCAACCTTTGAGTTTCTCCCCCTGATAACGTACTGCTGACGCGATTCAGGCTCAGATAGCCCAAACCAATATGATCAATGTCTTTCAAACGGACAATAATCTTATCTGTCACCTTTTTCATCTTTGGATCTGTTATATTCTGCAGGACCGATACCATATCCCAGATACTGTACCCGCCGATCTTGCTTTCCAGCGCTTCTGGCTTTAATCTTGTGCCATGACAGCACGGACACTCGCATTCGTTGGTAAAATTATGAATCAGATTTACTGCAGCTTTACTGGCTGTTTTTTTCGTCTGTTTTAAGTAAAGACGGTCAATACGATCCAGAAGTCCCTCATACGTCAGATTGTAAGAACTGTCCCACACCTGCCCGGTAGTATTTTTAATCTCAACAATCAGACCTGAACCGTGAAGAAAAAAATCCATTTCTTCTTTTGTATAACGCTTTAACGGCTTGTCATTATCAAATTTTTTACTGTTAGCATACATCTGCCACTGATACGTACCTACCTGGAACCCTGGCAAAAGAATTGCTCCTTCGTTCAATGATTTTTCCATATCTAATACTTTATCTATATCAAACCGAACAGTCCTGCCAAGCCCCGAACATACAGGACACATACCTGACGGATCATTAAAAGAATATGCGCTGGAGGATCCTGCCGGTCGATCTGAGTATCGCGAAAAGAGCATTCTCAGTATAGGACTGATATCTGTCATGGTGCCGACGGTCGAACGGACATCACTGCCATATGCCTTTTGGTCAATTACAATTGCCGTTGTTAAATTACAAATCTCATCCGCTTTCGGCGCCTGATAATATGGCATCCGATTCCGTACATACGGCGGAAAAGTCTCGTAGAGCTGCCTCATGGACTCCGACGCAATAGTATCAAAAACAAGGGATGTTTTCCCGGAACCGGATACCCCGACAAAGGCGACAATCTTTCCTCTTGGAATATCCAGACTGATATTTTTTAAATTATTTTCTCTGGCTCCTCGAATTTTAATAATTTCAGGCATACTTTCCTCCCTTATTTAATTTTGTATTTATTATAAGTATTATATTATATAGCGCCAAAGAAAGCAGTTTTTCAAACTGAACATTCTTTGGATCAATTTACTAATTATACAGATTAAAATACAGATTGTCACAGCGGCTCAGAAATCGGAAATGAAATTCTGTTGATAGATGCTCTGACCAGACCTTTGATATAATTATTTTCATAATCACTTGTCGCCACGATTTTAGGAATATGACGATCCGATACAATCTTGCTGCAAAATTCAACAATCGCCGGCACTTCCTCCTGGCGAATATCGTTACCGATCAACACGATCTCTTCCGGATCCAGAGTAGCAATAATAATCAAAACAATCTGTGCTGCATACACCAGAAAAATATCCCGGTCACCCCAATACTTGGCCTGCTGTTTTCTGGATATACCGAATCCCTCCAGGATATATGAAACTTCTCCCGAGAATTTGGTATAACCCCGCAGTACCTTTCCGTTTACTACGAACCCACACCCCACGGTACCTTCACTCTCTGACGGGAAAAAGACCGCCGCCATATTCGCCGTCCCATTGTAGATCGTATGGTAAGCTCCATACGCAATAAAATCCATATCGTTGCGCACTTCCACATCAATATCGAATTTTCTTTTCAGATTGCCTTCCAAATCTACTCCTACAATCGTCGAAATATCACACCGCTCTACAACACCGTCGCTGGTGATACCTGGTATTCCGATGGACAGACTCCTGATCAACGGATCGGCCGTCACCATCTTCCCTACAGTTTCTTCAATCAAATCGTAAGTAATCGTTTCCGTCTCAAAGGATTCATGCACACTTTCCCCGCCAAGGGCATCTGCGACAGCATATTCAATCAGATTACATCTGTGCTCTCCGCTAAGATACATCCCCATAACATGGAAATAATCTTTATTATAGCAGAATCTGTCTGCAGGACGTCCCATAATCAACTCTTCCTGATCAACCTTAATGATTTCATTGTCTCTTAGCATCTCATTGATCGCAGTGTTGCACGTCCCAATGCTGAGCGAAGTTAACCGCGCAATCTGAGACTTCCTGCATGTTTCACTCTTTTGAATTTCTTTTCGTATCAGTTCTTTATTGTAAAGTTTAAGATCCGGTGTACTCCAAGATAACATATTTTCCTACTCCTGTATTTCTCAAATTAATAATAACACTATTTATAGGTGTTATTATAACTTACTTTTTTCTGATTATCAATCTCAACCTTCAGAAACCGGAAACAACAGTCTGTTCAAAGCAGATTGAACAAGCCCCTTACTATAAGTTTTTTCATATTCATGATCTATACGAATATCTACCATATGCTTTTTCGGTACCACACTGGCACAATATTTACGAATGCATGGCAGTTCCTCATCCTTCACATCGCTTCCCATGATGATAATTTCTTCAGGGTTTATACTGGCAATGACAATGAGTACCATATGCGCCGCATACTTAAGAAAATCTTCTCTGTTCTTCCACGCCGACAGCTGCTTTTGCCTGGAAACTCCGAATGCCTCGGGAATAACATATAATTCTCCGGCAAAATTGGAAAATCCTTTCAAAACTTTACCCTCAATGACAAAACCACATCCGGCAATTCCCTTACTTCCATTCGGAAAATAAAGCGCCGCCATATTGCCTCTGCTTTTTGCTTTCGTATGATATGCACCGTATGCCATATACTCCATATCATTTTTTACCTCTACTTCAATACCAAGTTCCTCCTCCAGCATGCGTCCCAGTTCCAGCCCTGTCAAAGAAAGAATATCACACTTTTCAAGCACCCCTTCATTGATAACCCCCGGCACACCGATTTCAATTCCCTGAATAAGCGGATCTCTCTTCAATTCATCTTGCAAAAGGTATATAAGATCCGCATACTGAAATTCCTCATAATCGAAATACCGATGATCCCGTATGATCCCAAGAGCATCTGTAACAACGGTTTTCACTGTATATTTGTAATGTTCATTGAAAATAGATATCCCTATTACATGGAGATAATCTCTGTTATAAGTATATTTTACCGCCGGTCTGCCTATCTGCAGTTCTGTCCTGTCTACCTGGATGACTTCTTTATTCTCAAGCATATCATTAATAGTATTTGCGCACGTCGCCATGCTCAGTGATGTTTCTTTGAAGATCATTGCTTTTGTGAATATCTCTTTCCTCTGTATGACTTCGCGAATTTGTTCTGTATTAAAATTTTTCAGTTCCGATATGCTTCTTAACTTCATGTTCTGAACTCCTTTTTCGCTGATCATCGCAGTCTTCCAATTATTTATAGTGTTTTTATTATATGTATTAATATTTATTCGTCAATATTTACAGTCTGCTTTGCTATAATGAATGAGGGTGCCGCCCGATAGCTCGGCTATTCAGGCAGCACCCCTTTTAAGGAATATATAGGAGTTTATTTAGTAAAGAGACTATTACTACATCAACATTTTACATCTGTCTTTTGCGTAATCTGTTGTTTTGCAATATGTAATAAGATCTCCGTTGTTGTCAAACTCAAGTCTCGACTCCTCAAAGAATCCAATACCGACAAAAGACTGAAAATATTCCTCCACCTGCTTTTTGTTAAAAAGGCGCTCGCTTCTGTATTCCTTTTCAATCCCTTTCATAATATCATCGACAGTAAAATCTCCTTCTTGTAAGAGTGCATACTGAAGAATTCTTGTCTTTAATGGCAACTGCATAATAGTACCTCCCTTTTGTGTTTATTCTACATTTCTCAGGTTGAC
Organism: uncultured Ruminococcus sp.; assembly: GCA_946494335.1. Taxonomy (GTDB): domain Bacteria; phylum Bacillota; class Clostridia; order Lachnospirales; family Lachnospiraceae; genus Ruminococcus_G. The sequence goes on along the minus strand of CAMMBV010000010.1, from coordinate 64,101 downwards.
CAGCTCTGACGGCTTCCCAATTACAAGGAACAAACCAACCACTACGATCACTGCACCTGCAATAGCAAGAGCCGTTACAGAATAATCCTGCACTCCAAGGAACGCAAACAAGTATCCGAAGATAATACTCCACACAGGTCTCGAACTGTCGATTGCCAGCGTTCTGGAGGGACCTGTCCTGTTGAAAGCCAGATAAGCGGAATTGTAGTTCACTGCCCCGAGAAGTCCCATAGCTGCTACGAATAAAAGTGTCACAGGTTTTGTAAATACAATTTTAAATATTAAACCGTATGCAGCAATATTTCCTGTGGCTGCCGCCAGAATCGCCATACAGACCAGTCCGATGATTCCTGACCCGAAACAACGGAAGAATCCACATCCTACATTTGGATCAATAATGTCTCCCACAAATGTAGAAAACTGTCCTTCAGCAGCAAATCCGATCGGAGCCATAAATGCAAGGATAACGCCAAGAATAAAATTATTTCCCGCACCGGAGGCCCCTGAGTACCCTGCAACGATCACTCCTGCAATTACAATGACAATTCCAAGATAAATTCTTGTATTGAGTTTTTCATGAAGGAAAAAACGTCCAAAAATCGCCGTCAGTATCGGTCCAAGGCTTGTTATGATTGCCACGGTTGTCAGTCCGCAAAAGGGCGTTGCCGCCATCCAACAGCCTGTAGCAAGCGGTCCGGCAAATGCAGCTGCCAAAAGCATCATCCATGAAATCTTCATAGATACTGTTCTTTTATATTCTTTCAATCCTTTTCCTTTCGCCATATTGTAAATCAGGGTAAAGATGCCTGCAAAAACATCTCCGATTCCCAACAATACAATGGAAATTATAATACTGACGATAACCTTATCAGAAAGCTGTCTCGATACGGTATCTGTCACAGATGAGTTAAAAATATTTTGAATAATTGCCGAAATGGGAAGCAAAAACGCTATTTTCATTCCGCTGAGTGCCATTTTGATTTTCCTGGCATTGTACGCCTCCTGCGGCGTTTGCCCTTTCGCATTTGTTGTTGCCATTTTACTCTCTCCTTCATCAATTATTTTTCTGCTATGTAGTTAATCTGCTTTTCAAAATCGTTGGTTGCGAAAACTCCCATTTCATTAATCAAATCAGCTACGTCGACAGGTTCTGTGTAACCGGGAAGCATTGCATTCAACATTCCTCCCATTACAACGTTATACTTCTTGTTACGCTTTTTAGACATCTCCGAAATAATTTTGGCATAGTCGAGACTCTGTCCGCAGTGCACACTGACAATGACAACATCTGCGTCCTCTTCATCAGCCAGATCCAGCAGAAATGAGGCTTCCATATTCGTTCCCGCATTGACTACTTCTGCATTCATTTCACGCCATACAGTGTCAATCAGCTGCAGGCCATAACTATGTCCATCTGCGGATGCACAGATAATCTTCTTTCCTTTCACTGCATTTTCGTATCCTTTTTCTTTCAGTTCCGCAATAATTTCTTTTTCCTTCTCTACCGTTTCGCGTCCAAGTACCGTTGGAACGTATGGTACAAAGTAACCGTATCTTTCCATGCTGGGATGGAACACCTGCTCGAATTTTGCAGGATCAAAATGGCGCAGTACCATAACCATCTCCAATGGATCATTTACATTGACGCCAGCTTCTTTGAATCCTTCCATCACATTATTATAGAAAATAGTTCCCTGCTCAATAAGAAGATCTCTTAGTTTCTCAAATTTGGAGAAATCAATAATCGACAGCCATTCCTTTGCCTTTCGCTCTACGCCGATTCCGCATTTTACAATGTTAAATAACTCTTCGAGCGTTGGAACACGCTGTGCTTCTGTAATGGAAACCGGATTGATGACAACCGGCATATTGTACTTCAGATTGATAACAGCCTCGATCAACATCTCCGATGCACCGAGTCCATAATTGGCTTCCAGATCATGATCCCACTGCTCATTTGTAGACCCGTTGTAATAAGTCACAAACGGATGATCAGGTGTTCCATACAATTTTTCCATCGCCAATGCAAACGCCATTCTCGGAAGAATCTCAGAGAGCAGCCCCCCATATGAGAAAGACATTCTGGCGCCGCATAAATCTTCTATGATATAATGCTCTACCATCTCATAGCCGACATAAGAGACGATGTCCATGAAATACCCGGGCATGCCGTCTTCCGGATAGGTAATGCAGTCCATTCCCTCATCCTTCTTTGCAGCAAGAATTCCCATTGTGCGCATCATATCGGAAAATCTCTGTTTTTCATCATGATATCCTGGATAATCCCAGGTAAATGTCGAAAAACAACCGAGTCTTGACGTTCCCGCTTTTAACGCGTATTTTGTCTCATTCAGATTGTTGGGACTTGCCAAATGCCAGTCCTGCCAGCAGACATCCACCGGCGCCGCTTCCGTATGCGCAATCCAGTCCTCCTCTTTTTCCATCATATAGCTGGTTGGTCTTGGTGCACCCTCCCAGTATTCTGGCGGAAGGCCAACCAGAGAACTTGGGATAGACTGCATGGAACGCACTTCAAAACCGGTTCTCTTCGCAAACTCATCTATTTTTTTGATTCCCTCAACCTCTTCTTCCAACGTTGACAGCCCCATCAGTAGCTGATAAGTCTGTTTTCCATCTGCTAAGTTTTTCTTTCTGTATTCCAGATGACTTTCATATCCATATTCTTTCAGAAATCTGGACTTATTCCACGGAATGTCCTTTGCCATCTCCATTCCTTCTTTTACGAGATCATTTCCATCCGGGAATCCTTTTGGTTTTAAACTGGCAATGTATTCTTTTAAAGCCTGATCCATATGCATACCTCCCTACTATTGTTTTGTTTTTTCACCTTTTGTCCCTCCCTTTTTAATTTTATTGATAATTGTAAAAATCTGCCCTGACCGTTACCACCCTTTCAACAAATGTCATGTTCCCATTCGTAACATCTTCTATTTCCGTGTCCTCTTCTTTTACACTGACTTTAAAATCTCTGCTCTCAGCCATGCGCTCAATACACACATTTCCACTTTCTCTCGCATATTGAGCCGCCTCATCCAATGTTTCAAAGGAACATCTTTGGATCGGCGAATATACAATAAAATTTCCATTCACACTGTCGCGCCGAATCAGGATTTCAATTTTTTCCACGGATTTTCCAACCGCCGCCCCTACAGCATTTGCAACTTCCGCATGCTTCGGAATCATCACTTTTGTGTCCATTGCTCCGGAAAGCTCTTTTGTCCAGGCTGCAGCAGATGCTCCAATCGCCACAATCGGTTTTTCCAGATGATAGGAAGCTGTGAGTACCGATGATCTATGTTCAAAATAGAGGTAATTAATAAAATAATCTGCTGCGGGATCATTTGGGATATCAAATCCCTGATGATCAAAGTACATTGCCGCCTGAATTGCGTCACAATTCAAAAGCTGTGTTATTCTTTGGCGGACCGCATCTATGTACTCTTGTATGGTCATTCCTGTCTGATCGGCAGCTATTGCTGTTGCCAGTTCTGAAATTCTGAAAGGCCATTTTCGATATTCCCCGGAACAATGCAATACATCCGTAGGCGTAAGTGAGATGCGTCCAATAACACCCTCCTGCAGCAGATCAGAAATAATTTCCCGTAAGTTTGTCACCTGAATATGAGTCTCCAGGTAATAGAGCGTGTGGGGCGACGACCTTAAAATTTCTATGATGATTTCTTCATCCTTTGTATAGGCAAGCTTCCTGTATTTTTTAATTAATACATACGCCTCTTCATCATGGTATCGGAAATGACGGTAGGCATCACTGATATAGATTTCACCCAATTCACACAGAAGTTCCGGATAATCTTTTGAAGCCATACAGTAGGGAATCGATTTTTCCGGCCCGATCTGTATCTGCTGATTTCCGTCTGTCAATATCCGGCTGTCGCCTCCCAGTCCTGCCGTAAAAACCTCAGCCGCCCTGACCTGTGTATACCATTTTCCGACTTTTGCTCCTTCATTACGGATTGCCAGCTGTCCTTTCACAACATTTGCAATATCTGTCGTCGTACCTCCGATATCCATCACAAACGCGTCCTTCAGGCCGGAGAGATAAATCCCTCCCATGACACTGGCCGCCGGACCGGAAAGAATAGTCTCAATCGGCTTACTTCTGGCACAGGCATCTGTCATTAAACTACCATCCCCCTTTACAATCATAAGAGGTGCGTTAATTAAAAGACGTTCCATGACGTGCTTTACGGAATCTATCAAGTTACATACAAGCGGAATAAGTCGTGCATTCAAATCCGCAGTAACAGTACGCTCATAATAGCCAAGCGTTGTGGTCAATTCGTGTGCGCAGACTACCGGAATATTCAGCCGTTCCCGTACCATTTCTGCAATATAACTTTCATGTGCCGGGTTCCTGATACTGGCGTATCCTGAAACTGCAATTGCATCAACTTTATCCCGGAATTTTTCGATTGTTTCGATAATCTCTTCTTTATTAAGCGGGTGCTTCATTCTGCCCATAATATCGCAGAGCCCCTCAACAATCGCATAGCGACTGGTAGGCATCATTCCCTTTGGCCTTTTTCCAATGAGAATCAACCCCTCCTTGCATCCGTGATTTTCAACAATCGCATTCGTAGCCAGTGTTGTAGAAAGGCACACCATCGAGATATCCTGCAATAAGTCGGGAGGAATTTCCTCAAAACAAGTCTCAATACAATGCCTGAGATTATTCTTTGTTGTGGGGGTCTTTGCTTTATAAAGCAAATTTTTTGTGCCCGCCTCCAGTATCACGGAATCCGTATATGTACCGCCGGTATCAATACCTAAAATTTTTTTCATAGTTTACAACGTCCTGAATATCTGATCTATTCTCTCCAGCGTATCTTCCATATCCTTCATCGAATGTGCGGACATCAGCGCACGGTGTGCAGGCGTGATCTTAGTGGATGTATCATGGAACCACAGCCCGTTTTTAACAGCTTCCGTAACAAATTTACGATCCGCTGCACGGTCAAATTCAGCTGCCACTTTCCGGAAATCATAGTCGTCATCCGGATTTTCAATACCAAAATAAATGGCAAACCGGGCACCGACACCGCGTACATGTCCTTTCAAACCGTGCTTTTTAAACAGCCCATTGATACCATTGAACAATTTATCACCCAGTGCTTCAATATGATCATAAAATCCCGGCTCCAACGCAATTTTGAAACATGCCACAGATGCCATAACAGACATCAGTGCACCAGTATATGTACCTGACATCACTACCGATCCCTTAGGACTGAAATGATCCATAATCTCGGCTTTGCCTCCTACCAGAGCGATAGGAATACCACCGCCAATCGCTTTGGCTGTTGTGGTCAGATCAGGAAGTACATTAAAGCGTTTCTGTGCAGAACCTGGTCTCATTCTCAGTCCGCAGATTACTTCATCAAAGATAAGAAGAATATTTTCTCTGGTGCAGATATCACGAACATTTTGCAGAAATCCTGGACGCGTCTCCAGACATCCACAGTTAAAACTGATGGGCTCCATGATAAGACATGCAATCTGGCCTTTGTATTTTTTAACTGCCGCCTCCAGAGCATCCAAATCATTGAACTTTACAACAACAACACTGTCTTTGGCATTCAACTGGAAACCCTGAGAATCCGGTACTGTCTCCACAATACCATCTCCAAGCTCAGCTCTAACATCATTATGATTAAACCAGATATTTTCATGCATACCGTGGAAATGGCCTTCAAATTTCAACACCAAATTTCTGCCTGTATATCCTCTTGCCAGCCGGATAGCACCCTGTGTGGCCTCTGACCCTGTGTTTGCAAGTCTGATTTTTTCACAGCTTGGGAACACTTCACGAACCAGCTTTGCCAGTTCAACCGTATCCTCTGTGTCATAATTCATGAAAAATCCTCTCTCAATAGATTTCTCAACCGCCTCTTTGATCTTCGGATGATTATGTCCGAACAAAGCGGCACCGGAACCACCGTGAAAATCTATGTATCGATTTCCATCCACATCATACAGATATGCGCCATCTGCATGATCCATGTAAAGCGGCATTCCAAGCACTCCATTATATCTCTGACCTGCGGATGCTCCGCTGACAAGATACTGTTCTGCCTCTTTAAAAATTTCTTCGTTTCTACTCATTGTCTTCTCCTTCCCAATCCGACCACATAAATTATTTAAGTATTATTATATGTGTTATATTATGTTTTGTTGTAAAGATAATATCATCTTTCACCATTTGCGTCAATACTTATTATAACTATTTTATTATATATTTTTTGTGTATTTTTACCAAAAATATAATTAAAGTAACTAAGAATTTACCTGGATCCTGTTTTGGTATTCTATTTTCTTATGCTCCAACAGAAAGTCCCAGCTTTTCTGCCTGAACTAATACATCATTTCCATTGATATCTCCATTTAAGTTAACACCAGAAACTGCAATCATATCACGCACCTTCATTCCGTTAAAATCCGATAGCATATTTAAAAATGTTTTTGTCATCATAAAATCTTCTGCATCATCCGTTTCACCACAAGTCAGAAGAATTGCTTCTTTTATGTGTAAATGTTTTTCTCCGTCATCAGAGCCACACTGACAAAGATGCCCTAACGTTACTTTCGCCTGTGCTGAAATTACAGGCCAGTAAATCGGCATCACAATCACAAGTACGTCCGTGTCTTCCAACAGCAGTTCCAGCTCTGCCAGATCATCATAAGCATTACCGCTCCTTGTGCTGATCCGGCAGCCGTTGTCCGCATTGTATCCATTGATCTTCTTTTCTGCAAGGTTCACTTTTATTACCTTATTTTTGTTTTTTATGGCTCCTTTAATAAATGCATCTGCCAGTGTATTATTATCTTCCTCCCTTCTGGGATTTCCTGTTAACACAAGAATATTTTCACTCATCTTTTTTCCTCCTTAAATTTATATATTTTACTTTTTGCAAAAAAGTCTACGGAAGCTGTCAAACAGCACCGCAGACTTTTGCTGATGATCCGCCTCGGAAACGGCAGCCCATCAAATATGAGCAGGAGGTGGAATTATTTTATATTTTTTCAGGAAAACTCAACTTTCATGAACAAAAGGATATGCTGAGTATAAGATAGCAATATTACCAAGACTGTTTATTCCATCCTCATGATCAAACACACTTATAATTGATTATAATGCCTTACCAAGCATTTCTGCACGTTCCAGAGCTTCATTCCCTCTAATGTCACCTTTTTCATTGACTTTTGATACACAAACCATTTCTCGCACTGTAATTTTATTAAACTCAGAAAAAATCTGAAATAATTTCCTGATGATATCAAAATCTCCCTCCTGATCTGTTTCTCCGCAGCACAGTAAAATGCTTTCTTTGATATGAAGATTTTTTCCTCCATTAATCGGATCATATTCATAGATTCGATCCATTACCGCTTTCACCTGCGCCGGAAATGAAGACCAGTACAATGGCGATGCGATGACCAAAACGTCCGCATTTTCAAGATTTGGTTCCAGCTTTTTCATATCGTCTTCTATGATACAATTGCCCTTTGACTGCCAGCAGCCATTACATCCCCGACAACCGCCAATTTTCATATCCGCCAGTTTAAACTCACTGACCTCATGTCCTTTTTCTTTTGCTCCTTTTATCAATGCATCCGCCAACTGTTCACTGTTTCCACCTGTTCGCGCGCTCCCTTTCAAAACAAGTATTCGTTTCTGCATATCCATTACCCCTTTTCTTTTACTGCATAAAAACGGTATCCATTTCTAGTTACCTTTTTTAAAATAACAGTTCTTTTTCATGGTTTTTATTTTAATTAATATAATACATAAAATAATTATTGTCAATAGTATCCGCTATTTATCTCTAATTATTTCTTAAAGAAAATGACCAGCTTATTATATCACGTCTCAAAATTATGAGATCATAAATTTCCAACAGTCAAAACTGCCCACATCCTTCTTGTCTTTATTCTTTTATCGATAGAATAAGCCCGCCAAAAGGCGAGCTTATTAAAAGAACTCTTCATCCAGCAAAATATTTCTGCGCAGTTTCCGGACCTATAGAAAACAGCTTCTCAAGTTTTCGACAGATAATCTCTTTTGAAATTCCCTCTTCCAGATAATCCTTCACAATCCTATGAATCATCTCATTTTTCGTCTCTTCTCTTCCTTCATTCCTAGCATCCGCCAGCATATCGTCGATCGCTTTACACATATCTTTCTTCTCCTTTCCTTTTTGCTTTTCCTCTTTGATTTTTTCCAACTCCTTTGTGCTGGTTATTGCACTGATCAGGTCGTAGGCGTCCTCCGACAAGTTTGACAGTCCTTCCCATTCCTTTTTCACAAAAGCCTTCAGCTTTTCCTTGTCGTCCGCATATTGGCAGAAGCCGAACACCTGTCTCAAGTCCGTCCGGAACTGTTCCGCGTAGGGGCAGTTTCCCACTTCAACCACATAGATGGGGTAGTCCCCCGCCAGCTCCTGCAGCCGGGACGACAGACTCTCTATGTTAAGCAAATCTTTTAAGTCCCGCGCTCCGTCCCAGTGTTTTCCAAAGTACAGTACGATGGTAATCACCGGAAAGAACCGATCGTCTTTTGCAATCCCAGACAGGTATTCGTCCCCTTTTAGGTCACGCTTTTTCCGATGTTCCTCTTTTCTGGTACGCAGCTGCTGTTCGTAGCGGCTGGCGTTGTAGCTCATAACACGCACCGGCATAGCGTAATCTACATAGCTTTGCTCCTCCACGCAGATCATGGCAAACTGTATGCCGCAGGCCACCCGGCGTATGACGTCCCGGTACCGTTTTTTCGTCTCTGTCCCTTCTTCCGTCCTTTGGATCTGAAGCTCCGCGCTGTCTTCCATATGGATGTCCTCCGGACGGACCATGGACCTTCCCTCAAAACACAGGACGTTGACCAGATCCGCAAATCTGCTGTTATCTGTTAAGTATGCTGCTGTCAGTACATCTTTTTTCTGCATGCATCCTCCTTTCTGTCGGATGCATACTTTTCGTTTGCTTTATTATACAAAAACGTCATGAAAAATGCAATCTTAAACCTTGCATTCTTTTAAAAATCCGTACGCATCCGGCTTTATGCAGTTGTTTGTGTGGAATTTTTTCGGCCGAACGGCCATTTGATACCGGGACTCCCGGTTCTTAGAGTGTTATTATCATAACATACCTGTCCCGTTCTGACAAGGATGCATTTATTGGCAGGATACATTTATATACGCCTTTATTCATAAAATACGATTGTTTCTAAATGGTGGCAAATTTTCCAGAATAAAAAAATATACTAAGTATATTAAGTTTCTATACAGTCACAATCGGAGACAGACAATCATGCAGTGGATTTTACAAGATATACCTTTAGGACGCAATATGCAGACAATCCGCATGGCCAGAAATATGACTCAGATGCAGGTTGTTGAAAAAATGCAGCTGTTGGGCAGTACCATTTCCCGAAGTACCTATGCCAATATAGAATCTGGCCGCAGAAATATAAAAGCCAGTGATCTGAAGGCTTTGAAAATAGTTTTTGATATAGATTACTCTGAGTTCTTTAAAGATTGAAAAACGTCAGATTATATTATCACAGCACAGATATGATTTCCCCTGTGCTGTGTTTCGTTGGATTTCTATTCATATGTAAGGTCAAAAGACTTCAGGATCTTATATCCGTCAAGTATACCTGCCATATATGCATTCGTGATAACGTGATATTCTTCTTCCAGCATTTTATCTGTCATATTTTCCAGAGCTTCTTTCTGATCAGGCTGAAGGTCCATCTCACTAATCTGTTCCTTTGCCTTATTTATCTCAGACCTGAGCTGTCTGTACTCTATATCGCCGTCCAGCAAAGTCCGATACGTTGAATTTTTAATACTGTCTGCCCCCAGTTTCATCAACTCTAAAATTTCCATACGGCAGCTTCCATTTTTCAGCATTGATATGATCTCTTCTGTCATTTCTTTTTTGATTTCCCGTTTATCCTCACACATAAAACCATTCGCTCCCTTCCAGCCCGAAATAAAAGCCAATCAGTAACCTGTGATATAAACATATATGCCCATTCATTCTTTTGCCGGCTGATCATATTTAAGCAATATATCCTTCTTAAACGATTGTTTCTATCTGGTGACATATTTTTCGTCATAAAAAAATATACTGAATATACTAAGGTTTCTAATAAGTCACAACAATGGAGACAGACAATCATGCAGTGGATTCTACAAGATATACCTTTAGGACGCAATATGCAGACAATCCGCATGGCCAGAAATATGACTCAGATGCAGGTTGTTGAAAAAATGCAGCTGTTGGGCAGTACCATTTCCCGAAGTACCTATGCCAATATAGAATCTGGCCGCAGAAATATAAAAGCCAGTGATCTGAAAGCTCTGAAAATAATTCTTGATGTTGAATATTCCGAATTTTTCAAAGATTAGAATTATACCGGGCGTATTGTTTCTATCTAGTGACAATCATAGCACATATAAAGCGGATACTCAATAAAATTACTGGCGAAACCCTGCGGCATTAATCGCTCTTACACCCGGCTTTTTGCAATCTTATTATTCACATTTGTAATTATATATTATACTTACGAATATTTCAATACTGTATTTATCTTTTTTTATTTTTTATATACTTTGCATAACAACATCAAATATAATCCTTTGTCCATTCAATCGCTGCCCAGAATTCTTCTCCTTCATTTTTTTGCGCCTGCCCCTTGGTACTACGTCCATCATGAATAATTTTAGTAAGGTCACATTTCAAACTTTCTGCAATTTCCTTTTCATTTTCAATAATATTATTCTTTTCACTGATATCCCTGTCCAGATCATAGAGCTGATATTCTGGAAGGTCAGACGTCTCACAGCCGGTATACGGGTATGTTTCACCGCCGCTTCCTGGACACATTTCCAGTTTATACTTACCTTTTCTGATTGACAAGGATCCATCCATACTCTGATGAATCAGTTCCGTCCTCACAGCCGGGGCATCAGCATTAAGCAGCAGAGACAGCATGGAAAAGCTGTCCTCGGCAGCATTGTCCGGAAGATCATATCCCAGTATTTCAGCCATCGTAGCAAAAAAATCTGAAAGGCAAACGAGACTGTTGCATCTTCCTCCTGCCGGTATTACTTCGGGCCACCTTATAATAAATGGAATCCTATGTCCTCCTTCATAAATATCATGTTTATTTCCGCGAAATACATAACTGGGATTGTGTCCAAACAGCGCAAGCTCCTCATAATCAGCGCAGCTGGAACAACCGTTGTCTGAAGCAAATACGACTATCGTATTATCATAAAGGCCCAACTCCTTTAATTTATCGGTAACCTGTTTTACCACATCGTCACACATAAGCACAAAATCGCCGTACAGGTTCGTACCGGATTTTCCCCGGAATTCTTTTGTAGGCAATATAGGAGTATGTACCGCCGTCATTGGGAAATATATAAAAAACGGATCTTCTTTATATTCTTCTATTTTGTCAATGACCTTTTTGGTAAGTACAGGCATTACCTGCTCATGATCAAAATCCGCGCCGACAGGACCCTCTCTCCAGAATATTTTGCTATGTCTTGGATCAAACTTATCTTTATCCTTTCCAACCCAGAAGCTGACTCCAACCTCCTCTGAATAATGATCCGGAAGACTGGTAAAATGATCATTTTCTATAAACAGATAAGGCGCTGTATCCAGAGAAGCCGCCAGGCCAAAGAAATAATCAAATCCTCTTGTTGTTGGACCATTTTCGATCTTCGCCGAATAATCAAGATCACGAATTCCATAATCCGCCATATCATGTTCCAAAATTTCATCCCCTACATTGGCAAAATCCATGCCGACATGCCATTTACCAATCGCAGCCGTCTTATATCCCATCTCCTGAAACATCTTTCCGATCGTCAGCCGCTCAGGTGCAATGAGCGCCCTGTCACAACCGCCCAGCACTCCTTTCTTAAGTCTGGAACGCCAGTTATATCTTCCCGTCAGTAATCCATATCGGGATGGACTGCAAACTGCAGAGGTAGCGTGCGCATCCGTAAAAGCAACGCCCTCTTCGCAGAGTCTGTCAAAGTTCGGTGTCTGAAATCCCGCATTTTCATTCAGCGCCGATACATCTCCATATCCCATATCATCAGCCAGAATAAATATTACATTAGGTTTTTTATTCATTTTCTCCTCCAATTCCATTTCCGACAAATCAAGAATGCTCCACTTCCCCGCATAGTCTGCGGCACAAGGATACAAATTCTCCAAATCTTTCAGGATCATTCTGACACGTCCCTGTATCCTTTAGAATTATTTCCGTACAGTTATCTTTTGTATCTTCCAGCATATTTTTTATCATACTCTCAAAGAAGGTTCTCTGATGAAAATTGTTAATAAAATAGGATGGGTTAACTTTCCATGAATACACCGCTTTTTTTCCTATTTGCGACGCACACTTTTTTATATCTGCCCACGGAGATACGGAGATTCGGCGTATATTTGGAAATTCCAGTACCGGTGTTAATTTATCTTCAAGAGGTTCGCAGCATCCATAGGAAATCAGCCCGAATCTCTTGGCAAACGTAGCCTCATATCGCTGGACAAATTCATAATGTTGTTTGGGTCCCACCACACAAAACTCCTGAGATTCTGTAAATCCCCAATGATTTTTCAGATTTTTACTCCCGCCCGGTTCTCTGGGAAGATCATGCGTATAGCTCATTCCTCCGGAGCCATTGTATCCCTGTCGATTGTTGATTTCTAATAGTCCCATGCCGGCATACTGATCCAGTAAGGAATGAAATCCCTGACATATGATTTCCATAGCTTCCCGCAACATTTCCGGCTCATCATAAATATCGGAATATACCTCCTGAAGTCCTCGAAGTTCTGTATATACCAGCAGCAGCCCACAATTAATATGACTTTCTCCCGTCAGCTGTACATTCAGAATATCTCCCAGAACATCCTGCTGTATTTTAAATTCTTCCAGGGTTTCTTTTTCATGATAAACAATCTCCGGAGTCTGAATCCGCTTCAGATCTTTATATTCATGAATTACAGGCGAGAAATGCCTGGCATTCCCGCTGAATACGAATCCCTTTTTCCATACAGTCGGACAATTCCCCAAATTACTGTCACAGTAGGTCTCATTTGCAAAAAGCTGGTTTTTATGTCCGGGATTCTGCGCGTCCCATCCCGTATCTGTAATCTGTTTCTTTACTTCCCATATTTTCTCTGCCGGAACATCATCCTGAATTACTCTGCTTCTAAACAGTCTGGCCCGAAGGAGCCACTCCATTTTCCTCGCTAATTCATCCTCACATTCCAGATCTTCTGCCTTTATAATTTCATGCCATGCATTTTCTGGAAATACTGCGATCACCGGTTTTGTTGTTTTCAGATCATTGTGCTCAAACCAGAGTTTCCTTCTTTCTTCCATTACCGGAAGTTCGGCCTGTTCCCTGAACTGCTTTGCCAGCTCTCTGATTACCTGTCTTTCTTCTGTATTCATAAATTCACCACCATTTAATTAATTCCGTCACCTGATTACGTATCCTGATAAACTCCGGATCCGAAATATTTCTTGGCCGCGGCAGAGGATTCACAAACTCTTTTTTTATTGCCGTAGGTTTATTAGACAGTACCAGTATTTTTTCACTTAAGTAGACGGCCTCTTCCGTGTTATGCGTAATAAAAATTACGGTTGTTCCTAATTTCTGCCACAGCCTGATCAGTTCATCTTCCAGTTTAAACCGCAGTTCCACATCCAACTGACCATAAGGTTCATCCATCAGCAGCAATTCCGGTTTTGTAGCGAAAGCCCGTGCAATCACTACCCGCTGCAGCATACTTGCCGATAATTCATTGGGATAATAAGTCCGGTATTGTGTAAGCCCCACCAGCTCCAGCATCTCATCTACCGCTTCTTTCATTGTCCGTTTATCCATGTGTTTAATCTTCAGACCATAAGCGATATTTTCTTCCACTGACAGCCATGGCATGGTGGAGTACTCCTGAAAAATGTAGGCAATATTATGTTTTTTCAAATTAACTGGTTCCTGATTGATCAGTATTTCCCCGGAAGTAGGTTCATAAAGACGGGTTATTGTATTTAAGAACGTGGTTTTCCCACATCCGGTAGGGCCTACCACACATAAAAATTCCCCTTTTTTCACATCAAAGGAAATATTATTCAAAACCAGCAGTTCCCCAAACTTTTTCACAAGATTACGAACCTGTACTTTTATGTCATCTGCCATAATTGTTTCCTCCATCACAGTGTTTTATCTACTACAGATGAGATATCCTCCCGCAGTGCAAGAAATCCAGGATCCACATAATCCCTCGGCCTGGGCAGATCTATGATATATTCTTTTTTCACCTGCGTAGGACAATTAGTCAAAACAATCACTCGATCCGCCAGATAAATTGCCTCTTCAATATTATTGGTAACAAAAACAATGGTTCTTTTCTCTTTTTCCCAAATCCGCATCAATTCATCCTGCATTAGATACCGGGTCTGTGCATCCAAATGCCCAAAAGGTTCATCCATAAAAAGCACTGACGGTTCATTACAGTAGGCTCTTGCAATCCCAACCCTCTGTTTCATTCCGCCGGACAATTGTACCGGATAACTGTCTTCAAACCCCTTTAATCCCACAAGATCAATATAGTATCTTGCCCGCTCTTCTCTTTCCTTCTTTGAAATCCCCCTCATTCTGGGTCCAAAACAAACATTCCCCATCACCGTCAGCCAGGGAAAGAGCGCCAGCGTCTGATAAACGAATCCCCGATCCGGACCTGGACGCGTTACCTTTTCTCCGTTTACTATAATTTCACCCGAGGTAGCTTTTTCCAGCCCGGCCATCACATTAAGAAGGGTTGTTTTACCGCACTGCCCGGGGCCAAACAGCGCCACCAGTTCATTTTCTTTCACTTCCAGAGATATATCGTCTATTATCCTAGTTGTTTTTCTCTCTGTGACAAAGGTTTTTGCCACATGCTGCATGGTTATCATTTTATTCTTTATCTGCCTCTCTCTGTCCATGAGCAAAGCCTCCTTTCGATTTCCCGCATAAGAAGGACGCTGGCAAATCCGACGACGCCAACAGCTATAATACCCGCCAGAAGCTGCACATTATTGTTGGTATTCTGTCCGCTTATGATAATCCATCCCAATCCTTCTGATGACCGAATCATTTCCGCCGCCAGCACAACGCCCCAGCTGGATGACAGAGCAATCTGCAGTCCTGCGAAAATACTGGGAACAGCAGACGGCATAACCACATTGATAAATACCTGTTTTTCGTCGGCTCCCAGCATCCGCGCAGCGCCTACCAGTACTTCGTCTACCGAAGTAACGCCAGCGTAAGCATTAATTGTCATAGCTGTAAATGCCCCCAGAAAAATAATGAAGTATTTGGATCCTTCTCCGATGCCGAACCATACGATAGAAAGAGGTATCCATGCGATAGGCGGTATGGGTCTGATTACTTCAAAAATAGGACGAAATATGGCATTTGCCGTTTTGGACCATCCCATAGCCACTCCCAGAGGAATCCCTATCAGCATGGCAATTACATAACCGATAAAAACCCGCATAAAGCTCCAGATCATATGACCAACCATGGTATATGTACCGATATTTGCTGCAAAGCCGCGGAAGAAGTAGGATAAAGTCTCTACCGGGCCCGGAAGCAGTTCCCCAAGCTTGGTACCGTTTCTCGTTCCCAAATGCCACACCAGACAAAAAACAAAAATGGAAATCAGCGCACACAATACGTTTTTTGCCGCTTCTTCCGCTTTCATCTGTCTAAGCGTTTTTTCTTTCGCACCGCTGATTGACACTTTCATTTATGCATCACCCCTTTCACCACGTGCTTTTCTACAATTCCCAGTAAAAAGGTCATCAATGCTCCGATAGCTCCAATTGCCAGCATCCCGCAAATGATGATATCCGGTCTGTTGATACCTCTGGCCTGCTGTATCATAAATCCCAGTCCTTCTGATGACGCCAGCAGTTCCGCAGCCACAATCGCGCACCAAGATGAGCCCAGAGCCACCCGAATTCCTGTCATAATAAAGGGCAGAGCTGTAGGTATCGCCACAGTTGTCAGCAGCTGCAGGTTACTGGCCCCAAAGGTCTGCCCCACCCAAAGATGAACGTCTCGGGTCTGGCGGATTCCAGTATAAGAATTTACCACGCAGGGAACAAATGCTGTCAAAAATATTACAACTATTTTTGAAGTTATTCCGATCCCGAAAATTACAATCATCAATGGGATCCAGGCGATTCCCGGCACGGGACGGAGGAGGTCAAACAATGGACGTACAAACCGGTCCACGGGCTTAAACCATGCCATCAGAACGCCCAGCGGCACTCCTACCAAAATTGCCATGACATATCCGCTCAGTGCAATTTTAACGCTGGCAAGCGTATTTCCTACCAGGGTTCCTCCATCCGGCGCGGTATGCGTCAGCTTTACTATGAATGTTTTAATGATCGTTACCGGATCGGGCAGCGTAATTGGTTTTGCCAGCTTCAGCACCGCAGTACTGAACCACCAGATGAAAACGAAGACAATCACAGATGCGGCTGACAGTAACCAGTATTTTCTCTTACTCTTTTTATAATCAAGCTGTTCCATACCGTTTTCCTCCTCCTTTTGTCCCGTTTCCGTTTTTACTGCTCATATGCGCCCGATAAATCAATCTCCAGCGCTTCTTCCAGATAGGACAGGTCTACGGCATCCCTTACAATATCCACCTGGTCTTCCGTCAATTTTTCTGTTGTTACATAGAACTCCGCCGTAGGCATCAGCCAGGAAGCAAACTGGTATCCCTCCTGTTCCATATATGCCTGATCGATATATTTTCTTACCGTAATTTCCTGCGCCATTGTTTCTTCTGTGTATTCCGCCCCCAGATCAGCAAATGCAGGAATACTGTATTCTGTTCTTACTTCATCATCTGTAAGCGCTTCGCATGCTCTGTAAAGTGCCTTAAGAAACAGAATCACTTCTTCTTTTCTCTCTTCTAAAACAGCATTTCTGGCAATAATCATATCCGTGTAATAATCCTGGTCAAAACCGGAAACTTCTGTATACCCATCTTCGATACAGTTAAAATAATACGGTGGAGAAACTGCTACTGCATCACCCTCTCCGGAAGAGAATGCCTGATAAGCCGAGGGATATTCCATATGGATCTGTTCAAGATCGCTTTCTGTCAAACCAAATCCCTTAGCCCACTGAAGCAGCACAAACTGCGACGCTGTGCCCAGAGGAAGCATTGCTTTAAGTCCTTTTACAGTCTCCGCGCTTCCATAAGCTTCCGGATAAACTGTATTTTCTCCCTGATGTTCCAAGATAGGATTGTCTTCCCGCACAAACAGTCCAAGCCCTCCTCCTGTATTGGGTTCACCCACCATAGTACATTCTCCGGTAGACATGGCAAAAATGCCAGCTGCACCATATGATGCAATATCCAGCTGATCAGCGGCAAAGGCTTCATTGATCGGAGAGCCTGTGGGGAAGGTAATAATATTCACATCAAGCCCAAGTTCTTCAAACCATCCCTGATCCCTCGCATAAAGCACCGGTATCGCGGAAGAACCTACCAGTATCCCCACATTCAGGGTATCATATTTGGGAGCCGCACTGTTATCCGTCTCTTTTTGATCCCCCTCTTTTGCCTCTGTCTGTGTACCATTAATATCTGTCTTAGCCGTACATCCTGCCAACGTGGTTCCTGCAATTATAAAAGCCAGAAAAACAGTTAAAATTCTTCTTCCCATATAATCCTCCTTTTCTTTCATATCTTTTTATTTATTCCATTAAAATCATAATAAGCATTGAATATGGAGATCAGATTTTCCATAGGAACTCCCTTTTGAATACAATGTATAGAATTAAATACATATCCACCTCCCCTGGAAAAAATTTCAAGCCGTCTGCAGACCTGATCATATACCTGCTGCCGTGTACCAAAAGGCAGTGTTTTCTGCGTGTCAACACCTCCTCCCCAAAAAGTAATATCTGCTCCATATTCATCTTTTAGCTTTTGCGGATCCATCCCAACCGCAGAGCACTGCACAGGATTCAGCGCATCGAATCCTGCCTCTATCAGAATCGGAATCACTTCCCAGTTCGCACCACAGGAATGTTTAATTGTTTTCCAGTCCGTATTTTCATGAATCCAATCATTCACTTTTTTATAATACGGGGCATACACTTTCTTAATTGTTTCCAACGAATAGATTGGCGCAATCTGTCCTCCAAAATCCAAACCGCAGATAAAAGCCGCGTCAATATTTTCAATGGTTTCTTGGGATAAGCTTTTCAGATTTTCCAAGGCAATATCCGTTTCATATTCAAATATTTCACAGATAAGTTCAGGTCGTACTGTAGTAGCCATCATCCATTCTTCAATACTGCGGATACCCTTGGGATAGGCCTCAAAAGGTGCCATCATGGCAATATATCCTCCCAAACTCGTACCCAGATCCGAGATAATCACAAAACGTCCGCTTTCTCTTTTCCTTTTTGCCTCATGTTCAAAATGCTCTCTTTTGCTGCGCGTCCACAAACGGAATTCTTTTATATTATCTTCCAGCCGGAAATCCTCCATATCACATTCCTCCTGTCTGGAAATAATATCAAAATAATAGCTTTTTGCCGGCATATGCGCGCTTGGCGGCATTGTCACATCCCCCTTGGGATAAGCATAAAATCCACCCTTCCCGTCATCTGTCACATTAAAGTCTTCCGGAACAAGGCAAACTGTTCCATCCACCATCGTCCATTCTTTATATCTGTCTGCGCTTATGCCGAAAACGGATGTATTTCCAAGGACATCGCAGGTATCAATTCCCAGAATTTCCCGAAGATCATCTTCTATTTCCCCTGTCATCGTAACAAGATCCGTTACTTTTACAGGGTGCTGCTCCAGTCCCAGATACTTTCTCAATTCTGTGACAACTCCTACGTGCATAGTAGTACAGTTAAAGCCTCCAAAATCCATGGGTACTCGTTCTGTTTCCCTATGATTCAATGCTGCCTTCACGCATTCTCTTGCATTCACTTCCTTTGACCCTCCTCTCATCGCAATGACTTATCTGTAAAAAATAATATCACAAGTTTTTTCCCTGTATTTTTACTATATTGACCTGTCCTTTCTGAATTTTGACTTATTTATCCATTTCACCAAAAACAATAGATTTAATTGCCTTAACCTTGTATAATATAGACATTGATACTTTGAATACTACATGAATCCGGAGTGATATGTATGAACCCTAAAAAGAAACGCCGTATATCCCTAAAAAATGCCAGTATCTTCAAAATTTCTATCTCCAGTCTTATTATGCTGTTATCCGTATGGATAGCTGTAAGCCTGGTAATTTATAATTACATTTTTGATACACTGTCATCATCCAGGGTAATGAGCCTGCAGCAATCAGGATACAGCCTTAACACCATAAAGAATGCTGTCAGCGGCATATCAGATATTACATTATCTGCTTTGGAAGATATTATTTATGTATCACAGGATGAAAAAAATCTGTCTGCAAAACTTACATCTCCGGAAATACTGGAAAATATATTTGAAACTCAGATTTCATTAATGAATAATCTGGGTTTTGAAATGTCAATAGATGTGGTTACTGCCGATGGAAACAGTTATACTTCAAATCCTCTGTATGAGCCGTCCTTAAAATCCTTCATCAGCTCTCAGTGGTTTATAAACATGGTATATGGCTCAGATAAAGAACAAGATGACAGAACCTGGGGAATCCGTACAATTGATCCGGCAGAGTTAAATCTTATGGTATTATCTTACAGCCAGTCAATCCGTAATATTGATGGCTCTGTCCTTGGAGTATTAATTGTCAACGTTAATCACTCTGTGTTATACGAAACATATTCCCAGCTTCTGAATTCTTACAGCGACAATTCCGTCTCCGTCATAGACGATGATGGAATAATTATAAGTCATCAAAATGAAAATCTTATAGGGTTTCATATGTATAACAAAACGTATATGGCTTCCCAAATGCCACATAATTCCAGTACTCTGGAAAAAAACGGCCGCAATTATTTTTTAACGACAACTTATTTTGAACCGGAAAGTGGCTGGGTTATTATAGAAAAGCTTCCCGTCTGCAGTCTGCTGAAACCTCTTCAGTCTCTTTTTATTGCCCTGCTGATCATTTTAACGGGCGCGCTCATTATGTCGTGTTTGATTGGTCTTGGTCTTTCCACAAATATCACAAAGCGGCTATCCGCTTTAACTGCATATATGACAGATTTTCAGACAGAACAGAGCGCCAGGGAAAGGTTTCCTCTTTTGGAATCTGACTACGAAGAAATATATACTCTTGGGAACGGTTTTAATAAAATGATGGAAAATATTTCTGAACTTATTGAAAATATTCGAACCAGTGAACTGGAACGTCAGAAAATAGAATTTAATTTTCTTCAGGCGCAAATCAATCCTCATTTTCTGCACAATACGCTGCTTTCTGTCAAATCGCTGATCATGCTGAAACGTGAGGATGACGCAATGGAAATGCTGCAGGCCTTTCTTGGACTTATCCGCACTCCAATCAATGCCCAGAACCCTCTTGTGCCAATGGAAGACGAAATCATCAGCATTAAAAATTATATCAGAATTATGGAATTTCGCTATATTACAAAATTTAATCTGACGGTAAATCTTCCGGCGGATATCCTAGCTCTCAAGATCCCGCAAATGACGCTGCAGCCAATTATAGAAAACTGTATTTTTCACGGATTTTCAAATATATCCCACGAAAAAAAGATTCAAATTTTCTGTGTGGAAAAAGAGGGAATCGCTGCAATATCCATTCGGGATAATGGCAAAGGCATGTCTTCTTTGCAGCTTGAGCAAATCTGGAAATCCGATACCGACCGCCATCATTCCTTTAACCATATCAGTATGGGAAATATATTGAAAAGGCTTCAGTGGATTTATGGAAAAAAAGCAAATATCTTGGTTGAGAGTACTTTAAATTCAGGTACAACCGTCACACTTTATATACCGGTAAACTATTTATCTGATTCATGATTTTTGAAGGAGGAAGATTTTTATGAATATAATTCTCATTGATGATGAACCTTTGATCTGCGAATATATCAAAGAATGTATTACGCAATGCGACTCCGTCCATCAGGTGATCGGATGTTTTAACCGCGCTGCAGATGCGCTGGCTTTCTTGCAGACACACACAGTACATCTTGTTATTACAGATATTACTATGCCTGAAATGGACGGTCTGGATCTGGCTGCAGCTATACAAAATCAATTCGGAGACACCATCGATGTGGTCATGCTCACATGCCACCGTAATTTTGACTTCGCCAGAAAAGCAATGGAAAGCTCTGTGAAAAGTTATATTATAAAAAGTGAAATCAACCCTGGAAAGATAAAGGAGCTGTTAGATAACATAGAAATCTCCCGAACCACCGCACCATCACTGAAAAGGCTCTCCATTCATTATGCACAATCACAGTTTCTTTGTTCCTTCTTAAACGACAGTGTCAAATATATAATTTCACCGGAGGAGCTGAAAGAATACAATATTGCATTTACAGGCAAGCCCTTTTTCTCCCTCGCTTTTCCAAAAGGCAAAAATATAATAGATAAACTCAGCAGTTACAGAGACAGCCGGTTAATCCATCCGATTATTTTTTTTAACGATGCAACCGCACACTATATCTATACTGCCAATATAAACGCTTCTATTAATGACACAGACGAAATAACAGATTGTATATTTATGCTCAAATCATATATTTCACAGCTTTATAGATACTATTTTGGAATCAGTTCTGTATACTACAAATTCTCTTCTTTTAAGAAATCTCTTTTAGAAGCAGAATATAATGCAGCCACTGCATTCTATGGCTTTGTTCCAAAAACCCTGCCTCATGAACAAAAATCTTTAGTAGTTATTCAACAGGAAATGTTTTCCCTGGCAAATAAAGCTGTTTCCGCCGTGCTGAATAATCTTTCTTCTGATTATTCCGTATTTATTGACAGCCTTTTCAGCTATGCCAACGTAAAGGAGCGAGTATCGCCGGACTATCTTTGTTCCTTATTAAGCTACATTATCGTGTCTGCGCTTCCCATTGAAAAACAGGACTCTAAACAGACATACATTAACAGCTTAAAAGAAGCTTCTTCTTTTAAAGAACTAAAACATAACTTTCTTGAATTTTCCAAAATTATCTGCAGGTCACAAAAGGCATATTCTGTACCAATCGAACAGGCCATTAAATATATCAATAAGAATTACAGGGAGAATTTTTCTCTGGCCGATATATCTTCTCACGTATTTCTAAACAAAGATTATTTTTGCAGAAAGTTCAAAAATGAAGTAGGATCAAGTTTTACAGAATATCGCCTGTACGTTCAGCTAAGAGAAGCCTTTAATTTCATTGTCAATACGGACTTACCTATTAACACCATTGCAGAAAATGTAGGATTGCCTAATATTAGTTACTTTTCAAGTGCTTTTAAAAAACAATTTGGCGAGTCACCCAGCACCATACGAAAACAATACAGAAAGACCACCGGTTTTGGTAAATAGTCATCACTAAAACCGGTGGTTAAACAAATTTGTCCGGAACCAGAGCCGAAGATGTCTTTTGCTAATTGGTAATAGCAGAAGCTAGCTTCCGCTCACCTCCCATTGGGATACATGACAACTTCCAGAGCGCTTCCGTTTTTCATGGCTTCAAATCCTGTTCCAAACTCTTCCAGCGACAGTCTGTGTGTAATCATCTCCTCCAGCTTCATGGGAATATTTTCAAGAAGCTGCACGGTCTTATTCCAGGAATATATTCCGATATAGCATCCCATCACCGTCAGATCTTTTCTGGTTATGTCTGTCTGACAGATAGTCTGAGTAGCTGCAAAGTTCATTCCAAAAAGGAGCACTCTTCCGGAACTGCGGACAAAGGCAAGAGCATCTTTGATACAGGCTCCCACAGCGTCTATGACCACATCTGCTCCCAGTCCATTTGTAGCTTCTTTGATCTTCTCTGATTCAGAAGGGCTGATTACCAGATCTGCTCCCATTTTCCGGGCGTATTCTTTCCGGAAATCATTAAGCTCCACTGCAATCACTTTTCCAGCCCCGTTCAGCTTTAAAAGCTGTATATAATATAGTCCGATAGGACCGGCGCCGATAACCACCGCCGTTTCCCCTGGCAAAAGCCGAATTTTGTCCATACCGCTCATAACACAATTAAGGGGCTCCGTAAATATTGCCGTGTCCAGCGGAAGGCCTTTGTCTATTTTTACTGCCAGCCGATCCGGTATTACCGCGTACTGTGCAAAAAATCCGTCTCCGTTGATTCCCAGGCAAAAAAGGTTTTCACACATATTTGCATGGCCGGTCTTACAATAATAACATTTTCCGCAGGGTACATTATTGTCAGCCGTGATCCGATCCCCAACCTTGAAATTTTTTACCGCGTCACCTGTCTCTATAACCGTACCAACCATCTCATGACCGATGGTCACTCCCGGCGCTGCTTCAATACCGGGAGGATCTTTTAATATCTGCATATCAGTTCCGCAGATACTGCAGGCGTCAATACGGACCAGTATTTCATCGGGATTTTTGATTTTCGGCACAGGCTTGTCGACAACCGCATACTGACCCGCTTTTTCAAATATAACGGCCTTCATTGTATTTTCCATTTTACAATCACCTTTCTCGCGCTTTAATTGTATTGATCCAGATTATCAGCGGTCACCAGCTCATAGGGAATATCCAAAGTCGCAAAATCTTTTCCCTGGGATGCTGCATAAGCCGCGATTGCTCCCCATTTTCCCTGACCTTCTGCATTCTGGAATACAGTGCATCCGAATGTTCCCGCTTTTACTGCTTCCTTTGCATCGTCATTTGCGTCAATACCGCATACAATTATATCACTCATA
This sequence comes from uncultured Ruminococcus sp., assembly GCA_946494335.1. Classification (GTDB taxonomy): domain Bacteria; phylum Bacillota; class Clostridia; order Lachnospirales; family Lachnospiraceae; genus Ruminococcus_G. The sequence goes on along the minus strand of CAMMBV010000010.1, from coordinate 40,116 downwards.
CCGGCTGCCTGAATGGCATTTAAAGCTCCCATGCCCATCTCATCATTAGCCGCTACAATAACATCAATATCTTCTCCATACTGAATCAGCCAGTCTTCTGTAATTTCCATGCCTCTGTCTCTTAAATACTCGCCTTCCAGATCCGCCAGCGCTTTATAATTATATCCGGCTTCATCCAGCGCATCATAAAATCCCTGACGGCGCAGCGTGGTATGAGTAAAACCATCAGTACCTCCCAGATAGCATACGTTCACAGTCTCAGAATCATCCACATTTTCAACCAGGTATTCTCCCTGTAAATGACCGGACACATAATGATCAGAGCCTACAAACCAGTGATCCATGGGATCACAGGCGATATCTGAATTTACAACCACGAAAGGAATGCCTGCTTCTTTGGCCATATCACAGATTACAACCTCTCCATTTGAATCAGACGCCGTTACGATCAGACAGTCTACGCCCTGTGTGATAAAATTTTCCGCCAGCTCAATATGTGTATTAACTTCCTGTTTTCCATCTCCTACGTTAAGGGTTACATTAGGAAAATTCTGTGCTACATAATCTTCCATTGCCTTCTGTACTCTGGAACAGAATGTATCCGTAAAGCTCTGCGCTACATAGCCCCATACATATTCTTCGTCGCCGCTCACTTCATACTGTTCGGCCAACTCTTTTTCCCAGTCTTCCATTTCCCCGCTGTCGGCAGAGGCGGTTTCATCTGCGGAAGACTCTTTTTCATCATCCGTCTGCGTATTTTCCTGAGCAGTCGATGTATCTGACGTCGTTTCCTCCGTGCCAGAGCCGCCGCTGCAGCCAAATATGCTCAGCGTCATAATTCCTGCCAACCCCATTGCCAATAACTTTTTCTTCATACCTTCTCTTCTCCTTTTCTTTTTATTTTGTATTAGCTTTACGAACCTGTACATCAATGATTACCGCCACACAGATCAGAATACCAAGTACGATATCCTGGAAGGAAGAATTGATGTTCTGCAGATTCATAAAGTTTTTAATAATACCGATAATAAGAGAACCGACAATCGTATTTAAAATATTTCCGACACCGCCGCTCATACTGGTTCCTCCGACGATAACGGCTGTGATGGCATCCATCTCCATGCCTTCTCCTGCTGCCGGCTGTCCGGAACTCATACGAGCCATCAGCAGAATTCCTGCCAGTCCTGTACAGACGCCGCCGAAAGCACAGGCAAAAAACTTCGCTTTTTTCACCCGGATACCGGAAGCCAGAGCGGCCGCCTGGTTGCCGCCGATTGCATACAGCGCACGTCCAATTGGCGTCCAGGCCAGGATGATATATGTAATAATCAGCACAATAATCATGATAATTACCGGAAACGGTATAAATCCGATATAGCCCTGTCCTAAGAAATTAAAGGAAGCCGGGAGGTTGGAATAATTCTGCCCTCCCGTAAATGCCATAATCGCGCCATCCGCCATCTGCATGGATGCCAAAGTAGCGATAAATGGCGGAATATCAAAAGCTGTAATCAATGCACCGTTGATCACACCGAACAGAAGACCACAGGCCAAACCGACAATCAGCGCCAGAAACAGGTTTCCGGTCTTCAGCATACAGTACGCAGACAGCGTGCCGGCAAAAGCCAGCACACGGCCTGGAGACAAGTCTACCATGCCCGATATCAGCATCAGCTGCTCACCGCAGGCCAGAATCGTGATTACAACAACCTGTCGGACCACGTTCCTTAAATTAACTCCTGAAATAAAATTGTGATTGATAATTGACATTACAACAAATAAAATAACAAAAATTAAAACAATACCAAACTTGCTGTAAAATTCAGCGATCGAAATATTTCCCTTTTTCCCATTCCCCATCACGACTGTCCTCCTCCTATTGCAAAACTCATGATCCTTTCCTGTGTCAGGTCATCCCCTTCTACTTCTCCCGTGACTCGTCCTTCAGCCATTACCAGTGTCCGGTCACAGACTCCAATTATTTCCGGAAGCTCTGAAGAAATCATAATAACACCGGCACCCTGTTCCGCCAGGTCACACATGATCTTATAAATCTCATACTTGGCCCCCACATCAATTCCTCTGGTAGGTTCATCCATAATAAAAACTGTAGGATTCTGCAGCAGCCATTTAGCAATGACTACTTTCTGCTGATTTCCTCCGCTTAAACTTCCTGCGCTGGTTTTGATGGACGGGGCTTTTACCGTAAGCTTTTTCGCCATTTCTGAAGTTTCCTTATCCTCCAATCTGCGGTTCAGGATAAAACCGCGGCTGAAATGCTTCAGATTGGCCAGCGCTATGTTTTCCCCGATAGACCGGCACAAAACCAGCCCTTCCCCCTTACGGTCCTCTGAAAGATAAATGATTCCGGCCTTCAGTGCATCCGGCACATTTTTAACCGTCACCTTCTGCCCTTTCAGGTAAATTTCACCCGATTGAAAATGATCCAGACCAAAGATGGCTCTTGCCACTTCCGTTCGTCCTGCTCCTACCAGCCCGGACATACCGAGGATTTCACCCGCCCGCAGTCTGAAAGACACATCCTTAAAAACGCCTTCCCGGGTCAGATTTTTTACTTCCAGGATGGTGTCCCCTATCTTTGGGTGCTTGGGCGGATACACATTACTCATCTCCCGCCCTACCATTTTTGCAATAATCTGATCTGTAGTGATTTCTCCTACCCTGTGGGAAGAAATTGTCCTTCCGTCACGCAGAATCGTTACTTCATCACCAATCTGCCCGATCTCATCCAGTTTATGAGAAATATAGATGAAACTGATTCCCTGTCTTTTCAGCATTCTGATCTTGTCATGGAGCACTTCAACTTCACTTTCCGTAATGGATGAAGTAGGTTCATCCATGATAATCACCTTCGCATTGACAGAAATCGCCTTGATAATTTCAATGATCTGCATATCCGACACCGTCAGAGAACGCATGGTTCTTTTTGCGTCATAATGAAAGCCAAAATCATCAATCAGCTTCTGCGCCTGCGCATACATTTTCTTCCACTGAACCGTTCCGATTTTTGAAAGCGGCGCACGGCCAAGAAAAATATTTTCCGCAATGGTCAGATCCAGTACAGGACTTAATTCCTGATGAATAGTAGCTACGCCGATACTGTTCATATACCGGGGATTATGTACAGTGATCTTCTTCCCATTTAAAAACAGATCGCCTTCATCTGCCACATAAAGTCCGTTGATAATCTTGATCAATGTGGATTTCCCGGCGCCGTTTTCTCCCGCCAGCACATGAACGGTTCCCTCCCTCACACTGAAACTGACATGGTCCAGGGCTTTAACACCGGGAAATGATTTGGAGATGTTTTTCAGCTCCAGTACCATTTTTGCCTCCTGTTTCATTTACTCCTCCTTCCTGTTAATGGTGACATTAGCTGGTTTTTTTACTTTCTTTTCCACTTTTTAGTCAATTTGAATATATTTTCAATATACCATAATCATTTTTTTAATTTCTGGATAATCCAGAAAAGTATTAGCACAATTTGGAACTTTTAAATACTCTTAAAATACTTAGGCGGATACCCTAAAATTTTTTTAAACAGACGGGTGTAGTAGTTGGTATCATAAATCCCCACACTGGCCGCCGCTTCTTTTATACTGCTTTTATTTTTTTCCAGATATTCCAGTGATTTTACAATCCGCACCCGATTCAAATATTCTACAGGCGTCAGCCCTGTCACCTCTTTAAAAACCGTGCGAAAATGACGGCTGCTCCAGTAAACGCTGGCCGCCAGCTGTTCAATATCAATTTTTTCATCCAGATGGTTTTCCATATATTCAATAGATCGGTAAATCGCTTCTTTTCTGAAATCTTTCACGGTCTCACGGACAGCCATATTTCTTCTCTGATACCTTTGATAATATACTAACAGCATCTGCAGACAGGATGATTTCACACTCTCTATCCCTTCTTGAATATGCTCCTGCTCTTCCATCATCTTATTCAGAAGATACTCCACTTCTTTTCTTTCCTGAATGTCCAGATGAATAATCCCCTGCCTGTTTAATTTTGCCTGCTGTCCGTATCCTTCTATTTTTTCCTGATTTTCTTCCATCATATCGTGAAGCAGATCATCTTGCTTTCTTCCCAGATCCTGTTCCCGGTATATTTGCCGAACTTTACTTTTCACCTTCCCGATCACTTCTTTACAGTCCCCGCTCAGTAAATCCGGATAGAACTGGCAGTTAACCAGTTCCACACTGGAATTTAATTCATAAGAATGCCGCTCCTCCGGTTCAATCAGAAAAATATCCCCCGGCACTAACGCAACTTTTACCCCTCTGTAATCATGGATGCAGGAACCTTTTAAAATCAGCACAAACTCATGAAAATGATGCCTGTGCAATTTTACCGGTATCATCTGATTCCACATTGTCACAGCAATTCCTGTCTCATCCTGCTTTGGAAAATCCACATAATCATCAACTGAACTTATACCCCATCCATTTCCCTGGCTGACATTGCGTATTTTCATCTTTCAGTCCTTTCCGGAAAAAAGGCGCGAAGAACCGCCTCACAGCTTCTTCCTCGCGCCCTTTTTTTCAATATTTTCTTTCGATTTCCTCCCGCATAATCTGCGTCCATCGGATCAGATTGTTGGGGTTATTGCCGATGGTGTGATTATCCTTCATGACAAACTCACAGATTCCTCCGTAAGTCTCTTCCACCGCCCGGCGGCATTCCTTTCTTACATTCTCTTCATGCATATCCGGCATCGCCAGCGGAGTCGGTTTCAGCTTCACGCTGGCAATGTAGTTTTTGCCCAGATAATCCGGAACCGTCGTGTAATCCGCCCACGGAGACACCGATACATGACGAAGATGGGGAATCTGTTTCAGGTATTTCCACCTTACATTGTAGGGCTCACAGCAGCCGTAATGAGCCAGTCCGAACCGCTGCGCCAGTCTTTTAAAATGAGGAAGAATGAATTCTCCAAACATATCCGGATTGCAGGAAACCGTTTCCTGGGCCTGCAGCGTTACCCACATATCCTTTGTCCGCACCTTCCCTGAAAAATCGGAAGCCGGAAGATCTGTGGTATATCCCTGTCCGCCTGTCCCCAGATATGTATTATCATTATTCAGAGATAAAAGCCCCTGTTCCTCCAGATAGTCAAATCGTTCCATGATGCCATCTGTCATAAAAGTCATCATCCGCTCAATCCATTCCGGCTCTGTGACAAAATCGCACATGAAATCTTCCATGCCGCGGAAAGCGACAAATTCATTGAGATAATCATCCGCCCAGTGCCATTTCATGGAAAACCGGCAGTTTAAGATATCCCCGAAGGTATCTTTCGCCAGTTCCATAAGCTGCTGGCTTTTTTCCCGGTCAACCGTAATTTTAGGAAAATGCATCTTTGGAAAATCTTCCTCGTAATCCTCGATAGCAGGAAGTACATGGTAGGAACCCCCTTTCTGTCCGGTATACTCAATCTTCGGCGTAATGCCAAAACCGTCATCCGTGTAATACCAGGGCACATTAAAATCCTTTGTAATCACACGGTCATCTTTAATCATCTCCGCGGAATAGATATCTTTTCTCAATGTATTTTCCCAGGTCCTTGCCAGAGGGTCCTTACACTCAAATACATCATCCGTTAAGATTTCATTCCAGCCGTTTTCCGGATCCACAAAGATTACCGGATAGGTGCTTTTAAGATCATGATTTTCCGTCCACAGCTTTTTCTTAAATTTCATATCATCTCTTTCGGCAATTTCCGCTACTTTTTCTGCCAAACGACGCAGTACGGCCTTATCTTCATCTGAAAATTGCATGCCGGTTTTCATCTGAGATACCGGCGGATGCTTATACATATACTGTTCCCGGAATAATTCACCTCCGCTTACGGATACTTCTGTATCAACACTCATAAAACAAAAACTCCTTTCTCTGTGCGTTTTTATCTTTTCTTTATAAGATTTTACTATAAATATTTTCTTATTTTCTGGATAATTCAGATATAAACAAGCATAAAAAGGAAGTATTTTCTATATTCTTTTTTTAATATTTATAAATACTGGAAATAAATGAGATATTTTTAGATAAAAGGAGCGCCCGCTGCCAAATGACAGCGGGCTGAAATTAAGAAGAGTAATTATAACTGATTGTAACTGATTATCTTGTTTCTTTGATCCACTTACGAACGTCTTTAACCCAGGAGCCGAATCTCATCGGATCATTGTTGCAGGTATGTGTATCTTTCAGAACAAGTTCCAGACAGTTTTTGTCTTTGGTAACGTTCAGTACGTTTTTCACATAACCTTCCATGAATTCTGTATTGTCCGGTGTATAGTTGTTCAGGTAGTAAGAGGGGTTGGGTTTCCAGGAGTATACATAATCCTTACCCATTCTGTCGGAGCATTTCTGTACATCTGCCCAGGGAGAAACTGAGATTCTTCTTAAGGTTTCAAAGGATTTGATGTACTCCAGTTTATCTTCGATGGGCTCGCAGCATCCGTATGCTGACAAACCAAATCTGTCTGCAACTTTTTTCTCATGTACCTGTACGAATTCCCAGTGCTGTTTCGGTCCAACCATTGTGAACTCCTGAGACTCTGTCATACCGAAGAAGTTCTTCAGGTCTGTACATACGCTGTCGTCTCCGGGGATCTCATGTGTATAAGTCTGTCCGCCGGATCCGCTGTATGCCTGATTTCCGTTTACGGTCAAAAGACCCTGCTCCAGATACTGATCCAGCAGTCCGTTGTATCCTTCTTCCATGATTGCCATTGCTTCATGCAGCATTTCCGGCTCCTCATAGATATCATACATAAGCTGTTCCAGTCCACGGAAGTCTGAGTATGTCTCAACCATGGCAATGTAGAGGAATTTCAGACCTACCAGACGTACATCCAGGATATCTCCCAGTACATCCTGATGCAGTTTCAGTTTTTCCATGGTCTCTTTTTCGTGATAGATAACTTCCGGTGTGCCCAGTCTGGAAATCTGGCTCGGCTCGTCAATGATCGGCTCGAAGTGTTTTGCGCCTGCATCGAAATTAAAGTCATTTCTCCATGCCAGCGGCACATCGCCCAGACAGTTGTCACGGAAGCTTACGTTAGCAAATGCAGCATTTTTATGATTCGGATTCAATTTATCCCAGCCTGTGTCAGTAATTATTTTTCTTACTTCCCAGATATCATGTACAGGAACATCATCATCGATTACATTGGCACGGAACAGTTTTGCACGCAGGAACCATTCCATTTCTCTTGCTTCATCGCACTCACACTGCAGTGATTCCGGTGTGATGATCTCTCTCCAGGACATTTCCGGGAAAACTGCGATTACAGGATCTGTTGTTTTCAGCTCATTGTGCGCGTACCAGAGTTCCTCTCTCTGTTTCATTTCCGGTCTCTGAGAGGCATCTTTTACCTGTTTTGCCAGCTCGCGGATGATTTCTCTTTCTTTTGATGAAATAGTCATTCTTTTTCCTCCTTACATTATCAGCTTTTGCGGGATCTACTGTGTCCTCTTGCTTCTCTTTATCTTATGGCTACATTTTAGCGCAATTTATCTCTGTTTAAAATATGATGTCTTGCGCATTTATTTACGGATCTTGCTTTTTACAAATTATTCTTGATTATTTTTTTCGCAGATGTTCTTTTCCATGATTAATATAAAAAGTCGTGAATATATAAAGAAAAACAGCCCTGCACTCGTTCCTTCATAAGGAAACGAATGCAGGGCCGAAATAAAAGGCTGCGAAAAAATTATGCTTTCTGTGTAGAGTCTGTAATCAGGATAGCTCTCATCAGGCTGTCTTCTGTGATTTCATCACCAACCAGCTCGCCGGTCAGATTACCCTGTGAAATTGTAAGGATACGGTTACTGATACCCATAACCTCAGGCATCTCGGAAGAAATTACGATAATAGCCATTCCTTCTTTTTCAGCCATATCTGCGATCAGTCTGTAGATCTCAGATTTTGAACCTACGTCGATACCACGGGTCGGCTCATCCAGAATCAGAAGTTTCGGTCCCAGAGTCATCCATTTACCCAGTACGACTTTCTGCTGGTTACCACCGGACAGATTTCCTACCGGCTGCTCAGAGCTGGGAGAACTGATCTGCAGTTTATCGTGATAATCATTGTAAATATTATAGGTTTCTTTAATGTCCACAAAACCATGTTTGGAGATCCAGGGGAGTTTTGCCAGCGCAATATTATCACGGCAGGACTGCTCCAGAACAAGCCCCTGTTCCTTACGGTTTTCTGTAACGAAAGCGATTTTTGCTTTTACTGCATCCACACTGTTGCGGATTTTCTGTTCTTTGCCTTCCAGGTAAATTTTACCTGAATCAGCTTTGCGGATACCGAAAATGGTTTCCATGATCTCGGTACGTCCGGCTCCTACCAGTCCGTAGAAACCTACCACTTCACCGGCATGTACCGTAAAGGAAATATTTTTGAAGTATCCTTTCAGAGAAAGATTTTCAACCTTCAGTATCTCCTCTTTCGGATTCCATTTACATTTATAATAGTAATTGTCCAGAGAACGGCCGATCATACTGTTTACGATGTCATCCAGGGTGATGTCTTTCGTTACGAATTCACCGGTGGGTTTACCGTCTCTCATAACCAGAACACGATCGCTGATCTCAAAAATTTCATCCATCTTGTGGCTGATATATACCATACCAACACCCTGAGCTTTCAGTTTGTTGATAATCTTAAACAGAGAATCTTTTTCCTTTTCTGTCAGTGAAGATGTGGGCTCATCCAGTACCAGGATTTTTGCACCCAGGGCAATACCACGGGCGATTTCTACCATCTGCTGCTGTGCGATGGGCAGTGAGGAGATAACATCCGTCGGTTTTGCCGGACACTCCAGCTCATCCAGTACCTTCTGTGCATCTGCATTCATCTTCTTCCAGTCAATTCTGCCGCCTTTTTTCGGCAGACTGCCCAGATACAGATTCTCTGCTACTGTTAAATCCATTACTAAGGATAATTCCTGGAAAATTAAGACAACACCATCATTTTTCGCTTCAATAGGACTATTATAACGAACCGGTTTTCCTTGATAAATAATCTCACCTGATCCGGGATCTGCATGATATACTCCGGAAAGTACCTTCATCAGAGTAGATTTTCCAGCACCGTTCTCACCACACAGCGCCAGAACTTCACCGTATTTCAGATTCAGATGAGCATTATCCAATGCCTTAACACCGGGAAAAGTTTTACTAATGTTTTTCATCTCAAGAACATATTCATTGCTCATTTACATTTCCTCCGGTTTCTTAATCATCAAAATGAATACTTCTTTGCCGGAGCCGCAGATGCGGCCCCGCACAAAGTAATTATTAGCTTCTTTATATGCTGCATTCCTCTACAGAATGATAAATTTTACCATTCTTCCAGACCCAGAGAGTCTACATTTTCCTGTGTAGCTACCGGTGTCTCAATGTAGTTATAGAATTCTGCCGGCTCTTCGCCTGCTGCCAGAGAAACTGCCATATCCAGCGCTTCCTGTGCATCGAAGTGCGGAGACTGCATAGCTGTTGCTGCAATCTTGCCGTCTTTTACGTACTGCATTGTTTCATAGCTTCCGGAAGCTGCTGCGAAGATCTTCACATCATCCTGTCTTCCTGCTGCTTCGATAGCGTTCCATGCGCCGTATGCTGCATTGTCATCAAATGTATATACAGCGTCGATTTCGCCTGCTGCATATTTAACCAGGTAGTTTTCCATTACCTGCTGTGCTTTTTCACGGTTACCCTCGCCTGTCTGAGTATCCAGGATTTCAACATTTGTTCCTTCGATACCTTCCTTCAGACCCTGAGTACGTTCCAGAGATGTGGTGTAACCTGCCGGTCCGGAGATCTCAACGATCTTAGCATCCTCGCCAAGCTGTTTTACCATTTCCTGTGCTGTCTGTTTACCTTCTTCTACGTTTGAAGGTCCAACGTAGCATTTGATGAATTCTTCACCGGCTTCTGCCACGTTTGTGTTGGCTGTCATACAGGGAATACCAGCTTTGTTGATTGCTCTCACAGAAGCAACTGCTGTCTCACCGTTAACCGGCCAAACGATGATACAGTCACATTTCATGTTGATCAGGTCCTGGATCTGGTTAGCCTGTGTTGTAGCGTCACCCTTCGGGTCAAGGATCTGAAGGTCTACGCCTTTTTCCTTAGCATAAGATACCATTGTGTCATAGTAAGAAGTCTGGTACGGGTCCTGTCCGGAATAGTTTACTACCATACCGATTTTTGCATCGCCTGATGCTGCACCGTCATCGGATGCCGCTGCATCGTCAGATGCGCTGTCTTCTGTAGCTGCCGCGTCATCGGTTGCAGCTGCGTCGTCGCTTCCGCTTCCGCCGCCGCATCCAGTGATGAGCATGGATGCAACAAGAGCTGCGCTGATCATTGCTAATAATTTTTTCTTCATTTCTCTTCCTCCTATTAGCTTAAGATGATTTTATTATTACACCGGGATCTTCCGGCCATAATAACCTGTTTATTTACTTTTTTATCATTCCAGATTGGCTTTCTTGGTCTTTTTGTTCATCATGACTTTATCCAGATACAGGATACCGATCATGATAAGACCTGTAATCATGGTATTTACGTATGTCTGTACGTTCAGCAGGTTCATGATATTATCAACTACACCCAGAAGCATAACGCCGCCCAGAGTATACCAGATATTACCAACACCGCCGGTCAGCTTCGTACCGCCAAGTACTACGCCTGCGATAACCAGCATGTGCATATCCGGCCATCCCAGTGTAGGTGTGGAAGCTCCTGAAAACGCTGCGTATAAAACGCCGCCTAAAGCTCCGGTGAAACCGCAGATTACAAAGTTGATAAAAGTAACCAGTTTCGTATTGATACCTGCATTGAACGCAGAGTTCTCATTACCGCCAACCGCATATGTATTACGTCCGTGTGTTGTATACTTCAGCACATAATGTGCAATCAGAAGCATAACGATAAAGATAATACTGATGTAAGACAGCGGACCTACTTTTCCTGCGCCAAAGTCAATGAACGCCCAGCCCATATCCGTATTGTTGGGGATCAGGGACTGCTCTGCATGATATATGTATCCCACACCACGGCAGCCCAGCATCATGGCCAGGGTAACAACGAAGGCGTTGATTTTTGCATATGCTACCAGGAATCCGTTGATGCAGCCTACCAGACATCCGACCAGCAGCGCCACGATGATACCCGGAATCATACCGATGCTTCCTTCCAGACCACATGCAAGGGAGGCAGACAGAGCAACCAGCGTACAGGTGGACATATCGAAGTAGCTGTTAATAATTACAAACGTCATACCAATGGCCATGATACCTTTCATGGCATTCTGGTTAAATACGTTAAACAGATTGTTTACACTTAAAAATCCATTAACAAAGATGGATGCAAGTACAAAACATACGATCCAGATTGGTATGATGGTGTGTTTTGATAAAAACGCTTTTACTTTTCCCATTTACGCACCCTTCTTTCTTTTTGTCATGATATCGATATAAACGGCTATCAGAATTACGATACACTGTGCAACCCACTGCAGATAGTAGGGAAGACCAATGATAACAAAACCGTTGTCCAGAATACCCAGGATCAGTACGCCGACAAAAGTTTTGTAAACGCTTCCGCTTCCGCCGCTTAAGGATGCACCGCCCAGGATAACGCCTGAGATAACGTCGAACTCGTAACTTTCACCGATGGTACACTGTGCAGATGCACCACGGGAACACAGAAGAATTGCACCGATGGCTGTGGAAAGACCTGACAGTACAAAAGTCTTCAGAATAACCATCTTATCGTTGATACCGCTGTAACGACATGCTTCATCATTACCGCCTACTGACATAACCTGATGTCCATACACGCTTCTGTTCAGGTAGTATCCCATGATAATAATGAAGATTACCATGATAATGGCTGAGATCGGAACCGGACCAACACTTCCTTTACCGATCTTGGTAAACCATGCGTTGCTGTCCGCCATCTGAACAAACTGTCCATTGGTGTACATCATGGCCGCCGCCTGCAGTACATTCATCATACCCAGCGTAACGATCATGGAATTCAGCCTCAGATATCCGCAGAGATATCCGCTGATCACACCGGATGCCATACCAACGATGATCGTAACGATCATAGCCGGGATCGGTCCGATTTTGTCGTGCAGGTCAATACAAATAACACAGCACAACGACAGGAGTGAACCTACGGACAAGTCGAAGTTCCCTCCGATGATGACGTATGTCATCCCCGCGCCCATTACGGCGATTGTGGCCACCTGGCGGAAAATCAGGATAAAGTTGTCAAAGGTACGAAACTGCTTTGATATTACAAAGAATACCAGGTAAACCAGAATCATCGCCAGCACAATACCCTGTTTCTTCAGAGTGGTCAAAAAGTTTTTGTTGCTTTGAGACTCCATTAAACATAACCTCCCGCTTCCTTTTATTTCTCAAATCACGCTTCATGCGTGTTAAGAGCAAAACCTCAAAAAACTATGCTGTCTGTTCATTCATTTTGTTTCTGTAGTCAAATTAACCGAATTCTCAAAACCGGACAATTTTACTGATTTTTTCTTGCTTTCTGCGGATTTCCTGTCTGTGTTGAATAATATTATAGCCCAGCAAACCCTCAAATCCAATGTGCAGTTTTGTCCCATCATTCACGAATCTTGTTTTTTATTTTTTCGTAATTGACAATATGTACAAAACGAACGATTTCTTTTTGTGTAATTTAACAAGTCTTTAAGTCGTTCCCATATTTTTTCCGTCAGGATGACAGAAAAAACAGCTTTAATCAATTTTAATTTGTGTGTTCGAGCACACATATTAATTATTAATTATAGTATCTTGTGCACGTTCACGCAATAGGAATACCTTATAATTTTTTTATACTTTTTCATGCATATTTACCAAAATTATTGTTATTTCTTCTTCCCTATGGTATGATCTACAAAAGAAATCCGGAAAAAAGAGGAGGTGTCATTTGTGAAAAGTGTTGATTCGGGCGTACTTGAACAGTCTGTATGCTTTTCTTTCACTCCGTCAGCTCTGGCTGAACAGATGTATTTTTATATGACGTGGTGCGGCCATTATTACTGTACTTCCAAATACATGTTCAAAAGAGATTTTTACCCGCCTCTTCTGGTTATGTATATTATGGAAGGTACCATGCGGGTGTCCCATATGGACAGGACTTTTGACGCCAATAAAGGCGACGTGGTTCTGATTGACTGCAACAATCCTCATTACTACCAGGCGGAAAACGGACTGGAGTTTACCTTTATTCATTTTGACGGTTCCAATTCTCATGAGATTGTGGAACATATCCTGGCAATCCGCGGACCATTGATCCGTTCCAAAAACAACGCACTGATCGGCAGCTTTATCTACGATACCGTCAGTTTTTACGAAAGCGGAGGCTACGAAAGCATGTTCTCCACATCCATGCGTGTTTATAAACTGCTGCAGCTTCTCCACGACATGGATGATTATCAGACACAGAAGGAAAACCCCATTCACATGGCCATCCATTACATTAAAGATAACATAGGGAAAAAAATTACACTAAAAGAACTTTCAGAAATTTCAAGCATGAGTGTTTATTATTTTTCTCATCGCTTTAAAGAAGAAACCGGCTATTCTCCCATGGATTACGTCATCAACTCCCGGATGGACCGGGCCAAAATTCTTCTGGTGCGTACTGCAAAAACCATAGCCGAGATTGCCTATGAGGTGGGATACGGCAGCAGCGGAAGCTTTATCAATATATTTACAGATAAAGTAGGATGTTCTCCCAAAACATACCGCCGTCTTATGAAACTGTAAATTGAAATTTATCTATCTGAACCTCTACAAATCCTTTATTTTCAAAGGGCACTGAAAACGTGTTTTTTTCAGTGCCCTTTTCTGCCGCAAAAGTCATAAAGCTGTTCCTTTCTTCGGCACAAATAGACGCTCCATATTAACGTTCTCTAATTTTAAAAGCTCCTTTTTTATGTTTATACCGCCTGCATAGCCCGTCAGGCTGCCGTTTGTGCCGACAACTCTGTGGCAGGGAACAATAATCGAAATTTCATTGTGCCCCACAGCGCCGCCAACAGCCTGCGCCGACATTTGCTTTAAGCCTCTTTCTTCTGCGATTTGCTTTGCGATTTCACCGTAAGTCGTTGTTTTGCCATAGGGGATTTCCAAAAGAATTTTCCATATAGAAAGCTGAAACGGCGTTCCAATCATATGGATAGGCGGCATAAAATCAGGATTACTGCCCGAAAAATAAATGTCAAGCCATCGCTTTACTTCGCAGAATATAGGTGTTTCTCTTTCCTGGTGTTCGGGGTCAAGGCTCAGCGCATAAAATTTTTCATCTTTAAACCAAAGTCCTGTCAAGCCGGTTTCATCACAGGCGAGAAGAATTTCACCGACCGGGGATTGATATTTCGTTGTATATTGCATAGTTAACTTAACCTCCGAAAAATTCGTTGGAGTCCGCAGGAGCGCCCTGTCTCTCCGTCATGGTATAACTGCGAATCGGTGTTACCACAGTGATTTTATAGTCGGCAAAGTCGTTTTCTCTGCCGTGTTTCTGGCTCATGCGGTGCGCCACCTTGTTACGCCATTTTGTAACGCTTTCTTCGCTGTCCCATACCGACATACTCAGCAGCTTTCCTTCCACTGCAAGAGAGGAAAACCGCTCAGAGCGGATAAAGCCTTCCTCTTCCGAAAGTGCAGATTTAAGACCTGCCGCCTGTGCAAGATAATCCTCCATTTTTCCGTTTTTTACAGTTACCTCGAATAATACAATTACATTCTCCATATTGAATACCTCTTTTCATGTATTTAGGTTTCAAAATTGTAACATCCCATGCGGGGAAACAATATAGAATAAACTTTCATCCCACGGACCCGCTAAAGTTTTCTCCAACAGAGAAAGATCGGCGGGAACGACTTTAGGGCACAGTTTGCATCGTCTTGCAACTGCACAAGTTTCCGCCATTAATTTTTGCACATCATATGCACCGGTGTCGATATAAGTCAGTGTGCGAAAATTCCCGTACATCGTTTCGAGCAAACACAACGCCGTTTCTTCATCGTAATCTTCAATATAGCTTTGGAATTCCATTGCAAAGCTACGTTCTCCCAGTGCCCATCCCTCTGTCAGAAAAATGCTTGCGTTTTCATTTCCATACGCATAGCGGAGTTTATCAGAGCCGAAGAATACAGAGATACAGTCATCGGCTTTGGGTAAAATCATTTCATAATTGCCTGTTTTAAGTTGATTTAACGCTCCGCCGCAGCGCCCCATTCCCAAAATGACCCGATCATAGTCCGAAATGCTTTCGAGGTGATTTTGCAATAATGCATGGAGTTTGTCCGGCGTATCGTGCAACCCCGGCTCTAACCATACTGCGTCCATTTCAAGACGGTTCCTCTTTTCTAATAACTCAATTTCACCCCGCAAGGTTTCGCATGATATTAACAATGTCCTCATGTTTCCCATAAGCCTTTCATACAGATTTTACACGGTCTGTATCCGCCCGCTAACGCTTTCTCAAGCGTATCGTAAAACACCATATTCTTTTCTAACGGCACTTTAGACGGACAACCGGGGTTACAGACGATTTTTGTGCTTTTCACCGCAAGATAAAACTTGCCGGTATAGCTTTTGTCTCGCCTTTGACAAATCTCAATCTTTTCTTTTCGTGTCATTATTCGTTCCTTTCTTTGCTTTTTGCCCTGCCTCCCGCCTTGACACAAAATTTATTTTACATTATGATATTATCATAATTTAATACGATATAATATTGAAATATCACTGAATATTATCATAATATATTCAAAAGAAGTGAGCAAAAATGAGAGACTCAAAAAAAGATTATATAAACTCCATTAATTTAAATGCTAATTCGGATTTTCCCTATCTTGTGCTTGATGTTATTAACGATCAAAGCTATCCCAGGAATCCCGGTTTTCAGGTTATGCACTGGCATGAGGATTTACAATTCATTTATGTTCTTGACGGTGAAATCGAAATAAAAACATTAGATACATCAGTACAGGTAGACAAAGGCAGTGGTATTTTTATCAATAAGAATGTGATACATCTTGTTAATAAAAGGACTTCTTCTTGCCACTACAATAGTTTCGTCTTCCCCGATTACTTTCTCAAATTTTATTTCGGAAGCCCCGCAACTGTTTTTGTTGAACGCATTGTAGGCAAAGATGAATTACCAATCTGCTGCTTTCCGAAAGAGATGGATTGGTGCAAATCTATTTTATCTGCCCTTTCCCGCCTTGCAGACCTTGAAAACAGAAAAACCGAATTTTATGTTTATCAAGTGCTTTGCCTGCTCTCCACACTTTGGCTTGAAGTATGCCAAAATATTCAAGTACAAAGCAAAAGCACCGATACCGTTATGGGTATTCGTATGCAAAATTTTTTACGGTATATAAATGAACATTACAAAGAAGATATTTCTCTTGATATGCTGGCAAAGAGTGCTAATGTCAGCAAATCGGAATGTCTGCGGTGTTTCAAAGCAAGTTTGCAAACAACTCCTTACAAATATCTGACAGAATACAGGCTTTCTAAAGCGGCCGAACTTCTGAAAAACTCTGACGAGCCGATAGGCAATATTGCTGACAGCGTAGGATTTCGGCAAGTCAGCCATTTTGGAAAGTGCTTTAAAGAAAAGACAGGTTTTTCACCGAGAGATTATCGAAAGAAAAAGATAACAGCTGCTCCATGATACCCTGTAAAATCGTGGTTTTCAAATTGAAATTTGGGGCAGACTATACTATACTGAATATAAGATCAAAAAGTCAGAATTATTCCGCAGGGGAAAGGAGACATTATGGAAAAACAGACAGGCTGCATTCACATTTACTGCGGCGACGGCAAAGGAAAAACCACCACCGGGATGGGACTGTGCGTCCGCGCCGCCGGTTATGGATACCGTGTTTTAATTTATCAGTTTATGAAAAATAATTCCACCAGCGAGAGGAAAATATTGGAAAAGATACCCAACATTACAATTGTCAACGGTCTGGAATGTGAAAAATTCAGTTTTCAGATGACGGAAGAAGAAAAGAAAGAACGAAAAGAATTTTATGAAAGTCAGTTTAACCTTCTTGTAAAGATGATCACTGAAGAGTCTTACGACGTAGTATTCTTTGATGAACTGATCTACACCATCGGCGCAGGATTATTTGACGAGAAGCTCCTTTTGGATTTTCTGAAGGAGAAACCAGAACAGCTGGAAGTTATTCTGACCGGTCAGGGTCCCAGCCCGGCTTTAACAGAAGCAGCGGATTATGTCTCTGAAATCCGCAAAATCAAACATCCTTTCGACAGGGGAATCCCTTCCCGCAAAGGAATCGAAAAATAACGTTATTGTACTTTTTCTGCAAGCAATGCCAGTTTCTGTGCGCGCGTCATCTGTTTGATCGCGTACTCCCTGCGCATTGCTTCTTCTTTTGTCTCATAAGTTTCATAGTATAAAAGAGTCACCGGAAGCCGGCTTTTTGTATACCTGGCCCCCCGTCCCATATTATGATCGTGAATTCTTTTTTCCAGATTGTTGGTCCAGCCGGTATAAAGACTGCCGTCGCTGCATCTGACCATATACGTGTAATTCATCTTTCGTCTCCATAAAGTGATATGTACAGTTTTGCAAACAAACGTCTGCAAAACCGTCTATAGTAAAGCAACCGATAAAAAGTATATTGTCCAGAATTAAAATCCGCCGGCGCCCGCCCATGTAATAATCATCTTCGATTGCGAATTTTCGATTGCCCTCTTTCGTATCTTCATAATGTATTATACGGTATTTTTCTCATTTGGTGAATTATTATTCTTCACCGGTATCCAGATACATGACGGGATCCACCGCCTCACCGTCTTTCGTCATGGCAAAGTAAAGGTTTGTACCTTCCGATGAATAATATTTGGTAGGAGCAGCTACCGTTCCGATTACCGTTCCGGCTGCTACCGTCTGCTCAGGTTCCACAGATACATCCTGCAGCTGGCCATATACAGCCTGATAACCATTCCCCATATCCATAGTAACCGTTACGCCGGTTTCCTCATTCTCCGAGACAGAAACCACTTTACTGTTGGCTGCAGCCTGAACCGCCTGACTTTCCGCTGCGCTTAAAATTACTGCCGGATTATATTTATACTCTTCCAGGGTAGGAAAATAGACGGCTCCATCCATGCTGTAATCGATCAGTACGTCTCCCTGAACCGGCCACTGCATCACCGTATTTTCACCAAAATCCAGCGCCGGAAGAACCTCTTCCACATTTTCCGTAACCGTCTCCTGCATTTCCTGGCTTTGTGCATCATTTTCATCTGCTTTCGGATCCTGTGCCTCCTCTTCCATCTGTGCCTGTGCATTCGGTGTATTTACATCTTCACTCTGAAGAGAGTCCTCATACTCCGAAGGTACATCGCTTTCTGTCTCATCTTTTGCAAGTTCTTCCTGACGGTTTTGTTTTTCAGCGCTTTTCCCGCTGTCTGCCTGATACAGTCCGATTCCGGCAGCTACAATTGCCAGCAGAAGAACACCGCTGACCAGCAGTCTCAAATTTCTTTCTCTTTTCATCATATTCTTTCACCTCAGTCTGTTTTCAAATCTTTCATTACATAGATTTCCCGAATATGATGATTCTATTCACTTTCCATCACAAGAATTTCCGCTTCCGGAAAATAATAACTTAATATGTCGCGGTATGTACTTCCCTCTTTTGCCATCCGGCCCGCACCGTACTGACTCATTCCCATTCCGTGCCCCTGTCCTCTGCACAAAAACCGTACCTTTTCCCCCTGATTCTCCACAGTAAAACTGGCCGAAGGAAGATGGAGCATCTGCCTTACCTCTTCTCCTGTGCAGAGCGTATCACCCACCTGCACCGTTGAAACATACCCCGCCTCATCCCTCGTTTTGACTGTAATCTCATCGCCGTCTGAAAATGATATATGAATTCCGAAATTCAGGAATTCTTTTTTCAAAAAATCAGGCGTGAAATAATGTCCGGTCAGATAATCTTCACATTCCTGATCCACAACACTTTCAACGCCTGTAATATATTCATATTCCGAACCTTCCAGAACATCACAGCCCGACCTGGTATATCCCGCACTGACACGATGAAAAATCCCTCGGCATACACGCCCCTGAAAGGAAAGCACCTCATCCTTCGTTCCGGAAACCGCCGTCTGTATCCGCCGGTAACTACTGTTAAATTTCCGGCTTTTCATCTCACTTCTTAAATCAGAAGCTTCCTGTTTCCAGTCCTCTTCCGATATACTTCCATCCAAAAGTCCGCATATCAGATTGCTTCTGGCCAACACCACCTGTGCCTTTACAGCCTCCAAAGGATAATCCGTATCCGGAATCTGAGAATATACGATGCCTGCCAGATAATCCTCCAGATTTGGTTCTTTTTCCGTTTCCAGCTTCTGACCATCTGAGAACAAAAGGATGACACCCGCAGGTATGAGCAGCATAATCAGTAGAATTACTGCAAAATAAGAAATCCTCTCCCTCATACGCAGCCCTTATTTTTTTCTTATTACCTATTATATCCCCTCACAGAATGTCCCATGCGCAAAAATCAGAAGACGACCTGAACCAGGATCATATACAATACGGTTCCTCCTCCTATGCTGAGCAGCAGATTATGCTTCCATTTGTGCACCAGAACCACAGACACGGAAGCGATCAGCTCCGGAAAGCCGTAAGGCCAGGCGGACAGAGAAACGGATTTAAAGCAGTAAACTACCAGCATGCCCATGATAGAAAAAGGAAGAACTTTTCCCAGATAAGCTACAAACTCCGGCGTCTCTTTATTCTCCGGGAACACCAAAAAAGGAAGAACCCTCGTCAGAATAGTCACTCCGGTAATCACCGCCACCGTAAGAAAAATCTGCAGATTTGTCATTGTACCGCCTCCTTCTTCACCATATGTCTTCTAAGCAGAGATAAAGTCACAAAAATCCCTGCCATGGACGCGATCACAAACCACTCTGATCCAAAGATCAGCAGACAGACAACCGTCACCGCCAGCCCCAGAAGAGCCGGAATATGATTTTTCGTGCTTTCCCACTGCTCCACAAAAATTACGATGAACAGCGCAGTCATTGCAAAATCAATTCCCGTGGAATCAAAGGTGATCAGACTGCCTGCCAGACTTCCGATGGCAGTGCCGGCAATCCAGTACAGCTGATCCATAACCGCAATAAAAAACATAAACCATTTTTTATCTATCCCTTCCGGCGGCTCTGTCGAACATAGAAGAGAATAGGTTTCATCCGAAAGTGAAAACATCATGTAGGGTTTCAACTTTCCGCAGATCTTAAACCTGTCCAGCATGGAAAGACCATAAAAAATATGCCGGGCATTTACCATCAGCGTCATAAGACCTGCCGTCAGCAAAGAAAATGGCCCCGACAGCAAGTCAACAGCCACAAACTGCATGGAGCCTGCAAAGACACAGACACTCATCAGTATGGCCCATCCCGGATGAAATCCCCGGCTTACCATCAGCACACCAAAAGCAATTCCCAGGAATATATATCCCATGCAGACCGGGATCGTATACGGCACAGCAGCCTTCCATATTTTTCTTTTCATAATTCCCACCCCGTTCTTTTTTCATACGGATTCACTATAAACGGGATGGAGATGTTTGTCAACTTTTTGCTTTATTCTTTTTACTGACCATCCCGGAGTTTCTTGACCTGCCAAGACCTCCGGAATATAATTAAACTTATACACGGATACATTTTCTGCAGACAGTATATACATTCTATATTGAGTTTGAGTAACGGAGGTGCTCCAATCATGTCGGGAAATTCTAAAATTAAAAATGCCGATGAGCTGGAATTTGCAGTATTTTGTATTGAAAATATTGCAATCCGATTAGGAAAAAATGCTGAAGCAGTCTATCAGGCTTTGACAGATAAAGACAATATTTTAAACAACTATATTATTCCGTCGTATGAAATACTTCACACCCAAAGCAAAGATTACATTGTCGATGATATTATCAGTCTTATGGAAGAAAGGGGGATCGAAATATGATTTTATATCATGGTTCCTATCTAAAAATTCAAAAACCAGATCTGATACATTCCAGAGACAATGTAGATTTCGGACGTGGCTTTTACACAACACCTATACATGAGCAGGCAGTAAAATGGTGCCAAAAATTTAAGCGCCGCGGCAAAAACGGTATTATTTCCCTTTATAATTTTGATGAATCAGCTTTTCAAAAATTTAAAGTTCTAAAATTTGACAGTTACTCAGAAGACTGGCTTAATTTTATTTTAAATTGCAGAACAGGAAAAGACTTTACTGATTATGATATTGTCATTGGCGGTGTAGCAAACGACAAAGTATTTAATACCGTCGAGCTATACATTGACCACTTAATTGATAAGAAGGAAGCGATCCGCCGATTACGTTATGAAAAACCAAACCTGCAGATATGCTTTCGCATTCAAAAGGTTCTTGACGAATATCTTCACTATGAAGGGAGTGAACAGATTTGACAGCTAATCCTATTTTACTGCAAAAAAAATATGCTCGAATCATTGAGCTATTTTCCCAAAAAGAAACGCTTTCTTTGGATGATGCCCTGGCTTTCTTCTATCGCTCAGAATTATATCGTCTAATCAGCGAGGGCGTCTCCGATCTGCATTGCATGAGTGATAAATATTTGACGGAAGAACTTATCTTTGAATATAAAAAAACTCTTTCCCAATAAAAAATTGGAACGGCAAGCTTTACCACGCTCGCCGTTCCTGTTTTTTTAATTAGTATTATACGATGTTGGGGTCAAAAGCCCCCAAATATGATGCCTACGGATTGTTCCGTGCTGCGCACTCCCACAATCCTGCCCAATATTCGCATATCGTGGGATATACATCCCACTTTTATGCTCATATCAGGGCGGATCCTAAGGTCTTTCACCCACTTATGAGCAAGCTCATGTGGGTTTAGACCTTTTGACCCTGGCATCATTATATTAGCACTCAGCCATAATTGCCTTTACTGCAGTCTGGGTATCTTTCTGCGGGAACAGTTCGTATCCTACAAATCCCTGATATCCGCATGCTTCCAGATGACGGATTACTTTCTTATAGTTGATTTCACCGGTTCCCGGCTCATGACGTCCCGGAGCATCCGCTACATGCACATGTCCGATACGGTCAACGTAATTTGTAATCGTATCGCAGATACAGCCTTCATTTAACTGCATATGATAAACATCATACAGTACATTCAGTCTGGATGAATTGATCAGGCGGCAGATTTCTGCTCCCATCTGGGTGTATTTCAGGAAGTTGCCAACATGATCCGTAGTAATATTCAAAGCTTCCAGGTTCATGTTCACGCCTTCTTTTTCTGCCATTTTTGCACATTCCAGAAGCATATCATACATGGAACACAGTTTTACTGTATCAGACAGATCATCATAATGATTTACTACCACGCCGCCATCGCCAAGGGCGTTGGAATGGATGGTAACGCTTCTTGCTCCGATTTTCTTTGCCGCGTCCACAGATGCAGCCAGAGCTTCCAGATATTTCTCTTTATGTGTGGGATCTACCAGTGAATAATCGTTGTCACCGTTAAAACCGCTGATTACAATGCCGGCATCTTCTGCACATTTTCTGGTCTGATCCAAATCACGAATTCTCCAGTCCCAGAATTCTACCGCGTCAAATCCGTCATTTTTTGCTGCCTGGAATCTTTCCTCCCAGGGAAGTTCCGTATACAGGGTATCAATACATGCGCATTTTTTCAAACTCATTTTTCTTCCTCCACCTTCGCCGTGTGCTTTTGTTCTATTTGTGCTTTTGCACTTTTGATTTTAAATTCATTTTCCCGATATGTCAATATTTCTTTTTTCATTTCCTCTTTTTTGTCCATATTAGATAAAATCATTGTAAAAAACTGTGTAATATGATAAAATCCAAATAGTTAATATATGTGCATTCGCACATAATGTTTGAAATATTGATACAATTTCAGAAAGGATCACCATCCATGTCCAATAAAAAACCTACCATTCAGATGGTTGCCGATATGGCCGGCGTTTCCCGGGGAACCGTAGACCGGGTCTTAAATAATCGTTCTCACGTACGTCCCGCTGTCTATCAGAGAGTAATAGCTGCTTTAAAGGAAACCGGCTATCTCTCCCCGAGAGATTCTTACCAGAGAACATTGTTCGAAAAGAATTATCCCCCGTTAAAGCTGGGCGTTCTGCTCCCCAACTGGTCCGGACACTTTAAATGGGAAATTGAAAACGGCATCGAAGCTGCCAGAGAAGAACTGTCAGAATTCCATGTCACCATTGTGACGGAGGAATGCAGTACCGATATCCCCGATGATACACTCCTTCATCTTGAACATCTTCTAAAGCAGGATGTACAGGGACTGGCGGTCTGTGCCGTCAACGATCCTTTAGTATGCCGGAAAATTTCCCTGCTTCAAAAAGAAGGAATACCGGTTATCACTTTCAATTCCGACCTTCCGGAAAGCGGACGGCTTTGTTTCGTGGGGCAGGACTATAAAAAAAGCGGCCGCATCGCCGCCGAACTGATCAGTAAATGTATCACAAAAGACGCCCGGATTCTGGCCGCCGTGGGGAATCTGGAATTTGACGGCCACCGTTCCAGGCTGGAAGGATTCACGGAGCGCATCCGTGAAGTGGGATTTAAAGACAGCCAGATCACCGTTATCGAAACGTATAATGATTACCAGGTGACATACCGGAAAGTGTCCCAGGCTCTTCAGGAGCAGAAGAATATTAAGGCTGTCTATATGGCCAACCGCAGCGTTGCAGCCTGCACCAAAGCCGTGGAGGCTGCCGGACGAAAAGGAGAAATTCACGTAGTATGCCATGACATATCGGAACATACGCAGACGCTTTTAAAAAGCGGCGATATTGATTTTTCCATTTCTCAGGATCTTTTTCGTCAGGGCTACCTGCCATTGATATATCTGCGGGATTATCTTCACAAAGACAAATATTCTCCTGATCTTGACAATAATCCCCAGATTTCCATTGTATGTTCTCAAAATCTCTAATTCTGGGCCTCCAAAAAGAGGCCCATTATTTATGATCCTGCTCTTTTTCCTTCATCCACACCAAAAGAGTGAAAGTATCCTCTGACGTCTGAATCTCCATATGTCCGTCATATCTTTCTGAAATCTTCCGGATACTTTCAAGACCATACCCATGCCTGTCTTTATCTTCTTTGGATGTCTTTACTTTACCATTTTCGATTTTCAAAGCTTCCTCCAGGGGATTACTGATCTGAAAAACCAGAAGTCCTTTTTGGCACCTGGCGCTGATTTGGATTTCTTTTTCCCGACTTTTCAGTTTTCGGCACGCTTCTATGGCGTTATCCAGACTGTTGCCAAACAGTGTGCAAAGATCCGCCTGATCCACACCGGCTTTTTCCGGAATATCAAGGCTGCAGTCAATGGATATGTTTTCCCCGGCCGCCGCTGCCGCCTTACTGTTCATCACGATATTTACCACTTTGTTTTTACAAAAGGATATACTTCTTGAAACGCCCGGATCCCTTACCAGCTCCCGGATATACCCATCCTTTTCTTCCAGAGGCAGGGAAAGCAGCGTATGGAAATGATTCATCATATCATGGCGAAGCTTGCGCACTTCAAATTGCTGCTGCTCCAGATTTTTATAATAAATCTGGCTCATCTCGTAAAACTGTCTCTGGCGTTCCGCCTTTTGAAACTTCACCATCAAAGTCATGGTCCACAAAAGGCCGATGATGGATATCAAAGCTATAAAAAGCAATACCTGATTCATCGCTTCCACACCCTTAATCTGATAGCGGTACGGCTGCATCAAAACAACGGCTGTCACTACTCCCAGAGAGGGCAGCGAAAGAAAAATCAACAGTTTCCAATAGCCCGGCGTCAGCTCATAATCCACATCACGGATCAGAAGACAAACCAGAATCAGCAAAAAGGCCCAAAATACCACACGATCTATTCTGACAGCAGGATAAAAATAGGTGTCCATCAAGGCGTTAAATCCAAAAGCACTTCCCGCAATCATAATTCCCACTGCCATTTTCTGAAGACTGCCATTTTCACAACAGAGGAAAACAGCCGCAAAAAAGATCAACAAGGTAGGAGGCAGATTTACCATATCTCCTATAAAAATAACCATATCCGACATCAGCGAACATCCGACGAACAACAATACCTTGAAAAACCAGGCTCTTTTTACCGTCAGAAGGCGTCCTACCACGCAATAACAGAAAAATGAATTTGCAATGGAGACGATCCAGTTCAGTACATAAATGAATCCATTCATTTTTTCACTTCCTCCAGCATCAGTCTGGCCAGCTTTGTGGCAGCCTCCATCTTCATGGATCTGCTGATGGGAAGCTCCTTTTCTCCCACTTTTATATAGCTGCTGCCCACGTATTCTACATAATCAGAGTTCACCAGATATCTCTGATGAATTCTGACGAACTTTTTCCCCAGCCTGTCCGCCATCTCATCCAGCTTTCCATAACAGGATATCTCTTTTCCTTTCAAAACCAGAAAAACCTTACGCTTTTGACTGTAGCAGTATAAAATATCCGAACAGAACAACCGGTAAATTCCTTCCGTATTCTGTACGATGATCTGTTCATTCCTGGCACTGTCCGTCTTTTTCCGCGCTCTTTTTATCACATCCAGAAGTTTTTCATCCTTCGCAGGCTTGATCAGATAATCCAACGCCTGTACCCGGTACCCTTCAAAAACAAAATCTTCATACCCGGTCACAAATACAATCAGCAGATTTTTGTCGAATTTTCGTATTTCTTCTGCTGCTATGATGCCCGACATCCGGGGCATTTCCACATCCAGAAACAAAAGATCTATTTCGCCGGGATGATTCTTCAGCCATCTTACCGCCCCTTTTCCCGAAGAAAATTCATAGACAATCTCCTCCGTTCCATCCTCTGTCAGTCTCTCGATCTGAAAGCGCAGCGCCTCCCTTGCGCTGTTCTCATCATCACAAATACCGATCCGTATCATAAATAAATCCTCACCTGTCTCCTTTCATCTGTCTTTAAGCTTACCATTCCCGGACTTACTTCACAAGACAGAACCGTGCCAAAGATTACACACAGGATACCATTTGTTACATTATCTGCACATCCACGCCAATCGTTACATTAAACAGGCCGAAAGTGACATGACGCCATCCGTATCCTTCCTGATATGATAAGCTATTTTTACAACCATACAACAAAAAGGAGGATTTCATATGCTCTACGTAAACAACCTTCACAAATCTTATCGTGTGGGGATGAACAATTATGAAGTATTAAAAGGAGTCACTTTCAGCGTCAGCCAGGGAGAATTCATCGCCGTCATGGGCCCCTCCGGTTCCGGAAAAAGCACTCTGCTTAACTGTATCTCCTGCTACATTCCCTTTGATGAGGGAAAAATTACTCTGGGCGGCCAGGAGTTGTCCGATCTGACGGAAGAAAAGCTGGCCAGAGTCAGAAATGAAAAGCTGGGATTTGTCTTCCAGGACTTTATGCTGCTGGACGGCCTTACCGTCCGGGAAAATATCCTGCTGCCCCGTATTATCAAGGGCCGGGTGGGAAAAGAAGGAGAATCTTTGGCAGACCAACTTCTGAAGCTTTTCTCCATCCAGCACATTCAGGATAAATTCCCGGCGGATATCTCCGGAGGCGAACGCCAGAGGACGGCCATTGCCCGGGCGCTGATCAATTCCCCTTTGCTGATACTGGCAGATGAACCCACTGGAAATCTGGACTCCAAATCCAGCCGCACTGTAATCAACGCATTCTGCGAAGCCAGGGATACGCTTGGCGCCACCGTATTTATGGTCACACATGACAGTTTTTCCGCTTCTTTTTGTGACCGGGTTATACTTCTGGCCGACGGCGTTGTCCGGGAAGTCCTGGAAAGAAAATCCGAACGCGCCAAATTCCACGATGATCTCCTCAACAAAATCAAAGAAATGAGTGGTGATGAAAATGTTGGAAATGCATAATATATGCCGGAAATTAAGGAAATACAACTGGAAGAATTACATACTTTACATGATCTGCAGCTTCATGGCTCTTCTTTTGATCACCGCCTATTCTGCCATGATGTTCTCCCCCACTGTACTTACAGTTCTTCCGGAAGGCGGGGACAGCAGAAAGCAGATGATTGCCGTTTTTGTTCTCTCCTGCTTTGGCTGTATTGTATTTACCGTTTACGCAGCCAGCCTGTTTTACCGCACGAAAGCCAGGGAAACCGGCCTTTTTATTGCACTTGGAACACCCAGAAGAACCCTTAAAAAATCTTTACTGACAGAAGTATTGCTGATGGGCGGATGTTCCTCCATCGCCGGGACCGCGCTTGGCATTCCCTTTGCCTTTTGCATCTGGAAAATATTTCAGCTTTTTGTCAAGAGCAGTGAGATGACTCTGTATTTTGACTTGCGTTGTCTCTTTGTTTCCCTGATCTTCCTGATCGTATCCTCCTTTTTAATATTTCTTCTGGGACTGCGCTTTTTAAAGAGAGCCAATGTCATGGATATCATCAATGAAGCGCATAAAAGTGAACCCGTCCGGAATGTAAAATCCTGGTACGGATATGCAGGAATTCTCCTTCTTCTGGCCGGCGCTGTACTGGGTTATGGCAAAAGCAACTTTTTTATCCAGGTTCTGCATCAATATCCGCCGGCATGGACCAATCTTCTTTATGCCCCCATTTTTATCGGGCTGTACATGATTCTGCTTCACACAGTGGTTCACGGGTGGGGATTAAAAAAGAAAACCTACAAAGGGCTGATCGCCAGAAGCATGATGAAATTTCAGGGAAAACAGACGGTCAACAACATGCTGGTCATCACAGTTTTAATCGCCGGGGGATGCTTCGCCATATTTTATCTGCCCATGATCTGGATTTCCAGCTCCATGGAAAGCAGTTCCCGAACCAACAGTTACATTTACCATTACCGGCAGGACCAGGAACTGCCGACCCGGCAGGAAATAGAAGAACTGGCCGGAAAGCACGGACTTACCATCAAAGACTGGTCATCTGCTCCTTTCATTAATCTGGGGACAGACGGGCAGGAAATGATAGAAGAGGAAAATGGAAAATTTCATTATGAATACACTTCTTTGCTGAACGAAGCAAACTTCTTTTCCGAAAGCAATTTCGAGAAACTTACCGGACTGTCAGTGGATATTCCCTCCGGCATCTACTGCGCCGTGACAAACAAAGAAGAAATGCATTCTTCTACTTTACGGTCCAACATCACAAAACTGACCAATATGGTTACGGAAAAAGAACTGGAAGTAGTTTTTGGAGATTATATTCACTATGATGATTTATCCGGTATCATCTCCTATTATGTACTGGACGATCAGGATTACGCACAGATCTCACAGGGTCTGACCCATGAGTGGCAGGAAACCATGATATTTTTCAATCCAGAAGGCGCCGACAGCTTTTCCTTTGCCGACGAACTTTTTAATCGGATTGTAGACTCCACAGACTCCGGCTGCGAGATACCTGAGTATTATGACAGAGTCGCTAAAATTGCGGCCAATAAAAACCAGGAGATTTACTGGGGCGACACAGAGGATATGACCGGAATCTCCTTTGACCAGAGAGATTCCTCTGAATTCCGGCTATACTGGAAATATATGCCCCTGTTCCGCAGTCTGGACCAACAGGATTTTGTCAATACCTTTGCCGTTTTTCTGATGATGTTTTTGTTTATCGCCATCATCTGTATGATGGCGGCCATGATCATCGGCTATACACGCTGTATTACCATCTCCATTAACAACCGCTACGTTTTTGAAGATCTGAAACGGCTGGGAGCCTCGCCCCGTTTTCTTCTGAAAGAAGTAAAGAGACAGGCATCTAAGGTATTTTCCGTCCCTGCCGCCGTTGGACTTAGCATCATGTATCTTTTATACGGTATGATCATGTTCGCCAACGACGGAAGGATCACTTCTTCAGAAATATACGGACTTCTGGGATGTCTTGCCATGCTGGCAGTATTTGCCGCCATTATCTGGCTGGTATATCGGTTCACGCTGAAAAAAATGTTTCGTGTACTGAACCTCTGAAAACCCCGGTTCACAGAAAAAAGCAGTTGCAAAGTACAGAAAAAATAACTATGATGAAATTATAAGAATAATACTGTGACTGCCTGCTAACACTGCAGCCATGAAAGGATGTGTTATTATGCCATTGCCCAGAGAACAAACTTATACTGTGGAAGATATTTATAATCTGCCGGAAGGCGAGCGGGCAGAACTGATTGACGGCCAGATTTATTATATGGCTCCTCCAGGCAGAATTCACCAGCGCTTTATCATCGAACTGAGCACCGTTTTAAACCGTTACATTAAAGAAAAACACGGATTATGTGAAGTTAATGTTGCCCCATTCGCCGTATACCTGGATAAAAGCAATGATACCTATGTAGAACCTGACATATCTGTTGTCTGCGATAAAAACAAGTTGGATGACAGAGGATGCCATGGCGCGCCAGACTGGATAATTGAAATTGTATCCCCCGGCAGCAGACGTATGGATTACTTCATCAAATTGTTTAAATACCGTTCGGCCGGTGTTCGGGAATACTGGATTATCGATCCGGATAAAAAAAGAATCACCCTCTGGAATTTTGAAACGAATGATACCGAAGAGTATGCTTTTACAGATACGGTAAAAGCCGGAATCTATAAGGACCTGTCCATAGACTTTTCACAGCTGGATATTTAACCGCCAAAAATAAGCTCGCCACAAGCGAGCTTATTCAAATTAGTTCTATGAACTTACAGCGCTTTCCGCTTCCATGAGCTCCTAATCCCAGAAGAAGAACAGCAGATATGAGAAAAAATGCTTTTCCTTCACCCAATCCAAAAAATTTTGGTGATCCTCCTGCATACCGTTGACGATACCTCCAATGATCGCCAGAGGCAGAGACACAATAGGCATCACCAGCTCATAAAGAGGCAGCCACATAAATATCCAGAAATACACCATTGGAATGGTGGAGATCAAGAATTTGATAATTAGCACCGGGATCAGCAGCAATAAATTGGAATCCCCCAAGTCAGAAATAAACATGAGCAGAACTTGAAGATAGGTGCCCAAAATAATACAGCTCAGGGTATGTATCCAAAACCGCAGCAGTCCGAAAATTCGCAGCCGTATCAGGTGGCTGACTGTAACTCCCACAAACCGTAACAACAACATGGCCAATACCAGCTGTGTCGCCTCCTGCAACTCCCGAAAACGGAAGAAAAATGTTTCCGTCGGTTCCAGCAGGGAGATTGATGAAAATGGAGAATTCATCAGGAATACATACACCAGCATGGGATAATAAAAAGCCTTAATGAAAATCTTATAGTAACTAATCCATGCACCCTCGTCTTTCTCCAACCAGGCATACTGTTTGTCCGGATGCCTCTTCCAGTAGGGATCGTGAACAAACAGCAGCCCCACCCCCAGAACCAACACCAAAAAACTTCCGAACATAATGAGCATATCGTGAGAATAGGCCAGGCTATTCCAGCGAGGGATGACCTGAATACCGATCCAGCGGTAAGCTGCGGCGAATTGTTCCGCCGCCCAAATAAAAGCGTTCTCAATATATTCCATATCAGTTTTCCTCGAGTGAAAAACCTTTCTATTCCATATAACTTCTTCCGATGGCATCCGCAGCCAGAATAGCCGCGTACACATCATCCGGCGTAACGGCAAAGGGCATATTAGAAAGGGTATCCTCTTCCGCCGCCGCCAGTCTGGCCACTTCCATGATCTCCTCCGGTTTAATCTCCCGGATTCCCAGCTCTTCCAGTGTAGTGGGAAGCCCCACCGCCTGACAGAATTCCACCACTTCTTCGATTTCCTCACTGTCCGCATTTTCCAGAACCAGCTGCACCAGGGTTCCAAAGGCAACCTTCTCTCCATGATACATCTCGTGAGTAGCCTCAATGGCTGTCAAACCGTTATGGATGGCATGTGCTCCTGCCAGACCGCCGCTTTCAAAACCAATGCCGGAAAGATAGGTATTGGCTTCAATAACAGCTTCCACTGCTTTCGTACACACCTTTTCATCGGCTGCAATGGCTGCATTCAGACCGTATTCCATCAAAGTATCATAACAAAGTTCTGCCAGTGCCATGGCTGCGCGGGTGCATTTTCCTCCCACACAGTTATCTGCGTTGGACTGACTGCAGGCCCTGGCTTCAAAATAGGTAGCCAGTGCATCTCCCATGCCGGAGACCAGCAGCCGCGCCGGCGCCTTACTTACAATATCCGTATCCACCATCACCACATTGGGGCTGGCAGGAAGAAACAGATACTTTTCAAATACGCCGTTATCCGTGTAAATCACCGACAATGCGCTGCATGGCGCGTCCGTAGATGCGATGGTCGGAACAATCAGAACGGGAACTCCTGTATAGTACCCAGCTGCCTTTGCCGTGTCATGGATCTTTCCGCCTCCCACACCGGCAATCATATCACATCCTGACGCTTCCAGGATATCTTTAATCCGGTCTATTTCCGTCATACAGCACTCGCCGTTAAAAACCTCAAACTGAATTTCTACGCCTGTATCCTTCTGACCGGACATAATCTGATCTTCCACCCTTTTCCGTCCGGAAGCGCTGGTCAGAATACACAGTTTCTTTCCATAACTGGCAGCATACCTGCACAGATTTTTGATTTCTCCTTTTCCCTGAATATATCTGCTGGGACTGGCAATCACCTGCGTCATAATATTTTCCTCCTATTCCATCTCTTTCCCGTCAAGAATTGCAGAAACCAGACGGCCCTGGCCATCATACATAAGCTTCAGCGAGAAAAATTCTCTGCCCTCCCGCAGAAGGCGCAGAAAAATTTTATCTCCCTCCCAGATATTCAAGCTTTCTATCTTGTCCTTGTCTACCCAGGCAAGCTCCCCTTCATCGCAGAGTATGGGTTCTCCTTCAAATCCATCCGCTGTAAACAGACACATATATTCCGTCACTCCGTCTCCGGATATAAATGTAACCAGTCCGCGAAACTTCCAGGAAGTCAGAGTATAGCCCGTTTCCTCCTTCACCTCACGAAGAAGACATTCCTCCGGACTTTCATCCTTCTCGAAATGGCCGCCCACTCCGATCCATTTATCCTTGTTGACATCATTTTTCTTTACTGTTCTGTGCAGCATCAGATATTTTTCATCCCGCTCCATATAACAAAGGGTGCTTAATCTGGTCATGTATTCTGCTCATCCTTTCGTTTCTTTTTGCCTGCGTCTTTTCTCAGTACTATTATCAGACTGGCACAAACCAGCAGCAAAATAAAGAGATAAGGAAACGCGATGACAATGGAAATTGTCTGAATTCCCGAAACTCCGCCCGAAACAATCAGGGCAAAGGCAATAGCCGCCATCAAAATAGCCCAGAACACTTTTTTATTGTTGGGGGGATCGATATCTCCATCCGATGTCAGCATAGCCAGCACATAAGTTGCCGAATTGGCCGACGTAATAAAAAAGGTAGTAAGCAGCACAATGGCGATGATTGACATAACAATACCAAATTTATATTCATTGAATATGATGAACAGCGCTGTCTCCGGCACTGCCACAATCTGCTGCAGCTGTTCCGGCGTAAAGGCCTCCGCCACATTGATACCCACGCCGCCAAATACAGAAAACCATATTACGGATACCAGCATGGGAACGATCATAACGCCCAGGACAAACTCTCTTACTGTTCTTCCTTTGGAAATTCTTGCAATAAATACGCCCACAAAAGGAGCCCAGGACATCCACCATGCCCAGTAGAAAACTCTCCAGTTCTGAATCCAGGTGGCGTCTCCCTGAGACGTCATTCTCAGACTGTCCGGGAAGAAGTGTACCAGGTAATCACCGATTCCATGCACCAGCATATTCAGAATCTCTTTTCCAGGACCAATTAAGAATCCTACAACCATCAGCGCAATAAACAGAATCAGATTAATATCTGATATTTTTTTAATTCCTTTGCCAACGCCGCTGATGGCGCTCTTCAGATAAATAATACACAGGATGACAATGACAATAATCCATGTGGTCACTTCATTGGGAATTCCAAATAAATATTCCAGGCCGCCGCAGATCTGCAGACATCCCATTCCAAAGGATGTGGCAACGCCGATAACCGTCAGTACTGTGGTAAACACGTCCACCGCTTTTCCCGGTATGCCGTACGTATGCTTCTCACCAATCACCGGTTTTAAAAGATTGCTGACCATAGTGCGTTCTTTTCTCCGGAACTGGAAATAAGCCAGCCCAAGACCTATTACGGCATAACAGGCCCAGGGATGAACACCCCAGTGCATAAAACAAGAACGAATGGAGAACCTGGCCGCTTCCTCTGTCAGAGGTTCAATTCCCGCCATCGGAGCTATATAATGGGACAATGGCTCCGCCACTCCCCAGAATACCAGACCAACGCCCATTCCCGCTCCAAAAAGCATGGCAAACCAGGATACGGTACTGTATTCCGGCTTGTCATTATCGCCGCCAAGACGTACTTTTCCCAGTTTGCTGAAGGCTATTACCAGCAAAAACAGTACGAAAAACAGCATTACACCCAGATAGAGCCAGGAAAAGTCTTTTTTCAGGATTTTCATCAGAAAATCTGCGAACGCTGAAAAAGAAGCTCCTCCTATGATTCCCCACAGAGCGATTATAACGGCGATCACTGCCGATACAATAAAGACCATATTTTTCTTGTTACCTTCTTTTTTCAAATTACCTCACCTTCTCTTTTTTAATTTTAATATAAAGGATGCTCCGACTCCCAGCATAGACCAGACAAACAGCCATACCAGCATCAGATTAAAACCAGCCTCCAGATTACCGGAATTTTCTCCCCAGGTGATAAACCGGCTGATAACCGGCGCCACAAAGATATCCGGCGTCAGCCCGATCAGCGATATTACACCTGTGGCAATTCCCGTCATATGAAGAGGAACGCCCGCATCGCCCATGATGGACCAGTAAGTGGATTTAATTACATTTACCAGATAGGAGAGTACAATTGTCACTCCCACGCACAGGAAAATAATATTGTGGGTGAAAAATACACCTGCGGTACAGATACCTGTGCTGAAAAACACAATCATCATTCCCGATCCTTTTGCCTTAAAACGATCGATAAAAAATCCTCCCGTCAGACCAGCTGCAAATACAATAATGTAACTTCTGACAATGGACAGCGTACTGGAAATTCCAGCCGGAATATTCAAAATTCTTGTACAGTAAGTACCGATATATCCGTTTACCGTATTCCATACGGTATATCCGCTTAAAATAACAAAAATACAGATCCAGGTGGAAGGACTTAAAATTGTTTTGATCAGCGCGCTTTCTCCCTTTTTCTTTTCCGCTGTTTTCTCAACAGAAACTTCCTTTTTACCAGAAGATTCATCTTCTTTATCGAAATCCGGCACAAAGAAAATAACTGCCAGCATCAAAAGGAAAAATACCACCGCATTGATCCACAACAGGGAACGAAATCCCATTGCAGTAGATGCAAACAGCCCCATCACAGCCAGACATCCAAAAGCTACAATCGTCTGTCCTATTCCGCGCAGACCTTCACTGATTCCAAAAATACGTCCCTGCTCTTCCTCGCTGCCCAGATGGCGGATTGCATTCAGATAAGGAGACCAGAAGGTACCCACGCTGAATACTCCATAAAGAGCATGAATCACCAGCAAAATCTTAAATCCCGGATAAAAGGAATACCATATTGTTACCAGACACATTGCCAGCGTAGAGATAATCAACAGTTTTTTCGTATTAAACTTTTCTGCCAGAATTCCACTGGGAACATAACATGCAACGTTGAATACGCCGTATATGGCGCCAATACTTCCAATCTGAACATCCGTAAGCTGCATCGCTTCTTTCATCTGATCATAAAATGAAAATCGGATTAAAGGCGTCAGATAAGCCATTCCTGCTATCAGACTCAAAATGACAAGTACAAGGGTGCGGTTTTTTTTCATATTATTCCTCACTTTCTTCATATTAGTAATCATAGATAACTTATTTTTTCATGACTATGAAATTTTTACACCAAATGTACCTATCTTATTCCTTTAATTATACACATCTTTCTTTTTATATGTCAACTTTTTAGTATATATTATTATTTTTTGTTCGATATTATCATTTTTAACGTTTTTATAATATTCTATCATTTTTTATTTATAGGTTGACAATGATTACTTTATATTTTATTATCAAGTTATCAAATGTATCTACCCTTAACGGATTCATGTAAAAACTATATTATAATTAAATCAGGAGGTTGTATTATGCAGAGATACCAGTTATTAACACAGAATGAAATCGAACAGATTCATGAGAATTCCCTCAGAATTATGGAAAACATTGGAATTCACATGACATATCAGCCGGCCAAAGACCTGCTTGCAAAGGGCGGTGCCAAAGTGGACGGCGATACCGTATACTTCCCAAGAAAAATGGTGGAAGACAACTTAAAAACTGTTCCCTCATCTTTTACCATGTATGCCAGAAATCCGGAAAAGAACGTGCTGATCGACACGGAAACCACCGCTTATGTAGGACCTTATGGCTCTCCCTTTGTAACGGATATGGACAAAGGACGCCGCAGAGGTACTCTGGAAGACTTCAACAACATTGTTAAAATATGTGAAGTTCTGGGAAACATTGATATTCAGAGCCACATTTCCTGTGAACCTAACGATGTGGAAGTTAAGAAACGTCCCAACACCATGGTTTACAATACATTAAAATACAGCGAAAAACCTCTGATGGGCAGCGTTTACGGATATGAAACATCCCGTCAGTGTATCGAGCTGGCATCCATCCCATTTGGCGGATTAAACGCCATTAAAGAGAGACCTGTAATTTCTTCCATTCCCTGTACGCTTACTCCTTTAAGCTATGACGACAATATGCTGGGAGCTATCATGGCATACGCAGAGTTTGGACAGCCGCAGCTGGTTAACTCTCTTTCCATCGCAGGCATGACCACGCCGGCTACCATTGCGGGTCTTGTTTCCCTTCAGAATGCAGAAGTTCTGGCCGGAATCGTGCTGGCTCAGCTGGTAAACCCGGGCGCACCCATCGTTTATTCCGCATCCGGCTCCAACGGCGATATGAGCAACGGCGCTCTTGCCATCGGATCTCCGGAAGATGCCGTTGTATCCCTTGTAAACGGACAGCTGGCTAAGTATTATAAGATTCCCTGCCGTATCAGCGGCGCCCTTTCAGATTCCAAGATGATGGATTCTCAGGCTGCGTACGAATCAGCCATTACTCTGATGATGGCTCAGATGGCAGGCGGAAACTTTATCCTTCATGCTGCAGGTATCATTGAATCTTATAACTGTACTTCTTTTGAAAAACTGATTGTAGATAATGAAATTATTGGTTACCTGAAACGAATTAATCAGGGTGTCACAGTAAATGAAGATACACTGGCTTATGATGTTATTGAAGAAATCGGACCAAGAGGAACCTTCCTTCTTACAGAACATACGCTGGATCATTTCCGTGAAGAATTCTACATTCCGACACTCAGCAACCGTCAGCCCTATGGTCTGTGGAAGTCTGCAGGAGAACTTTCCATCGAACAGAAGGCAAACCAGAAATGGAAAGAAATCCTGGAATCTTATGAAGAGCCGAAATTACCGGCAGATATCGATGCAGATATGAAAAAATATTTGGAAAATCACTGATATCTCTTGATTTTATAATCAAATTAAGATTATAATATTCTTCATACCAGTATAGTTATCAACGTCCACTGGCTCTGTCAGTGGACGTTCTTTTATGGAGAAGATTATGGCTGCAAATAAGAAAAATGAATTGATTTTAAAAACATACGAATTATTAAAAGTTTCCAGTCCGGATGATATCAAAATACGAACAATCGCTGCAGAAGCAAACTGCACCAGCGCTACCATCTATAAACATTTTGAAGATTTTGACCAGCTGATTTTATTTGCTTCCGTCAAGTTTCTGGAAAATTATATTATCGATCTTCACAAAGTTATCAATGAAAAAAGTGACAGCCTGGAAATGCTGATCGCCATGTGGAAGGCTTTTTCCACCTATGCCTTTCAGAATATTGAAGTTTTTGACCTTCTTTTCTGGGGAAAATATAAACAGAATCTGGGTGATATCATTTTTGAATACTATCAGATGTTTCCCGATGAATGGAAACATCTGGACGGCCTTTTCACCAGCGTATTTTTCAACAATGAAATCCGTGAAAGAAACGGTATGATCATGCACAGAGCCGCCGTATCCGGTTATTTTAAGTACGATGACATTAAACTGCTGAATGATATGCAGTGCAATATGTTTCACGGTCTTTTGATGGACTATAAAGATAAATACAGACAGCCGGGAAAAGCCAAAGAAGGAGCTGATTATTTTATGAACATGCTAAATTCCCTGATTGAACATTACCGAATTTAGCATTCTTATGAATATTTATCCTTCAATCTGCAAAAAATTATTTTATGAAAACACTGGAAAACGTTCAAATTATAACCAGAGAAGAATATAAAACATACGACTTAGCAGACTTTCTTACAATTATAATGCCGGATAAATCTGATCTGTCCCATAGAGAAATTCATTTTTTATACTGTTTTAAGGATTCCAATCTGATTTTTGTCGATGATTCCGGCATGGTATTACAGCTGCTGGAAGAAATGAAAGAGGAGGAAAAAAATCTTTCTGCCCCTCCGGAAATAGTTTTTTATGAATTTTTGGAATACCTGACAAAAGATGAACTTGCCTTTCTTCAGTCCTATGAACAGGAAATGTCTGAAATTGAAGAATCCTTAATGCACTATAATGGAGAAGATATATCAGGAAGAATCATAAAAAGCAGGAAGGAGCTTTTAAAGCTCCAATCCTGCTATTATCAACTTATAGACCTGAGCGAGACAATGAAAGAAACGTATGGTATCTTTACACGGTTCAGCGCGAAGATGGAGCGTCTTCTGTCCGAAGCCAGAGATCTGCGGGAATATTCCCTTCAGATTCGGGAGTTATACCAGACTCAGATCGCTGTCCGCCAGAATAAAATCATGCAGCTGCTCACCATGGTCACTACCATTTTTATGCCGCTTACTCTTTTAACCGGATGGTACGGGATGAACTTCAGCCAGATGCCCGAAATAACCTGGAAGTATGGCTATATTGCAGTGGCGATGTCTGCTTTGGTTATTATTCTTCTTGAAATCTGGTTTTTTAAACGTAAAAAGTGGTTTCTGTGATTTTTACCATTTTATCTAAATACTTTTTACCTGCCATTCATAATTTTTCTTACCGTCCTCCACTGAGGATAAAATTGATCCATATATTCCCAGAACTTCCTGTTATGATTCCTGACCCGAAGATGGGTCAGCTCATGGATCATTACATATTTCAGACATTCAGGAGACTTTTTTGCCAGCTGTAAATTAATCCATATTCTCTTTTCCTTGATGTTGCAGGATCCCCAGCGGGTTTTCATATTTTTTATTCGCCATTCTTTTGCATTTCTGCCTGTAATATTTTCACA
Source organism: uncultured Ruminococcus sp. (assembly GCA_946494335.1). Taxonomy (GTDB): domain Bacteria; phylum Bacillota; class Clostridia; order Lachnospirales; family Lachnospiraceae; genus Ruminococcus_G. Next base: position 1,452 of record CAMMBV010000010.1, on the reverse strand, counting down.
TTCCGCTTTATTTTCATCGATAGCTTGTATCAGCAGCTCTCTGTACCATTGTTTTATTATGTGCTCTTTTTTCTCCTGGGTACACTCTTCTTTCAGAAACAAAACTACTTTATTTTTCTCCATGACAACCCTATAATCCTCTTCTGTCACTCTCTCCTCAACCAGATACCTTTCTCCCCAAATAAATATTTCCTCGCTGTTATAAAAATACATGGATTCCGATGAATCCTTCAATTGGCGTTTATCCAGATTCTTTTTTATCCAGGAAGCCTTTTTATACACAAAACGCCTTATGTATTCATCTTCGATATCGAATGGAGCAGTTACTTTAACTGAATGGTTTTCATGGCTTACTCTCAAATATATATTTTTTATATTCTTCTTTTCGACCTCAATCACCATATTATCTATTACGATTTTTTTCATAAGTTATTGACCTTTCTTTTCTGTTTATGTATACTTTTTCATGAAAATACATAAAAGGAGTATACATCAATGAAACAATTTCGTTTTGCTTTTCTCATTATGTCTGCGGATCATGATTCTTCCAGAGACCGCCGTCTTATAGAAACACCCCAATGCAAATCTGTAATAATCGGAGTAAAAGATTTGGAAGACGCCTGTATACAGGCAAAAAAGCTGGTTGACGACAATGAAGTAGATAAAATAGAACTGTGCGGTGCATTTCAGGATAAAGGCGCTAAAGTCATTACTGATTATATTGAAAACCGCGTTCCAGTTTCTTATGTTGTCAATTTATAAAATATTAAATAATTTATCACAAAATAATCACACTTATCAAGTAGTATTAAAAGTGTAAAAGGTAACACCTTTTAATTTTTCTTTTTCATACGTTCCGAAGCGTTAAGCTTCGGTCTCCTTAAAAAAAGATATCGGATTTTCATCCGATATCTTTTTTTGTAAGAGAATATAAGAGTTAAATTTAGTGATTGTTAATTTTATTTATCTAAACAGTTTAGTTAATTAGCTATTTCATTTCTTGATCTATATTGAATATAATACTATTTTTTTTAATTGTCAACAATTTATTCCTAAAAAAAATAAGGATTTACTATTTTTATATAATATGTACAATTAAACTGTTTAAATTAAATAAGTTTTGATCTATATTGATAATTAAAACATCTGTTTAACTAACGAAAAATAAAAAAACGATGAAAACCCATATAAAATATGAATTCTCATCGTCTGTTTTTATGAGGCATCGGGGATTCGAACCCCGGACAACTTGATTAAAAGTCAAGTGCTCTACCGACTGAGCTAATACCCCATGTCCTGAAAATATCAGGTAATGCCTGGTTCCGGAATCGAACCAGAGACACGAGGATTTTCAGTCCTCTGCTCTACCAACTGAGCTAACCAGGCTTACATTTTTAAGTTGCGGGAGTAGGATTTGAACCTACGACCTTCGGGTTATGAGCCCGACGAGCT
>CAMMBV010000009.1 GCA_946494335.1 uncultured Ruminococcus sp. | reverse complement strand
AACTCTCCTTTCTGCGCCCCTGTTACGCAATAGGGGCATTTTTCGGGTGTTTTTCCCGGCTCTTGGCTTGGGGAAAACGGCGTTTTTGACGATAAAAACCGCCCGGACGGGGAATGAATCGTCAGGGGACGGCTGTTATCGCAAGATTTCCGATTTTTCCGACTTTTGACCGTCAGACGCGGAGAAACGCAAGCTGTCGGCAAGTATCAGTTTCGGCAGCTTGTCGCGGAAATGCTTGGTGGTCTTGAAATTTACCACGTCGCCGCAATACTCCTGCCTCGTGAGAATATGGAGCAAGGTAGTTTTGTTCCATTTGTAGCGGTTATTCTCGTATAGCGGAAAGATTTTCCCGGATACCAGTGAGAAGTTGTACCGGAAGAACTGCACCACAGCACATTCCAACAAGACAAATTACATTCATGTGAGGGGATATCAGATCGTAAACGGGGAAAAAGTCTACAGCGACTGGTCTCCGGTGAAGACGATCCGGACAAAATAAGGAAACTAATTATCATAAAAATCCGAAGTTTACTCTGAAAACAGAGAAGACTTGGATTTTCTTCTGCCATAGGGCAGGCTTAATCCATGGAAAGGACGAAAGCGGCGCAGGGCGAAATTTACCGGAAGCCAGACCTTTCAGAATATGTACCCAACCGGGAAACAGATGGCAGTAGCGGGAACAGGACTGGAAGAAAGACAGAAAATATGGTATAGTAAATCCATGCCGAAGAGAGCAGAGGAGATAAAATGACGGCAAAAAACAAAGTAAAAACAGATACCGTGTTAAAAGACTTCTGGAGGGATAATGCCAGATTTGCAGATTTATTCAATGCGGCATTATTTCAGGGAAGACAGGTGATCCATCCAGGAGAGCTGGAAGAATCGGATACCGATATTTCCTCCATTTTAAAATGGAGCGGGTATATGGAAACGGTACAGAAGATCCTGGATGTGGTAAAAAAGAGAGCGCATGGCATAGATTTTGTGATACTGGGGTTAGAAAACCAGCAGCGCGTTCATTTTGGCATGCCGCTGCGGATCATGCTTGGAGATGCCCTGGGTTACCTGAAAGAATACCAGGAAATTGCGAAAAAGAACAAATCGCAGGGAGATTGGGATGATTCGGATGAATTTCTTTCTGGATTTCGCAGAGAAGACCGCCTGCATCCGATGGTGAGTATCTGTGTATACTATGGAGAGCGTGCGTGGGATGGCCCGTACTCCCTTTTGAATATGCTGAAGGTCCCGGAGGAGCTGCGTCCGGTGGTGAACGATTATAAAATGAATCTGATCCAGGTGTGCAGGAGTGAAGAACTTGTATTTCACAATACGGATGTACAGACTGTTTTTGAGATCAGCCGGAACATCTATAAAAGAGACTATAAAAAAATTGAGAAAGTATACCAGGATAAGGAATTTTCTTCCGAACTTGGCGTTGTGATTGGAGCAATCACGGATTCCCAGGAACTTGTTAAGCAGGCATTAGAAAGAAAAGGAGGCAGGATGAATATGTGTACGGCATTGGAAGAATTGAAAAAAGAATCTGAAATCAGAGGGGAAAACAAAGGAAGAATCGAAGGAAGAATACTCGCTTATTTTGAACTTGGCGTATCTCTGGAAGAAATTGCAAAGAAAACGAAACTCACTGTAAAAGAAGTGGAGAAGATTTTGGAAGAAAACGGTGAGCTGAATCTGGCATAGTTTTTTAGTTGGGCAGACGGCGGGGCGGCATAGCTGTCCCGCCGTCAAAAGGTCGGCGCAGAACAGCATTTCCGTATAAAATCCCACCTGCAAGCAGTTTTACCCCAAGTCAAAGAAAATCCCCCTCCACAAAAGGCTGTGCTATCTATAAAATTCCTGACAAAATTCTTCTGATGATAACTTATTCTGTACTTTTTCAACCCAGTTTTTCTCTTCAAGCAAGTCCGATAAAGGGCTGCCAAGTACTTCTTCAATTTGTATTCGCTCAAAAGAATAGCTATCGCCGGAAAAGTTATATATTATTCCCGACAGGTTATCAATCGCTGCCATAGCTGCAACAGAATTATAGATTAAATCTCGTTGTACTTTTTCCTCTCCGATATTCCAAACAGTATCAAGATAGTTAACAGTCAAGGTGCAATTGTCCGAATTGATTTCAAACTTTTTTGAAATATTATTTAGCGGCAAAACCTCAAACAAACCGCTGGCATTAGACGCATTTCCGATATAAGGTGTTCTGTAAGTCTCAATTACAGAAATGTCATGTGTTAATGCGTCGGTCTGGTTGCGGGCGTATTCGGTTTCCTTCGCCTGGGTGGTTGGGATAATCCAAAATTGAACTGCACAAAACAATACGACAGCGATTGCCAAAAGGACAACGATAACTATGCTCTTTTTATTCATTTTCCTGCTCCTTTCCACATTTTTGCAAAATTTTTGAAAAGTTACTGAATGTAATTGGAATAATAATTGTGAGCAACGGCAAATAGAACCGTACAGCTATATTCGCCATTTGATACGGACCGCTGATATTTAGTGGTCTGCCAAACCAAATATCACTCCCAAATGTCAACGCCGCCATTGTCCCGGCAGCAACAAGGGAAAAGAGAGCCCAGACAATCCATGCAATTTTCTTGCGCCGCTTACTGGCTGTAACGGAGAGAAAAACAAAACCGCTTGTATTTTTGTTTTTTCTCCAAAGGCAGGTACAGCCGAAAAGGATAACGAGCATGAATCCCATGTAGCTGAATAGTGCATACCCGGTAAAAAGAAGCGGCAGCGAAAATATCCAAAATAGAATACTGTTGAGAAGTAGAGTTTGTGCGCATTCCAAATGATACTTTCCGATGTCGGTTAATTGATTTCCATCTATCAGATAATCAATCGCGGATAAACTTTCTTTTGCTTTTTTTGTTGCGCTATCCGCGTCAAATCCCTGTGCAATCAAATCATCCCGTTTGGCAAGCATATTGCTTAATATTTCTTCTTTTAAGTCTTTTACTTCCGGCGTTAAGTGCTGGTGCCGAAACAATCCGTCAACATATTCTTTTATCTCAATCATTCGTGCCTACCTCCCTGAAGTAACATTGTAATAACCTTTTGAGCGTGTAACCACTCTGCAAGGGCTCTTTCATAAGCTGCAGTGCCGCTATCTGTAATATGATAGTATTTTCGTCGCCCTCCCTGTGATTGGTCGCCCCAATAGCTAACGATGTAACCTTGCTTTTCAAGGCGCTTCAGACTTGTATATAATGACGGCTCTTTTAGCTCGTACTCGTTGTTGCTGTTTACAGATACAGCTTTCATAATCTCGTAGCCATAATTATCGCCATCTTCCAGTATTTTAAGAATAATGGTGTCAATATGGCCGCGAATTAAATCGCTGTTGATATTCTGCTCCGGCATCTGCTTCACCTCCACATTCATTTTAAGGTAAATTACTATGTGTGTCAAGGTACTATGCGATAAATAAATATCTTTTTGTGGAAAGGAAAAACGAAAGAACCTGCATAAAACTTCCCTTAAAGCAGATGCTATTACCAAAAAGGACTGAGGTGATCAGTATGGCAGCAGCACACAAGGGCAGCATTTCCATGGGGCTGGTATTGATTCCCATAGGGATGTACAAAGCAACGACAGATAATGATATCCACTTTAATCAGCTCGACAGGGAGAGTAAAGCCCGGATCAAATATAAGAAGTATTGCAGCCACTGTGGGAAGGAAGTATCCAGTGCCGATATTATCAAGGGATATGAGTATGAAAAAGGCAAGTATGTGGTAATGACAGACGAAGAGCTGGAAAAAATCAAGACAAAGAAAGACAAGACCATCCACATCGTACAGTTCGCCCGGATGGCGGAAGTGAACATGATCTACTATGAGAAGGATTATTACGCCGTTCCGGACACGGGTGCGGAGAAAGCGTATGAGCTGCTGCGCCAGGCCCTTCTCTCCCAAAAGAAAGTAGCCATCGCGAAAACCGTTATGGGCACCAACGAAAAGCTGCTTGTTTTATACCCCACAAAGGAAGGGATTATTGTAAAAACGCTGTTTTATCACGATGAGATTGCGGCAATGCCCAAAACGGTCCCCAAAATGAAACTGGATGAAAATGAGCTGAACATGGCAAAGATGCTGATTGAAAACATGACCAGGCCTTTTGCGGCGGAAGAATATCGGGATGAATATCAGGCAAGATTAAGGGATGCCATCATGAAAAAGATCCAGGGGCAGGAGATCGCAGTAGTGGATACCGCCGCGTCTTCCAATGTCATTGATCTGATGGAGGCCCTGCAGAAAAGCCTGGAGCTGTCGAAAAAGTCGGATGAGGGCAGCCGGAAGAGGCTGACGGGGACTGCGTGATGGATCTTTTTGACGCAAGAGGGGCAAGTCCCATGCTCATCGCCAGACAGTGCGAAGCTTTTGATTCTGCGGATTACATCTATGAACTGAAGATGGATGGGTTCCGCTGCCTTGCGTATCTGGAGCCTGGCATGGTAGATCTGCGGAACAAGCGGAATATAAAGATGTTGGAGAAATTCCCGGAATTGACAAAACTGCATCAGGCAGTCAGGCGAAGATGCATTCTGGACGGGGAGATCGTCGTCCTGACAAATGGCGTTCCCGATTTTTACCGGCTCCAAAAACGAACTCTTCTCACAGACCGTTTTAAGATTCAGATGGAAGCGTCTCGCTTTCCGGCATCTTTTGTGGCCTTTGACAGCATTTATCTGGATGGACAGGATTTATGCTGGGAACCTTTGATAAAACGAAAAGAGCGGCTTTCTGAGAACTTAAAAGAAAGCGACAGGATCGCAGTTTCCCGTTATATAGAAGGGAAGGGGATGGCACTGTATCAGGCGGCAGAAGAGCGCGAACTGGAAGGTGTGGTGGCCAAGCGCAAAGACAGTCTGTATTATCCGGGAAAACGGACTAAGGACTGGGTGAAATTTAAGCGGATGACGGACGAAGAATTTATCGCGGCAGGATATATCCGAAAAGGACTGCACACATACAGTCTGATCATTGCAAAATACCGGGAAGATGTGCTGGTATATAAGGGGCACGTCACGTCCGGAGTGACCAAAGAGACGGTTGGGTTTCTGACAGTTACAAAAAAGTGTCCTCTTTCTGCAGTGCCGGCAGGCAATGAACATGCGGTATGGGTGAAACCGGACCAGGTTTGCAGGATCGAATATATGCCAAATACCAAAGGCGCCTTGCGCCAGCCGGTATTCCGGGGATTTCGGGATGATATCCTGCCACGGAAAGTACAGATGGAGAATTTTTAAAATGAAGATTATCGAGGAATCTTTGCATGAATGTTTGCTGGGTAAAAGGGCAGGACGACGGTATAGCTGTCCCGCCCTTTTGTCAGAAAGATTGAATACATGGTCAGTCGGACTGGAATAAATAAAAAAAATATGTTATAGTGATTCCATACCATTGAAGACAGAGTCAGATGAAAAGAGGGGCGGCATAACCGCCCCTGTCTTGTCGCTGGATGGTACGGATTCTATAAATTGTGCAAAAACAGGTGTTTAAAAATGAGAAAACTGGCGTTAAGTGATGAAATTTTATTAAGTGTGGAATCTCCTGCCCGTTATATTGGAGGAGAGGTAAATTCAGTGATGAAAGACCCGGGGAAAGTGGACGTGCGGTTTGCCATGTGTTTTCCGGACGTTTATGAAATAGGCATGTCCCATCTGGGGATTCAGATTCTCTATGACATGTTTAATCAGAGAGAGGATATCTGGTGTGAACGGGTTTATTCCCCATGGCCGGATCTGGATCAGATCATGAGGGAGAAAGATATTCCTCTGTTTGCCCTGGAATCTCAGGATGAAATCCGCAAATTTGATTTTCTGGGGATTACCATTCAGTATGAAATGTGCTATACCAATATTCTGCAGATTCTGGATCTTTCAAAAATTCCGTTAAATGCGAAGGAACGTACCTGGGAGGATCCGCTGGTAATCGGAGGCGGCCCCTGCGTCTATAATCCGGAACCTCTGGCTCCTTTTTTCGATATGTTTTACATAGGGGAAGGCGAGACGGTTTATTTTGAGCTGATGGACCTGTACAAAAAATGCAGAAAGGAAGGCTGCAGCCGGAAGGAATTCCTGAAAAAGGCAGCCTGCATACCGGGCATATATGTGCCGCAGTTTTATGAGCCTGTCTATCGCGAAGACGGCACACTGGAAGAATTTCAGGTTCTGGAAGAGGGGATACCGGAAAAAATCGAAAAACAGGTGGTTATGGATCTGTCCGACACATTTTATCCCCAAAAACCAGTGGTCCCCTTCATAAAAGCAACGCAGGACCGGGCGGTGCTGGAAATCCAGCGGGGCTGTATCCGCGGATGCAGGTTTTGCCAGGCCGGAATGATTTATCGACCCGTCAGGGAAAGAAAAGTAGAATATCTGAAAGATCTGGCAAAGGAGATTTTAAAAGGAACGGGACACGAAGAGATTTCTTTAAGCTCCTTAAGTTCCAGCGATTACTCCCATCTTCCCGAACTTCTGGATTTTCTGATAGACGAATGCCAGAAAACCGGCGTAAATATTTCGCTGCCCTCCTTAAGAATCGATGCTTTTTCACTGGATGTGATGAGCAAGGTGCAGGATGTGAAGAAAAGCTCTCTGACTTTTGCACCGGAGGCAGGAACGCAAAGACTCAGAGATGTGATCAATAAAGGTCTTACGGAAGAAGAGATTCTAAACGGAGCGGGAAAGGCCTTTGAAGGCGGGTGGACCAAGGTTAAGCTTTACTTTATGCTGGGGCTTCCCACAGAGACGCAGGAGGATCAGAAAGCTATCGCTCATCTGGCGGATAAAGTTGCCAGGAGATATTACGAGATACCAAAAGACAGAAGAAAGGGAAAGTGTCAGATTACAGTCAGCACTTCATTTTTCGTGCCAAAACCCTTCACTCCTTTCCAGTGGGCGTCCATGTGTCCAGAGCCTGAGTATCTGTCCAGAGCCAATACGGTCAGAAATGAGATACGGGAACAGCTGAACCAGAAAAGTATCCGCTATAACTGGCATGAAGCAGATGTGACTGTGCTGGAAGGCGTCCTGGCAAGAGGCGACCGAAAAGTAGCCAGGGTAATCGAAAAAGCATATAAGGACGGCGCGGTTTTTGATGCCTGGAGTGAATATTTTGATTATGAATGCTGGAAACAGGCATTTTCGGAGACGGGCGTGGACCCGGATTTCTATACGCTTCGGAAACGGACGAAGGATGAATGTTTCCCCTGGGACTTTATTGATGCCAAGGTGACGAAAGAGTTTCTGTGGAAAGAGTGGGAGCGTTCCATGGCGGGAGAAATAACGCCCAACTGCCGGGAGAAATGTTCCGGATGCGGTGCAGCAGTTTTGCGGGGAGGTGTGTGCGTTGAAAGTAAGAGTTAAATTTGAGAAGACCGGCGCGATGAAATTCGTGGGCCATCTGGACATGATGCGGTATTTTCAGAAGGCTATCCGCCGGGCCGGCATCGACGTGGCATTTTCCGAAGGATTCAGTCCCCATATGATCATGTCTTTTGCCTATCCGCTGGGAGTAGGGATGACTAGCAGCGGAGAGTATTTTGATCTGGAAGTCAATACACCGATGTCGACGGCGGAAATGGGGCGGCGTTTCAACAGTGTGATGGCGGAAGGTGTCCGTGTGCTGAGTGTGCGGAAGATTCCGGAAGATAAAAAGAGCAAAGGTATGTCTTTGGTAGCCGCTGCGGATTACTTTGTGGATTTCCGACCCGGGCTGGAACCGAAACAGGATTACAGAAAATACATTTCTGCTTTTATGGCGCAGCCCTCTGTAATTATGCTTAAAAAGACGAAAAAAAGCCTGGAGGAGACAGACATCCGTCCTATGATTTACCGTTTTGAGGCAGTAGATAACAGACTGTTTCTGCAGCTTGCCAGCGGCAGCGCCAGAAATCTAAAGCCGGATCTGGTGATGGAGGCGTTTTACCGGTATATGGGAGAAGAGGTTCTGCCCTTTGCCTGGATGATTCACCGTCAGGAGATATATGCAGATATGGGAGATGAAAAAAGGCGGAAACTGGTGACGCTGGAAAGTCTGGGGGAGATCATTGGATAAAAAAATAGTAGTTACGAAAATGCGCCTGTTCCAAAAAGAATGTTATGTCATGGGCGTGCTGGAAGAAAATGTTATTGCTGAACTTCAGATTCATCCCGTATCATCCCCATCCGTACTGGGCAATATTTATATAGGCATGGTGGATAAAGTTCTTCCGGAAATCAAAGGTGCATTTGTAAATATACAGCCCAATATTTCCTGTTATTATTCTCTGGATGAATGGGCAGGAAAAAAAACTCCAAGGCCTGGGGATGAAATTGTGGTGCAGGTATGCCAGGAAGCTTTAAAAAAGAAAGTTCCAAAGGTGACGTCTAATTTAAATCTGGCCGGAAAATATATGGTGTTTACCACGGAAAAACCCGGCCTGGGTATATCTTCCAAACTGGAGCAGCAGGACAGGAAACGTCTCAAAAACTGGTTTGCTCCCATTATGTCAGAAGATTTTGGAATTATTATCCGCACAAACGCTGCCTGGGCGTCAAAAGATGAACTGATGGAAGAATTTGATTATCTGTACCGGAGGATGGAAACGGTAAAAAGAAAAGGAAAGACCAGAACCTGCTACTCCCTCCTGGAAAAAGCACAGCCCTTTTATCTGCAGGCGCTGCGTGATATAAAGGATGGGGATCTTTTGAAGATCGTGACGGATGTGCAGGAAATTTATGATGAGGTTTTAAGTTATTACAGGGAGTACTGCCCGCAATCAACAGAAAAAGCAGTGTGGTATGAGGACAGACTGCTACCTCTTTACAAGCTTTATTCTCTGGAGCACGCGCTGGACGATGCCCTTAAGACCAGAGTATGGCTGAAAAGCGGCGGTTTCCTTATGATTCAGCAGACGGAGGCTTTTGTGGCTGTGGATGTCAACACCGGAAAATATACCGGGCGCAAGAAAGCGTCTGAAACCTACAGAAAGATTAACCTGGAGGCGGCAAAGGAGATTGCCAGGCAATTGCGTCTGCGCAACTTATATGGTATTATTCTTATTGACTTTATCAATATGGACAATCCGGATCATCGAGAAGAGCTTTTGCACGTGCTGGCGTCTTATCTGCGGAAAGATCCGGTGCGTGCTCAGGTTGTAGATATGACCCGGCTGCAGATAACGGAGGTCACCCGCAAAAAAATGCGAAAATCACTCTGTGAGCAGGTAGAAGAGCTGAAATATGGCAAGGAGGGCTGTGAAGATGAATAAAGTTATAATTGTGACCGACAGCAACAGCGGCATTACGCAGCGGGAAGCAGCAGAAATGGGAATACGTGTTGTGCCTATGCCGTTTTTCATCAATGATATACAGCATTTCGAGGATATTGATCTGTCTCAGGGCGAGTTTTTCAGAAAACTGGCGGAAGGGGCTGATGTCTCCACATCGCAGCCGTCTCCGGCGGATGTGATTGAATTGTGGGAGTCGCTTCTGAAGGAATATGATGAAATTGTTCATATTCCCATGTCCAGCGGGCTGAGTAATTCCTGTGAGACAGCCATAATGCTTTCCAGGGAGTTTAATGACCGTGTGTGGGTCGTGAATAATCAGAGGATTTCTGTGACTCAAAGGCAATCCGTGCTGGATGCGCTGGAACTGGCGGAAGCAGGAAAGAGCGGAAGACAGATCAAGGAAATACTGGAACGGGAAAAACTGGAGTCCAGCATCTACATTATGGTGGATACGCTGAAATATCTGAAAAAAGGCGGAAGGATCACACCGGCCGCCGCCATGATCGGAACTGTGCTGAATCTGAAGCCGGTTCTTCAGATTCAGGGGGAAAGGCTGGATGCCTATGCAAAGGTAAGAGGACAGAAACAGGCCAAAAGAACCATGCTGGACGCCATGGCAAAAGATTTTGCCACCCGTTTTAAAGAAGCGGCGGATAAAAAGGAGATGCATCTGGAAGTGGCTCATACTGCAAATGAAGGAGAGGCATTGCTGTTTGCCCAGGAAATTTCTGAAATGTTCCCCGGCTTTGGGGATGTTGTCGTAAATGCACTTTCCTTAAGCGTAGCCTGCCATATCGGTCCGGGCGCTCTTGCCATTGCCTGTTCCAAAAAAATTGTAACTATTTAGTCTGACGACTGAATAGTCACTTATTTCAGCCAGCAGACCCCGGACCCGTCGGCTTTGCCGTCGGACGCTGCTAATGCAGCTTTTGTCCGGGGCTTAATGGGCGTTCCGCCCATATCAAAGGAATCATCCAGTATGCCGCAGGTAAACCTGCGCATTCTTCCTGATTCTTTTGCTGCAGGCTGAACTGTTCCAAAAAAATTTCATATTAGTTTATGGAAAAACTTGACGAATGATTTTCGACATGGTATTATCATTGAGTATGCCGCACAGAGAGGTTTAAGCGTTTCTTTTGAAGAAAACACCATATCTGGCGAGTAATGATAATAGGAGGTGCCATATGTACGCAATTATTGCAACAGGTGGTAAACAGTACAAAGTAGCCGAAGGCGATATCATTAGAGTTGAAAAACTTGGAGCAGAAGCTGGAGAGACTGTTACATTTGATAATGTGCTTGCAGTAAGCAACGACGGACTGAAAGTTGGCGCAGACGTAGCCAATGCCAGTGTAACTGCTTCCGTTATTGAACATGGAAAAGCAAAAAAAGTTGTTATCTACAAGTATAAAAGAAAAACCGGTTATCACAATAAAAACGGCCACAGACAGCAGTTTACAGCAGTGAAAATCGAAAAAATCAATGGTTAATATCACAGTTTTTGTAAAAAATGGTGATTACGCCGGTATTGAATCAAAAGGTCATGCAGGGTACGGCGAAGAGGGCAGCGATATTGTCTGCGCGGCGGTATCGGCGCTGATGATCAATACCGTCAACTCCATCGAAAAGTTTACGGAGGATGATTTCTCCGGGGAACAGGGCGATGGTTTTCTGTCCTTTCGTTTTACAGATAAAATCAGCGAGAAGTCAAAACTTCTGATGGATTCGCTGGTGCTGGGTCTGGAAACGATTCAGGAAAATTACGGACGCAATTTTTTAGAGATAACATCCGAGGAGGTGTAAGAACATGTTAAAAATGAACCTTCAGTTATTTGCACATAAAAAAGGTGTTGGTTCTACCAAAAACGGCAGAGATTCCGAGTCAAAACGTCTTGGCGCGAAAAGAGCGGACGGACAGTTTGTAAAAGCTGGAAACATCCTTTACAGACAGCGTGGAACCAAGATTCATCCAGGTGTGAATGTGGGACGCGGTAAAGACGATACTCTGTTTGCATTGACAGACGGTATTGTAAGATTCCAGAGAAAAGGAAGAGATAAGAAACAGGTTTCTATCGTTCCGGTATCAGAGTAAATGGGAAGGCTTCAAATCACATCGGTTTGAAGCCTTTTGTTCATAAAAAAGACAGTAGAGGTAAGTTATGTTTGCGGACAGAGCAAAAATAATCATCCGCTCGGGAAAGGGCGGCGACGGCCATGTGAGTTTCCGACGGGAGTTATATGTTCCCAACGGAGGTCCTGACGGCGGTGACGGCGGAAAGGGCGGCGACGTGATTTTCCAGGTGGATGAAGGGTTGAATACATTAACGGATTACCGTCATAAACGGAAATTTTCTGCCCAGAACGGCGAGGACGGCAAAAAAAGAAGATGCCATGGAAAAAATGGATCAGATCTGGTGCTGAAGGTTCCGGAGGGAACTGTGATCATGGACGCGGAAAGCAAAAAAGTGATTGCCGATATGTCCGGAGCAAACAGAAGCCAGGTGGTATTAAAGGGAGGAAGAGGCGGAAACGGCAATATGCATTATGCCACGGCAACCATGCAGGCGCCCAAGTATGCTCAGCCGGGACAGCCCTCCCAGGAGCTGGAAGTTCTGCTGGAACTGAAGGTGATTGCGGATGTGGGCCTGGTTGGTTTTCCCAATGTGGGAAAATCTACGCTGCTTTCCAGAGTGACCAATGCGGATCCCAAAATCGCCAATTATCATTTTACAACCATAAATCCCAATCTGGGAGTGGTAGATCTGGAAGGCTGCCGCGGATTTGTGATTGCGGACATCCCCGGACTGATAGAGGGAGCTTCTCAGGGTATCGGCCTGGGGCACGAGTTCCTGCGCCATGTGGAGCGGACGAAGGTCATGATTCATGTGCTGGATGCGGCATCCACAGAAGGCAGAGATCCGATTGAGGATTTTTACAAAATCAATGAGGAATTAAAGGCTTATAATCCGGAATTGGCACAGCGTCCCCAGGTGATTGCAGCCAACAAGACGGATGCCCTGTATGCGGACGGGGAAGATCCCGTAGAACGGCTGAAAAAGGAATTTGAACCAAAAGGAATTTCTGTATTTCCCATTTCGGCAGTCAGCGGCAAAGGACTGAAAGAGCTTTTGTACCACGTTCAGAACATGCTGGATTCCATGGATGAAAGTCCTGTAGTTTTTGAGCAGGAATTTTTCCCGGAGGATGTTTTAATTCGGGAAAATCTCCCCTATACGGTGGAGCGTTCCCCGGAAGATGAGCATGTGTTCATCGTGGAAGGCCCCAGGATAGAAAAGATGCTGGGCTATACCAATCTGGATTCCGAAAAGGGATTCGCGTTCTTCCAGAAGTTTCTGAAGGATACGGGAATTCTGGATGATCTGGAGAAAGCCGGAATCTCCGAAGGAGATACCGTGCGGATGTACGGTTTGGAATTTGATTATTATCATTAGGTCAGGAGTATATATGACAAGTAAACAAAGAGCATATTTAAAGGGACTGGCGATGACGGAGGATCCCATCCTGCAGATCGGAAAATCAAGTCTTACGCCGGAATTTACCGCATCTGTGGATGAGGCGCTTGAGGCCAGAGAGCTGATCAAGATCAGCGTACTGAAAAACTGTATGGATGATCCCAGAGCCATTGCGGAGGTTCTTGCCCAGAGAACCCGTTCGGAAGTGGTTCAGGTCATCGGAAAGAAAATCGTTCTTTACCGGGAAGGGAAGGGCGATAAGAAAAAAATTGAACTGCCGCGGAGAAAAAAGGATTGAAAGAGAAAGATAGGCCGAGAATTGGAATTATGGGAGGAACCTTTGATCCTATTCATATTGGTCATCTGATACTTGGTGAGACTGCATATGAACAGTTTGATCTGGACAAAGTCCTGTTTATGCCAGCCGGCAATCCGCCCCACAAAAAGAACAGAAAAGGACGTGCCACCGATGAAGAGCGGGTGGAGATGGTACGCCGGGCGATAGGCGGAAATGACCATTTTGCACTTTCACTGATTGAGATGAATGAGGACGGCTACACGTATACCTATCGCACTCTGGAAAGAATGCGGCAGGAAAATGCGGCAGCGGATTATTATTTCATTATTGGTGCAGATTCCCTGTATAACTTTGATACGTGGATGGAGCCGGGGCGCATCTGTCAGGCTGCAAAAATTGTGGTGGCTACCAGGGATCACACGGAAGATGAAAGCCTGGATTATGAAATGCAGCGGCTGTCCGCCAAGTACGGGGGCGTATTTCTTAAACTGGACAGCCTGAATATCGATATATCTTCACAGATGCTGCGCACCTGGATTGAAGAGAACCGAACCATTAAATACTACGTTCCGGACTGTGTGATAGATTTTATTCAGGGGAATCAGATATATCAGTAGGATGAGAGGGGTATTATGGCACATTCCAATTACGATTTAAAGAAAATGGAAAAAAAACTGAAGAAGCATCTAGATCATGATCGGATGGTTCATACAAGAGGGGTAATGTACACGGCTGCGTGCCTTGGCATGGTACACGGCTGCGATCTGGAAAAATGTCAGACGGCAGGACTGCTTCACGACTGTGCAAAGTGTATGCCCGATTCCACAAAGATTAAGCTGTGCGTCAAAAACAGTATCAGCATAACAGACTATGAAATAAGGCATCCCTTTATTCTTCACGCAAAACTGGGCGCCTGGGTTGCAAAAAAGAAATACCGGATTCAGGATACAGAAATTCTGGATGCAATTACCTGGCATACCACAGGAAAAACTGCCATGACAGATCTTGACAAGATCATCTATATTGCTGATTATATCGAGCCGGGCCGGACAAAGGCGCCGCGGCTGGAAGAGGTGCGCCGGGAATCCTTCCGAGATCTGGATGAGGCGATGTACATGATACTGTCGGATACTCTTCAGTATTTGAAACGCAGCGGCAAAGAGATTGATCCGGCAACGGAAAGCGCCTTTGCCTATTACTGCAACCTTCACAATCAGAAGTAAAGGAGGATACACTATGAGCAACGGAAAAGAAATGGCCAGACTGGCCTGTGCGGCTCTGGAAGACAAGAAGGCCGTGGATGTCAAAGTAATCGATATCGAAAAAGTTTCCATTCTGGCTGACTATTTTATCATTGCCAGCGGTACAAACCGCAATCAGGTGCAGGCAATGGCCGATAACGCCGAAGAAGTTCTGGGAAGAGCAGGATACCAGCCGAAACAGATTGAAGGGTATCAGAATGCCAACTGGATTCTGATGGATTACGGAGATCTGGTGATTCATATTTTTGATGAGGAAAACCGCCTTTTCTATGATCTGGAAAGAATCTGGAGAGACGGTGAATCGGTCAATCTTGCCAGGCTGAATGGAAAGGAGCAGGATTGAGATTCAAAGTCTGCGAATTTCTTCCTGATGAGGCGGCAAAAATAAGAGAAGAAGTCTTTGTCAGAGAACAGGGATTTCAGGAAGAATTTGACGATATTGACGGCTTTGCCGGACATGTGGTTCTCTATGACAACGAAACCGCAGCTGCTACCTGCCGTTTTTTTGAAGATGCTAAAGAAAAGATTTATGTCATTGGACGCATAGCTGTGCTGAAACCTTACAGGGGAAAGGGACTGGGAGCGTGTATTCTGCAAAAAGCGGAAGAGGAGATCAGAAAACGCGGAGGAGAAATCATTTCGCTTCATGCGCAGCAGCGAGCCGCCGGATTTTATGAAAAACAGGGGTATTTCAGTGAGGAAAAGACAGATTTTGATGAGGGCTGTCCTCATGTCTGGATGGTAAAAAAACTGAACAGATAATAGCTTTTGGATATAGTAAGGCTGCAGTCGGAGTATCTTGATGATACCTGCCTGCAGCCTTTTCTTCTGAAAATGTCAGTTCATGAAACGCATTACACCAATCACTTTACCAAGAATCTGAAGATCATTTCCGGCAATGATGGGGTCCATCGTATCATTTTCCGGCTGAAGACGAAAATGACCGTTTTCTTTATAGAAAGTTTTAACCGTTGCGGAATCATCGATCATTGCCACAACCATGCTGCCGTTTTCAGCCGTATTCTGGCTTTGCACAAGTACGTAATCACCATCAAATATACCGGCGTTGATCATGCTTTCCCCATGAACCTCCAGAATAAAGGCGCCTGTACTGGGCATATGCTCAGCAGGAATAGGAAAATAGGATTCAATATTTTCTTCCGCCAGAATCGGTTCTCCAGCGGCTACACGGCCGACAATGGGAACACTGACCATCTCACAGCGGGATGCGTTGAAGACATCGTCCAGTATTTCGATTGCCCTCGGTTTTGTGGGATCCCTTCGGATATATCCGTTTCTTTCCAGTGAAGCCAGATGGGAATGAACGGAGGAGGTGGATTTCAGCTGAACTGCCTCACAGATCTCCCGCACAGAAGGCGGATACCCTCTGGTGACGATTTCATTTTTTATATAATTCAGGACCTCCTGCTGCTTTTTGCTGATTTTTCCGTAGGTCATAAAGATACCTCCATGTATATTATTATGATTATCATACCACATTTTGTCTTCAGGTGCAAACATATATTCCGAATATTTGTTCGAGAAATATATTGACAAAACGTGTGTTCGTATATATAATAAAAACACAGAACAGGTGTTTGGAACATCAGTTCATGCAGACAGGCATTTCCACGCTTCGAGTGTAGAGTCACTAAGCGTTATATGGAAAGTGCCTGCGTCACCGAAAGATGAAACATTTTTGCGTGTTTTCTTTGTATGGGAGGCAGACAGTATGAAAAGAAGAAGGAATACCCGAAATAGAAGAAGGATTCAGTTGATCGCTATGTTTGTATGTTTTCTGCTCTGTACCGGCTTTGCTGTACAGAACAGCGCCAGAAAAATTGATGCGGAAAGCGATCTGACCAGAATATCCTATAAATATTATAAAAGCTATTATGTGGAAACGGGTGACAGTCTCTGGAGTATTGCAAAAGAACATATTTCTGACGAATATTCGGATATCAATGAATATATTGCGGAAGTTAAGCAGATCAATCATCTGCAGGGAGATGCAGTCAAGCAGGGAAGCCACATCTGTATTCCGTATTATTCGATGGAACATAAATAAATTTCCAGGCAGGTATACATAACTATTTTATGTATACCTGCCTGCCTCACGGGGAAAGAAAAGAGAAAGAAGATTCCGGATTCCCTATTCTTTTAAAAATGATTTCAGGCTATTAGCAAATTGTTTTGCGCGGTTCTCTTTTTCCAAATCCATGAACACGCTATCATAACCCAAATCGTGTTCTGCCCCTTTTCGAGCGGATTGTTTAATAAATATTATATTCTGCAGGAAAAGAGACAGCCTTTTAAAGAAGACTCAGTATTAAAAAGAATAGGATGGGTACCAGAAGTGAGGGCAGCATATTCAGGGTTTTGCAGTCCTTGATGTTTAAAATGGACAGTCCTGAAGCTGCAATCAGAAACCCACCCACGATGGTGATCTCTGACATCAGGGAATCGGTGAGGAAGTTCTGCAGATAGGTGGCTCCCAGATAAATAGACCCCTGCCAGCAAAAAAGTACCGGCGCCGCCAGCGCCATGCCGATTCCGTAGGTGGACGCAAGCACCGTGGACGTGACAAAGTCAAGGGTGGCGTTGGTAAAAAGGTAGGTATGATCACCGTACAGGGCGCTCTGCATTGGTCCCAGAATAGACAGGCTTCCAATACAGTAGAGGAGAATTCCTGTTGACAGCCCCTTTCCCAGTTCAGATTTTCCCAGACGCCCCATCAGACTCTGAAACCTGCCGTCTATATTTAAAACCGTTCCTATCAGACTGCCCAAAGCCAGACTGACGATAAAAAGAACAGGGTATTTGCTGTCCGACATGTTAGAGACTACAGCATTGATACCAAGTCCTGCGGCAGCCAGTCCCATGGCAGTATACAATGCTCCCTGATACTTCTCATTGATGCCCTTTTTCAGTGCGCTTCCCAGCAAACTTCCTGCCAGAATCGTTCCTGTATTGACGATGGTTCCTATCATAGTGTTTTCCTCCAGGATAAGTAATTATTAAAAGTATAAACCTTCCAGTCAATGGAAGGTCAAGTCTTTTTCCTCTGCACGGGAATCTGTATTTCTGTCATAAACTGATCCGGATCGTCCGTCATGCCATAATCGATCAGGGTGATTTCCACAGCGTCACCGGTGATTTCCAGTTCATTACCTCTGATATATTCCAGAAGCTCAAGATAATAAGGGGCTGCCTGAGTGTGAGTGCCGGTAAAACATAGGATCAGCCAGAGTCCGGAAGGAAGAGCGCTTTCCGGCGATATCCCGTCTTCTTTTTCCGTCAGTATAAAGATACCGGAGAACCTGGAAAAATCGTGGGAGCCAAGAGCGTTCCTGCTGATGGAAACACCGATTTTTCCAAGAAAAACACTGGACTGAAAATGTCCTTTCTTTTCCAGTTCCCGTATGGGGTATTCCAGATCATCCGTCACGGGAATCTCTTTCTTGAGATAAATAATGCAGCGTTCCGGCAGAATCTTTTCCTGTATTTTCCCCGGTATTTTTCCCCGGGCCTGTGTCAGTTGAGCCAGTCTGGAATTCAGTTTCTTCTCTATTCGCTTCATATCCTGAATGTTTTTTTGTATTTTTTCCTTCTGTTCTTCCAGCAGCTGTGTCATAACTGAAATATCCCTGGAATGGAAAAAACGAGTGATGTTATCCAGAGGGATATGAAGAGCGCGCAGATAGAGTATGGTGTTGAGACGCTCAAACTGCCGCGTGGAGTAATAACGGTATCCGGTTCTCTCGTCTGTTTTTTCCGGGATAAGAATTCCAATCTCATGATAATACCGCAGCGTTTTTGCATTGATATTAAAAAGCTGGGCCATCTCTCCGATGGTAAATAAATTTTTCATAATAAACTCCCGTTTCTTTTGAATTGCTATGGTCATTATGATTATAACATCCTCTGTCATCATACCACATTTTATAAAAAATAGCTAAAGAAGTAAAAAAAATCCACTTCAAGACAAAAATGTGAGTGTTCAAAAACAGGTACAGATGATATTTTATTATTGGTAATCGCGATACCGCATAAAAGAAAATAAGAGTTAACGGGAGGTTAAAGGTATGAAAAAAATTATAAGTATATTATGCGCAGTTACTCTCTTCGCTTCCATATTGGTTGGATGCGGCGGAGGAAAAACAGAAGAAACTGCTTCTGCTGACTCCGCTGCATCTGAAGATTCCGATGCACAGGAGGGAGATTCTGAGAGCGCAGACGGTATTAAAGTGGGATTTGTAGTAAAATCATTGGCTGACCAGTACTGGATTCTGGTTAAAGCAGGTGCAGAGGCTGCAGCAGCTGAAAACGGCGTTGATCTGACTTTCATCGCTCCCAACTCAGAAAGTGACGTAGCAAAACAGGTGGAAAATATTGAGACCCTGATTGCAGCCGGTGTGGATGTTCTTTGTATCGCACCATCCAATGATGAAACGGTGCTTCCGGCACTGCAGAATGCAGTGGATGCGGGCATCAAGATTATTGCCGTTGACACAGACTCATCTCTGGAAGATAAAGTATGCTTTATCGGAACCGGTAATGAAGCGGCAGCTAAAGAAGGAGCTCTGTGGGCCGGCGAACAGGTTGGAGAAGGAGCAAAAGCACTTGTGTTAAGAGGACGTCTGGGTGATGCAACACATGACGCCAGAGAAGCCGGTATTGTGGCTGGTCTGGAGGAGACAGGTGTGGAAGTTCTGGAGGTTCAGGCAGCGGACTCCACAGAAGAAAAAGGCATGAGTGTCAGTGAGAACCTGCTTCAGAAATACGACGATGTGGATCTTATCATTACCACAGCGGATTCTATGGCGACAGGAGCCTGCAACGCAGTAGAAGCAGCAGGAAAAGATACGCTGGTATATGGATTTGACGGAACACTTCCCGTTGCGGAAAAAGTAGAGAGCGGAGAAGTTCTGGGAACAACCGCTCAGCATCCTTACGAGATGGGGGTTCTGGGAATTGAAACAGCAATTCAGATCATGAACGGAGAAGAGGTTGACGAAGTAATCGATTCCGGTCAGGAAGTGGTAAGCAGCGAAAACGCAGCTGATTTCATCGCAGATCTGGAAGGTAAAGTTGCAGAGGCTGAATAATTATTGCAAAACTGCGTCCGAAGAGATCCGCTCTTAGGACGCAGTTTGAATAGGAGAGGAGGTTCAAACGTCATGGGCGAATTAATCATGGAGCTTAAAAATGTTACGAAATACTTTCCTGGTGTAATAGCCTTAAACGATATGTCTTTCCAGGTGCGGACCGGAGAGGTTCACGGTCTGATTGGGGAAAACGGTGCTGGTAAATCCACACTGATCAAAGTATTTACGGGGGTAAATCAGCCTGAGAAAGGTAAGATAATCATCGACGGAAAGGAAGTCAAATTATCCAATCCAAATATAGCCAAACATTACGGTGTGGGGTGTATTTATCAGGAATTAAATATATGCCCGGATCTGAGCATCACGGACAATCTGTTTATCAATTATTATAAGAAAAAAGGGTTCTTACTGGACTATACATACATGCATGCCAAAGCAAAAGAGATCATGCAGTCTCTTGGGATAGATATTGATCCTCATACTCTCTGCGGAAAGCTGGGAATCGGCGTACAGCAGATGGTTGAGATCGGGAAATCGATTCTCTCCGAAGCCCGGTTGATCATCATGGATGAGCCGACTTCCTCGCTTTCTAACAAGGAAGTGGAACAGCTGATGAAAACAATTCAGATTCTGAAGGAAAAAGGAATCGCCATTATCTTCGTTTCTCATAAGCTGGAGGAAATTTTTGAAATCTGCGACTGCATCACCGTTATGCGGGACGGCTCCCATATCAGTACGAAACCGGTGGCCGAAGTTACCAATGACAGTCTGATTGCCGATATGGTAGGAAGGTCGCTGGACAATCTGTTTCCGAAGGAAGAGACCGTCCGGGGTGAGGAATTTCTTCGAATTGAACATTTTAATTCTGTAGGTGTTCTGCGGGACGTCAGCTTTAAAGCCTACGCAGGAGAAGTGCTGGGATTTTCCGGCCTGGTAGGCGCAGGAAGAACAGAGACCATGCGCGCGCTGTTCGGCGCTGATCCAAAGGACAGCGGCGAGGTGTATATCAAAGGGAAAAAGGTGGAAATCAACTCACCCAAAGACGCTATCTCCAATGGCATTGCTTTCGTTACGGAGGACAGAAAAGGAGAAGGACTGATTCTGGACGCATCGGTGAAAAACAATCTGTTTTTGGCCACTATCGATAAAGATACCCATCACGGGTTCCTGGACCAGAAAAAATACGAGAGCGTGGGAGAGGAAAATGTTAAAACCTACAAAATCAAAACACCTACCCTGCAGACACCGGTGGGTACTCTTTCCGGAGGAAACCAGCAGAAAGTCGTAATCGCCAAATGGGTTAATACAGACGCGGATATCTATATTTTTGATGAACCCACAAGGGGGATTGATGTAGGAGCGAAAATCGAGGTCTACAATGTGATCAACAAGCTGTGCAGCGAAGGAAAGTGTGTCATCATGGTTTCCTCGGAGCTTCCGGAAATTCTCGGTATGAGCGATCGTGTCATCGTCATGCGGGAAGGAAAGATCATGGGCGAGCTGGAACGCGGATCGGAAAACTTTAACCAGGAAGATATAATGAGAGCGGCATGGGGAGGTAAACTGTCATGAATGGAAAAGGTATCAAATCAATTATTGGAAAAATGGGAATTTTGCTGGCCCTGATCGTTGTCTGCATCTTTCTTGCAATCGTAACAAAGGGACAGTTCGTAACATTTAACAATCTTATGAACATACTGCGTCAGACGCCCATTGTAGCGCTGATGGCCGTCGGTATGCTCTGTGTAATTCTGCTGGGCGGCATCGACCTTTCTGCCGGTTCCATGCTGGCGTTCTCCAGCTGCTGTGCCGGTGTTCTGATGCAGAAATTCGGACTTAACAATTCTTTTGTACTGATTGTGGTTTGTCTGCTGGTGGGCATCCTCTGCGGAGCATTTAACGGTATTTTACTGACCAAGCTTCATCTTCCGCATCCCTTCATTGCAACGCTTGGTATGAAAAATGTACTTCGCGGTCTTGCACTTTTAATTACAGGAGCTACGGCTGTGGCAGGGTTCCCGGCAGGCGTAACCTTTACAGGAACAGCGACAGTGGGCGTGATCCCCTTTTCTTTTATTCTGGTAATCGTTGTATATATTCTGATGCACATATTCCTCACCAGAACAGGGCTGGGACGTAAGATTTTCTCTTTCGGAGGCAACAGTGAAGCTGCCAGACTGGCGGGTATCAATACAGACCGCGTGCAGATATTCTGTTATGCCGCATCCGGTTTCTTCTGTGCGCTGGCCGGCATCGTTTATATGGGACGTCTGAATTCAGCCGTACCGCTGGCATCTCAGGAGGGTGATACGGACGCCATCGCAGCATGTATCATCGGCGGAGCCTCATTCCTGGGCGGTAAAGGAAACGTATGGGGTACTCTGGTAGGCGCCATGATGATCGCAGTTATCCGTAACGGCTGTGACCTGATGGGTATTTCCTCCGATCTTCAGCAGATCGTACTTGGCGCAATTATCATCATCGCCGTGTTTATCGACGTAGTGCGCGGACAGATGGATGCAAAAGCAAAACGCCTTGCCGTTGCAGAAAATCAGGCAGAATAAATATTTACTTTGGACAAAAGGGAACTGCAGAAATGGGCAGTTCCCTTTTATAAAGTGTAAATTGGACTTCTGGGAGAAGGTAAGGTATAATTTTAACAGCATAAAGTGAAGGAACAAATGAAATATGATAAAGGTTTTAATTGCCGATGATGAAAAAGGAATCTGCAGGCTGCTGCAGTATCTGATTGACTGGAATGCATACGGAATGGAAATCATCCAGATTGTGCATAACGGGATGGATGCGCTTCGCTGCATTGAAGAAAAACGACCGGATATTGTCATTACTGACGTCTGTATGCCGGGATACAGCGGAATCGATATTATTAAAAGGATCAAAACGAAGGATCCGGATATTCATTTTATCATAATCAGCGGCTACCGGGAGTTTGAATATGCCAGAGACGCTTTGAAATACGGAGCTGACGATTATCTGCTGAAACCCATAAAGAAAGAGGAGCTTACAGCCGCTCTTGGACGGGTGGTCAGCGAACGGATAGAGAAAATACAGAATAAAAATAAGGAGCAGGAGCTGAAGCAGTATGTACAGGATACCTCGAAAAAGCTGAGGGAAAGCTTTGTGGTACGGCTGCTGAAAGGGACGGCGGAACCTTCCTGGCTTACTTTTTCCTACTGCCTGGAGAAGCTTCACAGGAATTTTTCAAAGGATCGTTTTCTGTGTATCGCAGTCAAAGTCGATGTTCCGGGAGAAAAGATTTCCTACGAAGAACGGAAAGATTTTTTTGAAAAAAAAGGAATTCTGCTTCTGGAACAGCAGGCCAAGGAGCGGAATATGATCTGCTGCAGCGGTCTGTACGAAGATATCCTTCTGGCAGTGCTCAATTTTGAGCAGGAAAATATAACCGAAGTCGACGCTGTTTTGCATCGTTTTATCTTCAATATCCGTGAAATAATGAAGCATCAAAGTATTCATATTCATGTTACCGTAGGGAAGGGAGAGACGGTGGAGAGACTGGAACTGCTGTCTGATTCCATGCATCATGCGCAGGCCGCTTTGTGGGAACGTATTTTCAGAAACAGCGACGGAGTCGTGGAGTATCAGGAATTTATGGATTCCTTCTCGCTGAATCCGTTTTATCCCTATAAAAAGATACTGCTGAAGTCACTGGAAAATTATGATGTTTCGGAAGCATGCAGGGTTCTGGAGGAAATCAGATGCCGGGCAGAGGAAGGGGAAGATATTGTGTCTGGCTGCGGATACTATGCGTTGTGTCGGGAACTTGCTTCCACCATCTTTCTTGGCGTGGACATTTCGCTGTCCAAAGAAAAGACAGAAAAAGAAAAGGAAATCCTTTCTTTCCGGCTGCGAAACAGCAGCAGTCGCCAGGAAATGTTTGACAGCCTGAAGGAATATATTCAGACCGTATTTAAAAATCTGGAACAGAAGATGGAAGGTATCCGGCGCAAACCGATCCGTGAGGCGAAAGAGTATATCGCCAGCCATTTTCAGGAGGAGGATATCGATCTGGAAACTGTCAGCAGCGCAGTAGGTTTTAACTCCTCTTATTTTTCCAGAATATTCAAGGAAGAGACCGGAAAAAAATTCATTGAATATCTGACGGAAATGCGCATGCAGGAATCACAGAAGCTTTTGACGGAAACAGATTATCCGGTATCTAAAATTGCAGAATTGGTAGGATACAGAGACGATAAATACTTTTCGCGGGCATTTAAAAAATACACCGGTTTAAAACCGAAAGAATACCGGAAACTGTATTTCATGTAACAGTGGTAAAGGAAGGAAAGGCTTCGACAGATGAAATTTATGAAAAAAACAGAATGGACCGTGGAGAAAAGACTGATATTCTGCGCCTGCCTGACGGCTGCATTTATGATTCTGGAAGGGGTTTTACTGCTGATCAGTGTCATGTGTGCGCATTCCTGGAGCAGCGAGATTCTGAATGTGATACGCATCCTCACAGCGCTGCTTGGCCTGCTTCTGACTGCGCTGCTGATATTTTCTTATCGTTTTCTTGTGATTCCTTATCTGAAGACCAGAAAGGTTCTGGAAAATTTTAACAGAGGTATTTTGTTTGATGAAATATTTTCTCTTCCCTGCAGTCTGTCACAGGAGATGGACATCGCTCTGGCAAAATTCGAAATTCTGCTGGATAAAAAAGAAATGGCAAAGATATCAGTGGAGCAGTCCAAATACCTGGCTCTTCAGAATCAGATCAGTCCTCATTTCCTGTACAACACTCTGGATGCCATAAGAGGCGATGCGCTGATGGCCGGGCTTGAAAATATTTCTGATACGCTGGAAGCCCTTTCCGCTTACTTTGCCTATTCTATTTCCAATCTGGAGCAGTATGCCACAGTGATGGAAGAGATTCGCAATGTTTCGGATTATATCACCGTGCAGAAGTACAGGTTTGGGGAATCCCTGAAATTCGATGTGGAATATGTGGAAGATGATCCGGAATATTTTGAAACTATCTGTATGCCCCGGTTTGTCCTTCAGCCCATAGTGGAGAACGCCATTTATCACGGTCTGGAGGTACGGGATAAGCGGGGGAGTATCCGTATCCGGCTTCAGCGCACCAGAACACGGCTGATCATCGATGTCATTGACGATGGGGTTGGAATGTCCTGGAACGCAGTGGAAGTACTGAATCAGAAACTGGTACATGCCGAAGGCGGACGAAACGCAGTACAGAAGAAAAAGGGCATTGCCCTGATCAATGTCAACAGCCGTATCAAACTGCTGTTCGGACGGGAATACGGACTGTATGTTTACAGCACGGAGGATGTGGGTACTGATGTGAAGATGACTTTGCCCGTTACGCCCATGGAGCGGCTGTGAAAAAGAAAAGGGGAGTAAGGATATGAGAGATGAACTGCTCAGAATAGAAAACGGGATCCGTACAGTAAACGGCTATGATATCCTGGCAGGAATTCAGATTCAGATATTTAAGAATCAGACCTGCGGATTGATTTCCGGCGAGCAAAAAGAGATGGAAGCAATCTGGAGCGTACTTCAGGGGGAAGAGCAGCTGAATAATGGAACCATATATATCAATGAGAAGAAAATTGAACTGGAGGATGCGGCGGATGTGCTGAAAGCTAATGTGATGACGGTCAGCGGCGTATCCCGGCTGATAAATGGCCTTACACTGGCGGAAAACATGTTTGTGGTGAGAGAGAAACCGGAACAGTCTCTGATTCATATGGACATTATGGAGAAAAAACTGCAGATACTTTTTGATCAGTTTGATTTTCCGTTGGATATTCATACGCCTGTTATGGAAATGAGCCTGCTGGAACGGTATCAGTTTGAACTGATAAAAGCTTATATGAGGGGAATCCGGCTGGTTCTTCTGGACCTGCGCAGCAGCAGGCTGCCCTTTCTGGAGGTTAAAAAGCTGTTTGATCTGATTGATAAAATGAAGAAACGGAACATTACCTTTGTTATCTGGAATCCCATTCTTTATCAGCTGATTCGTTTTTCAGACCAGCTGATGATCCTGAAAAATGGAAAAACTGCCCGATTCTTCGAACGGTCCGAATTTGATGAAAAGACGATTTCACTGATTCTGCTTGGAAATGTAAATGCAAACAGGAGAGAAACCTTCCCGGAAATGGGAGGGTGCGTCTTTCAGATGAAAAGCATATCCGATTCTTATCTTTATAATGTCAGTCTGAATATCAAAGCGGGGGAGATACGGTTCGTTCACTGTGAAAATACGGAAGGGATGATGCATCTGTACCGCGTCCTGTCAGGAGAAGCCCTGCCGGAAAGCGGATATATGGTAATCGGTAAAAATGAATATTACCAGCCGGAAAACATGGAAGATGCTGTCCGTCAGGGAGTAGGTTTTATCGAGGATTCCTCATTTTCCAAAACACTGTTTTATCATCTGACGGTGTTTGAAAATATTTCACTGATAAAAGGGAACTTTCTCAAATCCATCTGGAGAAAGAGAAGATACCGGGAAAGCCTGAAAAAAACTATCAATGGATGGTTCCATAAAGATATCTGCAGCCAGAAGCTTAACACCCTTTCAGAAACTGAACTGCAAAAGGTTCTGTTCTGTCGGTGGATGCTGTACCGGCCCAGGCTTCTGGTACTGGTCAATCCCTTCATCGGCGGCTGCATTAATATGAACGAAGCTTCCATGGATAATATCCAAAAGATCGCTGCGCAGGGAACGGGTATATTGATTTTATCCACCAATAAGCTGCCATATCCGGCGCTTAATGAGAGCAGGAGCATACTTACCGGTATGGGAGAACTGACAGAAAGGATAGGAATATCATGAATAAGTCATTGAGATTAAAATATCCCTTTCACTCCAGCCTTTTGATTTTGCTGATATTGATATTGTTTGCTATCATTTTCTGCCCGAACTTTGTGACCAGCTTCAATGCCTCATCCATCCTGAAACAGATTTCCCACATCACGCTGATGGCCTGCGGATCCACTGTTGTCATTATGCTGGGACAGATTAATATAGCTTACGGTTCCATAATGGCGCTGACCGGGTGTGTGGCCTGTCAGATTATGTACAATACGGGAAATATGGTGGCTGCGGTTTCGTCTGCAGTGATTCTTGGAATGGCGACGGGTTTTTTTATGGGCCTGATTATTACCCATTTTGAGATTCCTTCTTTTATTGTAACACTGATAGTAGGTATGATTGCCAGGGGAGCGGCGATGGTGTATACGGACAGTGCCCCCATACTGGAAATCGGAAGTCTGAGTCTTATCGGCCAGGGGGCAATTTTGAATATCCCAATTCCCGTTTATATCATGGCGGCCTGCTTTGGAATTACCTGGTTTGTTTTAAATAAAACCGCTTTTGGCCGGCAGGTGATTGCAGTGGGAGAGAACCGGCAAGCGGCCAGAGCGTCCGGTATCCGCGTTTCACGCACCATAATCAGAGGATACGTACTGGATGGCTTTTTTACGGCAGCAGCGGCGGTTGTTTATATGGCGAGAATGAATTCCGGCCTGCCGGATTCGGGTACTTCCACAGAATTTGATGTGATTACGGCAGTGATTATCGGCGGCACTTCACTGACCGGCGGAGCAGGAAATATTACAGGTACGCTGATCGGCGCCTTTATCGTAGGAATTATCAATAATGTGCTGAACCTCTGGAGTATAAACTATAACTGGCAGAGCATAATAAAAGGAATTATCATTCTTGGTGCAATTGTCATGGACTATGGTCTGAAGAAAAAGTAAAAAGTATAGCACGATTTTGCGGGCAATTTTATAATTTTGGAAAAAGCTTGACGAATGGGAAAAAGGCTCTTATAATACATCTATACGACAAACACGAGTTTATAAAATAGATGTAGGGAAAAACAGATATGGCTGAAAAACGAATGACTTACCGAAAAGAAACAGATATTCAGAACACTTTAAAGCTTCGGGATGTACTGAAAACACTGCCTCCTTTTGCCATGGATTATTTCCGATCCATTGATGCCACAACCACCACAAAAACGAGAATTTCATACGCATATGATATCCGTGTTTTCTTTCAGTTTTTACAGGAAGAAAATCCTCTGTTTAAAAACAGGTCCATGGACAGTTTTGACGTTGAAATTCTGGATCAGGTTACAGCACTTGATATTGAGGAATACATGGAATATTTGAAGGTTTATGAAGGCGCCGGGGGAAATTTAAATACCAACGGTGAACGCGGCTTAAAACGGAAAATATCGGCGCTGAGAAGCTTTTACAGTTATTACTACAAGCGTGAAATGATTCATACCAATCCGACGCTTCTGATTGACATGCCGAAGATTCATGAAAAAGCCATCGTCCGTCTGGATGCCGACGAGGTAGCCATTCTGCTGGACTATATGGAGCACTGCGGAGATAAACTGACCGGTCAGAAAAAAAGGTATTTTGAAAAGACAAAGGAACGTGACATTGCCATTGTTACTCTTCTGCTGGGAACGGGCGTTCGTGTTTCGGAGTGCGTGGGTCTGGATATTGAAGATGTGGATTTCAAAAATAACGGCATCAAGGTCACCCGCAAAGGCGGAAATGAGATGATTGTTTATTTTGGCCCTGAAGTGGAACAGGCGCTGAAAAATTACCTGGAAATCCGGGACGGCATTACTCCAGTGGCCGGACACGAACATGCTCTCTTCTACTCCACTCAACGGAAACGGATGGGGATCCAGGCAGTGGAAAATATGGTGAAAAAATATACCAGTGAGATCACCACCACAAAGAAAATTACTCCTCACAAACTGCGCAGCACCTATGGAACGGCTCTGTACAGGGAAACAGGCGATATTTATCTGGTGGCAGATGTGTTGGGCCATAAAGATGTAAATACCACTAAACGGCATTATGCGGCCATTGACGACGAACGCCGCCGTCGGGCCGCAGGAGCCGTTACTCTGCGTGAGAAAGCCTGAGTTTTCTCGAACATACATAATACATTTTTCATCAAAAGCCAAAAAGCATTTTGATCTCTGATTTGACAAGATGCTTTTTTGGTTTAATCAGCTAATTTCCTGTTCTCTGCCAATACATCGTTTTATCAACTTCTCCACTGCCGGGTTCTATATTTTCTGAAATGATAGAAAATCCCTCCCGTTTATTTTTGAAATTTACGAATCATACTCGCTTCCTCCTCTGCACCGTATAACAGCGAATAATAATAATCGTGGTAAGGGCAACCATGCAAATTCCCGAAATGAAAAACCAGGTATTTACGCCAACCTGTTCTGCAATGGGACTGCTGAAGACCAGCCCGACCGGCATGGTAACAGATGAAATCAGAGTAAGGACGGAAAAAGCACGTCCCATTTTTTCAGGAGCCACGGTTTCCTGTATATACGCAGTCAATGGAATGGTATGAATGTTTCCGGACATTCCCAGGCCGATACAGGCCGCAGCAAAGAAAAACCATCCCGCATAAATTGGCGGTATTATTCCGCAGACAGCGGATACACTTCCCATGCCAAACAGTCCAAGAAAAGAGACTCTGATTTTTCGTTTCACTTTCAAAACGCTGGAAAACAAAAGCGAGGATACAAGCATTCCAACTGCAAAGGACATTTCTGCTGCACTGCCATACATAGCCGATAAGTTAAAATAATCACTTGTCATTAACGGGTAGAACGAAGACAGCGGCGCATAGAAAAACATGCAGAGAGCTTCCGCAATTACGATATAAAACAGCTTAGTATCTTCCAGAAATACCTGTATGCCCTCTTTCATTTCCTGCATAAAATGCCGTTCGAATTTATCAGTTTTTTCTAATGCAGGGATTTTCACAACCGCCAAAGCGATACTCGCCAAAATTGCGCCTGCCACATCGCTCATTAGAACAACGGACATGGGAAAGATGGCGTACAAAGAAGCGCCGATTACCGGTCCGATTAAAAAAGAACCCGAATACAGAAGCTGCATCCATCCATTTGTTTTGATAAGCTGATCTTTTGGAACAAGCTGCGGAATGATCGACTGTATAGCGGGCTGTTGGAAGGTACTCCCAATCCCGCGGACACAAAGCATGATAAACACAGTCCATACCGGCAGCTCAAAAAAGTACAGCAGTCCTGCATAAAGTAATGCAGCAGTTCCCATTGCCATATCTGAAAAAATAGAAATAAATTTTCGGTTATACCGATCCGCTGCTACTCCCGCAATCGGACTGAATAACGACATAGGGAGATAAGCCACAATCCCCGAGATTCCCAACATCAAAGGAGAGGTTGTTTTTTCAGCAAGCCACCATATCAGGGCAAACTGAACCCCATGGCTTCCAAGCATGGAAATTGCCTGTCCTAATGCAACGATGATAAATTTTGTTTTCCATTTGTCTTTTTCAAACATTTTTCGTATCCTTTCTGTTAAATCTTTTGAAGCTGTATGAAAAGGACAATAAAAAACAGATAACCCCCAAGACAGGTTATCTGCATACAAATTTTGCTTATTTTCAGCACAGAGTACAAGTATAAAAACATGTACGAACCAACAGGCGTATGAAAACGCCCGGAGAAACTGACTTAATGAAACTATCCGCAATATAAGTACAACAAAATAACCCATCAAAAATGATGAGGATAAATTTTTCTATTTATTGTCCCATATTCAGCGAATAGACGACATCAAGCCACCTCCCTTTCCCTGTAATTTTCCTGAGTATAACACAGGAGAATTAAAAAGTCAATTTCAGAAAATTACGGAAATTGTAATCTCTTTGTTAAATCCTCCAGGGTATCAGATAATATTTTATTCATCAAAAATCTGCCCGGGAAGTTTTCGCCTTTCTTTTGCGGGAAACTGTCGGTCAAATTCCTCCGCCCTTGATTCATCTATGAAATAAGCCGATGAAACACGGTATACACCGGTAATCCCGTTAAGATAACCTGCAGTCAGTTCTTTGCATAAAAAGTAAGGGGAATCTTCTTTCTCAGAAACATCCGGGCAACGGATACCGTACTGACTGGCAGGTTTAGCACACTGTCCTATTATAAAACTATGCCAGAAGCGCAATGCAGATACAGATTAAGATGGGAATACTGCCTGCAATCGAAAATACAATACTCAAAATTTTAAGCACCTTATTATCATATCCTGGTATATATGACTTTTTCGGATTGTCTGGATTGTACATAACAGTAACAGAGGTTCCCACCGAAGGTACACGGCCTGACAGGTATGCGCCTGTACCTTTGTAGGTGATTCCATTTACCTCATATTCATAGACAGGATGGTAACTTCGTCCATCCGAGGTACTTCTTGTTTTAATCTCTGTCACAACCGCAGTTGTCATAGCGGTACAACTTTTCTTCCTTTTTTTCGAAATGATGATCATAACAAACGCAGGAATCAAAAATGACACTCCTAAACCACACAAAGTTAGTATCAGGCCCAATTCCATATTAGTATTCTCCTTTCCAGCGCTCAAGCAAAATCACCTAATCAAACCTTTTCCGATAAAGGAGGCAAGTCAATGGCTCCTTGATTTCCATATTTGCCAGCCATTCCGACACCTCAAATTATACATCATACCTTCCTGAATTTCCATATACAGTAACGTGGAAGTGTGCATAATCTTTTTGAGAGTAGATGATTCAGGCGCGCTCTAAAAAAACTGGAATGATTCGCTGAAATTACGACTCATTCCAGTTTTGCGTTACATAAATTTATCAATCATAAATAGATTCTTTTCCCTGTTCCAGTACAGTTCCGTCTGCAGCGTTGATTTCAAAATCGTATTCCATCTCACCGCTGACGCATTCCAGTTCGTAAACGGTACGCCCATCGTCCCGGTCTAACTCTTCTTTTACCCATTTTACATTGGCTGCATCCAGTCCGGCTGCTTTAAGAGCCGCCTCTTTGGCCTGATCTGCGGTGATCATATCGCCTGATTGCTGTGTCTGAGCCGGAATGTCATAATTTTCAATTTCAGAGTCATAGCTTACAATTTCACCGGTGGAAGCGTCGATTTCATAATCGTATTCTGTGCTGCCGCTGTAAAAATCCACATCGTAAACGGTACGTCCGTCGTCATGGTCAAGCTCTGCTTTAACAAAGGTTACGTCTCCCTCTTTCAAACCGGCATGCTCCAGAGCTGCTGCTTTTGCCTTTTCTTCTCCGATGTCGCTGTCGGATGTTTGATTCTGTGAGGAAGAAGCATCCGTGGTGGGAGCTGCTTCTGCTGTCGCGAAAGGAGTTGTTTCTGCCGTCACTGTGGGTGTCACGCCTGCCGTGCTGTTTTGCTGAGGCGCCGCTGTATCTGAATTTCCTCCGCACCCTGTAGCCAATACGGTTCCCAAAACTGCCAATCCAACTAATAATCCTTTTTTCATAATAATCTTTCCTTTCTTCTATGTTTTCTTTTCTTTTTTTGTTTTCTATGATTTTATTATATCTGGCGATTATTAAAATAAAATTAGAAATTATTAGAAATCATATTTTTTTAAAAATAATTGTAAATCTGCTTCCGACTTTTTCCTGGCTTTCAACAGATGCAGTTCCGCCGTGCAGCTGTGCAATCTGACGTACCATGGATAACCCCAGACCCAGCCCGTTTTTTACAGAGGAACGGGATTTATCCGCCCGGTAAAACCGGTTCCAGATATGAGGCAGATCTTCCAAAGCGATTCCGATTCCGTTGTCTTCCACCGTAAGCTGTACGGTATTTCCTTCTTCTTCCAGTGATACCCGGATATATCCACCTTCTTTTCCGTAACGGTATGCATTGCGAATCAGATTGGACACCATCCTGGAAAAAAGCACAGCGTCCGCGTTCAGAGTGATATCCGGCTGAATATTCTTAATCAGTTCAATATTGTTTTCCGGTACTTCGGCCTGTTCATCACAGACGCTCTCTGTAAGAACGCTGATGTTTTCCGGAAGCATCTGCACGGCCTGTGTGTGCTGCTCCAGCCTGGTAAAAGCCAGCAAAGATTCGATCAGTTTTGACATCCGGTATCCCTGCCGCTGAATGGCTCCGATGCATTCGTACAGCTCCACTTCATCAGAGGCATTCTCAAATGCATACTCGCACTGCGCCAGTATGACGGAAACAGGGGTTCTAAGTTCATGAGAGGCATCGGAAGTAAACTGACGCTCTGCGTTGAAATTTTCCTCCAGCCGTTCAAACATATGATTGAACGTGTCAGACAGCTGTCCCAGCTCATCGTGAGTTTTTACTTCGATTCGCCGTCCAAGATCGCCGCTTTGTGCCACTGATTCCGCCGTATTGCGTATTTCACGTATGGGTTTCAGGGAGCGCCGGGCCAGAAGGTAGCCTCCCGCCGCAGCCAGAAAAATCAGAACCGGCAGCATAATCAGAGCGGTCTTTCTCAGGGTCTGTGTGCTGATGGTTCTTCCGGATGCCGGAGTTACGCTTCGAAGCCACAGATCCGGCTCAGGTGAAAAAGACAGCTTCATATCCAGAAGGTAATACGTTTCTCCGCCTGCCTGAATCTCTTTTAAAGAACCATGCTCAAATGGAATCTGCATCAGTCTTTCCGCAGGCAGATAACCTGTAATGACAGCGCCGTTTTCCTGCGCCAGGATGGAGTAGACATTATCTTTGTAAGTTTTGAAATCGTCATCCAGATCCAGTTCCCCGTCGTCATAATCCACTTCTCCCGCAATTTCATTGATTATACGGTGAAGCACGCTCTGGGAATCCCGAAGGGACACGGAAGCAGATGCCAGCGATATAAAGCCGAACATAATGCAGGCCAGCAGTATCATGCTGACCGTAAACCACAAGGTCAGCTTTGATTTTATAGACATTTGTTTTATCCGTTTCATACGTTTTCTTTCAGCAGATACCCAACGCCGCGAACAGTGTGAATCAGGCGGGAATCGTACCCGTCGTCAATTTTTTTCCTGAGATAAGTGATGTAGACGTCCACCACGTTGGTGCCGCCGTCATAATCGAAATTCCATATATTATCTTCAATTTTCTGCCGGGACAGTACTTTCCCTTTGTTGCGCAGCAGGTATTCCAGCAGAGCAAATTCCCGGGCCGTCAGCTTTATCTCCTTCCCGCCCCTGCACACCCTGTGGGTTTCCGTATCCAGGGTCAGGTCGGCGATAGCATACTGGTTTGTGGCGTTTTTTACACTTGTCCGCGTCATGGCCCGCAGACGAGCTGTAAGCTCATCAAAAGAAAAGGGCTTCACCAGATAATCATTGGCTCCCATATCCAGTCCCTGCACTTTATCTGCTACAGTGTCCCGGGCTGTCAGAAATATCACCGGCGTCAGATTGTTTTTCCGCCGCAGTTCCCGTACTGTCTGAAGGCCGTCCATTTCCGGCATCATAATATCCAGAACGGCCGCATCATACTGCGCGGTCTCCAGATAATCCAGAGCGGTTTTGCCGTCAAAGCAGGAATCCACCGCATACCCTTCTGCGCCAAGCTTTTTTACCATAATTTTGTTTAAATCTATGTCGTCTTCCGCAATCAGTATCCGCATATAATTACCTCCGGAACAATCATACTCTGAAAAGATTAAAATATCATTAGAAATCAGAGCTGATCCAGAATAATGGTAAAGGGACCGTCGTTTACAAGGGATACCTGCATCTCGGCGCCGAATACGCCGCCTTCCACTACATCCACCTGCTCACGGGCTTTTTCCAGCATATAATCGTAAAGAGGCTGTGCCATTTCCGGCGGACCTGCCTCGATAAAACTGGGGCGGTTTCCCTTTTTGCAGTTTGCATAAAGAGTGAACTGAGAAACCAGCAGCAGCTCTCCTCCCACATCCAAAAGGGAAAGATTTGTTTTTCCTTCCTCGTCTTCAAAGATCCGAAGATCAATCAGCTTTCTTAAATAGCGGTCAGCCGTTTCTTTCGTATCTTCCGGAGCGATTCCCACAAACACAAGCAGTCCTCTGAAAATCTCACCCGCAGTTTCCCCTTTTACTGTCACTTTTGCCTCTTTTACTCTTTGTATCAGCAGCTTCATATTTAGCCTCCTTTGTCTGACGGTACACCCTCCCGCCGGTAAAAATATTCGTACATTATATTATTCATCATACCATAGATATCCATAATTATGCCACTGTTCCGTGAAAAATAGCAGAAAAGTCATTTCCTTTTTCCCGCAATTCCAGTATAATACGCTTTGGAAAGAGAGGAGTTACATTATGAAATTACAACAGCTGCTCAGTTATACACGAAAAGCGGTAGACGAATACCAGATGATTGAAGCGGGAGACAGGATCGCCGTAGGAATATCCGGCGGAAAAGACAGCCTGACACTTCTGTATGCCCTTCATGGGCTGAAACGCTTCTACCCCAATCCCTTTACCATAGAAGCCATTACAGTAGACCTTGGCCATCCCGGTTTTAATCTGGATAGGATTTCAGACTTATGCCGTTCCCTGGATGTGCCGTACTCGGTTGTGCATACAGATATTGCCAGAATCATATTTGAAGAGAGAAAAGAAGCAAATCCCTGCTCTCTCTGTGCTAAGATGAGAAAAGGGGCTTTAAATGAGGCCATAAAAAAAACAGGCTGCAATAAGGTTGCCTATGCTCACCATAAAGACGATATCATAGAAACTATGCTGATGTCCCTGATTTATGAGGGAAGATTTCACTCTTTTTCGCCCAGAACTTATCTGGACAGAATGGATCTGACTGTTATCCGCCCTCTTATGTTTGTAGATGAGATGGATATAAAGGGATTTGAAAAGCTTTACCGACTGCCGGTGGAAAAAAGTCCATGCCCGGCTGATGGACATACAAAAAGAGAGTATGCGAAATCACTGGTCAGACAGCTGACCATGGAAAATCCGGGCGCCAGAGAGAGGATGTTTGCCGCTGTTTTAAATGGCAATATCCCCGGCTGGCCCTCCCGGACTTCCAGAAAATAAGTTATTAAATTATGGCCTGCTCTCACGCTCTGCGATTGCCTGTTTGATCAGGGAAATGGTACCGTCGATGCCGAAGCGTCCGCTGTCCACGCACAGATGGTAGCTGGAGGCATCGCCCCATTTCTTGTTGCTGTAATAATTGTAATAGCTGGCGCGTTTTTTGTCAGTTTTTATAATACGGTCTTTTGCTTTTGCATCTGTCAGATCATATTTTTCCGCGATTCTGCGGATACGTCTTTTCAGACTGCTGTAAACAAAAACACTGATACAATTGCTGTATTCTTCCAGCGCATAATCGGCACATCTTCCCACGATTACGCAGGGGCCTTCATTGGCAATGGCTTTGATAGCGTTAAACTGTGCCAGGAAAATTTTCTGATTAATCGGCATATCGGTAAAGGAAGAAGAGGTATAGCCAAAGGAATACGTGTCCATTACCAGTGAATAGAGAAAACTGTTGGTCGGTTTCTCGTCGTGATTTTCAAAAAGCTCTTCACAGATTCCGCTGTCTTTTGCGGCTCTGGACAACAACTCTTTATCATAAAAAGGAATTCCAAGTTCTTCTGCCAGTTTCTTCCCAATCTCTCTTCCACCGCTTCCGTACTGCCGGCTGATTGTAATTATGGTATTCGTTTTCATAGTTGTGCACTCCCTTCCTTTTACTAATGTCTTTCACATTGTTCATTATACATTATTTTCACGAAAAAGTACACAGAAATATCATAATTTTTGTAACAATTGATTAAAATACTCCGGAAGGGGGGCTGTGAATTCCATATATTCTCCTGTGACAGGATGGCAAAATCCCAGAACCATGGCGTGCAGGCACTGTCCCTGCAGTTTAAAGGGACATTTAGCCGGTCCATAGATCTCATCCCCCAGGAGCGGATGACCGATATGACTCATATGCACCCGGATCTGATGCGTTCTTCCCGTTTCCAGACGACATTCAATATAAGTATAGTTTCCAAATCGTTCCAGAACCCGGTAATGGGTGACCGCTCTTTTTCCGTTTCGTTCATTGACGGTCATTTTTTTCCGGTCTGTCGGGTGTCTTCCGATGGGCGCGTCTACCGTGCCGGAGTCTTCTTTGATATTATGCAGTACGATAGCCTGGTAACGGCGCGTAATCGTGTGTTCCTTCAGCTGTATTGCCAAAGACTGATGAGCCCGGTCTGTTTTACAAACCACGAGGGCTCCGGTGGTATCCTTGTCAATCCGGTGTACGATTCCCGGACGCTGTACCCCGTTGATACCGGACAGTTGTCCGGCACAGTGGTATAAAAGTGCATTTACCAGCGTCCCTCCGCTGTGTCCCGCTGCCGGATGCACCACCATTCCCTTGGGTTTGTTGACCACCAGAAGTTCCGCATCTTCGTAGAGAATATCAAGGGGAATATTTTCCGGAAGGACGTCAAGAGGTTCCTCATCCGGCAGCGTCACCATCACCATATCGTCTGGTTCAAGCCGATAACTGGCTTTTTCCTGCTTATCATTGACTGTTACGTAACCCTCTTTGATTAATTTCTGCAGATATGACCGTGATACGCTATCCAGATATTCGGAAAGCGCCTTATCCAACCGGCTGCCCTTCTGACTTGCATCAATGGGAAGATGATATGTTTCCATTCTGTTTTCCGTCCTTTTTCAAAAAAGAATAGTCTTCGTCGTCTTTGTAAAAAAATAAAATGCACAGAGCCAGCAGGATTACGGAAACCGTCACATAAATATCCGCCACATTAAATACCGGAAAGTCAATAAAGGAAGCGTACAGAAAATCCACCACATAATTGAGTCGTATCCGGTCAATGAGATTTCCCGCCGCTCCGGCGGAAATTCCAACTGCCAGCACTGCAAAGGGCAGATAATGCTTTGTTTTTGGCAGCCGCAGATACAGCCAGGTGATAAGTACGAGAAAGACAGCGCACAGAAGGATAAAAATCCACTGCTGATTCTGCAGAATACCAAAGGCAGCTCCCCTGTTTTCCAGATAATGAAGTTTGAAAACGCCGGGAATAATTTCAATGTCCGGCTGCTCTTTCAGATGAAGGACAGCCAGATATTTTGTCCATTGATCCAGCGCCACCAGAACCAGAAAACCGGCCAGCGCAGCTATATACCATTTCAGATTCTTTTTCCCGCTGCTGTTCATACCTGGTCTCCTGTCTGAAGGATGCAGCGGACGGCATCTGTCATTTCACTGTCCGTTACACTTCTGTCGATTATGGCGCTGCCCATATGCTCAAGCAAAATAAATTTGATCTTTCCCTGCTCCATTTTTTTGTCTGATTTTGTCGCCTTAATAATATCTTCCGCCGAAAGCCCCTTTACCGTGACCGGAAGCTGATATAAGGAGTTCCCCTGCTGAATCAGTATAAAATCTTCCTCGCTTATGAGTCCCCTCTTCCAGGAAATATAGGCGGCTGCCACAGTTCCCAGCGCCACGCACTGGCCGTGAAGCAGCTGAAAATTCATCAGCTTTTCCACAGCGTGACCGATGGTATGCCCCAGATTCAACACAGCCCGCTCTCCCTGTTCAGTAGGATCATGCTCCACCACCGTCTTTTTGATCTGACAGCTTTCCCGAATCATTTTGATCAGAGCTTCGGTATCACGGGCCTGTATCTTTTTGTGATTGGCCAGCACCCATTTATAATATTCCGGATTCCGGATCAGTCCTGATTTCAGTACCTCGCCCATGCCGCTGGAAAACTGCTCGTCCGGCAGCGTCCTGAGGGTATCCATACACATATATACAAGACGGGGCTGATGAAAAGCTCCCACCATATTTTTAAACTGATCAAAGTCCACGCCGGTCTTGCCGCCGATGCTGCTGTCCACCTGAGCCAGCAGCGTTGTGGGAATCTGCACAAAATCCACGCCTCTTAAATAAGTGGCGGCTGAAAATCCGGTCAGATCGCCGATCACACCGCCGCCCAGAGCAATCAGCATATCTTTGCGCTCAAAATGATGCCGGATAAGATGAGTATACAGATTTTTCACCGTATCCAGTGTTTTGCTGGCTTCGCCGGCCTCAAACACAAACTCTGTGACCGTATCAAAAAGATCTGCAAGCTGGCTTCGCACCTTTTCCAGATAAAGAGGTCCCACCTGGGTATCTGTCACAATACACGCCTTTTTTCCAATAGGATCAAGGGGGCCAAAAGCATCCTTTAATCCTTCGAAGCTGTCCTCCCAGACAATTTCATAGCTGAATTCATTTTCCCGTTCTACAGTCATCTGCTGTTTCATCTTTTCCCTCCTGTCAGCTGTAACGATTGATTTTTATCAGATATCTCCCTTTCTTCGTCTGTAATTCAATTCCCATATACTGGAATTTTCCCATGCCCCTTACGGAGACAATATCTTTTTCTTTCAACGGAGTGCCGTTTGAAGTCACCAGCCGACCGTTCACAAAAACTTTTCCGCCTTCAATCAGCGGCGTAATACTGCTTCTGGAAACGGAAAACGCACAGCCGGCCACACTGTCCACTCTGACGGAGGCCACTGTCCGGCTGATTTCCTGGTATCTGCGAGTGACTTCCGGCGCTGCCCCGTCAACAGCGGATACGTGTACCAGACTTCTTCCCACTCTGGAAAGTTCCTGGATGATGAAACCGGCCATTCTCTCCACACAGTAAACGTATGCGCATCCCTCCTGCAGCAGAATATCACCGATCATACTCCTGTCAATTCCCAGATTCAAAAGAGCGCCCAGATAATCCCGGTGGCCGGGCGGACTTGCAAAACGCCGGTCAGCCGCTTCAATTTTCAGGCAGCGTATGGGAAAAGTCCATTCATAAGAAAGAGCATCAGGAATAAATGCTGTTATCTGACGCTCTGACATTTCATAACCTCCGAAACATCTTGGGCTGACACCCCATTCCCGGATATTCAGGTTATTGATTATATGAAGTTCATTCAGATCCAGGAAGTCCGTAAAAGTGACGATATCACGCTGATACGCCATACGGCACAGTTCCTGGATTCTCTTTTTGAAAAACTCGTCTTTTTCCATAGTTCCTAAAAGCTGGTGCGAATTGGAGGAAGATCAAAAGCTCCGCTTAAAATTTCCTGAATATCACCGGAAACCTCCACGTTGTCCGGGGTAAGAATGAAAATGTAGCTGGAAATTTTCTGCAGCCCGCCTCCGATGGAATAGCAGGAACCGGATGAAAAGTCGATAATACGCTGAGCAACTTCCACATCGATTCCTTCCAGATTCAGCACAACCGTGCAGTGTGCAATCAGAGTATCTGCGATGTCTCTTGTATCTTCCATTGACGTAGGTTTAATCACACATACTTCCATAGTGGAACCTCCTGATTTCTTACGCATGGGCGTAACCTTGGATGAGGTCGTCTTTGTCGGCTGCTTTACAGGTTTCACCTGCTTCACTATCGGGTCTACAGTTTTTGTCTTTTTGGTCGTGCGCGGCTTTTCAAAAGGATCTTCCAGTTTATCCAGCTCGTCCAGATCCTCTTCCTTGTCCTTTTTCTTAAAGAAATGACGTTTCGGTTTTTCTGCTTCCTCTTCTTCTATATCTTCATCATCAAAAAATTCATCATCGTCGTCATAGTCATCATTTAAACGAATGGCATCTAAAAACTTGTCTAATACTCCCATGTTATTCTCCTATCTGCTTTCCAATGGTTTCACTGAATAATCCCGTTCTCCGAAAATGCCCGTGCCCACACGGACCATAGTGGCACCTTCCTCGATGGCGACTTCGTAATCCCCTGTCATACCCATACTCAGGACATTCACATTAACATTATTCATGTTTTTGGCCTTTATGTCAACACCTAATTGTCTTAATTTCCTGAAAACAGGGCGATTTTCCTCCGGATCCGTCACATAGGGCGCAATTGTCATCAGGCCTTCGATGCGGATATTCGGCAGTTTGGAAATCTGTTCCGCCAGGGTTATGGTTTCTTCACAGGTAATTCCGTATTTCGATTCTTCTCCAGCTACGTTTACCTCCAGCAGGATGGGAACCGTAACATTTTTTTTGACTGCTTCCTGACTGATGGTTTCCGCCAGGCGGAAAGAATCTACGGAATGAATCAAAGAAACCAATCCGACGATGTATTTTACCTTGTTCCGCTGAAGATGACCAATCATGTGCCATCGTACCTTTGAAGGCAGTTCTTCATATTTTCTGGTAATTTCCTGTACCTTGTTTTCACCGAAGTCAAGCTGGCCCATGGCATAAGCCTCCTCCATCATTTCCACCGGCTTTGTTTTGCTGACCGCAATCAGCGTAACTTCTTTTGGGTCACGTCCGGCCCTTTGGCAGGCAGCCTCTATCTTTTCACGCACTGCCCTGAGGTTTTCCTGTACCATACTGACACATCTCCTTTAATCATTTGTACAATATCTCTTCTTCTTTTACTGTGCTGCTGTCATATACAATATTATCATAAAGTGCAATTCCGTAATCCGTTCCCGATTCCACGATACAGTACTCTTCATTCTGATCGATAATGGATACCCGACGGAAAACGGCATAGCCTCTGTTGGTTGAGTAGACGCCTTCCAGCGGCATGGTATCCCGTATGGTATACCGTTCCGTAGAATTTGGTTTTACCAGGACGTCGCCCTCAGCAAAGGCTGTCACATCCACATAATAGAAACCATCCTGCTGTGCATAGACAGTGGTGCTGACAAATTCAGAGGAGCTTTTTGAGTCGCCGTCAGTGGTCTCCATTAAAAATCCGATTTCATCGGAGTCACCGCCGGTGGTCTCATACCCTTCCGGTATCACGTAAAAATCTTTGTTTACGATGGAGGAAAGCGGTATCTTCAGACCCGTTTCCGTGTTGGTTACCAGCTCTATCTCCACAAAGCGGTCAGACGCATAGCGGATCATTCCGCTGGTAAAGGTGATCTTTGCATAGTAGCCGTCATTTCCTGTGAGCAGTGTAAAATCACCTGTCTGGGTGATTCCGTCTTTTACAAAACGGACCCGGATAGTTTTTCTGCCAGCCAGTGAAACCACCTGTGTATCGGTGAGGGGAATGTAAAGGGACCACTTTTCACTGGTAATCAATTTATAAATATCATCTCCCACATCTACCTGCTCCCTGCGCAGATTAGTCTGTTTGTAGGACTTTTGGTTAAAATCATCGGCAGTCAGCGTCTCTTCTGTTACCTCCTCATATCCGTCGCTGATAAACTGAATCAGACCGTCCGCCGGCGCATAATTGATCGTTTCACCGCCTATAGTCTGGGGTGCGATGACATCCGAAGTGTTTTCCGATGTGGAATCCGTATCCGTGGAATCCGGCTGAGTTATATCCCCGGCATATTGAATAAGACTTCCTTCCAGCTCATATTTAAAGCTGTACGTATCATAAAAATTATCAGAATCAAATCCATTGGCGAAAGTGGCCACGCTGGAACGCACCTGAGTCAGCTGCTCGTCCGTAAGCGGAACCGTATTTTCCGGCGTCTCCCCGTTTCCAACAGAATAGACGGCGCCTTCTTTTTTTACTTTTGAATTGTCCCGGGCATAATAAGAGATATGACCGGCCGTACTGCTCTGAACCAGCTGCTCTGAGCGTAGAATCAGGGCAGTATATGTCTGGTTGCGGGAAAGAGGCCCGCTGGTCACCTGGTAAGAGGTAATGTGAGTTGCTGTCAGATACATGATAACACTGATCAGCATATAAATAAATAATGCTCCGAACAGTATCGTTCCTATATTCAAAGTAGCTACTTTTTTGATATCGGAAAGATGAATGTCGGGACGCTTCCATTTTTTCTTCTTCAGAGATGGCAATTTTATGCCTCCTTACTTCTATTATTTATACTCCATGACGCTATCGTTTTTATTTTATCATTTTCATCCCCATAGCTCAAGATAAAAATTGACGGTTTTAGAATACTTCCGGCAAATACCGGGCAGACTGTAGACAAACGAACTAAGATCAGGAGGAATAACTATGAATACTTCAGGTTTGGATTACACGGCACTTACCATTGCTCTTATCGGAGCAATTAACTGGGGACTGATCGGATTTTTCCAATTTGACCTGGTAGCCTTTATCTGCGGCAATATGTCCTGGATTTCCAGAATCATTTACGCAATTGTGGGACTTTCCGGCCTGTATCTGCTCAGCATGTACGGACGGATTGTAACAAGCAGAAGCAGCCAGAGCGTCTGAGCGGCATGCTCACAGCAAAGCAGCAGCTTTGCGTTGTCCGGCAAATGTCTGCTCGTGCAAGCACGGCAGCCGCTTGCAGGGCGTATGGCACAAAAACATGGGGGATGAAGCGCTTTCACTTCATCCCCCGTATATTAAAACACTAACATTAAACTGAAATAATAACCTTATCCTTTAATGCATCATTGATTGTATTCTCATTTAAAGTTACGCTGATCACGAACTTAACACCAAATTTTTCACCGATTGCATCCAGCTGAAGGATCGTATCCGTCACGTCCTCATCGCCAAGCTGGGCAATTTTGATAAAACTGTCCAGGTACATCTCTTCCAGATCATGATCCTGAGAGAGAATTCCGCAGACAAATCCGATAAATTCATCGCTGTTTTTCAGCGGGAAACCGGATACATCGATCAAACGGATTTTATTATTTAACTCATACATATGTTTCGTACTCTTGTCCAGATATACGATATTGCCGCTGGCAGTTTGAATTGCCTCATTAACCTTATCT
Source organism: uncultured Ruminococcus sp. (assembly GCA_946494335.1). Classification (GTDB taxonomy): domain Bacteria; phylum Bacillota; class Clostridia; order Lachnospirales; family Lachnospiraceae; genus Ruminococcus_G. Next base: position 49,300 of record CAMMBV010000009.1, on the reverse strand, counting down.
AAGAGCTGCTTAGTTTTTCCCTTTCCTTTATCTCCAATAATTAATTGAACCATAGCAGTTTCCTCCTTAAGTCATCATTTAATATGTATTTTTACTAAAAATACTTCATTTCATGGTATCATTATAGTGTATTTAAGACAAAAACACAATGCTTATTTTGAATTTATTTAAGAATTAATTTTCCCCAGCAATTGATTCATATCATCGTACAAATCCGCCTTGGTATTGGCGTTCAAAACGATGGAAATATACGGTGCGCCGTACTCGTTCTGACTTAAGATAGCCAGACAGGAGCCAGCCTTGCTTGTGGTACCCGTTTTGCCGCCCAGGACTGTCACGCCGGCGGGAGCTGTCTCCACCCCTGTGAGATACTGGTCGGTGGAATCCAGATACGTCTGAACCTCCTCGCCTCCCCTTGATAAGGTCAGGGTGTATGCGCTCATCTGCATGACTTCCACAAAGTAGTCGTAATTTAAAGCTTCATTCAGCATCAGATAAATGTCATAGGCGGTGGTGTAATGATCGTCGTCATGAAGACCGGTGGGATTGACGAAATGGGTATTGGTGGCTCCAAGGGCCAGCACTTCCTCGTTCATCATCTCCACAAAGTGTTCCACCGAGCCGCCCAGATGCTCTGCGATGGCCATTGCCGCATCGTTTCCGGAATAGATCAAAAGACCGTGGAACAGCTCGTCCATAGTCACCATATCGCCCGCCTGAAATCCGCACATGGTTGACCCCTCTTCCAGTGTCACCGCATTCTGACTGACGGTGACCACATCGTCCATATCGCCGTATTTAATGGCCAGGATAGCGGTGATAATCTTGGTGATACTGGCAGGATAAGCCTTTTCATGAATGCCCTGGGCAAACATCACCTGAGAGTTGTCAATATCCAGAAGACAGCTTTTTTCATCGTTAATCATGCTGACGCCTTCCAGACCCACATTCTCATCTGTCACACAAAGATCCGCGGCGAAAGGCTCCGCTCTTTGAAATTCATTGGTGCTTTCCGTACCTTCCTTTTCCTGAAAAGCCATGGTCAGATCCAGATTTTTGTCTTTCCGTATCCGCATGATCCCAAGAACGCCCAGCAACAGTATGATGCAGAAAATCATCACCAGAAAAACAGTATTCAAAATGACCTTTTTTTTCCTTTTGTTTCCTCTTTTATTGCTCATCTTTTTCTTCTATCTCCCTGTAAATAGTTTCTGTTCTGCAGTCCTACGTTTAACACCAGTCCCATGCCGATATACAGACTCACCATGGAGGTCAGACCGTAGCTGACAAAGGGAAGGGGGGTTCCTGTGTTTGGCATCAGTCCCGTGGCAACGCAGATATTGATAAAGCTCTGGACCGCCACTATGGTGGCGACGCCGCAGCATATCAGCTTTCCGGAGGAATCCTTGGCCCGCCTGCCTATGGTCACGCATTCCAGACATATCAGAAACAGAAGCAGTATAATGACAGAGCAGCCCAGAAAGCCCAGCTCTTCTCCCGCCACTGCGAAAATAAAGTCTGTCTGAACCTGGGAGACAAAATTTCCCTTTGTGGCGGAGGCCACTTCGTTGTTATTATATCCTTTTCCCGTCAGCTGCCCTGACCCGATGGCCGTGATAGAATTCTGCTGCTGCATGATATCATCAGAATACTCCGCATCCTCCGGATAGAGGAAGGACATGATACGTGTTTTCTGATAATCCTCCAGGATGGGAAGATCGGTCTGCGTGACCAGAATCAGGAAGACCACCACCAGCGGTACGGCGATTACCAGCACCGTTCCAATGATCTTATAGCTGAGCCCTGCCACATACAAAAGAACGCAGAACAGAACCGCCACAGTAATGGTATTTTTCAAATCGGGCTGTATTTTTATGAGAATCAGCGGCACAGCAAGCAGCACAATAGATTTTACCAGAGTTTTCAGCGTATTCAAATCGTCCTCGTGATCCATCAGGTACCTGGCGAAAAACAGGATCAGTATAATTTTGGACAGCTCTGTGGGCTGAAACTGGAGCGGACCGATGGCAATCCAGCGAGTGGCTCCGTAGGTGGTTCTTCCGGCAATTCTTACAGCCAGCAAAAGCAGTATATTGGCAATGTACATGATCCAGTAAAAATTCAGGATCCAGCTGAAATCGATCAGCGATACGATCGTCATGACAACCAGTCCCAGGATCACGCCAAAAAGCTGGCGGGTCTGAAGGGATTTCATGGCGCTTCCAACCAGAAGCACTCCGATGCTGCTTATGACGATTAACCATAATACCAGTCTGAAACTGTAATCCTTTAACTTGTATAGTTTAAACATATGCGCTTCCTTATCTGTTATGAGGTGTCTTTTTTACAGCTATGGTGGCCAGAAGGGTGGGTGGAGCCGCCTTGAAAGTAAGGGAGACTTTGTCCTCTTCCACCAGTATGTATTTATTCACGGTTTTTATAATATCTTTTTTCATCATCAGCAGGATTCCAGGTGAACAGTCAATACGTTCCGCATTGACCAGAAGTCTCAGTCTGTCTTTGGCGATGGTACTGGTATTTCTTCTTTTTCCACGAAACATCCTGGCCACCTCCTATGACTTTTTAAACAGCCGTCTGAAAAATCCCTTTTTCTCCGTAAGATCCAGAAGTGGAATTTTTTCTCCCAGAATCCGTCTGCATATATTGAGGTAGGCCTGTCCTGCCAGTGAGGTATCGCCGGCCAGCGGTTCTCCCTGATTGGTGGCGATTACAATGTTTTCATCGTCGGGAACCGCCCCGATTAAATCCACTGCCAGAATATCGACCACATCTTCCACCGACATCATATCGCCCCGCTTTACCATATCCATGCGCAGGCGGTTGATGATCAGCTGTATGTTGCGCATGCCGTCCGACTCCAGCAGGCCGATGATCCGGTCCGCATCGCGGATGGCTGAAACCTCCGGAGTGGTGACCACCAAAGCCCGGGAGGCGCCTGCAACCGCATTTTTAAATCCCTGCTCGATTCCTGCGGGACAGTCTAAAAGAATGTAATCAAACTCGCTTTTCAGATCCTCGCAAAGCTTTTTCATCTGTTCCGGCGTCACGGAAGATTTATCCCTCGTCTGAGCCGACGGCAGGAGAAACAGCTGGGCAGGAAATTTTTTGTCCTTGATCAGCGCCTGCTTCAGCCTGCAGTTTCCTTCGATAACGTCTACCAGATTGTATACGATCCTGTTTTCCAGTCCCATAACCACATCCAGATTCCGAAGACCGATATCCGTATCGACCAGGACAACCTTTTTTCCCAGAGAAGCCAGGCCACAGCCTATGTTGGCTGTGGTGGTGGTTTTGCCCACGCCCCCTTTTCCCGATGTAACGACAATAACTTCACTCATTTTTCTATCCTCCAAACTCTGCTATTTTTCAGCTTTTGTACCTGGACGCATTTTAATCCGTTTCTTCATTGGAAGTACCTTCTGAAAGAGCAGTTCCTGTCAGGATGTCTTTATCATCTTTCAAATCAAAATAGTAATTCAGAATATCTTTCGCTACAATTCCCGCATTGACACCGGTATATCCGTATGCGATACGAACCGACATGGCAATTTCAGGATCCTCGTAGGGCGCATACCCGATGAACACGCCATGGCTGGGACGGTTTCTTACCAGCTGTGCCGTACCTGTTTTACCTGCCAGGCTTACCTCCAGATCACTGAAGGAGGCTTCATTGGTTTCAGTGATAACGCCGTGCATTCCCACATGAACGTCATCCCAGATATAGTCCGGAACATCCAGCTGACTTTCCACGCCCGGGGTATAATCTTCCACCAGATTTCCGGAAGAATCGGTTACCTTATCAAGAAGGGAAATCTGATAGCTGGTTCCGCTGTTTGCCAGTGTAGTCACATATCTGGCAAGCTGCGAGGTGGTGTAGTTGTGCGTACCCTGACCGATGGCGGAGGGAATGGGCATCTGATCAGAAACCTCCGGATCCGCCTCTGATATTTCAATGCCTGAATTTTTATCAAAGTCAAACAGTTCTGCGTAGGTAGTCAGTTTCTGCAGCGCCTGATTGTCGGAGAACACACCGTTCTCATCAAGCCCCATCCGATAAGCAATCTCACTCATGTAAACGTTGCAGGAATTTGTGATACCGCCCCGGATATCCAGAAGCCCATGTCCCTGGTGAAACCAGCATCGCAGAGGCGAACCGGAAATCTTATCGAAAACGCCGGTACACTGAATGATGGAATTATCATCGATCACCCCTTCCAGCAAACCGCCCACACTGGTGACAAGTTTAAAGGTGGATCCGGGCGCCGTTTTCTGCTGGGTCGCCTTATTGTAGAAAGGCTGAGACAGATCACTGTTCAGCTCCTGATAATACTGTACGTCCATCTGGTTGGCCAGACGGTTGCTGTCATAGCCGGGATAGCTGACGCAGGCTAAAATCTCGCCGCTGTTTGGATCTGTGATCACGACGGCGCCGGAGCAGGGATCCAGCGCCAGCTGCGCCGGTGTGATATCCAGATTCTGGATTTTCGTATACATAAAGTCAAAAGAACTCATCTGACCGGAAACCAGCGCCTCATAATGCCCGTCGTCAGGTGACAGAACACCCTGATCGTATAAAGTGATGCAAAGCTCCGTTCCTGAAATCACATCGTCCAGTATCAGATAATGGTAAAGCAGCTTGGAAAATTCAGAGTCCGTTTTCAGATAATCCGAAATATATGCGGCCAGCGCCTCGTAAACCTCACCGGAATCCAGGTAGGTATTTTCGTCCGTGAACCTGGAGATATCAACCCAGTTCTGACTGGTAGCGTATGTGAGAAACTCCTGAAGGCTTATGGTTTCCTCTTTCGTCCATGCCAGATACGTTTCATCTGATTTGTCGATGGCGTCTTCATTTAAGATGCCCGTGTCGTCCATCAGCATATCGTTGACAATATAGCTGATATACTCCTGCATTTCCTCAGGCAGATCCTGATATGCCTGGGGCTGATCTCCAGTCAGCTGGGCAGTTACAGCGTCAAATATCTGCTGCTGCTTCTGGGAGAATCTGGCATAGATGCTTTTTTCTGTCTCTGATGCATCTTCCGCCGCAAAATGATCCATATCCAGTACGTTATTGTTGATCAGAGCAAAATACACATCGTAGATGGGGATGGGTATCGCCGAGGTATCCGTATTTTCATCGGCTTCAAATTCTTTGATAGGCGACAGGTTGAGAAGAATGATACCTGCGATTCTCTGCTCCAGTATCTGGTAGGCGGCGATCTGCAGATCCTTATCCAGCGTCAGATAGACGTCGTTTCCCTGAACAGGCTCCTGACGGGACTGCTCATCAATCTCCAGAACCTTTCCCAGGCTGTCAACGTAAACGGTTTCACTTCCGTCCGTTCCCTGAAGGGTGGTCTCCATTACCTGCTCAATGCCTGTTTTTCCCACGATGGAGCTGTTATTGTAATCTGGATTTTCTTCTTTCAGCTCTTCCAGCTCTTCGGATGAAATTTTTCCCGTATATCCAATGACGGAAGAAAAGTATTCGCTGTCGTTGTAAACCCGGACAGAATCCTCCATCACATCCACGCCTTCCAGCTGATCCTGACTCTCCATGACCTTGGCTACCGTTTCCTCACTGACATCTGTGGCAATGGTGACAGGCACATACTTCTGATAACTGGTGGTAGATAAAAGATACCGCAAAGACACCATTTTCAGAAGCTCTTCTTTTGTATAGGATTCCGGAAGACCGTATTTTTCCAGCTCTTCTTTCGTATAGGGATCTTCTTCCAAAATGATGCCGAAACGATCCTCGCCCGCCAGATCTTCCATAATCTGATCCGGCGAAGCGTTCACTTCATCCTTTTCCAGGTCATCAATCAGACTGTATCCATAGACGTCGGCCCGGAAACGGTCCAGCGAAAAGCCGGTGACGTCAAAAGCGTACTCTCCGTTATCCCCGACAATAATATGAAAGCTGTTGTCAACGGTATCCCCGCAGGACTCAATGATCTGAATCAGCCGGTATATCTCGCCGTTCAGCGACAGATTGCGGATACGATTCGTATCATAAGAACCGCTGTCTTCCAGTATGACGGAGTAAGAAAGTTCATTGGAAGCCAGTATATTGCCATTCCGGTCCATAATATTGCCGCGGGTACTTTTTAAGGTGCGCTCCCTTGTGGTCTGAAGGGAAAAGTTGTCCGCATATTCCTGTCCATGGATAATCTGCAGAGAAAAAATCCTCTGCAGCAGTATCGCTGCCATTACGAGAAGTCCGATCATAAGGACGCTCGTTCTCTGAAGTCTTATTTTTTTAAATACTCTTTTTATCTTCTTAACCAAGGTGATCGTTGTCCTTCCACTTCGTATTCTGATAATTGACAGTTAATTCTGTAAAACAGCCGGTAAAAAATCAGCGTCATTACAACCGTGTAGACCATTTCCGGAATGATTACATGTCCCAGATATCCTGGGAAATTCAGTCTTCCCCTCAACATAAACTGCAAACCATATATGACACATCCATAGGCAAGGTCACTGACGGTAACCAGCGCCATGGGTACTTTGATATCTTCGTCAAAAAACACTTTGTAAAGGAAGCCGTTTAAAAAGCCCACCCACATATAGACAAGTGCGTTGAAGCCAAACAGATTCCCATAAAAGAGATCGATCATAAGACCGCTTAAAAAGCCGGTGTACATACCAATGCGTTTTCCGCACATCAGGCCAAAAGATACGGTCAGTATCAGCAAAAGATTGGGTGAGACGGATGCGATAGACAGGGCTTTGAAAACCGTGCTCTGCAAAAGGAAAGTAACCAGAACAAGTCCGGCCAGTACCAGCTTTCTGCGCATCATTCTCCTCCTTTGTTTTTCAGTTCTTTGATTACCAGTACCTCATGAATATGCTCAAAATCCACCACAGGGATCAGATAGCCCGTCTTCGTCAGATTGTTGGAATCCAGTTCAATTTCATCGATATATCCGATCAGGATTCCTTTCAGAAATTTATCGCTGATATCGGAAGTGACGATGCTGTCGCCGATCTGCACTTCATCGTCCCGGTCCCGCAGCTGAATAAAGTTCAGTTTGCCCTCTTCCATTAAAAGAAGATTTCCCGTTACCATGCAGTTGTCCGATGTGGTCGCCACCATGGCGCTGACATTACTGGAGTCATCTATGATGGAGCGGACCGTAGCCCAGTCTTTTCCCACCTCCGTGACGATTCCCGCCAGTCCTCCGTCAGCCAGCACGTTCATATCCACTTCTATGCCGTCGTCACTTCCGCGGTTGATAACAAAAGTACTGTACCAGTTGCCGGGGTCTTTGGAAATTACCTGTGCGGCCACCTTATCATACTCAGTGTAATCCTGATCCAGATCATAAAGCCGGGTGAGACGGGTAAGCTCGTCCTGATCCTGCAAAAGTTTATTATTTTCTTCCGTCAAAGACGCAACCTTTTCCTTCAGTTTCTTGTTCTCCGCCTGCAGTTTTTTGGCGTTTTGAAAACCGCTGGTCTGATCCCGCAGCCATGTTCCCATGGCGTTTATTCCCTTCTGAAAAGGTGAGATCACATACCCTGCCCCCTGCTGCACCGGCCCGAAAGAAAATCTGGATGATGCCGCCAGCGCAATTAACCCGATACAGACGACGGTCATTATGATGATCCAGTGCTTTGTTTTGATAGAAAATCGATTTTTTTTCTTCATGATACTCCTTAATTAAAACTTACGTTTCCTGCGTTTGCTTCTGGCCGGAACGGCCCAGCGCCAGAGTGTTTTGTGAGTGATAATCTCCTTCAGTCCGTAAATTGCCGATAAATCGCTGTACTGAGAAGTTTTTACCGCGCATTCGATTCGTCTGGAAAGATAGGCGCTTAAATTTGTAATCTTTGTACAGCCTCCCGTCAGATAGATACCCTCCTGGACAATGCTGCTGCGGATCTGTGGCGGCGTCCTCTCAAGAAACACCTGAATTTCCTCACACATCTGATTGACAATACGCCGCATCGCTTCGTTGACGATGGTATCTGTGACAATTCCCTCCCGGGGAAGTCCGGATACCGCATCGATACCGATCACTTTTCTGGCTTCTTTTTTGTCCCTGGAAAAACCGGCCATGGCGTTTTTTAACCGGGAAGCCATCCTTCGGCTGATATGCAGCCCGCATTTTTTCCGTACGTTGGCCATGACCGCCTCGTCAATACGGTTGCCGCCATAGGCCAGCGGTTTGCTGATGATTACCCGGTTGTCCGCGATAATGGACAGCTCTGTGGACTGCGCGCCCATATCAATAATCATGGATCCTTTTGTCTTTGTGATGGGAATTCCAAGGGCCAGTGCATTGACAATGGGGCGTTCCACCAGATAAATACGGCTTTTGCGCAGGTCGCCGCCGCTGGCAATGGTATTGTAGGCCCGTTTTTCAATTTCCGTCATATTCATGGGAACAGAAAAATAGACAATCGGCCTGCTCCCGAAGTGTCTGCTGAGTTTTCGAAGCAGCAGATGCAGTACGACTTCCAGATGGCCGATATTTGCTATCATCCCGCCGCTCATGGGAGAAGATACTTCGATATTGTGGGGAGCTTTTTCATACATTTCGTATGCGTCGTTTCCCACGGCAAGCACCTCATCCTTATTTCTGACGGCGATCATGTTCTTTTCTATTAATATTTCATCTTTTTTCAGAGAATAGATCTTTACGGTGTCGGAACCCAGATCAACTCCGAACATTTCCTGTAAAATCATAGTTTAATAACCCCTTTATTCCATCTGCATCATCCCCTCCTGACGCAGACTGAAGTAAGTAAGATCACCGATAATGATGTGATCCAGAAGTGAAATGCCGACAATTTCCCCGGCAGCCTGAATCCTCCGTGTAACCCGCAGATCCTCGCTGCTGGGCGAACAATTCCCGCTGGGATGGTTGTGCACCAGTATAATATAAACTGCATGATAGGACAGCGCTGCCAGAAAAATTTCCCGGGGCGTTACCAGAGACGCATTGACTGTCCCTTTTGAAATCTGCACATCTCCGATAAAATGATTCTTCGTATCCAGCATCATACAGAACAGCGTTTCCTGCTCCAGATGACGCATATCTTCCATATAATAATCCGCAATAGCTGAAGGATCCTCAAAACTTAAAGCTTTTGTACAGGCGCTTTTGGATATCCGCCGGGACAGCTCCCCGATACATTTGATCTGTATCGACTTTACTTCCCCGATTCCGCGTACCTCCTGAAGCTGTGCAAGGGATAAGTGATGCAGTCCCAGAAGTCCGGGTGCCGTATGTGACAAAGTCAGAATCTTTCTTGCCAGGGCAAGAGAAGAATATCCCTTTGTTCCGCTGCGCAGAATGATAGCCAGCAATTCTTCATCAGAAAGCTTTTCCGGCCCCATGTGCTGAAATTTCTCATAAGGCCGCATTTCAGCAGGTAAATCTTTCATTATTTTATTATTCGTCATAGTCCTCCTGGTCTCTTCAGGCAGATACCAAGAATGTCCGATTTTTATTCTAGCACAAATGAGCGGCAAAGTATACCGCATTTTGTGTTAAATTTTCATTCCTTTGATATGGGCTAAACGCCCATTAAGCCCCGGACTAAAGCTGCATTAGCAGCGTCCGACGGCAAAGCCGACGGGTCTGGGGCCTGCTGACTGGATGGTTACCGTTTCCCGATGACCGCTTCTGCCGTTTTTATACCGTCTATGGCGGCTGAGGTAATGCCTCCGGCATACCCGGCTCCCTCACCGCAGGGATACATTCCTCTGATACTGCTCTGAAAAGTTTCATCCCGGTTAATTCGCACCGGTGAGGAGGAACGGCTTTCTATCGCCGATATCAGACAGTCGCCTCTGTCAAATCCCTTTATTTTTTTCCCAAAAGCCAGGATTCCTTCTTCCAGAGCATCTCCCATAAAAGAAGGAAGTATGGCCCTTACATCAGTCAGACGGCCTTCTCCTTTCATACAGGGCTGTACGCCGCCCAGAGAAAGACTGGGCCTTTGTTTTTGAAAATCCTCAAACAGCTGAAATGGGATTTTGCCCTGCCCCTGCTCATATGCCCGCCTCTCCAGCGCTCTTTGAAATTCAATTCCTTTCAGCGCATCCGGTGTGTCCACGGATGCAAAGGGTATAAAATCCTCCGGCGTGACGGTTACAATCAAAGCGCTGTTGGCATTTGTGGAATCTCTCTTGTGATAGCTCATGCCGTTGACTGCAAGACGTCCCCGCTCCGACGATGCGTTGACCACATAGCCGCCGGGACACATACAAAAGCTGTAGACACCTCTGCCTCCCCGTGTCTGATGGGTCAGCTTATAGGGCGCCGCTCCCAGCTCTTTTACTTCTTCCTGGCCGTACTGTGACAGGTTTATCATAGTCTGGGGATGCTCAATGCGGATTCCGGCGGCAAAAGCTTTGGATTCCATGGACACGCCGCGTTCCCAGAGCATCCGGAAAGTATCCCGGGCGCTGTGGCCAATAGCCAGAATCAGCGTGTCAGTACACAGCCACTGATTTCCATTGATTTCTACAGCGTTAAGACATCCATTTTTCTCCGAGATATCCGTCAGCTTTGCGCCGAACATAAACTGACCGCCCATCTGTTCAATCTTTGTCCGCAGATTTTTTACGATGGAAACCAGCTGATCTGTCCCCAGATGAGGCTTTTGCTGATAAAGGATTTCTTCCGGAGCGCCCGCTTCCACAAAAAGCTTAAGCACCTGAAGATTCCTCCCTTTGGGATCTTTGACTGTGGTGTTTAGTTTTCCATCGGAAAAGGTGCCGGCGCCTCCTTCGCCAAACTGAACGTTGGACTCTTCATCCAGGCAGCCCCCCTCCCAGAATTTTGTCACCTTCTTGATCCGCTCCTCCACCTTGTCGCCCCGCTCCAGGATCAGAGGCTGCATGCCGCAGCGCGCCAGGAGCCAGGCGCAAAAAAGGCCGGCCGGACCGCTGCCGGCCACCACCGGTCGGGAAGAGGATTCCGGTTTTTTATCCGGTGAAAAGCTGTAACCATTTTCTTTGGATAACATAATATTTTTATTGTTAACTCTTTTGCAGATTTTTCTCTCCAGCTGCCCCTTCAAAGAAACGTCGACAGAATACACGTAAAACAGTTCCGGCTTTTTTCTGGCGTCCAGAGACTGCCGGACAATTTTAATTGATGTTATATCCTCCATGGAAACGTGAAGGGTATGCATGATTTTTTTTCGCAGTGCATCCTGGCTGTGATGCACGGGAAGTTTCAGCTGATTGATCCGTATCATATTGTCCCTCCCGCGCAGGAGATGCCGGCTATGGCGCCGCTGCTCCATGCCCACTGCAGGTTATATCCCCCGCAGTTTCCGTCCACATCCACTACCTCTCCCGCAAAGTAAAGGCCCAAAACCAGCCGGGATTCCATGGTATCAGGGCAGATTTCTTCTGCCGATACGCCGCCAGTGCAGACCTGGGCCTGTGACATAGGACCCGTATCCTTTATAATGATGGGATAGTTCTTCAGTTTTTCAGCCAGCTCCTGCACATACCGGATTTCCGTACACAGCAGGGGAATCAACTTCTGGGGAAGAAGGCCGACCAGTGACTCCTCCATGGTTTTATAGCCGCAGTTTTCCATCCGTGTCTCCAGAAAAACGCTCAGCTGCTCCAGAGTAAAATCCGGCATGAAATCAAGAACCGCCATTACCCGGCTTTTTCGATTCAGCGCCCGGGCGGCAAAGCGGCTGATGGAAAATACCGGGATACCGGAAATTCCGTATTCTGTAAACTGAATCTCTCCTCTTTGGGAGGCTGCCTCCTTCTCATTTTCAAAGAGAGTAACCTGAGCCTCAAAACGAACGCCGGCCCATTTGGGAAAATAGGCTCCGACTCCTTTTAAACCTGTCAGAGCAGGGAGGGGTTCTACTACCGTATGCCCCAGTCTTTTTGCCAGGTCAAATCCGTCTTTGCAGGATCCGGATACAGAAGATGCGCATCCTCCGGCTGCCAGAATCACCCGGTCAGCCTGGTATGTATAGGTCTGCGTGTCCACCAAAAAGCCTTCCTTTTCTTTTCGGATGCAGGTTACACGCTCCTGGGTTTTCATTTTCACTTTCAGGTGGGCTGCCTCCATACAAAGAACATCTCTTACGGCAGAGGCCTGTTCGCTGTAAGGATAAAGCCCGCCGTTTTTATTTCTGGTATAAATACCCAGTCCTGTGAAAAATTTCAGCGTTTCTGCCAGGGGAAAAGCACTTACCACCTGCCATGGAAAGTCTTTCGTATCACTTCTGTATTCCTGTGGATCCTGCTTTACATTTGTCAGATTACATTTTCCATTGCCTGTGGCCAGGATTTTTTTCCCGAAAACATTATTCTGCTCCAAAACTGTGACGGCTGCGCCTCTCCTGGCGGCCATGACCGCGGCCATCAGTCCGGCTGCGCCGCCTCCGATTACAATTACCCGCATCCTCTTTCACCTCCGATCACAAAGAAACCAGGCCCTTTTCCTGCAGTTTCTGAAGACTCATCATAATGCCGAACTTTGCATGCTCCCAGGTAAGCCCTCCCTGAAAATAGACGGCGTAGGGCGGTTTGATGGGGCCGTCGGCGGAAAGTTCAATGGAGGAACCCTGCACGAAAGCGCCTGCCGCCATAATGACGTCGCTGTCATATCCCGGCATATCCCATGGCTCAGGATCTACATAGCTGTCCACCGGAGCCGCCGCCTGTATGCCTTTGCAGAATGCGATTACACTTTCCGGATTGCCAAATTCCACCGCCTGTATGATATCGTGCCGGCTCTCCGAGCCGTTTGGAATGACGGAAAAGCCCAGCTTTTCATAAATATTCGCCGCAAAAATGGCGCCTTTTAACGCTCCGGCAACCACAGTGGGCGCCAGGAAAAATCCCTGGTAGAAGGACTGATTGACGCCCAGGGTAGCCCCTACCTCTTTTCCCAGACCCGGTGAGGTCAGACGAAATGCAGCGTTTTCCACGTATTCTTTTTTTCCCACAATGTAACCGCCAATGGGGGCCAGCCCTCCGCCCGGATTTTTGATCAGAGAGCCTACCATAAGATCGGCTCCCACGTCGGTGGGCTCCAGTTTTTCCACAAATTCACCGTAACAGTTGTCCACCATGCAGATCACATCCGGCTTGATGTCTTTTATGAAAGCAATCAGCTCCTGTATCCGCTTCACAGAAAGCGTGGGCCTGGTCTGATATCCTTTGGAACGCTGGATCGTTACCAGCTTCGTCTTTTCATTGATGGCCTTTTTTATATTCTCATAGTCAAAGGATCCGTCCGCCAGAAGATCCACCTGCCGGTATGTGATGCCGTATTCCGCCAAAGATCCGTTGGAAGGCCGGATGCCGATCACCTCTTCCAGCGTATCGTAGGGTTTGCCGACGGGAGAAAACAGCTCGTCCCCCGGCCTTAAGTTTCCGGCCAGAGCAACGGCCAGGGCGTGGGTGCCGCAGGCAATCTGAGGACGGACCAGGGCGTCTTCCGTGTGAAAGGCGGAGGCATAGACCGCTTCCAGCGTATCACGCCCCAGATCGTTGTACCCGTAACCGCTGCTGGAGTAAAGGCAGGCTTCGCTGACCCGGTTTTCCTGCATGGCCCGGATTACCTTCAGCTGATTATATTCCGCCGTCTCGTCGATACGTTCAAAGCGGCTTTTCAGCCCTTCCCATACGTTCTCGCAAAATTGATAGACCTCCCTGCCGATTCCCAGGGCCTGGTACATTTCCTGCTTTTCATCTATAAAGTCATTCATTCCAATATATTCCTTTCCCAGCACAGTGCCATCATGTAATCCAGTATCTTTTCTTCATCGTAATCAAATTCTTCCTTCTGAATCCAGATCACGTCCTTTTCCCGCCGAAACCAGGTCAGCTGGCGCTTGGCAAAATGACGGGTATCCCTTTTTAAAATGCGGACGGCTTCCTCAAGAGAAATTTCCCCGTTTAAATAGGACAGCATTTCCTTGTAGCCAAGACCCTGCATGGAAACCATATCCTTTGTATAGCCTTCCCGGTAGAGCATTTCCACTTCCGAAAGAAGCCCCTCCTCCATCATCTGATCCACCCGCCGCTCAATTTTCCGATAGAGCCGTTCTCTTGGCTCATTGAGCACAAAATACAGATAGCGGTACGGAGACTTCCGACCTCTCTGCTCCGTATTATGCCGGGAAATCGGTTCGCCGGTCTGGTAAAAAAATTCCAGGGCCCGGATCACCCGTTTCACATTGTGGGGATGAATCTCCTGCGCGGCTTTGGGATCCTTCTCCTGCAGCATCCGGTGGAGTGTCTCCTGTCCTTCCCGGCGGGCCAGATCTTCCAGTTCTTTTCGGAAGGTTTCATTAAGTCCATGCTCCGTAAAGTCAATATCGTAGAGAACCGACTGGATATAAAACCCGGTTCCTCCTGTCAGGATGGGGATTTTTCCACGGGACCAGATATCCTGCATGGCTTCCAGCGCCATATGCTGAAAACGTACCACGTCAAATTTTTCAAAAGGATCCAGTACATCAATAAGGTAATGGGGCACTCCCTTTTTCTCTTCCGGCTTTATTTTGGCAGATCCGATATCCATTTTCCGGTAGACTTGCATGGAATCTGCGGAAACAATCTCTCCCCCCGTCTTTTTGGCAAGGGCAATGGACAGCGCCGTTTTTCCCACGGCGGTAGGTCCAGTCAGTATCAGTAATGGCTGCATGTATTTGTCATCCTTTTCTATAACACACGTTTGAATTTTTTCTCCAGTTCGTACCGGCTCATGGAAATTATAGTGGGCCGTCCATGGGGACAGTGATACGGATTATCCAGTTTCAGAAGCTGATCGATCAAATTTTCGGCTTCTGCCCGGGTCATGGCCTGATTCCCCTTTACAGCCGCTTTGCAGGCCATGACGGCAAGACGCTGTGCAAACACCTCCGGCGTCAGCCGGCCGGCTCCCTCCTGTTCCAGACTGTCCAGCAGCTCAATAAAAATCTTCTCCTCTTCTATCCCGTACAGATTGCATGGAACCGCCCGTATGGTATATTCTTTCCCGCCAAAAGGTTCGATCTCAAATCCGAAATCCCGAAAATACTCTTCATTTTGCCGCATCAGCTCCAGCTGACCCAGATTCAGAGAGATTACGGCGGGTATGGCCAGATACTGGGAGATAATTTTCTTTTCCCTCATCTCACGAACCAGCTGTTCATACAGCACTTTTTCGTGAGCCGCATGCTGGTCGATGATAAACAGTTTGTCCTCCATCTGCACCAGCCAATAGGTGCCGAACACCTGTCCGATAATCCGGTGAAGGCTTCTGGAATTTTCATCCAGAAGTCTTTTGTCCTGAAACATGGTAAGCTGCTGAGGCTTTTCCTCCTGTGGTTTTTCCTCCGGCAGCTTTTCTTCCGTCGGCCTTTTAAGCTCCCTTTCCATTCTCTCCTCTTTTACTGCCTGCTGCAGGTAAGAGCCTCTTTCCTTTATCTGATTTTCAGCCGGTTCCTTTGAAAGCGGTTCTTTTAAGACCGGTTCTTTAAGGACGGATTTTTTTTCCGTCTCCCTCCTTTTGACTTCAAAAGGTTCCGGAACAGATCCGGAAACCGGGGCCGGTTTCGGCTCCCGGGCCTTTTTCCCGGCTGGATCGAAAGAAACCTCCGGGATCAGTTCCTTTTGAGTCAATGCCTCGCTGACGGCCCGGTATACGATCCGATAGATCTCTTCCCCGTCCTGAAAGCGGACCTCTCTCTTTGCCGGATGGACATTGACATCCACCTTGGCGGGATTGATCTTAAAAAACAGCGCGGTAAAGGGGAATTTGTGCTGCATCAAAAAGGAGCGGTATCCGTCCTCAATGGCTTTCGTCAGAATATTATTTTTTACAAACCGTCCATTTACAAAATAATTTTCAAATCCTCTGTTTCCTCTGGAAACGGTGGGCTTTCCGATGTAGCCGGTGATGGAAACGTCTCCATCCTCCACATCGATTTCGGTCACTTCCTTTGTGATTTCCCGGCCGTATATCTGATAGATGATCTCTTTGAAGTTTCCGTTTCCCGATGTATTCAGGCGGGTCTGTCCGTTCTGCATGAATTTAAAAGATATCTCCGGATGAGAAAGGGCCAGCTGTTCCATCAGACTGCCGATGTAGGAGCCTTCTGTGGGAGGGGACTTTAAAAACTTGGCTCTGGCCGGAGTGTTGAAAAACAGATTGCGGACCAGAAAGGTGGTCCCCTGGGGAGCTCCGATTTCCTCCAGCTCCTTTTCCACTCCGCCCTCTATGATATAACGGGTCCCCGTCAGGGAATCAGGCGTTTTGGTAATCAGCTCCACCTGGGAGACGGCTGCAATGCTGGACAGCGCTTCTCCTCGAAACCCTAAGGAAGATATGGTCAGCAAATCCTCCAGAGAGGTGATTTTGCTGGTGGCATGGCGCCAGAAAGCAGAGGGAACCTGATCTTTTTCGATTCCCTGACCGTTGTCGGTAATCCGGATGAAAGAGATACCGCCGTCCCTGATTTCCACTGTGACAGCCGTAGCTCCTGCGTCTATGGAGTTTTCCACCAGCTCCTTCACCACCGATGAAGGGCGTTCCACCACTTCTCCGGCCGCAATTTTATCAATTGTAACCTGATCCAGCAATGTAATTTTTCTCATGATTTATCTACCACCGATTTTTTATCTTATTCTGAAGCCGGTTGAGTATGTTAAGAGCCTCAAGAGGCGTCAGATTTGATATATCCAGATTTTTAAGCTCTTCTATGATATCGTCGTCCTGTACCGTGTCAAACAGAGACATCTGTTTCATGTCCACTTCATCGTAATGTACTTTTGGGGCTTTCTTTTTTACCGGTTTGGACAGATCTTTCACAGCCGCCAGGATGTCTGCATTGCTTAGCTCCTCCACCAGCTCTTTGGCCCGTTCTATGACACTCTCCGGAACTCCTGCCAGCTTGGCAACCTGAATACCGTAGCTTTTGTCCGCGCCGCCTTGGATGATCTTTCTTAAAAATACGATATCGTCGCCCTTCTCTTTTACAGCGATACAGTAATTATTGACGCCGGGCAGTTTTCCCTCCAGCTCCGTCAGTTCATGGTAATGAGTCGCAAAAAGAGTTTTGGCGCCCAGAAGCTTTGTATTGCTGATATGTTCGATCACCGCCCAGGCGATGGACAGTCCGTCAAAGGTACTGGTTCCCCGTCCGATTTCATCCAGAATCAAAAGGCTGTTGGCCGTGGCGTTTCTTAAAATGGTGGCCACTTCCGTCATTTCCACCATAAAAGTACTCTGTCCGCTGGCCAGATCGTCAGAGGCGCCCACGCGGGTGAAAATCCGGTCCACAATACCGATTTTGGCCTTATCCGCCGGCACAAAACAGCCGATCTGAGCCATCAGTACGATCAGAGCAGTCTGCCTCATATAAGTGGATTTTCCGGCCATGTTGGGGCCGGTGATAATTGATATCCTGCTGGATCCATTATCCAGATATGTATCATTGGGAATAAACATATCGTTGGTGATCATCTTTTCCACCACGGGATGACGGCCGCCTTTGATATCAATGATTCCCTTATTGTTTATTTTAGGACGGACATAATGATTGTGTGTGGAAATCAGGGAGAAGGAGGCAAATACGTCGACGGCGGCTACCGCCCGGGCTGTCTCCTGAATTCTGGCTATTTCCCTGGCCAGCGTGTCTCTGATTTCACAAAAGAGCTGGTATTCCAGCGCATACAGTTTGTCCTCCGCCCCTAAAATCATATCCTCCAGCTCTTTTAATTTCGGGGTATAGTATCGCTCTGCATTGGTCAGCGTCTGTTTCCTGGTATAATAGTCCGGTACTTTATCCTTAAAAGAATTGGTCACTTCCAGATAATATCCGAATACCTTGTTGTACTTAATTTTCAGGGTTCGGATTCCCGTCTTTTCCCTCTCTTCAGTCTCCAGCTGTGTCAGCCAGGTTTTTCCTTCTGTTTTCGCCTGACGGAAATGATCCACGTCCTCATGAAAGCCGTCTTTTATGATGCCGCCTTCCTTCATGGCCAGCGGCGGCTCCTCCTGAATAGATGCGTCAAGAAGTTTATAAAGATCCTGCAGATCATCCAGCTGACGGCACAGCCCCGCCAGGAGGGGACTTTCAAATTCTGTGAGAAGCTGACGGATATGAGGAAGCATGGACAGGGAAGATTTAAAGGCGATCAAATCTCTGGGATTGGCCGTCTGATAGCTGATCTTACTGACCAGACGTTCCATATCATAGACCGGATTTAAATATTCCCGAATTTCATCCCGCAAAATGGCCTTTTTGTTCAGCTCGTCTACCGCCTCCAGCCGCTCGTTGATCTGATCGGCATCAATCAGGGGCTGCTCTACAAAACTGCGCATCATTCTGGCTCCCATGGCCGTTTTGGTTTTGTCTAAAACCCAGAGGAGGGATCCTCTTTTTTGCTTTTCCCGCAGCGTTTCCACCAGTTCCAGGTTGCGGCGGCTGGAGCTGTCGATGATCATGTATTTCTCCGCCAGGTAGGGTTTTATCTCCGTCATATGAGACAGCGAATTTTTCTGTGTCTCGAAAAGGTACTGAAAAAGCGCTCCCGCGGCGATGATCCCCGTGGGGTAGTCTTCCAGCCCCAGTCCTTTCAGTGATATGGTTTTGAAATGATCTTTTAAGGTCCTCTGGCACAGTTCATCATCAAAATACCAGGCGTCCAGAGAATAGACGGTGATGCCCAGACGGTTTTTCAGATCCTCCAGATCTATACCGCTTACGAAAAAGGACTGATTGCATATGATCTCAGCGGGAGAAAACTTGGATATCTCATCCAGCAGCTTCTTTTCTTTGTCCACCTCTGTCAGAAAGCATTCTCCGGTGGTTACATCGGCCAGAGAGACGCCGTAGGTGTCGTCCAGATAAACGATTGCCATGATATAATTGTTCTTGGATTCATCCAGACTCTGGGTATTTAAATTGGTTCCCGGCGTGACGATGCGGGTAACCTCCCTTTTCACCAGACCCTTTGCCAGCTTGGGATCTTCCACCTGCTCGCAGATTGCCACTTTATATCCTTTATCGATCAGCCTGTTGATATACGTGTCAGCCGAATGAAAGGGCACGCCGCACATGGGCGCTCTTTCTTTGAGACCGCAGTCTCTGCCGGTCAGCGTAAGCTCCAGCTCCTTCGATGCCAGAACGGCATCGTCAAAAAACATCTCATAAAAATCACCCAGCCGGTAAAAAAGGATACAGTCCTTATAAGTCTCTTTTGTCTCCACATACTGCTGCATCATTGGTGAAAGATTTGTCACGGATTTTTCCTCTCTTCCTCAACACGGCTTCCCATATAATAAAAACCGCGGCATTCATCCAGGGAAACCTTTATCAGTTTCCCGATTTCCTCTTCTGTCCCGGGAAAATGTACCAGGATGTTGCTGCCAAGACGGCCGGTTAAAAGTCCTTCTTTGTGGCTGTTGATTTCTTCCGCCAACACCTCCTGCACGGTTCCGGTAAAACGCGACGTCATTTTGGCGGATATGGTCTGTACTTCTTTTAACAGGCGGTCGAACCGGTCTTTCACCACATCCTGGGGCACCTGGTTTTCCATGGCCGCCGCCGGCGTACCGGTACGCCTGGAATAGATAAAAGTAAAGGCGCTGTCAAAGCGTACTTTCCGGATTACGTCCAGTGTCTCTTCAAAATCCTCCTGGGTTTCTCCCGGAAAGCCCACAATGATATCCGTAGTCAGAGAGATATCCGGTACAGCCCGGCGAATTTTTTCTGTCAGAGTCAGATAATCCTCTTTCGTGTATTTCCGGTTCATCTCTTTTAAAATACGGCTGCTGCCCGACTGAAGGGGCAGGTGAAGATGATGGCAGATTTTGTCGCTTTGCGCCATTACTTCAATCAGCTCATCCGACAGATCTTTGGGGTGGGAGGTCATGAAACGAATCCTTTCAAGCCCCGGAATCTTTTCAATTTCCTTTAAAAGCTGCGCAAAGGTGACGGGGTCATCAAGATTTTTCCCGTAGGAGTTGACGTTTTGTCCCAGAAGCATCACTTCCACCACCCCGTCCTGGGTCAGCTTCTCAATTTCCCGCAGGATATCCTTGGGATTTCTGCTTCGTTCCCGGCCCCGTACATAGGGCACGATACAGTAGCTGCAGAAGTTGTTGCATCCGAACATAATATTGACGCCTGACTTGAAGCTGTATTTTCTGTCGGTGGGCAGATCTTCCACGATCTGATCCGTATCCTTCCAGATATCGATCACCATGGAATCCGATTCCAGGCGGTTTACCAGAAGTTCGGCAAATTTAAAAATATTGTGGGTTCCGAAGATAAGATCTACAAACCGGTAGCTTTTCTTGATTTTTTCCACCACCTGAGGCTCCTGCATCATACAGCCGCACAGCCCGATCAGCATATGAGGATTTTTTTTCTTAAGGCTGTGCAGATACCCCAGCCGTCCATACACCTTTAAATTGGCGTTCTCTCTCACGGTGCAGGTATTGTAAATCACAATATCCGCATGATCTTCCTCACTTTTCTGATACCCTGCTTCCTCCAGGATGCCTTCCAGCTTTTCCGAGTCTCTTGCGTTCATCTGACAGCCGAACGTATTGACGCAGAAAGTAAGAGGCCGTCCCATTTCTCTGGAACGGGCGTTTACATACTGTCTGGCTTTTTTCATATAATAATACTGCCGGTCCGGTTCCATTACAGGAACAGCTTCCGGTATCCCGTTTTTTTCTGTATAATTCATGAATTCTCCTTCGTTCTTTTTTCACATCTGCCATTATAACAAGCATTTCCTGTTTTTTTCAAGTGCTTTCCACTTATTATATATGATTGCTATTCCCTGTTTATGCCCCCGGGGTTTTGGCTGTACGTCATAACAGGATGAGAGTAAAAAACCCCCACCCTGTTGTTAAACGAACCCGTCTGTTGTGCGCAGCCTCTAAAAGACAGAGCTTTCCGTCACCAGCGCCTGCGGCAAGATGTCCAGCTCCTCAAAGGGAACTGCATCAAACACCTGAAAATCAAAAGCCACCGCCGCCGTTTTATGGCACTTATGTACGCTTAAATAACGATCATAAAATCCCTGTCCGTAGCCGATGCGATGACGCGTTTTGTCAAAAGCCACCCCCGGTATCACCAGAAAGGCGTCCTCGCAGTCCGCTTTTTCGCAGCCTTCCGGTTCCGGTATCTGGAAGTATCCCGGTTTTAGCTGATCGAAGGAAGTGATTTCGTAAAAAGTCATATCTTTCCCCTCAACCTTTGGAACCGCCACGCGTTTCCCCATTTCCCAGGCTTTTTCAATCAGAGAGCCGGTCATGACTTCCTTATTGAAATCCATGTAGGCAAAAAGCCATTCGCTTTCCCGAAAGGCTTCCAGCGCCCTGATCTTCTCGCAGATACTCTGGCTGGCCTGCCGAATCATTTCCTCAGAAGCTTCTTTTCTCCGTCTGAAAACCTCTTTCCTAATGCTTTGCTTTGTGTCCATATTTTTCTCCCAGATTGGTGATGCTGCCGTCCGCTTCTTTAATATCGATCTGATCCAGCTGGGATCTTAAATTCATGCGGACCCGCGCAATGTATTCTCTTCTTAACTTTGCCTGCTCTTCTTTTTCCGCCGCGCTCAGTCCGGTTGTTTTGGATTTGCGCGCCAGTTCGTTGATGCGGGCAATATCTTTTTCATTCATATTTCAGTTTCTCCTTCTTACTCCTGTCACTTAAAGCATCTTGTCGATGTAATCAATAAGATAAAACTCTTCTTTCTGGTTGGCCCGGAATAATGTTCCGCAGCTTTCTCCCTGCATAATCCGGTGAATGATATGGAAATCCTCCCCGTTGGCGATGATCATGTCGGCGCCAGCGCTGGTAGCCAGCTTTGCAGCTTTCAGTTTCGTAGCCATCCCTCCGGTTCCCACGCTGCTTCCGGTAGTCCCCTTTCCCATTTCCAGCAGATGCGTGTCAATGGACTCCACCACATCGATAAAACGGGCCTTTTTATTGCGGTGGGGATCATCGGTGAACAGTCCGTCGATATCAGAAAGCAGAATCAGCATATCAGCGCCGATCAGCGCCGCCACCACCGCTGAGAGCGTGTCGTTGTCGCCGAATTCAATTTCATAGGTTGCGATGGTGTCATTTTCATTGACAATGGGGATGGAACCCAGCTTCAGCAGTTCCTCAAAGGTATTCTGCGCATTTTTCCGGTTCAGATTGTCCACCATGGTGTTTTTAGTCATCAGAACCTGACTGGCGATCTGATTATACTCGGCAAATAATTTTTGATAAATCATCATCAGCTTGGCCTGTCCGATGGCGGCGCAGGCCTGCTTGAAAGCGATGTGGTCCGGCGCGTCCTTTGTATTCACGCTGTTTTTGCCGACCATGATGGCACCGGAAGAGACAAGCACCACTTCCTTTCCCTGGTTCCTCAGATCGCTGACTTCCCGTACCAGTATCTCCAGCTTAATCAGATCCAGCTTCCCGGTCTCTTTATGGGTCAGAGAAGAAGAACCGATCTTTATCACAATTCTTTTTTTATCCTTTAGTTTTTCACGAAAATCCAATGTTGTTTCCTCTTTTGCATATTTAATATTCCGTATCCGCCGCTTCCGCCGCAGCCTGGATCTGGGCGCTTTGACCCATAGGCGGAGTAAATCCTTCCCGGTCTGTCACAGACGTATTTTCCCGATAGGAATCCTGCACGATGCAGACCCAGGTTTTTCCCGTATTTAACGTAATTTCATTGCCATTGCTGTCGTAATAATAGGTGGGACCCCAGGGAGTGTGCTTTTTCCAGGTTACAGGAATTGCCTTGCCGCCTGTGATAAAGATGCCGTCCCCCGGCTCGTCCACATCAATATTCAGATATCCGTTCTCATCGTAATTTCTCCAGGAAGAAAACTGAATCAGAATGTTCCGGTAAGACAGCTGCTCCTGGGTCAGTTCGTCAATCTGGGGATCCCCGTACTGGTACCGGTAATAAAGGCCGTCGCTTTCATTATACTCAAACCAGGGCTGGTTGTAGGTATACCCGGGTTTTACAATCTGAGCATTCCAGTTTCCCGGCAGTTCCACTGTCTCTCCTACTTTTGCAAAGGTATAGGAACCGTCGTAATCATCCGCATACTCCTGGCTGTATCCGCAGATTTCTATGCCCTTTTGGACGCCTTCAAAGCTGGTATAGGCGTTGTGGGGCGCTTTGCGGTCGCTGGTGCGGTAAAAGACGGAATCCGTATAGCTGGCCAGACCGCTTAAATTATTCACTTCCGGAAGCTCCAGAATGGGAAGCGCATAGGCCGACTGCCCGTAATGGACATAGATAGCGTCAAAGCCCGCTGCATAAAAGATATAATAATCCCGGCAGCTGCGCATGGAGCCGATCTTTTCCAGCTGATCATAATCCTCCATGACTGCCATCAGTCTGGTGATGGATCCTTCCACCGGCGCTTCATAGACTACGCCGGCATTGGCAATGCCCGCCTGGGGTACGGCCGCCTGAATATTATTCATCATAAATGCCACCGGCCGCCTGCGGCCGATTGCTTCATCTACGTATTCACCGGTGAGATAACTTTTCACCATACCCTCCGGGATAATTTCTTCGTCAGACTCTGTCTCATTTGGCTCTATCACTTCCGGTTCCTTTGCTTCTTCCGTAACTTGAACGGTCGGTTCCTTTTCCGGGGCCGAAGGGGCGGACTCCTCTTTTTTTCTGCATCCGCTCAGAAAAACAGAACAGATGAGGCCAAATACCAGAAGAAATTTCACTTTTTTCATACCACAATCTCCTATCTGTTAATGTTCAGTGCGCCAAGGATCTGCTCCTGCTTTTCTTCCATCTGTGCCGCTTCCTTCTCATCCATATGATCGTAGCCCAGCAGATGAAGCAGGCTGTGGGCGATTAAAAAGGCAAACTCTCTTTTTTCACCATGGCCGTATTCTTCGGCCTGACGGCGCATCTTGGGAACGCTGATCATAATATCTCCCAGAATCAGCTCATCACTGTCCAGATTGAGAAAAATCTCCTCCTGCTCCGCTACCATCTGAAAATCAGACGGCGTTGAAAAATCCACAGCGGGAAAAGACAGCACGTCCGTCTCACGGTCAATGCCCCGGAAGGTCTTATTGGTGTTTCGGATTTTCTCCGAATCTGTCAGCACCAGCGTGACCTCCCCTTCGTAGGGACAGTTTTCCTGAAGGAGCACCTGCCTGAGCACCTGCCGCGCCGTATCTTCATAGGGAAAATCAAATTCATACTCATTATCATTTTCTATCCATAATTTCATAAATTACCTCTTACCGCCGGACGGCTTTTTGTTTTTCTTTTCATAGTTTTCATATGCCTGTACAATCTTCTGCACCAGAGGATGGCGAACCACGTCTTTGCTGGTGAGCTGGCAAAATGCAATATCATCAATTTTTTTCAGTACCTGCATGGCCACGTCCAGACCGGATTTTGTATCCCCTGGCAAATCCTTCTGGGTGGCGTCTCCTGTGATAATCACTTTGGAACCGAACCCGATCCTGGTCAGAAACATTTTCATCTGGGCAGGTGTGGTGTTCTGGGCCTCATCCAGGATGATAAAGGCATTATCCAGCGTACGGCCCCTCATATAAGCCAGCGGCGCCACTTCTATCAGCCCTTTTTCCATGTTTTTGGCAAAACTTTCCGCCCCCATGATCTGATAAAGGGCGTCGTAAAGAGGCCGCAGGTATGGGTCTACTTTACTTTGCAGGTCTCCCGGCAGAAAGCCCAGCTTTTCTCCCGCCTCAATGGCGGGACGGGTTAAAATGATACGGTTGACTTCATCATTACGAAATGCTGTAATTGCCATGGCCATGGCCAGATACGTCTTTCCCGTACCGGCCGGTCCGATCCCGAATACAATCATCTTGTCCCGTATACTGTCCACATACTGCTTCTGCCCCAGTGTCTTGGGCTTAACCATGCGGCCGTTGATGGTATGACAGATGCAGTCCTTGTCCATCTCAACAATGGCCGACTCCTTTTCTTCCATGGCAAGGGCCAGGGCGTAGTCAATCTGCTGCCCGGTAATCAGATTTCCCCGCAGAGCCAGAGTCGTCAGCTGCTCAAGAATACGTCTTGCCTTATCCACGTTGGCGGCAGGACCTATGATCTTGATGGCGCCGTCTCTGGAAATCAGAGAAACCTGAAGGGAGCGCTCAATTTTTTTAATATGTTCATCAAACTGACCAAATATATTCATTTCCTGCCCAGCAGGAATCTGTATCGTAGTTTCTGTAATACTGCTCATGTGTCAGATGTCCTTTCCTTTGTCACTTCTTTTTCCTTTACCGGGGAAGTTTCCAGCAATTTTTCTTTTACGAAAATCTTCCCTTTCATGACACAAGTGTTTGCCGATGTGTCTATTTTAACATCTTTCCTGTATATTTCTACCCCTTTTTGCGTTAAATTCTTCAAAAAAGTGTAAAGATGGGCATTTGCCTTTTCCTGTGCCTCCTCCCTGGTATACTTTTTATTCAGAATCCGGTAGGGACAGGTTTCTGTGGTTCCATAGCTGAAGGGCAGCAGAAAATTTTCCGTCAGATAAACAAAAGAGGTGGTCGTAATCTGGTCATACGTAAGATCATCGGATGGCGGAAACCCCAAATCTATGCGGTATTGGAAGGCAGTAAAGAAAAAGTTCCTGGAATTTTCTCCTGTGTATACCCGTTCTTTATAATTCAGAGGAAATTCATCGTAGTAAGAATAGGTGGTGTCCGCATAAATGTCAGCATCCGCCGCCACATACTCGTACCCGGTCACCTCCTGAGCGTCATTTTTGATTTCTATGGCTCCGGAAACCAGGATATCCCCTTTTTTGAAAGTCTGCCCCTGTGTCACCTGCGGAACGCCTGCTCTTGTTATAATCGAAACGATTTTTCCAGCCTTAGGCGCCACGATATCACAGGGCTTTTCATCTTCCCCGGTATCCTCCTCCTGATCCCTGTTTTCCAGATTTTCCTTCATCTCCAGAATCAGCCGCGTCCCCTCAATTCTGGCGGAAACCCAGGTGATATCCGGAAACTGCCGGCGAAGCATCGCCGCTATACCGGAACAGTTCACGTCCTTTTTGGAAATGCCGTGGTATATCTCATTCTCCTCCAGAAATGTAAGAATTGTCTGAGTACTGTATGCAGTGTTCCCCTCCACATGTATATTCCAGATTCTTAAGGAAAGCAGATAGATCAGAAAACAAAAAAGAAAGATTCCAAGAAAAAAAGCCTTTCTTTTTCTGTTTCTCTGAAAAAAGAAGGGCAATCCATATCTTTTCAAAATTCTGACTTTTGTTTTTGTTTTCCTTGCAGCGGGACGCAGCGTCTTAAAATCTGCAATGCTCATATAGGCCGTCTGCCCTTCCGGCTCCTGCCGTATGTTCCATAGCGTCACGCCGCCGGCGGAGCACAGATTCAAAAAGCGTTCCGTCTCTTCTCCCTGAATTACGATCTGTAAGTAACCATGTATGTACCGCAGCCCCTGTTTTACCACATTTTCACCCCATACTTTATTCAAAAAAGACAGCCTGAATGAATCCGGTAACTTTCATTTCATCTCTGCTGTAATAGACAATGGACAGATTGTCTCCCTCTATGCGCATTTTCCCTCTTTTTAAAAGGATGCGGATACAGCTGTTCTGATATTCCAGGATTTTCCGGTAGTTTTCCACCAGTATCTCACTGCACCCGCTGCATGTAACCAGCGACTCCTGAAAAGCCAGGTCTTTTGGTATCTGCAGCGAGTCCAGGAACTCACTTCGCAGAGCACGGATTTTTTTCAATTGCTTATCTCCCGGCATTTATTATACAGTATATGAACCGGGAACTCATTTATGCATCAGCAGACTCCATGAAAATAAGGCTGAACCACAGAATCATATTTTCCCCCAGAAAATAATCCATCTGATTTTGTTCGATGGTGTTGGTCAGTACAATCCCATGACTTTCAATGCACGGATGCATAATTTCCGGGTGGGCACATGTTTTCTTTGGATATGTACATTTTTCGCAGTAAGAACAGGAATCCGTTGAGAGCGTGTAGCAGGGAACTCCGTTGATACGCAGAAATTTCTCGATTTTTCTGGTAATCAGTTCATGTTCCTGCTTCGTTTTCAGGTTTCTTTCCATATCAGAGTAATCCGCGACCTCAGCCACGGAGGAAAACAGCAGAACCTTTGGATATTTCAGACAGGTTTCCCGACATTTTTCCACACTGCCCACCGCCGGAGGACAGGACCATGAGTTTCCATACCGGGGACATTCCCGTTTACAGATAGTCCTTACCTTGTCGGAAAACTCCAGCTTTTCACTGCTTAAAAGTGCATACTGGTAAATGGGAAACTGAGTAATATAATCTTCAATTATTTCAAATCTCATTTCGAGACCTCCTTTCAACTAACCAATCCATCAGATTGACAGATTTTATCCCTTCATATGAAGAATCTATTCCTGTATCCAGCGTTAATACAATTTTTTCGTAGTTATCATTGATTTTCTGCAAAGGAGCCAGTTCCCTTCGCCGTGTATCCTCACTGAGCATAGATTCCGTCACCTGCACATACAGTTTGTCGTCCATCCTGGTTGCTATAAAATCCACTTCACTGTTGTCTACCTTTCCAATGGCAACATCGTAGCCCCGGCGCAGGAGTTCAAAGTATACAATATTTTCCAGAGCATGGCCGCTGTCACGATTGCGGAATCCCAAAAGGTAATTTCGCAGACCGATATCCACAATATAGTATTTTCCAAGGGTTCGCAGATATTCTTTTCCTTTAATATCGAAACGCTTAATATCATAAAAGAAAAAGGATTCCAAAAGTGCATTTACGTATGCCTGAACCGTATGGGCACTCGGCCTGCCTTTCCGTTTTCCCTCCTCCAAAAGGCCTTCATTTACCAGTATATTCCCAATAGAGGAAACGGAAACATTGCTGCCGATATTATCAGCCAGAAACAGGATAATCTTACGCAGCAGAATCGGATCAGTAATACGTTTTTGCCCCCTTCGTTTTTCGCGTTCCAGAATATCACGCATGACGACAGTCGAATAAATTCCATCTAGCAAAACCATAGCTTTTTCCTGATCAAGACCTGCATCGGCAATGCCTGGCATTCCACCGAAGCGCATGTATGCATCAAACACCTCCCGCAGTTCATAACGCTCGCCGCTTTTATCAAACACCTGTCTGCGTGTGCCGCCCAGCGCACTCCTTGTTTCCTTGAGTTCAAAATCATGAAACAAAAGAAACTCACGAAAAGACAGCGGGAGCATTTTTATTTCCACCGATCTTCCTGATAAATATGTGGAATATTCTGATGAAAGCAGATAAGCATTAGACCCTGTTATATAGATGTCGCAGTCAAAATCCACACGGAAGGAATTGACAGCATCTTCCCAGCCAGTCACTCTTTGTACTTCATCGAAAAAAAGATACATCCTTTTCTGTGGATGTACATGCTCTTTTACATAATCATATAAATTATCGCCTGTCATCTTTTTGAATGCATGTGATTCAAAGTTTATTTCTATAATTTGTTCATCCCTGATTCCATTTTCTTTTAAATGAGCAACCATCAATTTTAAAAGACTGGATTTACCGCAGCGGCGGATACCGGTAACAATTTTTACCGGTTCCGTATCCTGAAAAGCAATCAGTTTATTCAGATAAAGATTTCTTTCTTTCAGTTCATGAGAACCAATCATTGGTCAGCCCTCCTTGCTTTCCACAGTATAGCATAATCTTTGTTGTTGTTCAAGTTTATGCACTCAAATGCAAAAATATTTAAATTTTTTATATTTTTTGCACCAGGATAAATTTTTTTAATATACTATTAAACCTCCCGGAGTCAGATCTCATTCTGACTCCGGGAGGTCATGCCTTCCATTTGCTTTTTATTTGTCTTTAATCTGGCTGTGCAGTTCCTGTAAGGAGCGCACTTCACTTCCGCCGTAATGTTTCATCGATTTAATTCCGCTGATGGTTGCTTTGGCAGCGGCAATCGTGGTCATGTAAGGAACCTTTTTCTTGATGGCTGTTTTCCGCAGATAACTGTCATCCCACTGTCTTTCACGTCCCACAGGCGTATTGATAATCAGATCAACCTCCCCGTTGGTAATCAGATCCAGCATATTGGGTCTGCCTTCCTGAAGCTTATTGATCATCTGTGCCTCAATTCCTTCATCCTGAAGAAGTTTGCAGGTATTGCGGGAAGCTATGATCTGGAAACCTTCTTCTGCAAAATCCTTTGCAAGTTCCACCACTTCCGGCTTATCTTTATCATTGACAGAAATCAGAACTTTACCTCCCAGCGGAAGTTTTGTCTGTGTAGCCTCCTGAGCCTTGTAGAAGGCTTCGCCGTAATGAGCGGAAAGTCCGAGAACCTCGCCGGTAGAACGCATTTCCGGTCCCAGTACCGGATCCACTTCCTGGAACATATTGAACGGGAATACCGCTTCTTTTACACCGTAATAAGGGATATGCTGTTCTTTCAGCTGGGAAACCGGTGATGGCCTTCCCGTCAGTTCGGAAGTTACAATATCAATGGCCAGCGGCACCATGCGGATATTGCATACCTTAGATACCAGCGGCACTGTTCTGGATGCTCTTGGGTTGGCTTCCAGAACGTAAACCTTTCCGTTTTCAATAGCATACTGCATGTTCATCAATCCTTTGACATGCATTTCTTCTGCGATCTTCCTTGTGTATTCCTTGATTGTCTTCAGATTTTCTTCTGAAATATGTTTGGACGGAATGATACACGCGGAATCGCCGGAATGCACGCCTGCCAGCTCAATATGCTCCATAACGGCAGGTACGAATGCATGAGTTCCATCGCTGATGGCATCTGCTTCGCACTCTGTGGCATGGCTTAAGAACCGGTCGATAAGAATCGGGCGGTCCGGCGTTACGCCAACTGCAGCTTTCATATATTCCGTCATGCTCTCCGGATCATATACCACTTCCATTCCACGGCCGCCCAGCACGTAAGAAGGACGAACCATGACAGGATATCCGATATTTTCAGCGATCTGCAGCGCTTCTTCCACGTTGACAGCCATACCGGATTCGGGCATCGGTATTTCCAGCTTATCCATCATGGCGCGGAACAGATCCCTGTCCTCTGCCAGGTCAATGACAGAAGGTGAGGTTCCCAGAATCTTCACACCGTTTTTCTCCAGATCCGCCGCCAGGTTAAGCGGTGTCTGTCCGCCGAACTGTGCAATGACTCCAACCGGTTTTTCTTTTTTGTAAATGCTCAGAACATCTTCCAGGGTCAGCGGTTCAAAATAAAGTTTGTCAGAGGTATCGTAATCTGTGGAAACCGTTTCCGGATTACAGTTTACGATGATAGTCTCAAATCCCAGCTTTTTAAGGGCCAGCGAAGCATGAACACAGCAGTAATCAAACTCGATACCCTGTCCGATACGGTTCGGGCCGCCGCCCAGAATCATGATCTTGGGTTTTTCTTCGTTTACCGGGTTTTTGTCTTCACTGTTGTAGGTGGAATAATAGTAAGCGCTGTCCTTTGTTCCGCTTACGTGAACACCCTCCCAGGCTTCTTCCACGCCCAGGGAGATTCTCTTCTCTCTCACTTCGTCTTCTGCAACATCCAGAATCTGGCTTAAATATTTATCTGAAAATCCATCCTTTTTCGCCGTAATCAGCATCTGGTCTTCCGGAAGATGTCCTTTGTGTTTCATCAGAGCTTCTTCTTCATCAACCAGCTCTTTCATCTGCTGGATAAAGTAATGTTTCACCTTGGTGATTTCATGGATCTCGTCTACTGTCGCGCCTTGTCTTAACGCTTCATACATGGCAAAATATCGTTCGCTGGAGGGAGTCATCAAAAGCTTGAGCAAATCTTCTTTTGATTTCTGATCCAGATTTTTCGCATGTCCCAGGCCATAGCGTCCTGTTTCCAGACTGCGGATTGCCTTCTGAAATGCTTCTTTGAAATTTTTGCCGATGCTCATGACTTCGCCTACGGCGCGCATCTGCGTACCCAGTTTGTCCTGAACGCCTTTGAATTTTTCAAAAGCCCAGCGGGCAAATTTGATAACAACGTAATCCCCATCGGGAACATATTTGTCCAGTGTACCGTATTTTCCGCAGGGAATCTCATCCAGTGTCATTCCCGTTGCGAGCATGGCTGACACCAGTGCAATGGGAAAACCGGTGGCTTTTGAAGCCAGCGCCGATGAACGGGAAGTCCTGGGATTGATCTCAATGATGATATCCCGGTCAGTTTTGGGATCGTGGGCCCACTGTACGTTGGTTCCGCCGATTACTTCGATAGATTCTACAATTTTATAAGATTTTTCCTGCAGACGTTTCTGTACTTCCTCTGAAATCGTCAGCATGGGAGCAGAGCAGAAAGAATCGCCCGTATGTACGCCCAGCGGATCGATATTTTCAATAAAGCAGACGGTAATCATATTGTTTTTGGAGTCACGGACTACTTCCAGCTCCAGCTCTTCCCAGCCCAGGATGGATTCCTCCACCAGAACCTGGCCCACCAGACTGGCCTGCAGACCTCTGGCACATACCGTTTTCAGTTCCTCCACATTATATACCAGGCCGCCGCCGGCACCTCCCATGGTGTATGCGGGACGAAGTACAACGGGATATCCCAGTTCGTCTGCGATTTTCAGCGCTTGATCCACAGAGTACGCCACTTCACTTCTGGCCATCTCAATGCCCAGTCTGCCCATGGCTTTCTTAAATTCAATTCTGTCTTCACCACGTTCAATGGCGTCTACCTGTACGCCGATAACCTGCACACCGTATTTATCCAGAACACCTGCTTTGGAAAGTTCCGAACATAAATTAAGACCTGACTGTCCTCCCAGATTTGGCAGTAAAGCATCCGGCCTTTCTTTCTTGATAATCTGCTCAAGTCTTTCCACATTGAGCGGTTCGATATAAGTAACGTCAGCTGTCTCCGGATCCGTCATGATCGTAGCCGGATTAGAGTTGACCAATACAATTTCATACCCCAGTTTTTTCAATGCTTTGCAGGCCTGTGTGCCTGAATAATCGAATTCACAGGCTTGTCCGATGATTATTGGACCAGAACCGATAATCAGTACTTTATGGATATCTTTTCTTTGGGCCATCACAATTCCTCCGTTCGTATAATTTCTTACCTTTATCACAGAACATTATACATGAAAACCTTAATACGTTCAATGATGTTTTGGAATTCTTCCTGCATATTTATTCGTCCCATCCGTCCGTAAAACGTATATTTACAGCGATATTTCTCACCACATCCCCTTCCAGAAGCTCCATATCTTCCACATCGGAAACAGGAGGAAGCTGGCCGTCGTCCTCCATCAATTCCACATACAGCCAGTCGTATGCCGCTTCATTGGCGCGGTCTACAGCTTCCTCCAGCGTATCACCGCTGGCGCGGCAGCATGCAAGATCCGGAAAAAACGCATCAAATGTCCCTGCTTCATTTTTTCTGATAACTGCAGGATATATGAATTTCATATACCGATGTCTCCTTTCTTCTTTTAGCTGCCTCCTATTCTACCATCACTTTCTTCTTACAGCAAGGCGCTTTATAACTCATTGACCGTATCGGCCACTGACATGCTGCGTATCTTCCGGGCCGGATTCCACACAGCCGCCCCTGCGGCAATAAGCGTTACACAAAGAATAACAATAATTGCAGCGGCCGGAAAATGCCAGGAATCTCCCCATCGGGACGTAATGATCATTCCGTAAAGTTTATAATGAAGCAGCAGACCGAGCACACATCCGGTCACACTTCCGGACAGTATATAAGTAATGGTTTCCCATACGATCATCTTTATTACCTGACCTGCGGTCATTCCGACAGCCCGCATGGCGCCGTACTGCTTCTGCCGTGCGGCCACACTCATGGAAATACTGTTAATAATATTAAAAACAGATATCATTGCAATGATAAAAAGAAATCCGTAGAAAAACAGAGCAAAGGAATAATACGCTCCCCGGATCTGACTGTTGCTCATCCTGTTATCCTCAAAACGAATCCCTTCTCCTGCCAGTTCACGGATTGCCTGTACGTCCTCCTCTTTGACATCCGGTACAAGCTGCATATCAATAATTGTATAATCTGTTTCTCCTGTCAGTTTTTCGAATAATTTCTCGGAACAGATTATAATACGGGAGTTTTCCGAAGCATTAAAAGGCGGATCGGAAATAAGGCCGCAGACCTCAATCTCCCGTTCTCCCGCTGGTGTCTGCATAAAAATCCGCTCTCCTAAAGCCATCCGTCCCTGACTGTCAAAAATACCCAGCACACCCTCTCCCCTGACCGCTCCTTCCAGATTTCCTTCGATCAGGGCGTCCCCTGCCCAGTGAAACTGATTTTCCTCATAAGAAATCAAATCAATCTGGGAAAACGCGCCGGATTGTGTCCGAACGGGTATCTGACGAGCAAATCTTCTGCCGTATACCCGCTTCACAGCCGGATTATCCTTCAATTCACCGACCAGGGTTTGTGGGACAGAGCATTCGTTTTCACTGCTTACCACAGACAGATCCGCCGTGCCGGGCTGAAGCGGTTTTAATGCATGATTCATAAAATCAATGGCCGGACTGAAGCTCAGGAACAGGATAATACTGAAAGCAAAGGAGCCCGTCATCAGAAGAAAATTTCTCCTGCTGCCTCTGGCATGGTGAACACCAAGTGCCGCTTCTACAGAGAAAACGCGCATCGTGGCAGCTTTTTTTACCGCTGCCACAGTACCGTCGTTCCCCGATACGGCAGTCAGAGGAGAAACTCTGGATGCTCTTTTTGCCGGAGCAAGGGCCGCCAGAAGAACCGTCAGAAGCCCTACAATAATGCCTGCCGCCAGACCGATCCAGCTTACTCCCAGCAGGGGCATCGTCTCAAAATACAGCGGACTCAGTTTTCGCAGGACAGCGCACAACAGCCACACTGTGATGACACTGATCCCAAGTCCAAGAGGAATGGCGCGGCTGCACCAGTTAAGCGCCTCCCGCCGCACAAAACGAATGACCTGATGTCTGTCCGCTCCCAGACAGCGCAGAAGTCCAAAAAACTGTACACGGTTGGCGATATCACTGTTCATGCTGCCGGATATCATGAAAATTCCGGCTGCTGCCACAAGGACAGCCAGTATCCCTGCAACCAGATATAGCTGCACCATATAGGAATCTTCACTCTGAAACAACAGTCCCAGAAGCTTGGTATTCTGTCCCACCGTATCCGGATCAATATTCAGCTGTTCACAGATGGATGTGATCGTTTTCTGAATCCTGCAGTAAGGTGAAAACTGTACATAAAAGGAAAAGTCTTTCTCTGCCGTCTGCTCTGAAAAATATTTCCGATAAGCGTCCATGTTCAGCACAAGCCCGAACGCATCTGAACTGGTCAGCATAGATGCGGTTTTCATAAACCCGCTTACTGTAAAAGACAGATTGCCCCCGGGTATTTCCAGTAAAACCGTATCTCCAATCTGAACACCCTGCTGGATCCGCAGACTTTCGGTAACCACCGCTTCCTTTTCATTTTGCGGAAAATGTCCGTCCACAGCGGCAAATCCAGGTATCATCTCCACCAGGTTTTCATCAAAACCGACGACAACCGTCTCTTTTGTCCCTATCCGGCAGCCGCTGTCCAGATTGTAATTTGTGACTGCATAACGTGCACATTCTTTTACCTCTGCTCTGGAATCGATCATATCCATCTGATTCGCATTCAGATCCTGAAATACCGCATGCCAGCCTCCGTCATTTTGTATGCTCTGGTAAATCTGGCTTTGTATCCACATATCTGCCATACTGAATATGGAAGATATCAGAAAAACCGCCAGAAGAATACAGACCCGCGTCATACGGCTTTGCTTTTTATGCACACAAGACGATATAGATACCAGATCCAGATAATGTTTCATTTCACGTTTCATAACCTGACACCTCCCGTACCCTGAAGATGACCGTCGTTCATTTTGAAAACCCGATCTACATAAGAGGTCAGATGTTCATTGTGTGTGATCATTAATATAGTCTGCTGGTAATGGCGGGACGCTTTCATCAGCAGCTCCATCACATCCTGACTGTTCCGGGAATCCAGATTTCCTGTGGGTTCATCCGCCAGAATCAGCATCGGCCTGGTAATAAGCGCGCGTCCGATGGCTGTTCTTTGCTGCTGCCCTCCGGAGAGCTGACATGGCAGATGGTGTCTCCTTTCTGTCAGTCCCAGTACCTCCATCACCTCTTCCAGCTGCTCCCTGTCCGGCTTTCTGTGATCCAGAAGAACAGGAAAGAGTATATTCTGTTCCACATTAAGCTCCGCTATCAGCTGAAATGACTGAAAAACAAACCCAATATTCTGCCGGCGAAAAACGGTGCGTTTGTTTTCCTTCATGGAAAACAGATCCTCTCCATCCAGCAGCACTTTCCCTGAAGTCGGCGTATCCAGACCTCCCATACAGTTTAAAAGCGTACTTTTACCGGATCCTGATTCTCCCACGACTGCAGAAAATTCTCCCTTTTCCAGCGTAAAAGAAACATCTTTTAACGCCTCTACTTTCGCTTCTTTTGTTCCATAGGTTTTGCATAAATGTTCTGTTCTTAATATTTCCATATTGCATACCGTCCTTTCTGAGAGCCAGTATACCATTCGCATCTTACAGGACGGTGAATTTAAAAGCGTTATATTCTTACAGATCTGAAAGAAAGGATATCGTAAAGACACTGCCTGATCCAGGAAGACTTTCCACGCTCAGGATGCCGCCCTGTCCCTCGATGATGGATTTCGCAAGAGGCAGGCCAAGCCCTGTTCCGCCGGTATCCTTTGAATTTTTACTTCGGTAAAACCGCTTGAAGATATGATAAATATCCTCCGGCGGGATGCCGCATCCGTCGTCTTCCACCAAAAGCCTCACCATGGCAGGGGACTGTTTCCAGGACAGGCGTATTCTGCCTCCTTCTTCCGTATGATCCAGTGCATTTTTTATCAGATTGCCGATGGCTTCCCGGGTCCAGATGGGATCACAGACAACGGCGCAGTCCGAATCTCCGTCAAAAACCAGCCGCTTCTTTTCTCTTTTTGCACGGCTCAATAAATCTTCCGCCGAATCCCGGGCCAGATCCGACATCTGACATTTTTCTTTTTCAAAAACCACACTCCCCGTATCCAGACGGGCAATTTTCAGAAGAGACTGGATCAGCCGCTCCATACGTTCCAGGGAAGCCTGTGAGCGGGCAGCAAATTTCTCAACCACTTTTGTATTTTCCGGTTCTCCGG
Source organism: uncultured Ruminococcus sp. (assembly GCA_946494335.1). Classification (GTDB taxonomy): domain Bacteria; phylum Bacillota; class Clostridia; order Lachnospirales; family Lachnospiraceae; genus Ruminococcus_G. The sequence goes on along the minus strand of CAMMBV010000009.1, from coordinate 13,042 downwards.
AAATGATTTCCACATACATGGAAAGCGCCGCCAGAGGCGTTTTCAGCTGATGTGAAATATCAGAAATCGTATCCTTAAGGAACAGCCTGGATTTGTATTGGATATCGCTTTTTGCTTTCAACGCTGTGGCCAGTTCATTGGCCGTATCAAAAAGATAATACAGACTCCCTGTTTCTCCCCTCGGAAGACGACTGTCAAAATCTCCCTGATGAAACCGTCTCAGAATCCCGGCTGCATGCTGATACAGACAATCCCGCCGCCTTAAATAGAGAAAAACCGTGACCGCTAAAAATAAAAAGAGCAGGATAAATACAAAAAGCCCCCAAATCAGGGAGTTTCTAAAAAAGCGTCCCGGAAGTTCAAAAAGAAAGACGGAATTCTCACTGTTATGACCGATTTTTTCAAGAAAGACCTCCCCTGCCCTGCTGATCTTACGGTTTTTAAAGGCCGCGGCTATGACTCTCTCTTCCACGCCCTGTTCCAAAAGGGAAGAAGACACCGCCTGCTCCCAGGAAAAAATTCTATCCCGCAGCCAGAGCGACTGCATCCGGCTCCAGAGGAAAAAGCACAGCTGCGTGATAAATGGAAACAGAAGCACAGCAACAGCAAATCTGCGGTTTTGTCTATCATTTAAACAATTCAAATTCATGATTTCTCCACCTCCCAGCGGTATCCCATTCCCCGGACCGTGATAAGATACTGCGGATTGGAAGGATCTTTTTCAAGTTTCTCCCGAAGACGACGGATATAGACGGACAGAGTATTATCATCCACATAACTGCCCCGTCCGTCCCACAACGCGTTCAAAATGAAATCTCTTGTCAGAATCCGCCCTTTATGCTGCAAAAACAGAACAAGAAGACGGTATTCCGCCAGTGTCAGCTCTGCCCTCTCATCTCTTAAAAACACTTTACCTTTGGCCGTATCAACACGAACCGGCCCGGAAGTCAGACAATCTTCCCGGCGCTCTTCCTGCATGGCGCTTCTTCTGAGAAGCGCTCGAATCCTGGAACACAACTCTCCGAGTTTAAACGGTTTCGTGATATAATCATCTCCGCCGCAGTCCAGTCCGCGGATAACACTGGTCTCCTCATCAGAAGCCGTCAGAAAGATAATCGGCGTCATATCACCCTTTTCCCGTATAGATTCGCACAGCTCAAAGCCGGACCCGTCAGGCAGCGTTACATCCAGTAAAAGCAGATCGTAACAGCTGTCGGCATCCTGCTTTATCTTTGCCTCGCCGAGACTGCGGACAACATCCAGGATAAATCCCTCCTTTTTCAGGGTATACGCCAGACCTTCAATAAGACTTTCATCATCTTCCAGCAGCAGTAATCGATTCACCTAAAATTCCTCCAGACTTGTATTCTATCTGCCAGTATATCACATTTTTTGCCGAAAATTATCCGCCTTACAAAAATGTAAGGCGGAAATATTTTCATTTATTGAATCCCAAGCCTTGTATAACTCCATGAGTCAGAGCCGCAAAAGATAACGATCTGGCTGTTGCTCGCCGGCAGTTTTTTTACTCTTTTGTATCTTTGATCTCGTCTGTAACAATAATGAACTTCACTTCTCCGTCCATATCATCCTCTTTTCCCGAGAATGTCTGATAGGAGTATTCCGGCGAAGTGAGTACGGCCAGACGCTCCAGAAGATCTCCCATTTTCTCGTCCGCCATAGTAGTCAGTTCATGGATACCCTCATCCTGGAATTCTTTCATTCCGTCACGAAGTGTAGCTGCCCCGTCATCCAACTGTGAGATTCCGTCGATCAGTTGAGCGCTTCCCTCCTGCAAGGACGACGCTCCGGAGGAAAGTGCCCCAACACCACCGGCAAGATCGTTGGCTCCGCTTCGCAAAGTGCTGCTGTTTGCCGTAAGCTGTCCAGCGCCGGAAGAAAGCTGTCCACTCAATTGCGCCAGGCCGCTGTTTAATTCTTCCGTACCCCCTTGGAGTGTGGCCGCTCCCTGGACAACTTTGGGTGCATTCTGTTTTAACTGTTTAGCGCCTGCAAGAAGCTGCCGGTTATTCAGACCCAGTGTATGGAACCCCGACAGCAAATTCTCAATTCCCTCTGCTGCCTGTGGAAAAGAATCCGTGCCCTGATCCAGTGCCGCGACTTTCTCTGACAGCTGTCCCACTGCTGTATTCAATCCCTGCATCCCGGCATTCAGTTGTTCGATATTCTTTTTTAGAGATTCCTGCATAGATGCCAGTTGTTCCAGATCTTCCGCCTGGCCTTTCAGCTCATCCATTTGCTCCTGAAGTGCCCCGGCTTTTGTCTGGGTGCTCTCCAGGCCGCTAAGCAGAACCTCACAGGCACTGTCCAGCTGACTGATTGATGCCTGCAGATCTTCGGTGCTGACAGATACAGAATCTACCGACACGCCGGGAACCGAAATCTCTGAAATTCCTCCCGCGTCTGCCGGTGCAACAGAAATATCCGAAAGAGAGGCTGCCGCGTTCCTGAGAGCATTCGCCGCATCTGTATTCCCCTCTGCTTCCGCTGCATCTGCCTGGCTGTACAAGGAATTCCTTGCCGCATTGATCTGTTCATTTGCCTGGGACTGGGCGCTTGCTGCTGCATTGGATGCCTGTTTCTGCAAAGATGCGTTTGCGGACTGTATCTGGCTGTTCACTTCTCCGGTTGCCTGTTCCAATGCACGGTTCAATGTTTCCTGCTCTTTTTCCTGAAGCGAGGACAGCTGCTGGTTCAGCGCCCCGGTCTGAGTCTGCAGTGCTGTTCCGGCAGATGCGATTTCCTGAATCTGAGTCCCAATTTGGCTTTCTGCCGTTTCTTCCAGCGAGGCAGCCCCATCTTTTAAAGCTGTTCCCGACTGGCTCAGAGATTCCATATAAGCCAGAAGTTTCTGTGTATCCTCCGAATCCATAGCCTGATTAAGCTGCTCCATTCCCTGGGACAATTCTTTCACTGCCGAAACAATGTCTTCCTGGCTGTTTCCTTCTCCGTCCAGCACCTGATAAAGACGGTCAATTGCATTCTTTGTCTCATTTAAACCATCAGACAGAGGTTTCAGGGAAGCCGCGCCCTTTGCCAGCTGCTGTTCCCCTGCAATATACTGCTCCACGCCTTCAGACAGAGAAACCGTTCCGTCTGCATATTCCCGGATTCCAAGAACCAGCGTGCTGACCCCGTCCTTGTACTCCTTTATACTTCCAGTCAGAACCCCTTCGCTCCCTAAATATTTCTGGATGCCGTCACCCAGCTGGTCCGCACCGGCAGTATAACTCTGAATGCCTTCCGCCAGTTCTCCACTCCCGCTTCCGAGCGTTTCAATCCCGCTTTTTAAGGTCTGGATTCCTTCGTCAAAGGTCTGGTAATTCTCGCTCAGCTCCCCCGTTCCATCCGCCAGCTGTTCTGTGCCGTCTACCAGTTCCAGGGAGGCATCCTCCAGCTCATCCAGCGCATCTTCCAGTTCATCAACACTGTCAATGCTTTCCGTGTCCATATCCTGGAAAATCTCTGTGGAAGCGAACGTATAGGTGGCCCCCATAGAGAAATCCGTCACATCCGCCGTAACTTCCAGGCTCTCCGGCAGATCAAGTTCTGTTTCCTCTTCCTCCAGTCCCAGGCTCTCTTTCAGTCCCGGCATCGCATAGCCCACCACAATATTTTTATTCCCATCCGAAATGACTTTCCCATTGTCAATCACGACGTTGTCAAACTTTTCATTTGTCAGAATCATTCCTGTCATCATCAGAAACGGACTGTAAACCGTTTCGTCCTTTCCATTGATTTTTACTGTCTGTTTGGAATTGTTTTGATAATCAATTCGGATCTTCAGTTTACCGCTCTTCCCCTTCAACTGCTCCGGAGACATTTCCTTCCCGTCCAGATAATAAGTAAAGGATACAGAAACCGGCGCATCTTTTTGCGATTTCCCGGTATAGTAAATATCTTCGCCGTCCGTTTTCCATACAAGCCGGGAACCATCCTCTGTAAAGATCTCATCCCCTTTGACATTCTCAATCTGGGACAGATCGCTTTGATCTTTGAGATTCGCCTGCGAACCTGCGTTTTTCAGCCAGTTAGATACCGTGGTCTCCTTTGTATTGCCAGAGGCATCTGCTGTAATATAAACCGTCTCATCCTTGCTTACGTCTGCGATTTCTGCCGCCTGGGCGCAGATGGGTGTAACTCCGAGCATAACCGCCATTCCTGCTGCAGTACACTTAGCAAACTTCCTTCTGATTTTCTTATTTCTGTTCATTGCCTGAAACCCCTTTCTTTGCTGTCTTTGATTTCTTTCCCAGGAAATTAATTGTTGTTTTACAAATAACTTTATCAAATAGCATAAACATCGATGGCAGTACCAGAATGACAGTTACCATACTGATCACTGCGCCCCTCGCCAGAAGTGTACAGATAGAACTGATCATATCGATATCTGAATACAGTGCCACGCCATAAGTTGCGGCGAAAAAAGCCAGACCGCTTGTAAGGATCGACGGCATACTGGCACGGTGAGCAATGGACACAGCCTCTTGCTTCTCATGCCCGTTCTGCCGTTCCTTTTGATACCTGCTGGTCATAAGGATTGCATAATCCACCGTAGATCCCAGCTGGATGGTTCCGATCACGATGCTCGCCACAAAGGGGAGACTGACGCCCTGATAGAACGGTATTCCCATATTTACCATAATGGCAAACTCGATCACTGCAACCAGGATCACCGGAATGGAAACAGATTTGAATATCAGCATAATGATCACAAAGATGATCAACACGGAAGCACTGTTTACGTTTCGGATATCTGTATCTGTCACCTCCTGGAGATCATAGGTCAGAGGCGCTTCCCCGATCAGCATTGCCTCGCTGCTGTAGTTCTTGATGATTCCATTGAGCTCATCGATCTGGGCATTCACCTCCGGAGTAGCAGACTTGTATTTAGAACAGATAAATGTCAGGCTGTACTGGTCGCTTTCCAGCATCCCCTTTATGTCTTCCGGGATAGCCGAATCCGGCACTGCGGGGCCTATCAGAGAGTTCATATTGATGACCCATTCCACCCCATCCGCCTGTTCCAGTTCATCCAGCATCTCCTGTCTGTCTTTTGGATTCATATCCCTGTCTGCCATGACCATATGGATCGTGCTGACACCGAATTTCTCTTCCAGTTCCCCGGAAGCCACGCTGTTCGGCAGATCGTCCGGCAGGCCTTTATTTACATCATAATAGACCTCTGTATGGTTATTCCCATAGATCGCCGGCACAGCAAGCGCAAAAAACAGGATCAGCCACACTTTATAATGGCGTATGATGAAGGAAGAAGGTTTCTTCATATCTCCCAGGATCTTCTTATGCTTTGTCTTTTGGATCGGTTTGTCAAAAACCAGCACCATGGACGGTAAAATCGTAATGCAGGAAATCACGCCTAAGATCACGCCTTTTGCCATAACGATCCCGAGATCCAGACCCAGGGTAAAGGACATAAAGCACAAAGCGATAAATCCGGCTACCGTAGTCACGGAGCTTCCGGTGACAGACTGGAAGGTGTTGACAATGGCATACCCCATCGCCTTGACACGGTCGTCCGGATAGTTCCCGCGTTCCTCCTCATAACTGTGGAAGAGGAAAATCGAATAATCCATCGTAACACCCAGCTGCAGCACCGCTGCCAGCGCTTTTGTAAGATAGGAAATCTCTCCTAAAAATACGTTGGTCCCAAGGTTATACAGGATTGCCATACCGATACTTAGAAGGAAGAAAACGGGTACCAGAAACGATTCTGTCGTCAGCAGCAGGATGATGAACGAGAGCAGCACGGCGATTGCAATGTAGATATTCGCCTCTTTCTCTGACAAATCCTGCGTATCCTGGATCATTGCGGTCATCCCACTGATAAAACACTGCTGATCCGCCGCTTTGCGCATTTCCCGGATTGCCTGTGTGGCATTGTCTGATGATGAAGTGTCATCAAGAAGTACCAACATCATGGTAGCGTCATCTTTAAAGAACGAATCCCGAATTTCCTCCGGAAGTATTTCGACAGGTACATTGATGTCCATAATATCGTCATACCACAGTACTTCTTTTACATGGTCAATGTCCTCAAATTTTTCTTCCAGCTTTTGGACATCTTTCATATCCATGTTTTCTATCACAACCATGGAAAACGCACCCATATCGAAATCATCCACCAGAATGTCCTGCCCTTTTACGGTATCCAGATCATCCGGAAGATAGGTGAGCAGGTCATAATTAATTTTTGTGCTGTTCATCCCAATCACAGACGGAATGAGCAGCAGGACTGCCGCCACGAGGATCAGCACCCTGTGTTTTGCAATCCACTGTCCTACTTTTATCAAATGATCCACTTCCTTTTTTGTTTTTACAAATCATATATCTCATCTGCATCTCGAACAATCAACAATTTATAATAAATGTTCAAAATTTCAACATGTGTTTGAAATTGTTGAATTTTCTATTGCAGCACAGAACTCTATGTCGTACTATAAACAAATAAGTAATTGTTTATCATGCAGCCAGGAAGTAAAAAGGAGTATATATTTATGAATGACCGTGAAACCCCTGCCTCCGATCGAATGAAAGAACAGATAGCCGCTTCTCTGAAGCGTTTATTGGAAACAAAACCTCTTACTAAAATCTCCATACGAGAAATTGCAGATGCCTGTCATATTAATCGCGGCACTTTTTATTATCATTTTCAGGATATTTATTCTGTAGTGAAATGGATTCTGGAGAAAGAAACCTACAGTTATATAGACGCATGCGCCGCGCTCCTCACCTATGAGGATGCGGTCCGCTTTATTTTGAGCTATGCCAGATCCAATCGATACATTGTAAAATGCGCCCTGGATACTTTTGCTATAGAAGAATTAAAACATTTTTTTCATAAGGACATCCGGCGCACTATTAAAAACACTATCGAAAAAATTGCTTCTGACAGACAGGTAAGTAATGAATATCTGGATTTTCTCGCAGATTTTTATACTTATGCCCTGGTTAATCTGTTGATTGAATGGATTAAGAATGGAATGAAAGAAGACGATGATACCATTGTCAGGCGGATCCGGACTGTAGTATCAGGAACAGTAGATCAGGCGCTGAAAAATGCTGAGGAACAACACTGTTAATAGTTTCAAAAACAGTGAATCACATCGCCGGCTTCTGTTGTTATATGCTCGTCATTGACAGGCAGCTGTACTATTACAGACTGGTCAGAACTGGATTTTTCAGATAATCGTAAACTCTTCGAACTTCACTGACTTTTCTCGTATCCAGCATGGACGGACATCCTTTGTCCAGAGTGTCAATCTGTTTCATATCCTCGTCATCCAGTTTGAAATCCCAGATATTCAGATTTTCTTCCATGCGTTCCCGGTGCACGGATTTGGGAATAACAATTATACCCTGTTGTATATTCCATCTCAGAATTACCTGTGCCGCCGTCTTGCCATACTTTTTGGCAATTGTTGTCAGTACTGGTTCCTGAAACATTCCCTTAAGCCCTTCGGCAAAGGGCGCCCATGCCTGGGGCTGTACTCCCAGTTCTTTCATGATCTCCAGATCTTCCTTCCTCTGACAGTGGGGATGACGTTCTATCTGATTGATCTGCGGAGTAATTTCAACATTGCTGCACAGATCCAAAAGACGATCCGGCAGAAAATTGCACACTCCGATGGCGCGGATTTTTCCTGCTTTATATAATTCTTCCATCGCACGCCAGGCGCCGTAATAATCTCCAAAAGGCATATGAATCAGATACAGATCCAGATAGGAAGTTCCCAGTTTTTTCAGCGACTCTTCAAATGCCGCCTTTGTTTTGTCATATCCCATCTGATGGATATACGCTTTCGTGGTGATAAACAGCTCTTCTCGGGAAATACCGCTGTGTTTCACCGCTCTTCCTACCGCTTCTTCATTTTGATAGGAACTTGCCGTATCAATCAGACGGTATCCCGCTTCAATGGCGCCGCATACTGCCTCCTCACATTTTTCTTCAGGTATTTGAAATACGCCGAAGCCCTCCATGGGCATCTCGATCTTATTATTTAATTTTATCTTTTTCATTCTCACATACTCCTCCTGTCTTCTGAACTCTTCCTTACATATTCTTTTTAAAACAAAGCTTAGATTTCCCTTCTGCTTTTCAGTATAAGCGACAGCAATATAAATTACAAACAGTTGATATTCATGAATTATAATCGTTTAAAAGAATGATAAAGATCCACTGTGCAAAACTGGGTTAGTTGAAATTCTAAATGCAACATTGAAGTCTGCCTTCCTATATGCATTTCCGGTCCACTCAAAGAACCGGTCCGCTTTTCTTTCGCTCCGGCCTTCGCAGTTTCTGCTGTAAGTCGATATTTCTGGCATACAGCAGCCCCGCATCTATGTAGGAATAGATGCAGGGCTGCTGCTTTGTATTATTTCAAACTTGTTTAAAAAAGTCTTCTAATTTATCAAATGGAATCTTTTCTGTATCGTCATAGAGATCAATGTGTCTCGCTCAAACGCTTTCATTCTCCGATTGAAAACGTAACCGTAACATCACCGCTTCCAAGCGCTTCTTCCCAACCGGTCAGATCATCAATCCTGCCAAGTCTTGTATAGCTCCACGAGTTAGAGCCGTAAAAGATAACGATCTGGCTGTTGTTATACAGGACAATGTCTCCGGCTTGTGTTGTGATCTGGCTGTTGCTTGCCGGAAGGCTCGTTCCAAGCGATCCCACCTTTTCAAAACCGGAGTAGTCACTCATCTGTATGACCACCGGTTCTTCCTTCATCATTTCAGCAAAAGCGGCCACAGCCTCATTATCTTCCAGCGTGGCTGTAAAATTTTCTGTTCCGACCTGTACATTCATTTTCATTTCCGCATCCTCTTCTGAAATCTCTGCATCCTGTCCATCCGTCAATCCCTCTTCGTCCACCTGTATATCGGAAGTATCATCGTCCGGACCGGAATCACTTTGTCCGTCTGCTGTGCCGCATGCCGCGAGTAATATCATTGCCCCTATACAAGTGATAAACAGAGCTGTTCTCTTGATTTTCCTAACGATATCCATTGGATTATGCATCCTCCTTCATTTTGTCATCTGATAAACAAGGTAGTCCAGACAGTCAATCCGTTTTTCCTCTTTATAAACCCGGTCCAAAAGCTAGCAGCGCTCACTAATCCATTCCTGATATTTTCTGACGCCGGATGACAGACGTTTTAATCCGTCTTCCAGCCGGGCTCTGGGGCAGGCAAGGTTCATCCTTAAGAATCCGCCTCCGTCTCTGTATTCCTTTCCATCTGAAAGAATGAGTCCGGTATGTGTCCGAAGAAATCTGCACAGCTCGGAGGAATTCCCCAACAGTTCCCGGCAGTCCAGCCAGAGCAGATAGGTGGCATCCGCTGATACCGGACGGATTCCTTCCATCTGGTCTGTAATGAAATCTTCCGCATATCTCCTGTTTTCAAAGAGGTATTCCCTCAGTTCATCCAGCCACAATTCTCCCTTTTCAAATGCCGCCACGGGTGCGATTGCCGCGAAAACATTTGGCTCAGCGACTTCATCGGTATTCAGTCCCCGGTCTACCTTATGGCGGATATTTTCATTGGGGACGATCACCGCCGCCGTCTGAATCCCTGCCAGATTAAATGCTTTTGTGGGGGCAACACAGGTGATACTGTTCTCCCTGCAGCTTTCTGAGACAGATGCGAACGGGACATATTCCGTCCCCGGCGCAGTAAGATCGCAGTGGATCTCATCCGACAATACAAGTACATGGTGTTTCCAACAGAGCTCTCCTATCCTTTCCAGAGTCTCTCTGTCCCATATTTTTCCGACGGGGTTATGCGGATTGCACAGGAGCAACATGGATGTCTGCGGATCAGCCAGCTTCTTTTCCAGATCCTCAAAGTCGATCTCATAATTACCGTCTTTCAGGATAAGCCGGTTCTCCAGCACATTCCTGCCATTATTTAAAATGGAATTGAAGAAAATATTGTATACCGGTGTCATTACCACAACATTTTCTGCCGGTGTCGTCATTTTCCTGACGATACTCGAAATTGCCGGAACTACACCCGTGCAAAAGAGCAGCCATTCTTTCTTGATCTCAAATCCGTGTCTTTTCCGCCACCATGTCCTGTACGCCTCATACCAGCGGTCATCCGGCTCTGTATATCCATAAATGCCATGAGCCACACGCTCGCTCAGGCATTCGATGATTTCCGGTGCGGTCTGAAAATCCATGTCAGCAACCCACATCGGAAGTTCATCCTCGCCCACATTCCATTTCATTGAGCCTGTGTTTCTTCTGTCGGTTATTCCGCCAAAGTCATATTTCATAGTTCTATTTCCTTTCATGCATTTTACAATATATCAACAGCTAAACGAATAAAAATAATCATTCCAAATCCAACGAGTATTGTTCCGAATATCCGGTTCATCTTTTCTATTTGCAGATTTCTGGCTCTCTTTTTCAAAAGGGCTGTCACAAAAGACAAAATGCCCCACCAGATATACGTTCCGGTGAAGACGCCAAAGACAAGCAGGCTTCCTTCTTTTATGCCCAGATTACCCGATATCCCGAACCATGAAAATGCAAATAAAAATGTAAGGACCGCCGCCGGATTGGTAATTCCTACCGCAAACGATGCAAAAAACATGCGAAGACCTGAGTCTTCTTTATCTGATACCGCTTTCTCCTTTTTAAACAGCAGACTGATTCCCATAACAATGATCAGACAGCCTCCCGCGAAAGTGATGGGATTCTCATATTCTGATAAAAAATCCGAAATCATCGTTAAGCCAAAGGCACCGATACAGGCATAGAAACAGTCTGCTGCGGAGGAGCCCAGTCCGGTTACAAGTCCTGCGCGGATATCCTTCTTTAATGTCCTGTGGACAGTCAGCGCCCCCACTGCTCCCGCAGGGACGCCAAACAGAATACCTATGAGTATTCCCTGCAAAAAAAATGTCATCCTCTTACCTCTCAAATCATCGGAATGTCTGTTTTCTATGCACAAAAGCGTTCTGATCTGCTTCCGATCTGCGGGCATATAATTTCTGTTTTTTCCGGCTCCACCTTTTCTTTTTCCATGATCAGCTCACCGATTTCATCAGCGCGGATCACACCGCCGGCCGGATTCATAACGCTGTCGATCTTCCCGTTAATTTCTGCATCTACCGTGGAATACTCAAAAGCAAGCGTCGTATTCAGCAGACGGCAGTTCTTCATGGTCAGGTTCTCGATATAACACATTCCCTGTAAGCTCTCAATCGTACAGTTGACCAGCGTCAGATTTTTCGCATTCCAGCCAAGGTATTCCCCGGAAATAAAAGAATCATATACGGTCACATTCTCACTGTTCCAGAACGCATCTTTGGAAAGCATTTTTGCGTTATGTATCTCCACATTTTTTGCCCCGTCAAAGGAATAATTACCCACAAGCTGAAAATCTCTTATCACCATATCCCGCGAATTCATGGCGAAATAGTCACCTTTTGCCATCACATTCTCCATCTTCACACCGCTGCAGTGCCATAAGGTCTCAGAGGCATTGGGGAACTCAACATGCTCTAACGTCACTCCCTGACATCTCCTGAAATTCTTCGGAGCCTCGATCAGTGCATTTCTCACAGTGATATTATCTGTATACCAGACGCCTGCGCGCCCCATCTCAAACCATGTACAGTTTTCCGCAAGGATGTTTTTACTATACCAGAGAGGATATTTCCATTTAAACATACTGCCGTACAGTTCAATATCCTGACTCTCCTTCAAAGGCGACTCGCCGTCATCAAAGATCGTATCGTAGATCTTCAGATTTCTCCTTTGAAATAGAGCCCGTTCTCCTTTTAAAAGCTGCTGTCTGATTTCTCTTGTTTCTGTTTTCATAAGATAAAGTCCTCCTGTTTTTTTCTTGACTAATCTGATTTCTGAATTACATGCTATGGCCGGCTGATTAAAATGATTTTATTTCCCCAGCCCTCCAGTTCCGGGTTCTCCGCCACCGCTGTTACAAATTCTTCGGTTGCGTCAAAAGTTCCGATCTTTGTATACTCTTCGGAGATCTCCGCATCCTGATAGTACAGTACAATCCGGTTCGGATCAGAATAGTAGACGTCTCCTGCCTTTGCCTTTGTCACAGTCTGCGGCTTAGAAGGAATCTCGTAACGGCTTGGAATGTCATAATACTGCAGTACGCTGTAGTCCGCATCGTCATCACGCTCATAGATCGGAAGCCTCCAGTCTGATGTACCTACATATCCGGCGATCGCCCTTGCCGTATCGTTATCCTCCAGCCGCATCATGAACGCATCACCGTTGTCTCCGAAATGCACCTCCAGTTCACTTACGTCTGCCCCTGCCTGTACTGCCTGTGTTTCTCCATCTCCGCCTTGTATGGTTGTATCCGTATCGGAGGAAACATTCGTATCTGCCTGTGTATTTCCCGGATCTGACGCTTCCTCCTGACCGCAGCCGGCAAGAAGTCCTATGGAAATCATCGTGGCTGCAGTCATTGTCATCATTCTTTTTACAAATTTGTTTTTCATGGTTTTCCTCACTTTCTTTGTTCTGATTTGTATTATTCCGCTGTCAGCACATTCATATCTGTTCTTCGTATTTTCACTGCCAGAAGCCATGCCGATGCAAAAAAGAGCAGTGTCACTGCCGCGCCGGGCACAAGAAGATTGCTGACCGCAGGATTTGATATGAAATTACTGATCCCTGCCAATCGCATTACCGCTGATACGAAAGGATCTGTAAGAACCGCAGCACAGATGGTTCCCGCCACAGCTCCGGCAAAAGCGGTGATTCCAAACCGGATTGCAAAGGAAACCTGCAGCATTCCTGCGGAACATCCGATGGAACGGTAGATCGCCAGATCTCTCTGCTCTGCATTGAGGATCTTTTTTCCTGCCATCACGGTAACAATGGCAATAAATACTGCGATCATCCCATACATGAACGCCAATGACAGATGCATTGCCGTAATGATCCCGGATAATCCCGGCCATGTATTCTGGTGTACATGGACATCTCCGCCATAAGCTGTCTC
>CAMMBV010000008.1 GCA_946494335.1 uncultured Ruminococcus sp. | reverse complement strand
GATAACCTGCTGATTACAAATCAGCTGCTCTGCCAATTGAGCCACATCGGCACTTAAACAGCTTTTGCTGTATAAATGGGACCTATAGGGCTCGAACCTATGACCCTCTGCTTGTAAGGCAGATGCTCTCCCAGCTGAGCTAAGATCCCATTTTTGATTGTTTTCGCAGGTCTCAACCGCAACCTGCTTTGCCATTATACAATTATAAGAAAAGATTGTCAATAGAAAAAATAAAAAAATATCAAAAAAAGAAAAAGGATACCCGGGTTCAGTCATACAGGCTGTTTTGGCAGCAGCCGTATGGCCGAACCTTTATATATAATCGATCTCAGCCAGAACAGAAATAAAATGGCAGAAATGCCGGAAATGATACGCTGAAACCGTCTATTTGGAATCTCCGGTGATTCTATTTCATTATATACTATAATTCGCCCTGTTAACAGCAACGTTTCGGTACTGTGACAAATAGTCTATATATGACATATCATACGGTAACGGTATATAACCGTATAAAAATCGAACAGGAGAAATGATATATGGGAAGAGATATCACCAAATGTCATCCGCGGCTGCAGGTAAAAGCAGCGGAATTAAAAGAAGCCTGTGCCAGACGCGGATATGCTGTTGAAATTGGGGAGAGTTTCCGCAGTGTGGCGGAACAGGATGCACTGTATGCACAGGGCAGGACGAAACCGGGGCAGATTGTAACGAATGCCAGAGGCAGCTCTTACAGTTCCATGCATCAATGGGGAGTGGCTTTTGATTTTTACAGAAACGACGGAAGCGGAGCATACAATGAATCCGGGAGATTTTTTGAAAATGTGGGACAGATCGGAAAGTCCCTGGGACTGGAGTGGGGCGGCGACTGGAAATCTCCGGTGGATCGGCCCCATTTTCAATTGCCGGACTGGGGCAGCACGCCCAGTGCGTTGAAAAGACAGTATGGAAATTTTGATGCATTCAAAAGAACCTGGGGAAATGATACGTCTGTCGTTCCCACGAAGGATAACTGGGTGCTTCGGCTTCAGCAGGAGCTGATCCGCCAGGGATACAGGCCAGGCACCGCGGATGGAATTGCCGGGCCCGCTACGTTAAACGGGTGTCCCACAGTAAAACAAGGAGCACAGGGAGGAATTACAAAACTGATTCAGGAACGGCTGTCTCAGGTTTATAAAATCGGTATTGGAACCAGTGGGACGGACGGCGTTTTCGGTGCGGATACAAAGGCAGCCGTGATGGAATTTCAGAGGCAAAAAGGTCTGTCCATTGACGGAATCGCAGGAAAAAACACATGGAGAGCGCTGCTGGAATTATAAAATTATAATGCAAAAAATGGTTTGAAATGACGGCGGGAATACGTTATGATAGACTACGATGGAGGAATGGAATATGAGAGTTGGAATGGGTTATGATGTACATCGTCTGGAGAGCGGTAGAAAACTGATACTGGGAGGCGTTGAAATTCCTTTTGAGAAAGGGCTGCTTGGGCACTCAGATGCAGATGTGGCAGTTCATGCCGTTATGGATGCGCTGCTGGGTGCGGCAGCTCTTCGGGATATCGGTACCCACTTTCCGGATAATGATCCAAAATACGAAGGAATTTCCAGCATTACGCTGCTGAAATACGTGGGAGAACTTCTGGAAGAGCATGCATATGTCATCAACAACATTGACGTGACTATTATCGCCCAGAAGCCCAAAGTGTCTCCTTATATTGAACAGATGGAAAAAAATGTGGCCAATGCGCTGCATCTGGAAAAATCTCAGGTGAATATTAAGGCGACGACGGAGGAAGGTCTGGGATTTACAGGCAGCATGGCAGGGATTTCCGCCCATGCTATCTGTTCTTTGATACCGGCTCTTCAGTTTGCACAGGAAGACCGGGAATTCGGGAAGGACTGCAGCCGGTGCCCGGGCTGTAAAAAAGGACCGGATGGGTGTTGACAAATATTTTATTTTTTCATAAACTTTTTTCATAATACTGGGATCTGGCTGCGGCGGTGTGCCGCAGCGGCAAGATAGAAAAAGGAGAATGGGATGAAGCTGTATAATACGCTTACGAAGAAAAAAGAGGAGTTCATACCAATTACAGAAGGCCAGGTAAAAATGTATGTCTGCGGGCCTACCGTATATAATTTTATTCATATCGGAAACGCCAGACCCATGATCGTTTTTGATACGGCCAGACGTTATATGGAATATAAAGGATATGATGTGAATTTTGTATCCAACTTTACCGATGTGGACGATAAGATCATAGCAAAGGCAAATGAAGAAGGTGTGTCTGCAGAAGAGATTTCAACCCGCTATATCGCAGAATGCAAAAAGGATATGGAGGGCATGAATGTAAAACCGGCCACGACACATCCCCTTGCGACACAGGAAATCGGCGGTATGATTGATATGATCCAGACACTGATTGACAAGGGATACGCCTATGATGTGGACGGCACGGTATACTTCAGAACAAGGAAATTTGATGAATATGGAAAACTGTCCCACAAAAACCTGGACGATCTGCGCAGCGGCGGCCGTTCCCTTCTGGTTACGGGAGAAGATTCCAAGGAAGATCCCCTTGACTTTGTTCTGTGGAAACCGAAAAAAGAAGGGGAGCCTTTCTGGAAGTCTCCCTGGAGCGAAGGACGTCCCGGATGGCACATCGAGTGTTCAGAAATGTCCAAGAAATATCTGGGAGAAGAGATTGATATTCATGCGGGAGGCGAGGACCTGATTTTCCCCCACCATGAAAACGAAATCGCCCAGAGTGAATGCTGCAATGGCAAACCATTTGCCAGATACTGGCTGCACAATGCCTTTTTGAATATTGACAACCGGAAGATGTCAAAATCACTGGGCAATTTCTTTACCGTAAGAGAAATCAGTGAAAAATATGATCTTCAGGTTCTGCGTTTCTTTATGCTGAACGCTCATTACAGAAGTCCGCTGAATTTCAGCGCCGAGATTATGGAATCCTCCAAAAATGCACTGGAGCGTATTCTTACTTCTGCAGACCGGTTAAAGGATATGATCCCAAAAGCGGAAAAAGCAGCTGTGAGTGATCAGGAAAAAGATCTTCTGGAACAGATGAAGGAATTCAGAAATAAATTTGAAATGGCCATGGATGACGATCTGAATACAGCGGATGCCATCGCGGCTATCTTTGAGCTGGTGAAATTTGCCAATACGGAAAGTGACGAGAACAGCTCCAGGGAATATCTGGAAACATTAAGAAAAGAGATGGTTTCCCTTTGTGATATCCTGGGACTGAAGGCGGAAAGAAAGGCGGAAAGTCTGGACGAGGAGATAGAGGCGTTGATTGCAAAACGTCAGGAGGCCAGAAAGGCGAAAAACTTTAAGCTGGCGGATGAGATCAGAGATCAGCTCCTTTCCCAGGGCATCATCCTGGAGGATACAAGGGAAGGAGTAAAATGGAAGAGAGCCTGACATATTTGAAAGAGCAGTTCCGGCTGGCGGATGTGGATATCAGGACCTATTCGCCGCTGGCGCTGGCTTATATCGGAGACAGCATTTACGATCTGCTGATCCGTACCATGATTATGAGTGAGGGAAATATGCCGGTGCAGCGCCTGCACCAAAAATCCAGTTCTCTCGTAAAAGCTCAGAAGCAGTCGGAAATGATGGGGAAAATATATCCTCATCTGACCGGGGAAGAGGAACGGGTATACAAAAGAGGGAAAAATGCTAAGCCTCACACCACAGCGAAAAATGCCAGTCTGTCGGATTACCATAAAGCGACGGCGCTGGAAGCGGTCTTGGGCTATCTTTATCTTTCAGGAAATATCAAAAGAATCGTTGATCTTATGAAGATCGGCCTGGAATAAAAGGAGATATATGGAACGAAACAGTCAGAATGAAAATATGGTGGAAGGCAGAAATGCAGTTCTGGAGGCTTTCCGATCCGGCAGGAGTGTGGACAAGCTGTACGTGCTGGACAAATGCGAAGACGGCCCGGTCAGAACCATCATAAGGGAAGCCAAAAAACAGAAAACGGTGATTCATTATGTGGAAAAAGACAGGTTGGATTATCTTTCTGAAACAGGAAAACACCAGGGAGTAATTGCATTTACGGCGGCATACGAATACAGTACGGTGGAGCAGATGCTGGCGGATGCGAAAGACAAAGGGGAAGAGCCTTTTCTGATTCTGCTGGACGGTATAGAAGACCCCCATAACCTGGGGGCAATTATCCGGACGGCCAATCAGGCGGGCGCTCACGGTGTGATCATCCCCAAAAGAAGGGCCGTTGGCCTGACGGCCACTGTGGCAAAAGCTTCCGCAGGCGCTTTGAATTATACGCCGGTGGCCAGGGTGACGAATCTGGTTTCCGTGATAGAAGAGCTGAAAAAGGAAGGACTTTGGTTTGTATGTGCCGATATGGGAGGCACCACCATGTATGATCTGGACCTGAAAGGACCCATCGGTCTGGTGATCGGCAGTGAAGGGCAGGGCGTTGGCCGCCTGGTAAGAGAAAACTGTGATTTTGTGGCATCCATACCCATGAAGGGCAGCATTGATTCTTTGAATGCATCAGTTGCCGCCGGGATTCTTGCCTATGAGATCGTAAGGCAGAGGGGATAATAAAGAGGAAAATATGAGGAATTTTGAAGCATTATCCGATGAAAAGCTGATAGAGCTGATGAAGAACGGCCAGGAAGAAGACGATATCGTGGAATATCTGATGACCAAATATAAACCGCTGGTGAGAAAGAAAGCCAGGGCCATGTATCTGGTAGGCGGCGAGACAGATGATCTGATTCAGGAGGGGATGCTGGGCCTTTTCAAGGCGCTGCGGGATTTTAATCCTCAAAAAGAAGTTTCTTTTGCATCCTTTGCCAGGCTTTGCATCGAGCGCCAGCTTTATAATGCGATTCAAAGTTCCAACAGACAGAAGCACCAGCCGTTGAATACGTACGTTTCTCTCAGTGATGAAGAGTTTGCCTCCGAACTCAGACAGATTTCCGTGCAGAATCCTGAGGCTATCATTATTGATCAGGAAAATGCCGCAGGCATTGAAAAGAAAATTCAGAGTACGCTGAGCAGATTTGAGAACCAGGTCCTCAAGATGTACCTGGAGGGAGCCGACTATATCCAGATAGCGGAGCGTCTGGATCGCCCGGCCAAGTCCATTGACAATGCGCTGCAGCGGATACGGCAGAAGGTGAAATCCTGTATTACAAAAAGATAGCAAAATAATACATTTTCTGCTTGACATATGTATCGGCTTTTGCTACAATTACTATTGCTGTAGCGAGAATATGCTGCACAGGCTGCCGTGGCACAGTAGGTAGCGCGCAACATTGGTAGTGTTGAGGTCACGGGTTCGATTCCCGTCGGTAGCTTGAAAAAACCCTGAAGCGATTGAAAATAACGCTTCAGGGTTTTTTGTTGTATAACCCGTTCGTTGAAAACTGCGATATTATGTGGTCTATGTGGTCAGATGTTTAATAAAAAGAAAAACAGCGTATTTACAGGAGCTTCTGGAATGTTCCCCGTAAATACGCCATACATAGAAAATGGAGCATACGGGATTCGAACCCGTGGCCTCCACAATGCGAATGTGGCGCGCTCCCAACTGCGCTAATGCCCCGTAAATTAAATTATATCACGGTTTGAGAAAAAAAGAAAGGAAAAATTATTATGAGAAAAAGAATTCGAAAGATCGCAGGGGTGATTTCTCTTGCAGTCATTTTGAGTGTATCCGTTATCATTCCAGCGCAGGCCGCAGGCTGGCAGCAAAATGACACGGGCTGGTGGTATGAAAATGAAGACGGCAGCTGGCCGGAGAATCAGTGGAAACTGATCGGAAATAAATGGTATTATTTTGACGGCGCCGGTTACCGAAGCTCCGGCTGGCAGCAAATCAACGGCGGCTGGTACTATTTTGACGGGGAAAAGGAAGGAAAGCTGGAAACAAATACCTGGGTGGAGGACTACTATGTGGGATCCGACGGAAGGATGCTGACTGACGCCTGGGTGGGAAACTATCAGGTTGACGGCGAGGGCAAAAAGGCCGCCGAATCAAAGAGAACAGAAAATATTCCGCTGGAATCCATCGTACTCTCCAAAAAGGAGCTGGTGCTGCAGCAGGGGGAGGCAGCTAATCTCTATTTGGAGTATCAGCCGGCGGACACGACGGATTTCAGACGCATCAGTTTTAAAAGCTCCGATCCTTCTGTGGCCTCCGTCTCAAGCGGAAAGGTTCTGGCAAGGGGAGAGGGTACGGCTGTGATAACGGCCAGAGTGGGGCTTTGCACTGCCCAGTGTACCGTGACGGTTTATGACAGCCCGGTCTGCAAAACGGCCATGTCTTTGGTTGGCGATCAGTATATCTGGGGCGGCAACGGCCCCCAGGACGGAGGAGTGGACTGCTCCGGTCTTTTGATGTATGCGTTCACCCAGAATGGCTATGACTTTGGTGCGGATCTGAATGCGGACAATTTTGGAAAATACGGACAGGAGATCAGCAGGGAAGAATTAAGACCTGGAGACGCTATCTGCTGTGTATACGGCAATGGAAAATATCAGCACATTTTGCTTTATCTGGGAAATGATATGGTCATTGCCTCTGAAAGCGGCGGAGCCGCAGTTTGCACAGCGGGGCTGGAATGTTTCGAGCATGAGCGGGGAACGAAGTGTAATTGCCGGGTGGTGAAGCGGCCCTTAAATGAAAATGATTTAAAGGACGCAAAATTTGTCCGAATGGATGCGTTTTGCTAAAGAAAGTCCCTTTTGACGGAAAAGCGCTTCTCTTCATAAAATAGAGCAGAAATTGTTTGCGAAGAAGAGGAGCCTGAAAATATGATTTCCATCAGTTTATGTATGATTGTGAAGGATGAGGAAGAAACGCTGGCCAGATGCCTGGAGAGTGTGAAAGAGGCAGTGGATGAAATTATTATTGTGGATACAGGATCCAGGGACAGAACAAAGGAGACGGCCTTAAAATACACCAACCAGGTGTATGATTATGCGTGGAGGGATGATTTTTCCGCCGCCAGAAATTATTCTTTTTCCAAAGCTTCCTGCACCTATTGCATGTGGCTGGATGCAGACGATGTTCTTCCGCAGAAAAGTACAGAAGCGCTGAAGAAGCTGAAAGCGTCATTGGATGAAAGCGCTGACCTGGTTATGACGCCTTACCAGACCGCCTTTGACGAGAAGGGCAGACCGGTATTTACCTACTATCGGGAAAGAATTGTGAAAAATAATGGAAAATTTTTGTTTCTGGGGAAGGTTCATGAGGTCATTCCCATATCCGGCAATGTGATTTACGCCGACATTCCGGTGTGCCACAGAAAGGAAAAGGCAGGAGACAGTAAGAGAAATCTGCGCATTTATCAGAAAATGGAGGAGAACAAAGAGCCTTTTGACGGAAGAGCTCTGTACTATTACGGGAGAGAGTTACTGACTCATGAACAGTATGAGAAAAGTATCCGGATTCTGGAAGATTTCCTGAAAAGAGAAGATGGATGGGTGGAAAATAAAATCGATGCCCTGCGGCAGCTGGCGTTTTGCTATGAAAAAACGGGCCAGGAACAAAAGACGCTGTTTTCTCTTCTGCGGAGTCTGGAATATGATGTGCCCCGGGCGGAAACCTGCTGTGCTTTAGGCAGATATTTTATGAACCGGGAAAAATATGCGCAGGCATCCTTCTGGTACCAGCAGGCGTTTTCCGCTCCTCAAAACACAAAATCCGGAGCTTTCGTGGAGGAGGAGTGTTATGGATTTCTGCCGGCCATATCTTTATGCGTCTGCTATGACCGTATGGGCGAGAGGGAGAAAGCTGAATACTATAATGATCTGGCAGGCAAATACCGTCCGGATTCTCACTGGTATCTTCAAAACAGAGAATATTTTTCTCAAAGGAAGCAAAAAGAGGCGAAAAATGAGTGACCCCTCTGCTGCCGACACATATATTATTAGGGAAGCTAAGTAAATCAGGAGAATCCATATGGCATGGTTTAATAGAAAAGAAGATCAGGATCTTCAGGAACAGAATGTAAGGTGCGGCTGTCCGCCCAGGCCTTGCTGCCCAGGCCCGACAGGTCCCACAGGCCCCACAGGCCCAACGGGTCCCACAGGTCCCACGGGTCCAACAGGTCCCGGCGGCGGAGCGACAGGTCCCACGGGTTCGACAGGTCCAACGGGTCCAACAGGTCCCAGCGGAGCGACCGGCCCCACGGGTCCGACAGGTCCCAGCGGAGCGACAGGTCCGACAGGTCCCACGGGTCCGACAGGTCCCAGCGGAGCGACAGGTCCCAGCGGAGCCACCGGTCCCAGCGGAGCGACGGGTCCCACGGGTCCGACAGGTCCCAGCGGAGCGACCGGCCCCACGGGTCCGACAGGTCCCAGCGGAGCAACCGGCCCCACAGGCCCGACAGGTCCCAGCGGAGCGACAGGTCCCAGTGGAGCCACAGGTCCAACAGGAGCCACTGGCCCCACAGGTCCTACCGGATCCGATGCAGCTTCCGATCTGCTGGCTGCATATTCTACACCTTCGGCACCGGGAACAGGCGGCCAGCCGTTGAAATTTGATATGAATGCGGTAATTTCCGGTTCAAGCATTTCTCATACGGAAGGCAGCAGTGATTTTACAATCAATACACCGGGAATGTATACAGTGGCGTTTAACGGGAATTTTGCTCCCGCTTCCAATGTGAATTTCCCGCTTCCGGTTTCGCTGGATCTGGAACTGAACGGAACCATTGTACCGGGCGCTGCAGCTGCCCATAGTTTTCATACTTCCTCGGATGCAGCTACGCTTTCCTTCAGTTTTCCTGTAGAAATTTCTGCAGCGCCGGCTACACTGCGGATAATGGCTCAGGGAGGGAATTTCGTTTATACAATTGCTTCCTTTAGCATTTATAAAGTGAAAAACGAACAGCAGTAGAGAGTAAAGGCTTCGTCTGATTAAAAATCAGTAGCTATTCAGCCTGACGACTGAATAGCCGCTTATTTCAGCCAGCAGGCCCCAGACCCGTCGGCTCTGCCGTCGGACGCTGCTCATGCAGCTTTTGTCCGGGACTTAATGGGCGTTCCGCCCATATCAAAGGAATCATCCAGAATGCCGCAGGTAAACCTGCGCATTCTTCCTGATTCTTTTGCTGCAGGCTGAACTGATATGAAAATCAGGCGGAGCCTGTTTTTAAAGAGCGCTCTGGGAGGAATGAATCCGGAGATTTACTTGACTTTACGCGCAAATCGAATATAATTTTAGTTAGTTTATAAAAAATATGGAGGAGGGGAAAACTATGGCTAAGTTTTGCACCAGATGTGGAAAACCCCTGGTGGACGGACAGGTTTGTGACTGCAGTAAGCCCAAAATACAGCCCTTTGCGGATCAGGATGATCAGACTGTGGTTTTAAAGGAGGAGCAAAATGCAAAATCCAGCGTAAATCAGCAGGCTCACAGAGACGCATACGCAGGACAGCAGCAGAGGAATCCGCAGATGAATCAGCAGCAGAGGAATCCACAGCAGAGAAACCCGCAGATGAATCAGCAGCAGGGGAATCCGTACATGAATCAGCAGCAGGGGAACCCGTACATGAATCAGCAGCAGGGGAATCCGTACATGAATCAGCAGCAGGGAAACCCGTATATGAATCAGCAGCAGGGGAATCCATACATGAATCAGCAGCAGGGAAACCCATATATGAATCAGCAGCAGGGGAATCCCTATATGAATCAACAGCAAGGCCCCTACGGCGGATGGCAGCAGGGCGGTCCTTACGGCAATAATGGACAGGGAAATTTCAACAGTCAGTGGTTTCAGGAAAAAACAGGAAAGTTTGTAAAGAATACAAAAAATATGTTTGCGGAAATTTTACCGCTGATTACCAGACCGGACACCACCATGAAACGGCTTTGTGACAGCAACAGCAGCGTGATGGGACTTGAGATGGTGGGCTTAAAAGCAGTAGTCTGCCTTTTGATTATGCTGTTTCTGACGTCTAAGATTAAGAGCCTTTCAGGCGGAATGGTGGATCTTCCCATGTTCCAGATCATCATTTTCCTGCTGATGGCCACCATCGGCTTCGCCTATATGCAGTCGGCCATTTTCACGGGTATGGTTACTGCATTCCAGGGAAAGACCACCATACATAAAATGATGATGGCAGTGGGATTCGGCGCTTTTGTAGACAGCGTGATGATACTGCTGACTGCTTTGTTCATTATGTCGTTTCCGAAATTTGCCATTGTACTGATGTGCATTCTGTCGCTGATCAGTTTCTGTTTTTATCTGAGAGGATACGAACATGCGGTTCAGATGAAGCCGGACCGGAAAGTGTACTGCTTTATCCTGTCGCAGGTTCTGACTATGGCGGCGGTGCTGCTCGTTTTATATATTGTACTGCCCATTCTTTTTGATATCCCATTAGGAGAAATGGGAGATTTCATGGAGAATTTTATGTAAGACCCTTTGACAACGGGAAATTTTATGGTATGATGTAAAAGATCATTTATTGAGTCGCCTGTGTGACAGGCGGCTCAGTTTGTACCTGAGGAGGAATATACGTGGAGAAGGAAACGGTTTCCAGAAATTTTATTGAACAGATAATTGACCAGGATCTGGCAGAAGGGAAGTACGAGACAATCTGTACCAGATTTCCGCCGGAGCCCAACGGCTATCTTCATATCGGACATGCGAAATCCATACTTTTAAATTATGGCCTGGCACAGCAGTATCACGGAAAATTTAATCTGCGCTTTGATGATACCAATCCCACGAAAGAAAAAGAGGAATTTGTAGATTCCATTAAAGCGGACGTGGCCTGGCTGGGTGCAGACTGGGAGGACAGACTTTACTTTGCATCGGATTATTTTCAGCAGATGTATGAGGCGGCTGTGAAACTGATTAAAAAGGGAAAGGCATTTGTATGCCAGCTGACAGCGGAAGAAATGAGGGAATACCGCGGCACGCTTACAGAGCCGGGAAAAAACAGTCCTTATCGCGACAGAAGCGTGGAGGAGAATCTCAGACTGTTTGAAGAGATGAAGGAAGGAAAATATGCGGACGGATCCATGGTGCTGCGCGCGAAGATTGATATGGCGTCGCCGAATATTAATATGCGGGATCCTGTTATTTACCGTGTGGCTCATATGAGCCATCACAATACGGGCGATGCCTGGTGCATTTATCCCATGTATGATTTTGCCCATCCCATCGAGGATGCCATAGAAGGCGTCACTCACTCCATCTGTACGCTGGAGTTTGAGGATCACAGACCACTGTACGACTGGGTGGTACGGGAACTGGAGTATGAGAAACCGCCCAAACAGATCGAATTTGCCAAGCTGTATCTGACTAATGTGGTGACGGGCAAGCGTTATATCAAAAAACTGGTGGAAGAAGGTATCGTGGACGGCTGGGATGACCCCAGGCTGGTATCCATTGCCGCCCTTAGAAGAAGAGGATTTACACCGGAATCTATCCGGATGTTTGTGGAGCTCTGCGGAGTTTCCAAGGCCAACAGCTCTGTGGACTATGCGATGCTGGAATACTGCATCCGGGAAGATCTGAAGCTGAAACGCCCGAGGGTGATGGCCGTTCTTGACCCGGTCAAGCTGGTGATCGATAATTATCCGGAGGGTCAGGTGGAGTATTTTGACGTACCTAACAATATGGAAAACGAGGAACTGGGTGTAAGGAAAGTTCCGTTTGCCAGAGAGCTTTACATTGAGCGCGAGGACTTTATGGAGGAACCGCCGAAAAAATACTTCCGTCTGTTTCCGGGGAATGAAGTGCGGCTGATGAACGCTTATTTTGTCAAATGCGAAAGCTTTGTGAAGAACGAGAAAGGGGAAGTGACGGAGGTACACTGTACTTATGATCCCCAGACCCGCAGCGGCAGCGGATTCACCGGCAGAAAGGTTAAGGGCACAATCCACTGGGTAGCGGCCGAGACTGCGGTGAAGGCACAGGTAAGGCTTTATGAGAATATTATTGATGAAGAAAAAGGGGTGTACAATGAAGACGGTTCCCTTAATCTGAATCCGGATTCTCTGAAAGTATTGAAAGAATGTTATCTGGAGCCGTCACTGGATAAAGCCGAAGCTTACGACAGCTTCCAGTTTGTACGAAACGGATATTTCTGCGTGGATGCCAGGGATTCCAGAGAGGATGCGCTGGTATTCAACCGGATCGTATCCTTAAAGAGCTCCTTTAAATTACCAAAATGAAAGAATTGACCATTTCGTTAAATACAAAATCCAGGGTTCCGTTATATGAACAGATTTACCGGTATTTAAAAACGGAGATTCAAAGAAGGCAGATACCTGCGGGAGAGTGTCTGCCTTCTTCCCGTTCTCTTGCTGCTTATCTGCAGGTCAGCAGAAGCACAGTGGATATGGCATATCTGCAGCTTGTCTCGGAAGGCTATATAGAATCCGTTCCATGCAGGGGATATTTTGTGTGCGAGCTGGAAGGAATGCTTCAGATTCCACAGGCCAGACCTGCCGTACCGGAAGAAAAAACAGAATCCGACAAAGAATACGCATGGGATTTTGCAGTGAACGGCATTGATGAAAAGGGGTTTCCCTATAATCAGTGGAAGAAGATAACAAGAGAAGTGCAAAAGGAGGGACCTTCCCTGTTTGAATTGGGGAATCCTCAGGGAGAGGCTGGCCTTCGCAGTGTCCTGGCTTCTTACCTTCACCATGCCAGGGGGGTCAGCTGCAGTCCGGAACAGATAGTGGTGGGGGCGGGGAATGATTATCTTTTAATGCTCCTGCGTGTGATACTGGGAGACGGGCGCAGAATTGCCATGGAGAATCCGACTTATAAAAGCGCCTACCTGTGCTTTTGCCATCTGGGCTACCAGGTGCAGGGCATCGCCATGGATGAATACGGAATGCAGATGGATGAACTGGAACGCTCAGGCGCCGACACCGCCTACGTGATGCCTTCTCACCAGTTTCCCATGGGAAATGTGATGCCGCTGAAAAGGCGGATGCAGCTGCTGTCCTGGGCTGCCGGGGAAGAGAATCGCTATATACTGGAGGATGATTACGACAGTGAGTTTCGCTATCGGGGAAAGCCCATACCGGCGCTCCAGGGCTATGACAGAAAGGAACGGGTAATCTATCTTGGAACTTTTTCCAAATCTGTAGCGCCCTCCATACGTATCAGCTATATGGTGCTTCCACAGTCCCTGATGAAATCCTATGAGGAGAGGGGAAGGGATTTTTCCGTTACCGTATCAAAAGCCGATCAGAAAATCATAGAGATGTTCATAAGAGAAGGTCATTATGAGCGTCATCTGAACCGGATGCGCGCCCTCTATAAAAGCAAACATGATTTGCTGTTATCCTTGCTGAAGCAAATGACGGATATCTGTCAGGTATCGGGGGAAAATGCAGGACTTCATGTGGTGCTTCGCTTTGTCAATGGACTGACGGAAAAAGAGGCCATCATCAGGGCGGAAAATGCAGGCGTACGGGTTTATGGAATATCAGAATACGATACGTCCGGTCTGGAAGGAGAAAAATCTGATCGGGTTATCCTTGGATATGCTTCTATGTCAGAAAAACAGATGGAAGAAGGTATGAGAAGACTGCAGGAGATATGGCGGCAGTAAGACAAAAAGAAGGGCATTTGTGTGAATCGTTTCGGTTCACACAAATGCCCTTCTTTTTGTCTCATTCTGTTTCTTCTGTATCAGATGTCTCCTCCGATTCTGATTCAGCGTCAGATTCCTGTCCAGCGTCCGCCTGATCTTTGGAAATGGTTGTATAGCTGCGCTGCGTGTCGCTGCATCCGGGACAGCCGTCGGAATCATCGAAGTCATCGTCGAATATATCGTCGTCTTCCATCCTGGATTTTTTAAAGAATACGATAAGGCCGCCGATCACTCCGCCGAGAATCATCAGCCATGCCAGCATTTTCATGAGGCTGTGTTTACGCATATTTTTCTTCTCCTTTTAGAATAATTTACAAACATTGTAATACTTTTCGCTGAAAAAAGAAAGCATAAAGTAAAAAATGATGAAAACGGCTTGCAGGTCCCATAAGAGCAGGGTATACTTAAAACTGATAAATTATGCAAGTAAGGCAAAAAAAGATAAAAAGACAGGCGGGAGAGAACATAAGATGTATAAGGCATGTTTATTTGATCTGGACGGAACACTTCTTGATACGGTAGAATCGATTGCACATATAGCCAATCAGGTGCTGGCTCATTACCATCTGCCGCCTCATCCCGTGGATGCGTATAATTATTTTGCAGGGGACGGAGCGGACGCGCTGGTGGAGCGCAGCATTCGGGCAGCCGGGGGTGATCTGTCCTGTCTGGATGAGGCGCGGGCCATGTACCGCCGCATGTTTGCGGAGGATCCGCTGTACCATGTGACGGCTTATGAAGGGATGACAAAGACGCTGGAGACGCTGAAAGAACGGGGCGTGAAGCTGGCCGTATGCACCAATAAGCCGCATCCGGCGGCGCTGGGAGCCATCTACGGCATCTATGGTGAAGAACTCTTTGATATCGTACAGGGACAGGTGCCGGAAATTGAAAGAAAACCCTCTCCCCAGTGTGCGCTTTTGCTGGCGCAGCGTCTGCAGGTAAAGCCGCAGGAGTGTATGTATGTGGGAGACACCGATACGGATATGCTCACAGGCAACAGGGCAGGCATGTATACCATCGGCGTATTATGGGGCTTTCGGGGAAGAGAAGAGCTGGAGAAATATCATGCCCACAGGATTATCGGTCATCCGTCTGAGCTGCTGAAAATACAAAAGGGGGAATGAGAAATGATGCAGGAATACAGTGAGAAATGTCTGAAGGTTTTTCTGGATAACCAGGAGCAGCTGTTTGATGAACCGGTGGCGGAGACACTGGAGGAAGCCGAGGCTTTTTTGGAGGATTGTATGGCTGTTGTCGTTGATTCTCTGGATGAGGTGCGGGATTATATGGAAGAATCCGGCATGGACGTGGAGGGAATGTCCGATGAAGAACTGGAAAGCGCCAGTGAAGTCTTCCCTCTGCCGGACGGCAGGTATCTGATTGTGGAAGGTTAAAGGAGAATATATGGCTGACAGGTATGATGTGATTATTATCGGAGCGGGTCCGTCCGGCATTTTCTGTGCCTATGAACTGATGTCAAAGCGTCCGGATATGAAAATTCTGATGCTGGAAAAGGGCCGTTCCATTGAAAAACGCAGCTGTCCCAAACGGAAAACGGGAAGATGTATGGGCTGCAAACCATGTTCCATCACCACGGGATTTGCAGGAGCGGGAGCTTTTTCTGACGGAAAGCTTTCGCTTTCCCCGGATGTGGGAGGAAATCTCCCGGAAATTCTGGGCTATGAAAAGACCATGGAGCTTTTAAAGGAATCCGATCAGATTTATCTGAAATTTGGAGCAGATAAAAAGGTTTACGGTCTGGATAAAGAAAAAGAAATACGAAAGATACGAAAACGGGCCATCAATGCCAATTTGAAGCTGGTGGAGTGTCCGATCAGACATCTGGGGACAGAAGAAGGCTATAAAATTTATCAGCGCCTGCAGGAGGATCTGCTGGAAAAAGGCGTGGAGATGGAATTTATGACCATGGTGACGGATCTGGAAATTGAGGATCAGAAAGCATGTGCTGTGGTGACCCAGGACGGCAGAAAGTATGAGGCCGATGAGTTTGTGGCCGCTGTAGGGCGGGAAGGAGCCGACTGGCTCAGCCATATCTGCCGGGAGCACGGTATTGAAACCCAGGTGGGGACGGTGGATATCGGAGTCCGGGTGGAAGTGCGGGATGAAGTGATGGAATTTCTCAACCAGAATCTCTATGAAGCCAAACTGATTTACTATACGCCCACCTTTGACGATAAGGTAAGGACTTTCTGTACCAATCCTTCCGGGGAAGTGGCGGTGGAATACTATGAAAACGGCCTGGCGGTGGTCAATGGCCACGCTTACAAATCAGCGGAATATAAAACGGAAAATACCAATTTTGCGCTGCTGGTGTCGAAAAACTTTACCAAACCTTTCAAAACGCCCATTGAGTACGGCAAGCAGGTGGCGCAGCTGAGCAATATGCTCTGCGACGGCAAAATCATGGTTCAGACCTTTGGAGATTTTAAAAGGGGAAGGAGAACCACGGAGGAGCGGCTTTGCCGCAACAATCTGATACCCACGCTGAAAGACGCGGTGCCCGGAGATCTTTCTCTTGTTTTTCCGCACCGGATTATGGTGGATATTGAAGAGATGATAATGGCTCTGGACAAGGTGACGCCGGGCATTGCCAGCGACGAGACGCTGCTGTACGGCGTGGAAGTGAAATTCTATTCCAATAAAGTGGTGGTGGACTCTGATTTTCAGACCAGTGTAAAGGGACTGCGGGCGGTGGGAGACGGAGCTTCCGTCACCAGAGGACTGCAGCAGGCCAGCGCCAACGGCATCAGTGTGGCCAGGAGTATACTTAAGAAACGATTTGGGGAATAAAAATGGAATTTGAGATAAGTACTGGAAAAAAGGCCGGCAGCTTTATCAAGCGCCGGATATCGAGAATTGTGCTGTATGTGCTTTATGGAGGAATCTGTGAGCTTTACAGCCTGGACAGCCGGGTGAAGGATGAGATTGACAGCTGGCCGGAAGGGATGACCTACTGTCTGGCCTGTTCGGAAAAAGGGCCGCGGCTGTTTTTCCGCAAGAGTCAGAACCAGCTGCAGAGACTGAATCCCCGGATTCAGAGATATTACGATACGGCTATCACTTTCAGAAGTCTGGACGGAGCCTTTGATGTGCTGACGGGAAAGATGGGAATCGCACAGGCTTACAGCGCTCATGCTTTTTCCCTCCACGGGGATATCGGCACGGCAATGGAGCTTACCCGCTGTGTGGATGTGGTGGAATCCTATCTGTTTCCGCGATTTATGACGAAAAGGATACTGAAAAAAGTTCCAGGGAAGGAGACCAGCACACTGCTGGTTTATGCAAGAATATTAATCGGGGCTCTTCGGGGCGCTTATACCCCCTCGGCGGAAGAGAAAAAACCATACCACATTAAATCCATGCATAAAAAATATGAGGAGTCTTGAAAATGATACCAAAATACTATGAATTTCAAAGTTCTGCAAAAATACTTTCCGGGCGTCATGCACTGGAAAATCTCCCTTCGGAGCTGAAAAATCTGGGCGCCCAAAAGCCCATGATACTGTCTGATGAAATTCTGGAAAAGATCGGAACGCTTCAGATTGTACTGGATGCGCTGGCCCAGGGCGGCGTCAGTGAAGGCGGAATTTATACCAGGATCCCTGCCGATTCTTCTTTGCAGGTGGTGCATAATATCGCAGGGGAATACAGGAGACTGGGCTGTGACAGTCTGGTGGCGGTGGGCGGAGGATCCGTCATAGACACTGCCAAAGGAGTCCGGATGGTTCTTTCTCAGGATGTGGATGATCTTCTGGATATCTGGGGATGTGAAAATTTAAGCGGCGCCGTGCGGATTCCCTTTGCCGCCGTTCCCACAACATCGGGAACCGGTTCCGAATCCACTTTAGTGGCAGTGATTAAAAATGAAGCCCGAAGGCTGAAGATGGAATTTATTTCCTACTATCTGCAGCCGGATGTGGCGGTCCTGGATGTGAGAATGACCCAGACGCTTCCGCCCAGGACAACGGCGTCCACTGGAATGGATGCACTGTGCCATGCAATTGAAGCCTATACCTGCATGCAGAAGAATCCTGTCAGCGACGCCTATGCCATGGGAGCGATCCAGCTGATTGTGCAGAATCTGGAGCAGGCGGTAAAAAAGGGAAAAGATCCCCAGGCCCGTCTGGCCATGGCAAATGCTTCCATGATGGCTGGAGCGGCATTTTCCAACAGTATGGTGGGCGTGATTCACGCCATCGGACATGCGCTGGGAGGCGTGTGCCACGTGCCCCACGGCGACGCTATGACGATCCTTTTGCCTCATGGGATGGCCTTTAATCACAGGGTGTTAAAAGATGAGTATGCCAGGCTTTTATATGTGCTGGCCGGGGAAGAGACATTTATAAATACGCCTGAAGCTGCGCGGGGAAAGGAGGCTATTCGCCAGGTGTGGCTGCTTCGGCGGCGGCTTCACGCGCTGTGCGGTCTTCCGGTGCGTTTAAGAGAGTGCGGCGTATCAAAATCAGATTTTGCGCTGGTGGCCAAAACGGCCATGAACGACGGAGCTATGATTGTAAATCCCAGAGAAGTTTCTTATGAGGATGTGCTGATGATACTGGAAAAGGCATATTGATGTGTGCGGCAGGAGGTGCAGCCATGAATTATATAGAAAAAATTGTGAAAGTACAGAAAAAGTATTTTTACGGCAATCAGACGAAGAGCCTGCCTTTCCGGCTGATGGCCCTTGACCGTCTGGAAAAAAGTATTTTAAAGCATGAGGGTGAAATTTACGAGGCATTAAAAAAAGATCTGCATAAATCAAAAGCGGAATCTTATATGACAGAGGTGGGCATGACTCTTTCCGAGCTTCGCTATATCCGCAGATATCTGCCCTTCTGGGTAAAGGAAAAACGGGTGATTACGCCTCTTGCTCAGTTTCATGCCAGGAGCTTTGTGATTTCAGAGCCCTACGGTGTGGTTCTGATTATGTCTCCGTGGAACTATCCATTCATGCTTACCATGGAGCCGCTGGTGGGAGCCATCGCGGCCGGAAACTGCTGTGTGGTGAAACCGTCGGCCTACGCGCCTGCCGTTTCCGGTGTGATAAACCGGATTCTCTCAGATGCTTTTCCGAGAAAGTATGTGGCGGTGGTAGAGGGAGGCAGAAAGGAAAATACACAGCTTCTGGATCAGAGCTTTGATTACATTTTCTTTACCGGAGGCGTGCAGACCGGCCGGACGGTGATGGAGAAGGCAGCCCGCAGCCTGACTCCCGTTACGCTGGAGCTGGGAGGAAAAAGTCCCTGCATCGTGGATGCCACCGCCAATCTTAATCTGGCGGCGAAGCGTCTGGTGTTTGGAAAATTTTTAAACAGCGGACAGACCTGCGTGGCGCCGGACTATCTGCTGGTGGAAGAATCGGTGAAAAAAGAATTTCTGTCCTTGCTGAAGAAATGGATTCATAAAATGCTTGGAAAAGAGCCCATGTTTCATCCGGACTATCCAAAAATCATCAACCAGAAGCATTATGACCGCCTGATAAATCTGATAAAAGGCGAACATGTTGTGGAAGGCGGATACGGGGATCTGGATACGCTTCAGATTGCACCGACCATTCTGGATCAGGTGAGCTTTGATTCTCCGGTGATGCAGGAGGAAATCTTCGGCCCCATTTTACCGGTGCTGACCTTCCGGAATCTTCCGGAGGCCATAGCGGATGTGAAAAGAAGGCCCAAGCCTCTGGCTCTTTATCTGTTTACGGAAGATCTGGCGGCGGAATACCGGGTGATGAAAGAGCTGTCCTTTGGCGGCGGCTGCATCAATGATACCATCATACATCTGGCCACCTCCCGGATGGGCTTCGGGGGCGTGGGAAGCAGCGGGATGGGAAGCTATCATGGGAAGAAATCCTTTGAAACCTTCAGCCACCAAAAAAGCATCGTGAAAAAATCCACCTGGATGGACCTGCCCATGCGGTATTATCCGCTGACCACCTGGAAAGAGACGATGATCCGCATGTTTTTGCGGTAAGAACACCCCTGCCAATATTTTTAAACCTGATTTGTGTTCCGAAATGGGAACAAAACATTGATGGTGCGAATGATTTGTGCTAAAATGAGAACACTAATTCAGGAGGTGATTCCATTGGTAGAAAGAAAAGAATATTTAAATCAGCTCATCGAATGGAAAGATGAACAAGTTATCAAAGTGGTAACAGGTATACGGCGCTGTGGAAAATCTACACTTCTGCTTCTGTTTCAGCAGTGGATGAAAGCAAATGGAATCACGGAGGAGCAAATTGTTTCCGTCAACTTTGAGGAGCTGGAATATGAAGAGTTACTGGATTACAAAAAGCTGTATCAGTATCTCAAAGAACGCCTGGTAAACGGAAAAACCACATATATTTTTCTTGATGAAGTTCAGAAAGTTCCTTCTTTTGAAAAGGTTGTAGACAGCTTATATGTAAAGCCGAATATTGATTTATATATTACAGGCTCCAACGCGTATATGCTTTCAGGAGATTTGGCAACACTTTTAACAGGAAGATATGTGGAAATAAAAATGCTGCCTCTGTCTTTTCAGGAATTTCTTTTGATGACTGGATTAGAACCGGAACGAGGCTTTTCTGAGTATTTAAGAAATGGCGGCATGCCGTATACTGCCGCTATGAACCGTACCGATGAAAAGGTAAGCACATATTTGGAGGGTATCTACAATACGGTAATCGTAAAAGATATTGAGGACAGGCAGGCAAGAAAAGAAAATGATCCTTCCAAACGGAAAATTACGGATATTGTGCTGTTAAAGACGATTGCGAAGTACCTTGCAAGCGTTGTCGGCAATCCTGTATCAGTCAGGAGTATTACGGATTATCTGATTTCGAATGGAAGAAAAATTTCACCGAATACAGTGGGCGATTATGTAGAAGCTTTAACGGAAAGCTTTATCTTCTATCCGGCGGAGCGCTTTGATATTGTGGGAAAACAGCTTTTAAAAGCAAACCGAAAAATGTATATTGTTGATTTGGGACTCCGAAATCATATCCTGCCCCGCAAAAACTACGATCTGGGTTTCTCTATTGAAAACATCGTTTACTTTGAACTTCTGCGCCGGGGATATAAGGTGACTATTGGTAAGGCAGGAAATACAGAAGTTGATTTTGTTGCTGAAAAGCAGGGAGTATATCAATATTTTCAGGTTACAGCAGATATGACTGCAAAAGAAACCTTTGACAGGGAAATCAGACCGCTTGAAAATATTCGGGATAATTATGAAAAGACTGTTTTGACAACGGACCGCCTGACGCCAGGCAACTACAATGGGATTCAGGTACGGTATTTGCTGGATTGGCTGATGGAAACAAAGAATTAAATGCAGGTGCAGCCATGCTGGATTATTAGCACTCATTTGAAATGAGTGCTAATTTTTTCTTGACTTTTACGGAAGGGAAGTCTATTATAGATACTGGATGCAGAATCAGCAGAGAAAAGGAGTGTGTTTATTATGGCGTTAAGGCATGGCAATTTATCCATCGACAGTGACAATATATTTCCAATTATTAAAAAATGGCTGTATTCGGATCATGATATCTTTGTGAGAGAAATGATTTCCAATGGATGCGATGCCATCACAAAACTGAAAAAGCTGGAGATTATGGGAGAGTATACTTTTCCCGACGATTATAAAAGCAAAATAGAGGTAGTGGTAAACCCGGAAGAAAAAACCATGAAGTTTATCGATACCGGTCTTGGAATGACAGAAGAAGAGGTGGAAGAGTATATCACCCAGATCGCTTTTTCCGGGGCTACTCAGTTCCTGGAAAAATATAAAGATAAAACCAGTGAGGATCAGATCATCGGTCATTTCGGTCTGGGCTTTTATTCCGCTTTCATGGTAGCGGACGAGGTACACATTGACACCCTGTCCTACCGCGAAGGAGCTTCTCCCGTGCACTGGGCCTGCGACGGCGGTGTGGAATATGAGATCGGTGAAGGCGACAAAACTTCCGTGGGAACGGAAATTACCCTGTTCCTCAACGAGGACAGTCTGGAATTTGCCAATGAATACCGGGTAAGAGAAGTTATTGAAAAATACTGTTCCTTTATGCCGGTGGAGATTTTCCTTTCCAAAGCCAACGCAGAGCAGGAATATGAAACCATCGAAGAATCTGAACTGACGGATGAAGACGTGGTGGTAGAACATATTCATGAAGAGGCGAAGACAGAGGAGCGGGAAACGGAGGACGGAAAGAAAGAAACCGTGGAGATTTCACCGGCAAGAGATATGGTGAAGATCAACAAGCGCCCCGTATCCTTAAGCGATATTCATCCGCTGTGGACGAAACATCCCAACGACTGCACGGATGAGGAGTATAAAGATTTTTACCGTAAGGTTTTCATGGATTACAAGGAGCCGCTGTTCTGGATTCATCTGAACACGGATTATCCCTTTAACTTGAAAGGAATTCTCTATTTCCCGAAAATCAATACGGAATATGATTCCATCGAGGGGACCATCAAGCTGTACAATAATCAGGTATTCATCGCCGATAATATCAAAGAGGTGATTCCGGAATTTTTGATGCTGTTAAAGGGAGTGATCGACTGTCCCGATCTGCCGCTTAACGTGTCCAGAAGCGCGCTGCAGAACGACGGCTTTGTGAAAAAAGTATCGGAATACATCAGCAAAAAAGTAGCCGACAAGCTGACGGGAATGTTTAAGACCGACCGGGAAGCTTATGAAAAATGCTGGGATGATATCGCACCCTTCCTGAAATTCGGATGCCTGAAGGATGCAAAATTCTCTGACCGGATCATGGAATATATGCTGTTCAAAAACCTGGACGGCAAATATCTGACACTGGAAGACTGCATAAACGAGAACAAGAAACCGGAGGAAGAGAAACAGCCTGAAGCTGAGACGGCAAAAGAGGCGGAAACGGAAGAAAAGGCAGAGGAAGCGGAAAAAGAGACGCCCAAGACAGATATTTTCTATGTGACTGACGAGGTACAGCAGAGCCAGTACATTAATATGTTCCGTCGGGAAGGCATGGATGCGGTGATTCTGAAGCACAACATCGACGCTCCATTTATCTCTCATGTTGAACAGAAGCGGGAGGACGTTCATTTCCAGAGGATCGACGCCGATGTAACCCAGAGCCTGAAAGCAGAGGAAGGGGAAGATCTGACCGAGACAGCCAAGAAACTGGAGGAACTGTTCCGCAAGGTGATGAAACAGGAAAATCTGAATGTGAAAGTGGAAAAATTAAAGGATGAAAAGATTTCCGCCATGATGACACTTTCAGAAGAAAGCCGCAGAATGCAGGATATGATGAAGATGTACGGCATGGATTCCAATATGTTCGGAGGCGGCGGTGAGACGCTGGTACTGAACGCAGGCCATCCCCTGGTGCAGTATATCCAGGAGCATGAGGAAGAAGAAAATACGTCTGTGATCTGCGAACAGCTCTATGATATGGCTGTGATGAGCCACAAACAGCTCTCACCGGATCAGATGACCAGGTTCCTGGAGAGAAGCAACAAGATCATGATGATGCTGACAGAAAAATAAAATATACTGTTAAAACAAGAAGACGCTGCGGCAAAAGGCAGCGTCTTTTTCTGATCAGTTTTCCGGACAGGTGATTCTGGCAATGGTTTCGATGGTGCGGTGGAGCGTCTGAGCCAGATCGGTGTCAGCCGTCCGGTAATACATCTCTTTTCCTTCCCTGCGGCTTACGATCAGGCCGCTGCTTTTTAACAGTCTCAGGTGGTGGGAAACCGCAGGGCTGGTCATATTCATAAGAGCCGCAATATTGAGAACACATTCTTCGCAGTGGCATAAAAGCCAGAAGATCTGGAGACGGCTGGGGTCGCCCAGCTGTTTCATGGCTTCAGCCACGCCTGTAATTTCCTCACGATTAGGCAGGTGTTCCCGGATTTTTTCTTCACTGTTCCCGTGGTGATGGGGCAAATTTTGAGTCATAAAGCATTACCTCCCGCAACGATAATAATTTATCTGACATCTGAAAATCTTTCTAAAAATAAAGGAATAAAAAAAGAATTTTATTATTGACTTATTATACACGATGTTGTATATTAAAGTCAACGATTAAATAATTATTTAATACTTGAATGATGCGATTGTGAAAGGAGATTTTAAACAATGAAAAAAACGTATAAGATTGAAGTGGACTGCGCAAACTGTGCCAACAAAATGGAAGAAGCTGCCAAAAACACGGCGGGTGTAAAAGATGCAACGGTAAACTTTATGACCCTGAAGATGAATGTGGAATTTGAAGAGGGGCAGGACCCCAAAGCAGTAATGCAGGAAGTGCGTAAAAACTGTAAAAAAGTAGAAGACGATTGCGAAATTTATCTGTAATTGGTATGTTTTACACTCCCCCAATAAAAGCACTCACTTCTGAGATAAACAGAGGTGAGTGCAAAAAAATATAAGTATTTATAAAATTTGCTTAATTGTTTAATAAAAAAGGGGACAGAAGAGGGATAGGTAATGAATAAAAAGCAGAAAAAAATGCTGATCAGAATTATTGTTGCCGCAGTTTTGATGATCGGACTTTCCTTTGTGCCAGTGGGCGGATATATCCGATTTGTATTATATCTGATTCCCTATCTGGTGATAGGATATGATATATTGATTAAAGCGGCAAAAGGGATTAAAAACCGCCAGCCCTTCGACGAAAGCTTTTTGATGGCCATTGCAACTATCGGCGCTATCATCATTGGCATTACGGGCGACGGCGATTATACGGAAGCTATCGGTGTAATGCTCTTTTATCAGATAGGCGAGTGGTTCCAGAGCTATGCGGTAGGAAAGAGCCGCAGAAATATCAGTGAGCTGATGGATATCCGTCCTGATTATGCAAATGTGGAAAAAGACGGAGAGCTGATACAGCTGGATCCTGATGAAGTGGAAATCGGTACGGTTATTGTTGTACAGCCTGGTGAGAAGGTACCCATCGATGGTATCGTTGAGGAGGGTGTTTCCAGTCTGAATACCAGCGCTCTGACCGGTGAGAGTATCCCCAGAGAAGCCATAAAAGGGGATGAGATCATCAGCGGATGCATCAATATGACAGGTGTGCTGAAGATCAGAACAACGAAAGAATTTGGAGAATCTACCGTTTCCAAGATTCTGGATCTGGTAGAAAATGCCAGCTCCAGAAAATCAAAATCAGAACAGTTCATTACAAAATTTGCCCGGGTCTATACGCCGTTTGTTGTCTGCTGCGCCGTTTTACTGGCGATTTTACCGCCGTTGGTACGGATGTTTGGAATGGGTCTGTCGGCAGACTGGGTTATCTGGATTTACCGTGCGCTGACTTTCCTGGTTATCAGTTGCCCCTGTGCTCTCGTTATCAGTATTCCTTTGAGTTTCTTTGCGGGAATCGGAGGAGCCAGCAATGCGGGTGTTCTGATTAAGGGTTCCAATTATTTGGAAAATCTGTCACAGACAAAGTATCTTGTGTTTGATAAAACAGGTACTTTGACAGAGGGTGTGTTTGAGGTAAATGCGGTTCACCACAATAAAATGGAGGAAGAGAAACTGCTGGAATTCGCTGCTTTGGCGGAAAGCTCTTCTTCTCATCCCATCAGTAAAAGTCTGCAGAAGGCTTATGGAAAGGTAATTGACCGCTCCAGAGTGACTGACATAGAGGAAATCAGCGGTAACGGTGTTACAGCGAAAGTAGACGGCATACCGGTGGCAGCCGGAAACGCCAAATTGATGAAAAAGCTGGGAATTGAGTATATTGACTGTCATCATACGGGTACGATTATTCATATGGCGGTACAGGGCGAATATGCCGGCCATATCGTAATCTCCGATATCATAAAGCCCAATTCAAAGGAAGCTATTAAACAGCTGAAAGAGGCAGGAATTGAAAAAACAGTAATGCTGACGGGAGATATGAAAAGGGTTGCGCTCCAGGTGGCGTCTACTCTTGGAATTGATGAAGTGCACAGTGAACTGCTGCCGGGCGACAAGGTTTCCAAAGTGGAAGAACTGTTGGAGAGAAAACCGGAAAGGGCAAAACTGGCCTTCGTAGGAGATGGAATCAATGATGCTCCCGTTCTTTCAAGAGCCGATATCGGTATCGCCATGGGAGCTATGGGATCCGACGCGGCAATCGAGGCTGCGGATGTGGTGCTGATGGATGACGATCCCCTGAAAATTGCCAAAGCCATTAAGATTTCCCGGAAGTGTATCCGGATTGTATATCAAAATATATGGTTTGCCATCGGAATCAAGGCAATCTGCCTGGTACTGGGAGCAGTAGGTATTGCCAACATGTGGCTGGCAATCTTTGCGGATGTGGGTGTTATGGTTATTGCCATTTTAAATGCCATCCGCGCGTTGTTTGTGAAGCGTCTTTAAAATGTAAAAATTCTGGCAGAGGTTCTGTACGAAAAGCAATCGTGCAGAGCCTCTTTTTGCCTGCATTATAAATGCAATTGGTTTTTTATCGCTTCTTGCAAAAGCTGGGAAAAGTTGCTGCGACAGAATTAGAAAGAATGGAAAAATATAAAAAATAATGCACTTATGATATAATAGTGACAGTAAAGAAAGGAGCTGTCGAAAATGGCGGTAAATAAAGTATACTAGTCAATCATGACTGGAGTGTAGGACAAAAACATAAAATTTAAAGTAGCCGTATCAGGTAAAGCAAATCAGAAACCTGATATTAAAGTATAAGATGGAGGTGTAAAAATGTATAAATACGAACGCATTGTATATTGGTCAGAGGAAGACGAGGCTTTCATCGTGGAGGTTCCGGAACTTCCCGGATGCATGGCAGACGGGGAAACGGTAGGCGATGCAATCGCTAACGCCGAGGTTATTATAAGGGAATGGATCGAGACCGCGAAGGAGTTGGGCCGGGAAATCCCAGAGCCTAAAGGGAGGTTAATGTATGCGTAAAAAGGTTAATATGCGCTTGAATTGATCCGAAACAATCCCGCATGACGCTGTTAACCGGGATTAAAAAAGAGCCTAATGGCTCAGCACAATCAGGGAGGGCGGGCTTGCCACCGCTCCCCAACAAATAGAGAATAGGATAGAAGTTAAAATAAATCAAGATCGGTAAAAAGAAAAATCCCTCATCTCATTGATGGGGGATTTTAAATAGGTAAAAATAAATGCATATTTTACGATCAAGACATAAAATATTAGCTCATCTGCGTTAGTACCCCAAATACCGGAAAAGCCTATAAATACGCTGTATACTATTAAGAAAATATTAAATAATCTTATAATTTCTGAATATGGTTGATCTTTTTGAAAGAATAAGGAATAATGAGAAAAAACGGGAAGGGAGCAGGAGATGGAAACGAAGAGAACCCCCATTATTTCTGTGAAAAACCTTTATAAAATATACAGGGTAGGGGAGACACAGGTGCGGGCGTTGAACGGAGTGGATCTTAACATTTATCCGGGGGAATTCTGTGCCATTGTGGGTACGTCAGGATCGGGAAAGTCCACCCTTCTTAATATGCTGGCAGGACTGGAAAAGCCCACGAAGGGTGAAGTGGCCATTGGCCGGTGCCATCTGGAAAAAATGAATGAGAATCAGCTGGTGCGCTTTCGAAGGGAAGCGGTGGGCTTTATTTTTCAGGCGTTCAATCTGATTCCGTCCATGAACGCTCTTGAAAATGTGGCGCTGCCCTTAAGCTTCCGGGGAGTACCCAAAAAGATCAGGCTGAAGCGGGCAGCCGGTCTTCTTAAAACGGTGGGTCTGGCGGAGCACATGTTTCATAAGCCATCCCAGATGTCCGGGGGACAGCAGCAAAGAGTGGGCGTGGCCAGAGCACTGGTGGTGGATCCGACCATTATTTTTGCAGACGAGCCTACGGGGAATCTGGATTCCGCCACCTCGGCGGAAGTCATGGAATTGATGCAGCGGGTGGTGCGGGAGCAGAAAAAGACCATGGTGATGGTCACCCATGACAATCATCTGGCCGGTTTTGCGGACCGGATCTTCCATATTATTGACGGGAAGATCGTGAAAATTGAAGAAAAAGTTAAGGAAGGGGAGAAGGAAAGATGAAGAAAAGAGCGGGATGGATGGCGGCGCTTATATGTCTGATTCTGACTGCCATTATACCGGCGGCCGTATTTGCCGGGGAAGGGGAGCAGGGGTATCTGACCATACCGGGCAGCCATAAGCTGGGGGCATGCCGGGCAGGGGAAGAGCTGTCTTTGGAGATTCCGGTAAAAAACAACAGCAAAGACAATCCGATCACTATTT
Organism: uncultured Ruminococcus sp.; assembly: GCA_946494335.1. Classification (GTDB taxonomy): domain Bacteria; phylum Bacillota; class Clostridia; order Lachnospirales; family Lachnospiraceae; genus Ruminococcus_G. The sequence continues at coordinate 65,020 of CAMMBV010000008.1, read as the reverse complement.
CCAGCGTCAGTTTGAAAAATAATACGGAAAACTATCCGTTCATCAATGATACCACGGGCGCAGTGGGAAAGGCGGACAAACAGGAACTGAAACCGGGAGAGGAAAGCCGGATAAGTTTTGAAAAACTGACAACCAGACCGGATGTGGAGGATCGGGCGGTCACTTTGTCGCTGGAAGTGATATTCGGCGTGACCGTGACGGATGAAGCGACACAGGAGACGGTGACCCATGAAAATCAAAGAGCCCTTCTGCCCCTTCAGATCGACACCATAGCGGCGGAAGAGGAGGAAGAGCCAGAGCCCACCCCCACAGAAGAACCTGTGGACGATTTCCAGGACGGAGGAATCGGTGATGCGGGAGGCTCCTACGATGCCGGATTTTACAGCGACGGCGGCGACTATGCCGGCGGTGATGGGGGCGAGGAAAAAGAAGAGGGAAAAGGCAGCACGCCCCGGGTAATTATCGAAGGTTTTACAACGGATCCGGGGGCGGTCAATGCCGGAGATACCTTTAAACTGACGTTGAAGGTGCGCAACACTTCCAAAAAGACGGCAGTGGGCAATATGGTTCTTACCCTGCAGACCCCCCAGGCAGGAGAAGGGGAGACAGTGGCGGAAGCATTTTTGCCCGTGGAGGGCTCCAACACTCTGTACATAGAAAATATTCCCAAAAACAGCACCAAGGAAGTATCCATTTCCATGTCGGCCAGGGCGGATCTGGTGCAAAAGCCTTATCCTGTGGAGTTGGCGTTAAAATACGAAGATGAGAACGCCAATCCCTTTGAGGGGACTTTGAATATTTCCATCCCGGTTCGGCAGAAGGCGCGGTTTGACGTAAGCCGCGTGCAGGTGATGCCGGAAGCGGTGGCAGTGGGTGAAGAGGCCAATATAACCTTTGAAATCTACAATCTGGGGAAAACAAAGCTTTATAATGTCAGCGTGAAGGCGGAAGATCCGTCCCTGGTAAACGGAGAAGCCTTTGTGGGAAATCTGGATGCGGGGGCTACCGGAAGCGTGGATATGATGGCTCAGGGGGCTGCGGAATCTACAGGGGACGGAACCGTAAAGCTGGTAGTAACCTATGAAGATCAGGACGGCAATCAGGGGACATTTGAAACCAGCTGCAGTCTTATGGTTATGGCGGCGCCGGCTGTGGATGATGATATGATGTTTGATGAAACGTTTGTCGAAATGGAAGAAGAGGAGAAAAAAGGAAATCCTCTGATCTGGCTTGCAGTGGGAGCTGTGGTATGCGCTGGTGTGGCTGCGGCCGTACTGGTGAGAAGAAAGCGCAGGAAGGAAGAGAATTGGGCAAATGAGATTTTGGGATCTGATAAGGATGAGTTTAAGTAACCTGTGGCGCAGGAAACTTCGCACCTTTCTTACCGTACTGGGCGTAATGATCGGAACGGCTTCCATTGTGGTGATGGTGTCACTGGGACTGGCGCTCAATAAATCCACGATGGAGACCATGGAAAGCAGCGGCGGTCTGACGACCATACAGGTGTATGAAAACGGTTCCTTTGTAAGTATGGGTTCAGGCTCTGAGGAAGAATCTTCCCAGGAGACAAAAAGGATTACGGAGGATACCATAAAAGAGTTGGCACAGATTCCCCATGTAACGCTTGTTTCACCGGTTCTGAATGTTCAGATCCTGGCAAAGCAGGGGCGGTATATCGGGTATCTGGACGTGTACGGCATGAGCAAAGAAGCCCTTGAAAGTATGGATTTGGACTTTGCATGGGGACAGATTCCAAAAGAAGGAGACGGACTTTCCTTTGTTTACGGAAATCAGGTTATGATGAATTTTTATAATGAGTCTACCGGAGAAGGCTATTGGGACTCCGGAGTTCTCCCGGATGTGGATCTGGAAAAACCGCTGTATTATATTTTCGATCAGGAAAGCTACTGGGCCAGCCAGAATCCGGTGGAGGATACCGGTGAAAATGAGCAGCAGACGCAGAATGTGTCTCCGCCGAAAAAATACATGCTGCCGGTGGCGGGAGTGCTGGCCGGAGATATGGAAACTTATACGGAACAAAGCTACGGCGTATACTGTGATGTGGAGACGCTTTTGCCTCAGCTGAAGCGTGTCTTTAAAAACAAGGCGATTCCCGGACAGCCGGTGACAAAATCCGGAAAACCTTATAAGGAGATTTACTATAACCAGGCTTACGTGAGAATCGATGATATGGATTATGCCGAAGAGATTCAAAATGAAATAAAGAATCTGGGCTATACGCCCAACTGGAATGCAGAATGGGTCAAATCCCAGCAGAAGCAGTATCAGAGCATACAGCTGGTGCTGGGAGGCATCGGCGCCGTTTCTCTTTTTGTAGCGGCCATCGGTATTGCCAATACCATGATGATGTCCATCTACGAGCGGACGAAAGAAATTGGTATTCTAAAAGTGTTGGGATGCAGCCTGTCCAATATCCGGACCATGTTTCTGGCGGAGGCATCCGCCATCGGCCTGATCGGAGGGATTGTGGGACTGATGTTAAGCTTTGGCATTTCCTGGGCGCTGAACAATTTCGGCGCTGCGCTGGGAGGAGCCATAACAGGAATGACGGAGGCTCAAATCTCCTATATTCCTTTCTGGCTGGCGGGACTGGCGCTTGCATTTGCGGTGCTGGTGGGAATGATCGCGGGATTTTTCCCGGCTCTGCGGGCCATGCGGCTCAGTCCGCTGGCGGCGATACGAAATGAATAGCAGGTTGAGAAAAGCAGCAGGGGTGAAAAACCGGAAAAGTTTTTCACCCCTGTTTCGTATGAAAATGGAAGGACTCCATTTGAATGTCAGCAGGGAATCCATCCGCTGATCCACCGATGTCTGGTATGGTCGTAAAGCCGGCGGTGCAGTCTGTTGCCGACAGAAATATATTTCCAGTCAGCCGCCTCGGTGCGGGTAAGGTTTTTTGCAGAGATGCCGGATGAAGCAGTCTCGTTCTTTATATCAGAAGAATCTGTGCGGACGGGAATATCTTTAAATTCCTCCGTATAAGGGTTGGCGACGGTTGTACTGCCCTGTCCGCCCATATAAAATTCATATAATCCGTCCTCCAGTTTGACCATGTAGCTGTCTGCGGGAAAGGAAGAACAGGTAATGCGTTCAATTTCCGGATCTATGTAATATGGTTCAAAGACAAAAAGGCAGGACAGAAACAGCAGCATAAAGCAGCTTAAGGCCAGCCGCCAGGCAGGGATCTGCCGTTTTCCTCCCAGCATATGATTGAAACGGCAAAGCAGAGAGCTAAAGCCAAAGGGAAGAAAAACACCAGAATCTGACAGCCCCTGCGTCTGAAGGGCCTGGATGCGGATGAGACATTCCATATAAGAAATCTGTTCTTTCTGATCCAGATTCCCGATCACGGTCTGGTCGGCCCGCAGTTCCAAAATGGCAGATGCTTCTTTACTCAGAACCCATACCAGGGGATTCCACCAGTAAAGGATTTTTAAAATCTCAAAAAACAGCTTGCACCACAGATCGCGGCGGCAGTAATGTGCCAGCTCATGCCGGATAATATACCGGATTTCCTGCGGCTTGAAAGCAATGGCCGGCATCAGGATGACCGGCTGTAAAAGGCCGAAAAGAGCAGGCGAGCCGATGTGTCCGGACTGTATGATTTTAATCTCTTTTGTGATATTCCTTCTTTCCTTTTCTTCATCCAGAATCCTTGCAGTGACTTTGTCTGCGCTGCCAGCCTTCAGACAGTGCAGAACTTTTGAAATCCGGCTGTGACGGAAACACAGCCGTAAAAACAGCCAGAGACTGCCGGTTATCCAGACTGCAGCAAAGAGCTGATAAAAATACAAAGAAAAGCGGCTGCTGCCGGTAAGCCGGACTTCAAAGAAAAAAGTATGAAGGAAAGTCAGAATCCTCCTGGAAAAGATGGTACCGGAAAAGGAAAAGTTCAAAGGAACCAGAAATCGGAACGCAATGAGAATGGTAAAAATCATTAAAATGTTCAGACCGGTTCCAGTCAGCGAAACTCTGGTTTTCAAAAGCAGTATCAGAAAGACAATCAAAATGCTGCCGAAAATCAGCGACGCCAGAAAGGATGAAAAAGATAAGAACAAAGAATCACCCCTCTTCTTTTTCCAGCGCTTCTTTTTGTGCTTCAATCAGCTGTTTCAGCTCATCCAGTCTTTTGGGATCTTTTTCCTGTTTCACCAAAGCAGCGGCGAGGCTGTGGGAAGACAGCGGTGTGTCCTGCAACTGGGACAGAATATAGGTCTCATGGGACAAAACCGGTTCATAGATTCGGGTGAGCACAGTGCCGTGATAGATGATGTCGGATACTTTAATGTATCCGTTTTTTAACAGCTTTTTTAAAAGCGCCTGAACGGTATTGACGCTGAGCTGGGGATTGCATTTGGGAATATCGGTGGCTGCCAGGGGCCTGTCGGAATTCCAGAGAACCAGCATAATATCCAGCTCCCGATTGCTCAGTTTTATTTTTGTCAATTAATTCACCTCTTTTTGTTTTTTCTTATTATAACTTTTAAAAACAGTAAAATCAATTAAAAAGTGCATTTGCAGTTTATTGATGTTGACAATATAAAAAAATATTGACAAAATAATAGTTGACAAATAAAATAAAAGAAAGGGGGTGAAAGTACATGAAAAAGTATTGGGGAATCTGTCTGTGTTCACTGCTGGCAGTAAGCGCTGCCCTGTTGTTCGGATGCAGCAAAGGAGAGAAAGGCGGAGCAAAAGAAGGAAGACAGGAAAAGACAGTGCTGACCTGGCAGATATGGAATGATAATCGTCCGGGCGGCAAAAGCTTTCCCGAAATCTGGGAAGAGCCTTTAAATGAAATGCTGGAAGAAAAGAACTGCCCTTATGAGATAAAAATAGAAGTTTACTATGATATGAGTCAGGATTGGGATGGGGAAGGCGAGTTTACAGATCCATCTGAAAAACTGAAAAAAGCTGCGCAGCAGGGAGTCAGGGCAGATATTGTTTCCATACCCTGTGTGAGCAGTGGAGGCAGCGCAGATACAGGACAGATTTACTATACTTATTACCCTTACCGGGAAATGGCAAAAGCGGGACTGCTGGAGCCGTTGGATTCGTTCCTTCAAAGTGAAAACGGAGAAAAGCTGCGGGAAGCGGTTCCGGATGAACAGCTGAGGCGGATGCAGATCGATGGAAAGACTTATGGAGTTTCCGCATACCTGCGGGAGTATCACGGTACAGCCTATTCCGTGAAATATCTGAAGCAGTTTGGCATCGATCCGGAAAGCCTGTCGGGCGATGTATTTGAAAATCAGGAGGTATTTCAAAAGGTACAAAAGGAGAGCGGCGGTCAGGTAATTCCTTACTGGAGAGCACCGTTCCTGAATCCTGGCAGCCGGGGCTATGCAGATGAATCTTCGACAGATTTTATGTCCCTTTCGCCGGATGGCGTCTATATTAATTTCTATGAAACCGAAGAATGGGAGGAACATGTATATCGGCTGAAAGAATGGAAGGAGCAGGAACTGATAGTGGAAGATCATTCACAGAATACGCCGGAGTTTTTTGCCATGGCGGATGTGGCAGTCGGAAATCAGATTTATGAATCCTCCTACAGCGGATATTCTTCAAAAAGCGGAGATTTTAAGATAGAGACAATGGTGATTCCCGATCTTTCTGACCCGATTCTGGGTCTGTACGGAGGAGAATCGGCCACGGCTGTGGCTTCCTGGTCCGAACAAAAGAAAATGGCCTTTGACTTTCTGACCCTTTTGTACGTGGATCCGGATATCGCCAATCTGATCCGGTATGGAGTGGAAGGGGAGGATTACCGGCTTAAGGAGGGATACGCATGCTGCGAGGAGGACAGTCTGCTTCATTTCTGGAGTTCTCGTTTCACCAATCCTCTGATTACCTGGCCCGCAGCCGGTATGCCAAAAGACAGGTACGCCATGGTGGAGGAATGTTATCAGAGGTTTGAAAAGAATATGCCGGAGGGGTTTTACTTTGATCCGGCGCCGGTGCAGGAGGAAATCGACAGAATCCACCTTTTGTTCGGGGGTACGAAGAACCGGGAATCCGAACTATACCGTCAGCTTTGCAGCGGGGAGGCGAAAGACGTTTCGCAGGCGCTGGAAGAGTTCAGGGAAAAGCTGAGGGAAGCAGGGGCAGAGACCGTTCTTACGGAAGCCAACCGTCAGCTTGAGGAATGGAGGAATGAACAGTGAAAAAGAAAAAAATAAAATGGGTTGTACTGGCAGCGGCGCTGCTGATGGCGCTGGCGGCAGCTGCCTTTGTCAAAAAAGGAGAGAAAGAGCAGGTGTCATCCGGGGAATCCTCGTATTATAAACAGACTATGGGCCTGGCTTTTCTGGCACAGGATGGATTTTTTCATACGGACAACCGCAATTTTCTGTACTTTTATGACTTTGAAAAAGAACTGGATGTGATTGTCTGCAACAAGCCGGACTGCCATCATGAGGAGACACAGGAGGATACGCCGGATGAAGAAAAGTGCAATGCTTATCTGAATGGGATGGTCTGCGGGTTTGTTTTTGAAAAACAGTTATATATTATAGAAATTGATCCCATGATGCAAAGGGCGGAGATTATCCGTTCACGTCTGGATCGGTCCGGGCAGAAAAAAGTAGGAGAGCTGTCTTTGGATTATCTGGACACTTTTGTGGTGGAGGATGGATTTTTGTATCTGGCAGGCAGCGTACAGGAAATGGATGAGGATGAAACCGGCATGGCGGTTCCCTCCGGCAGAAGTCAGACCTGGCTGTACCGTGTGGATCTGGAAACGGGAAAGGCAGAGAAGGTGACGGAAGAAAGCATCGCTTTCAATGCCAGCCTGCAGATTGTGGGCGCTGCAGATAAAAAAATCTACTGCCGGTACAGTTATTTTGACCGCCTGTACGACGGAACCAATTTCGAGGAGGCGGGAGCCCATACCAGGTGGTTCGTCTATGATACGGGAAACGGTGATTATAAGGAATTTTTGCCGGAAAGCGGGTTTGGCGGCGGATTTTACGTAAACGGAAGCGCTCTTTTGTATGATGAAAGCGAAGAAGATGGAGTATATACCGTCTGGCAGGCGGATTTAAAAACGGGTGAAGCCGCGGCCTGTGCTGTCTCAGATATTGCGCCTTTGTATGGCGATGGAAAAGCATTTATTAAGAATCAGGGACAGTATCAGTATTATGACAGCGAAACAAAAAAGACGGAAAACCTGAATCACAAGCTGTTGGATCAGTTTTATTTCTGGCAGGACGCAGGGGAATACTTTTACGGCGCGCTCAAGCGGGAAGGAAGCCAGGGAGATATGCCCTGTTTTATCCGCAAAAAAGACTTTTACAGGGGAAAGGACAGATTTATTCCTCTGGCCTGGACAAGTCCGGAGGCATCGCCATGAAGCTGACGCTGCAGGGCATCCATAAATCCTATGGAAGGAAAGCTGCCCTTACAGAGGTGAATCTGACGCTGACTGCCGGAGTTTACGGCCTGCTGGGGCCAAACGGAGCGGGAAAAAGTACGCTGATGAATATTATCGCCGGTAATCTGCTGCCGGATATGGGACAGGTGATATTTGACGGAAAAGCTGTAACCGGAGGAAAGCGTTCCTTCCGGAAAATTCTCGGGTTTATGCCTCAGCAGCAGGATCTCTATGATTATTTTACCGGGCACCGATTTCTGGCTTACATGGCTGAGCTGAAGGGAATGGATAAAAAACAGGCAGGGGAGGAAATCAGACGGGTGCTGGAGCTGGTCAATTTGACGAATGAGGCAGGAAAACGGCTGGGGTCTTATTCCGGCGGTATGCGCCAGAGGATTCTTCTCGCTCAGGCGGTCATGAATGATCCAAAGATACTGATACTGGACGAGCCCACAGCTGGTCTGGATCCAAGGGAGCGGGTGCGGGTAAAAAATCTGATTTCCAGGATTGCGGCGGACCGGATTGTCATACTGGCTACCCATGTGGTGTCAGATGTGGAGCAGATTGGAAAGGAGATTATCCTGATGAAGGCGGGAAGAATTCTGGAAGCGGATACGCCTCAGCGGCTGCTGGATTCCATAAAGAATCAGGTATATGATCTGACGGTGACCGAAGGAGAACTGGAGAGGGTCAGGAAGAAATACCTGGTCAGCAGCGTGTCTTATCACGGGGAGTATTTTCTGGCACATATCCTGGCAAAAGAAGAACCGGCAGAGTATCTGTGGCAGACCGGGCGGCCAACGCTGGAAGACGTCTATCTGGACAGATTTGAACGCGAGGTGGGATTGAATGAGACTTTTAAAGAGAGAGTGGAGTAAACTGTGGCTGCGGCCTTCCTTTTTGGGACTGGCTGCAGCCCTGCTTTTATTAAACGGGATTTTATTATATACGAAAACACCGCAGCCGGATTTTTCTGCTTCTGCATGGAAAAATATGTACCAGGAGTTGGCAGTGCTGCCGGAAAAAGAGCGTAGGGAAGAGATAGGGGAGCAATATGAAAAAATGAAAACCCTGATATTAGGAACAGATACGCCTGCAGGTCGGATAAAGCTTTCTGAGCATTTTTTTACAAAAGAAGAATATGAAAGAATGCAGATACTGCAGGAGTTTGAACGTCAGGCTGCCAGGCAGGAAAGTTATGACAGCTGGCTTTCGGATATTCAAAAAAAGGCGAAGGAGCAGGAGAGCATTTCTATTTTTCAAAACGAGGATCCTTTTTCTGACCGCAACGCCAGAAAGACGGCGGAGGATTTTAAAGACCATGACAGAATCACGCCTGTATTCATCAATTCCCGGGGATTCCTTGCGGGAATAGATTTTGCTGGAACGGACGTAGTGGCGCTGGGGCTTCTTTTCTATATGGCTTTGCACCTGTTTGTGCGCGAGAGGGAACAGGGACTTACTGCCCTTTTGTTTCCGCAGATAAAAGGACGTCTGTCTCTGGCCGGAGCGAAGATAGGGGCGCTGTTTTTGGGCTGCGTTTTTACCAATCTGGTTTTCTGGGGAATGAATCTTTTCCTTTCCTGTCTGATGTACGGTGCGCCGGACTGGCGGGCGCCCATCCAGTCGGTCAGCGGTTATCTGAGTTGTGTACTCAAAGTGACAGTGGGAGAGTATCTGCTGTTGTTTCTGGTATCGAAAATATGGGTCTGTTTTTTTCTCGTTCTGATCTTCGTTTTCTTTTGCCTTCATTGTCGGAAAGTGTCCATTGCCTGCGGAGGGATGGGGATTCTTTTTGCAGTATCCTATGGACTATATCAGGCGGTGGATGGAAATTCCGTTTTCCAGCTGATAAAATACGTTAATCTGATTCCCTTTGTGCAGGTGAATCCGGTATATCAGACATACTTTAACGTGAATCTGTTTTCTTATCCGGTGAACCGGATTTCACTGTCTCTTCTTTCCTGGGCGGCGTTGACAGTGATTTTTGCGGCGGCAGATCTGTACGGTTTCAGCCAGCAAAGAGCGGTGACGTCATTTTCTGCTGCCGGAGGCAGAAAAAAATTTCCAAAGATGAGATACGGGGGACTTTTGGGACAGGAATTATACAAATGCCTGGTGATGCATAAGGGGCTGGCGATTCTGACTGTTTTTGTTCTGGCACAAGGCGGTCTGTTTTTCCAGAAAGAAAGTCATCCGGGGGCGGACGAAATTTATTACCAAAAGTATATGCAGCAGCTACAGGGCAGTGTTACCGATGAGAAGATGAAAATGCTGCAGGAGGAAAATCGACGTCTGAAATCTTATGAGAGAATGCTGGAAGAGGGACAAAAAGAGTATGAAGAGGGAGAAATGCCGGAGGAGGAATGGAATGCTCTTTTGCAGCTGGTACAGGATAATACCAAAAGCCGCGTTGCCTTTGAGCGGGTAATCGGCCGCTTTGCCTATCTGAAGGAACTTGCCGGGATCAAAAAAGAAAATCCGGGATTCGTCTATGAAAGGGGATATGAAACCCTGGCGGGACTGTCAGAGGAGGGATACCGGGAAGACTTCAAGCAGGGAATCTGGCTGATGAGCTGCTCCATTCTCATCTGTTCCGGTATCTTTGCAGGAGAATTCTCCGCAGGTATGATACGGGTTCTGAATTGTACCTTGCGTGGAAGACAGGAGACGGTAAAGAAAAAGCTGCAGGTGACAGCGGGACTGTCGATTCTTCTTTTTCTGATCAGCTATCTGCCGGGCTTTGTGAAGACCCTGCAGGTCTGGGGGCTGCCCTGTCCAGGCGCTTCCTGTGCGGCCATTCCTTCGCTGGCGGATTTTTCCATGAAGCTGTGGCAGTATCTGTCGCTTTTATACAGCCTTCGGTATCTGTTTTACTGCAGCATCCTGTTTATGGTGGAAGCGGTTTCCGTATGGCTGCGGGATACGGTAAAAACCATGGCTTTTTGCTTCCTTTTGTTCGTATTTCCGCAGACGCTGCATCTGCTGGGGATTACGCTGGCAGACTGCTTTTCACTTAATGTATATCTTTCGGGGAATCTGTTTCTTCATAACGCCAAAGGTCCGCTTTTTTTGATGGCGGCACTGCCGGTGGTCCTCGCAGGTTTATCCTGGCGATTTATTCAGAAAAGTTGTTTACAAGGAAGAGAGAAAAGCTGCAATTTTAAATAGAAAGAAATAAAATATGTGCAAAAGCACATTTGGACAAAAGTATATATGGGAGTTACACAGTTTGTGGATAGGTTTTTTGTATATTATTTATAAAAATAATATGATATTATGAAAAACATTGACATAATAGCAAGAAATGAATATAATTAAACGTGCAAAAGCACAAACGTGCAAAAGCACGAAAGGGAAAAAGTGTGAAGGAGGATAATTTCATGAAGAGAGTTGTAGCAAGCTTATTGGCTGGAGTTATGGTATTGGGTGCATTGACCGGCTGCGGAGGCGGCGGACAGGAGGAACAGGCGGCTCAGACGGAAGCAGGCAGCGATGATATTACACTGGTGCTTTCCAATAGGGATGAATTCGTTTCCGCTTTGGAAGCCGGCGCTTTGAAGGCGGCGGAAGAGATGGGGGTAAATCTGGTTACACAGGACGCACAAAGTGATACCAGCAAGATGATCCAGTTTGTAGAGTCAGCCAAAAATGCAGGACAAAAAGCGGTTATTATCAATATTATTGATCCACAGACAGCTCCGCAGGTTATCGAAGCGGCAGGGGATATGAAGATTGTTTTCATGAATAAACAACCCGCAGATATTGAAAACGTGCTCAACGACAATATTGTTTATGTGGGATCAGATGAAATGGAATCCGGTAAATATCAGGGAGAATTCCTGTCTGATTATTTCAAAGAACAGGGCAAAGACGAGATCAAGTATCTGATGGTAAACGGCGTATTGGGCGATATTGCACAGATTCAGCGGACGGAGTCCTGCCTGAAAGCGTTTGAAGATCAGGGTGTAACAGCAGTGGAGGCTACAGCTCCCGTAGTGGCTGACTGGGATCGCGCCAATGCGCAGGACTTGATTTCACCGCTGGTAAACACCATAGATTTTGACTGTATCATTGCAAACAATGATGCGATGGCTCTGGGAGCGGCTGAGGCCATGGAACAGCAGGGCGGAGATCTGGAAAACATACCGATCGTGGGAATTGATGCAACTGTTGACGGATGCCAGGCTATCACAGAAGGAAGACTGGCCATGACGGTATTCCAGGATGCGGACGGACAGGGATTTGGAGCTTTGACTGCCGCAGTAAACCTGATTGAAGGAAAGCCTATCAATGAAGGAAGCGAATATGAATTGGATGAAACTGGTCATATTATGTGGGTTCCCTTTGAACCTGTAACAGCAGAAAACGTAGAAGATTATATGTAAATTTAAAATTATAAATGACTGGTTAAAAGGGCTGCCGCGTGAACGGTTTTGAACCGTGAGCGGCAGCCCTTTTTAGTAAAAGGATGCAGTTATACTGACTCAAAGATAATATTGTGGGTCTGGAAAAACCGTGTGATCTTGTCGTCCCACGCGTAGTCCACCGTCTTGTCCAGGGTAAAGTAACGTAAGGATGTGCCGGTGACGCAGGTGAGATGATTTCCGTCAAACTGACAGTTAAGATAAAGACCGAAAATATCATCCGCCCGTAAAGAAAGATTGTTTTTGGTTAAAAACTGCCGTGTTTCTTCTTTGCCAAGCTGAAACACGATTTTAAAATAAAGAGGGGTATGCTTTCCTTTGATCAGGGACAAACAAAAGGGACGCACTTCCTTCCAGAAAATATGAGATTCATCCCTGGCTTTTAAAAGCTCCGCTTCCCCGGCGTCGTAAAAATCAGGATGAAGCTGTCCGTCTATGGTATAGGTGACATTGGTGGTAAGCGTCATTTCCAGCAGCCGGAAGTGGTCAAAAGTATCCTTTAAAAGCAGCTGGGACATAAAATATTTGATTTCCAAGATGGTAAAAGCTTTCATGAAATAATCCTTTCTACCCTACCAATTTATCATGTGAAAGGGCGGTATGTCAACGTGAAGGAGGGGCTGTTTTGGGGGCTGGCGAAAAAATTAAGTTGAAATATCCTGATATTTCCGCTATAATATTTCAAAATTCATTGAAGGAGGCAGGAGGATTGAGTTCAGTAAGAGAAGAAGAGAATTCTGTGATTAAGGAACAGGATTTTGAAGAATTATTAAAATACTGTATGAGTTCCGGAAAAATCAATCCGGATTTGTACGCAGAATATGATGTTAAGAGAGGACTTCGTGATTCCAACGGCAAAGGTGTGCTGACCGGTCTGACAGAGATTTCCGACGTGGTGGCCTACGATATTGTCGACGGAAGAAAGATTCCCAGCGACGGAAGACTTTACTACCAGGGCTATGATGTGAGAGATCTGGTAGAAAGCCACAAAGACCGTCGCTTTGCTTTTGAAGAGATTACATATCTTCTGATGTTTGGCTCTTTGCCCAACAAAATGCAGATGGAACGCTTTATGAGCATTCTTTTTGATATGCAGGATCTGTCTGGAAGATTTGTCAGAGACGTTATCATGAAAGCGTCAAACCCCAATATCATGAACGCGCTGCAAAGATGTATTCTTACCCTGTACAGCTATGATGACGCTCCCGATGATATTTCCGTGCCCAGTGTGCTTCGCCAGTCGCTGGAGCTGATCGGCAAGATACCGCTGATTGCGGTTTATTCCTATCATGCGTACCAGCATTTCCGTATGGATAAGACGCTGTTGATCAGAAATCCGCAAAAGGGTCTGTCCGTGGCGGAAAATATTCTCTATATGTTAAGAGAAGACGGCAAATATACGGAGCTGGAAGCAAAGGTTCTGGATACGGCGCTGGTGCTCCATGCTGAGCACGGTGGCGGTAACAACTCCACCTTTACTACTCACGTTGTCACCTCTTCCGGCACCGATACTTATTCCGCCATTGCAGCGGCTATCGGTTCCCTGAAGGGACCGCGTCACGGCGGTGCAAACCTGAAGGTGCAGGATATGTTTGAAAATATCATGGAAAACTGTTCTGACTGGAAGGATGAAGAAACTATCCGGAATTATCTGAATGATATTCTGGACAAAAAGGCCTTTGACCATGCCGGCCTGATCTACGGTATGGGCCACGCCGTTTATACGGAGTCCGACCCCAGATGTGTCATTCTGAAAAAGTATGCCAGAAATCTTGCCGAGGAGAAAGGGCTGCAGGATCAGTTTGCACTGTATGAACTGGTGGAAAAGAATGCCGGCGAGCTGATTATGAATAAGAGAAAACTGTTTAAGCCGGTCTGCGCAAACGTGGACTTCTACAGTGGTTTCGTATATAAGATGCTGGGCATCCCCAAAGAGCTGTTCACCCCGATTTTTGCCATTTCCCGTATGCCGGGCTGGTGTGCGCACCGTCTGGAGGAGCTGATCAATCAGGGCAAAATCATACGTCCGGCTTATAAATATGTGGGAACCCACAAAAATTTCTGCCCGGTGGAGGAAAGATAGCGAACATCCCTTGTCAACAGAAAGTATATGTGATAGTATAATATGGTATTCAAAACTACGTGAAAGGGCGAAGAAAATGAATACATATATTATTGAAGTGATAGTTCTGGAGGCAAGTGGAAGATATGAAGTTTAAGGTTGTTGTAGACAGTTGCGGAGAGCTGACAGAGGAAATGAAACAGGATCCCCATTTTGAATCTGTCCCGTTGATTCTGGAAGTGGAGGGAGAATCCATTGTGGATGACGAGACATTTTGTCAGGCGGATTTTTTGAGAAAAGTGGCTGCCTCACCTCATTGTCCCAAATCCTCATGTCCCTCACCGGAGAGTTACCGCAGGGCTTTTGACTGTGATGCGGATCACATTTTTGCAGTCACGCTGTCGGCGGAATTAAGCGGCTCTTTTAACAGCGCCATGCTGGGAAGAGACCTTTTGCTGGAGGAAAAACCGGAACAGAAAATATATGTGTTTAATTCCAGAAGCGCTTCCGTAGGGCAGACACTGATTGCCCTGAAGATTGCGGAATGTGAAAAAGTAGGCATGAAGTTTCATGAGATTATTCAGGCGGTGGAGGCATATATCGCCAGTCAGCATACATTTTTTGTGCTGGAGAACCTGGATACCCTGCGAAAAAACGGAAGACTCAGTCTGGTGAAAGCTTTCGTGGCTTCGGCGCTGAAAATCAAGCCGGTGATGGGATCCACGGACGAGGGAACCATCTGTCAGCTGGATCAGGCAAGAGGCATTAACAAAGCCCTGGTAAAACTGGTGGATTACGTTGTGGAAAGAACTGTCGACAGCGCAAACCGGATCCTGGCCATTTCTCACTGCAATTGCCGGGACCGCGCCGAGATTGTGCGGGACGCCATACTGGCCCGGATGAAGGTCAAGGATGTGGTTCTTCTGGACACGGCCGGAGTCAGCAGCATGTACGCCAATGACGGAGGCGTGATTGTGGTGGCCTGATTTGGAAAAGGCTTTTCAGTCCCGGGAATATATGCTATAATATACCTGATTTTGGACGTAAGGAGTGTACTTGTATGAGTCAGGAAAAGGTTGACCGTTATAAAGAATATAAGGCGAATAAGCAGAAGATCTGGAAAAAGGAAAAACGCATTCGCAGACTGGAGTATACGGCGGCAGCGGTTGTGGCGGCAGCTCTGCTGGGGTGGTTTGGATTTTCCATCTATCAAAAAGTTGCCGATCCGGGTAATCAGCCGGCGCAGGTATATACCCTGGATACAACGGCAGTAGACGACTATCTTCAGAATATTATGCAGGATTAAACTGAAATTGAAATGCCCCGCAGCGGTTTTGCAGCCGCAGCGGGGCATTTGTCGTATTCTCAGGCCTGCCGTGCAGGGTTGTTCTGGAATGATTGAAAATTTTATATAAGTATGGCAAATGAATGTAAATTTTCCGAAAGTTTCTTGACTTGCGGCG
This sequence comes from uncultured Ruminococcus sp., assembly GCA_946494335.1. GTDB lineage: Bacteria > Bacillota > Clostridia > Lachnospirales > Lachnospiraceae > Ruminococcus_G. The sequence goes on along the minus strand of CAMMBV010000008.1, from coordinate 49,672 downwards.
GGGGATTATGTACAATATACCTAGAAAGATGCAGGCAAAATACTGAAAATATAGAAAAATTCACAAATCAGAATTACTCTTCGCACCTGGAATGATCCGGTCCATGGCCTGTGACATCAGAAATCTTTTCTGCTGCTGTATTGGAGAAAAAAACAATTTCAGATGGTTTTCCGTCGGCGGACTCCCCGCCCAGAACCAGTCCGTTATTGTTTTCTTTAAAATCCAACGGGAGCAGCCGGGTATAATATCTGCCGGTTTCTTCGTCTTGGACCTGTAAAGTGACGGCGGATGCGCTGATGTGATCCGCCGGTTCAAAAGCGGCGTATAACAGCTCCATCTGAGCATTGACGGCCTGAAGAATCTGAGCGTGAAGTTCTCCAAGCTTTGGCTGGCTGTCCGCACCTGCGGCTGCGGTGAGATAATCGATGGTACGTGCTATCTGCAGTTCAATTTCAGTATAAAGGTCTTTCATCTTGCAGTTCTCCTTTTGCTTCTTTTCTATTATACATAATTATAAAAGACGGGAGGAGAAATGGAAAGCGTTTTTACTACTTAAGCGACAGATGTTCTGCTACCAGGAATGACAGAGAGCAAAATATCTACCAGAAGGAGGTAATCGAATGATCAAAAAGAGACTGGTAATCAATGGATTGCCGCGTACCCTGCTTGTGAATCCCGATGATACCCTGGCAAAAGTTTTGCGTGAGCAGCTGCTGCTGACGGGATGTAAAATCGGATGTAATCAGGGACAGTGCGGTACCTGTACGGTAATCGTGGATGGAAAAGCGGTTCGTTCCTGTATTATGAAGATGGGAAAAATAAAAGACGACACGGTGATTGAAACCATTGAGGGAATCGGTTCTGCAGACAATCTGCATCCGCTTCAGGTAGCCTGGATGGGTCATGGCTGCGCGCAGTGCGGATTCTGTTCTCCCGGTTTTATCATGTCCGCAAAAGTATTGCTGGAACAAAATCCTTCTCCCACCCGGGAAGAAGTGCGCCACTGGTTCCAGGTACACAGGAATCTGTGCCGCTGTACCGGATATAAACCGCTGGTGGACGCCGTTATGGATGCGGCTAAAGTTATGCGCGGTGAGATGAAGAAGGAAGATCTGATTTTTAAACCGGTGGGAAATAAGATTCTGGGAACCAGTTATATCCGGCCTTCAGCCATTCAGAAAGTTACCGGTACCTGGGATTACGGCGCTGATATGGCGCTGCAGATGCCGGAGCATACGGCCAGACTGGCTCTGGTGCAGGCGGATATTCCCCATGCCAATTTAAAGGGCATTGACTATTCCGAAGCAGAAAAAATGCCCGGCGTATATAAAGTTATTACACATAAAGACGTAAAAGGAAAGAACCGGATCAGCGGTCTTATCACCTTTGCCAATAATAAAGGTGACGGCTGGGATCGTCCCATACTCTGTGATGAAAAGATTTTCCAGATCGGCGATGCCGTTGCCATCGTAGCCGCCGATACGGAAGAACATGCCAGAGAAGCCGCAAAAGCAGTGAAGCTGGATCTGGAACCATTGCCGGCTTATATGAGTGCAATGGAAGCAATTGCGGAGGATGCCATTGAAATTCATCCCGGCACTCCCAATATCTATTATGAAACCAACTGTATCAAGGGCGATGAGACGGCGTCCATTATGGAGAGCGCTCCCTACGTGGCGGAGATCGACGCATACTCCAGCCGCCAGCCGCATCTTCATCTGGAACCGGACTGCGGATTTGCCTACATTGATGAGGAAGGCAGACTGACCGTACATTCCAAGAGTATCGGAATTCACCTGCATTCCGCCATGATTACAGCAGGAATCGGGATTGAGCCGGAGAAATTCAGACTGGTTCAGAATCCCTCCGGCGGAACCTTCGGATATAAGTTCAGTCCTACTATGGAAGCGCTGCTGGGCGTTGCCTGCCTGGCGCTGGATGGACGTCCCTGCAGCCTGGTTTACGATCAGTATCAGAATATTACTTACACAGGTAAACGTTCTCCCGCCTTTATGCATGTGAAAATGGCCGCTGATGAAAACGGAAAGCTGCTGGCCATGGAAGGGGACAACTATATCGATCACGGTCCTTACTCTGAATTCGGGGATCTGCTGACCATGCGTCTGACACAGTTTACAGGAGCGGGATATGATATCCGGAATATAAGAAATCGAAGCCAGACGGTATGTACCAACCATGCATGGGGCTCCGCATTCCGCGGATACGGTTCTCCCCAGTCCTTCCTGGGTTCGGAAGTGTGTATGGATGTTCTGGCGGAGAAGATGGGAATTGATCCCTTTGAACTGCGCTACCGGAACATTTACCGGGAAGGTACGGGATGTACCACTCCCACAGGGCAGGAGCCGGAAGTTTACTGTCTGGAGGAAATGTTTGAAAAAGCCAGACCCGTTTATTATGAGGCAAAAGAAAGACTGGCAGCCATGAATACGGATAAGCTGAAATACGGCGTAGGATTTGCCCTTGGCATCTACGGCTGCGGTCTTGACGGAAAGGACAGCTCCTTTGCCAATATCCAGCTGAATCCGGATGGAACGGTTACGGTATTTAATTCCTGGGAGGATCATGGACAGGGCGCTGACATTGGAACGCTGACCATGGCTCATGAGACATTGAGAGAGGCGGGATTTACGCCTGATAAGATAAAACTGGTGATGAACGATACTGCGCTGACGCCGGCGTCGGGACCGGCAGGAGGCAGCCGCTCCAATGTGGTGACGGGAAATGCCACCAGAGTTGCAGCGGAAATGCTGGTGAACGCCATGCGCAAACCCGACGGAACATTCCGGACCTACGATGAGATGGTGGCGGAAAAGATTCCCACCTTCTATGAAGGTACATGGGTAGCCAGCGCATGCACGGACTGTGATCTGGAAACAGGTCAGGGTGCTCCTTTCAGCAACTATATGTATGAACTGTTCATCCCGGAGGTGGAAGTGAATGTGGAGACAGGCAAAGTCCGCGTGATCCGCTTTACTACAGTCTGTGACTTCGGTACGATTATCAATAAGATTGTAGTGGACGGTCAGGTGTACGGAGGCTGTACACAGGGATTCGGTCTTGCTCTTTCCGAGGATTTTGAGGATTACAGCAAGCATACCACACTGGCGGGCTGCGGTATTCCTTATCCGGAGGATGTGCCGGACGATTTCAATATTATTTATACGGAAACTCCCAGACCCCTTGGGCCTTACGGAGCGTCCGGCTGCGGTGAAGGTCCGCTGACAGCAGGCCATCCGGCCATCTTAAGTGCAATCTTTAACGCCACCGGTGCGAGAATCACGGAGATTCCCGCCAGACCGGAAAAAGTAAAAGCGGCGCTGGATGCACTGAAGTAACGTGAACACATGAGGGAAATCTATTTCCCGGTTCTTAGCGGCAGGGATAATCAGCCATTTGATTATTCCTGCCATTTTCTTACATGAAGGTGGGAATTATATGGAAGTCAATCAGCAGAAACTTCATGAACTGGAACAGCTTTGCGTGCAGGAACAGCCTCCGGCGGCCATGGCCGTCTGCCCTCTTCACGTAAACTGCCGGGATATCTGCGGCCATATTTCGGAGGGGGATTTTAATCAGGCGAGAGCGGTTTATGAAAAAAGCGTGCCCTTTCCTGAAATTTTAAGCCGTGTCTGCGAGCAGCCCTGCCGGGACGCCTGTATTCGGAAAAACTGCGGAGATGCGCTCCTTATGCAAAGACTGGAGCGCTCAGCTGTGGAATGGGGAAGTGTGAAACAAAGACGTCTGTTTTTGTCGAAAAAGAAGGAACGGACAGCAGTGATAGGAGGAGGGATCACCGGCCTTACGGCGGCAGTTGAGCTGGGAAAAAAAGGATATCCGGTGACGGTTTTTGAAAAAGAAGCCTGGCTTTGGGGAAGTCTGAGGAAGGATGGGCGTGCAGATGAAGCCATTCTTGAAAACGAGGGAAAGAAGCTGGTGCAGTATGGCGTCAGCATCGAACTGGAACATGAGATTGCCGATCCCGGCCCGCTTCTGGAGCAGTTTGACGCTGTGGTGATTGCCTGGGGGCTTAAGAAGGATCCTTTGGCGGTGAAGGAGACGATTTTTCAGGTGGAAGGAAGCACAATGTTTGCCGGAGGCGATGCCATAAGGGAGAACTTTGGAACGTACGCATCCGCCATGGCACATGGGAAGAGTCTGGCCATATCTGTGGATCGCTTTTTGAAAAAGGTTTCCATGGATGCGGGCAGGGAGAGAGAGGGCGTATTTGAGACTACTCTCCATGTACGCTGGGATAAAGAAGAAAGAAAAGAATCTTCTGTACCGGAATTCGGGGTACTGTCGCAGGAAGAGGCTGTCCTGGAGGCCCAAAGATGTCTGGACTGCAAATGTACGGAGTGTACCGATGCCTGTGCTTTCATGCGGCATTATAAATCTTATCCGAAAAAATATCTGCGGGAGATCTACAATAATCTTTCCATCGCTATGGGTACGCGCCACGCCAACAAAATGATCAATTCCTGTGCATTGTGCGGGCAATGTGCCGCCGTGTGTCCCCATGGTCTTAATCTTGGGGAGACCATCCAGGAGGCACGCCGGATCATGGTGGAAAAGAAAAAAATGCCCCAGTCCGCCTTTGAGTTTGCCATAAACGATATGAATTACAGTAATTCAGAGACGGCGTTTCTGTCCCGGTGTCAGCCGGGAAAAGGAAAAAGCGATTTCGCATTCTTCCCGGGCTGTCAGCTGGCTGCTTCATCGCCCTGGACGGTAAGACTGGCGTATCTGGATCTGATGAAGCGCATGGGAAAAAGTGTGGGTCTGATCCTTGGCTGCTGCGGCGTCACAGCGGACTGGGCCGGAGAACAGGAATTGTTTGAAAAGACGAAAAAGCAGCTGGAAGAATCCTGGAAAGATCAGGGATGTCCTGTGTTGATCATGGCATGCCCTACCTGCTACGACGTATTTTGTCGGGAAATGCCGGATATTTCCTGCATCGGTATCTGGGATGTGCTGCTGGAAAAAGGACTCCCGCAGGAGTATCACAAAACGATGGAGCAGGCAGTGATTCATGACAGCTGCGGCGCCAGAAGTCATCCGAAAGTGCGAAAGGCTGTCCGGACACTGGCGAAAAACATGGGCTATCAGCTGGAAGAAGAAAAATATAAACAGGAACAGTCCCTTTGCTGCGGCTTTGGAGGTCTGGCGCCGGTATCCAATCCCCAGGTGGCGGATGAGATGACAGATCAGTGGATGAGGGAAGATGAGGGTCTGCGTCTTACTTACTGTGTAAACTGCCGGGACCGGCTGGTAAAAAGAAAAGGGACGGCGGTGCATATTCTGGAACTGCTGTATGATCCGCAGGAAGCATTGGAAAGAAAGGCGCCGGGTTATTCTCTTCGACGGGACAACCGATTTGAACTGAAGCGGCAGCTTTTGGAAGAGCTGTGGAACGAAAAAGCGCCAAAGGAGGACAAAATGAAGCTTGTGTATTCACAGGAGACGGAAAATGAGCTGGAGGAGCGGAAAATACTGGAAAGCGATATCCGCCAGGTTCTGGAATGGTCCGAAAATGGACACAGGATCCGGGACGGCAAAAGCGGATGTATGATCGGCCACCGGCAGGTGGGAAATGTGACTTTCTGGGTTTATTACCGTGTCAGAGAAGACGGTGTGTATGAGGTGGAAAGAGCCTATTCGCACCGGATGGCAATTTCCGGGGAAGGAGACGGGAAACAGGATGTCGGAAAAATATTATGAAACATGGGAGTTTGAAGCGGGCAGCCTGATCTGTGACCGGTGCGGCGTGCCCCTTGAGCCGGGTGAGATTGTACTGCATTATATGGGAAATGATTTTCCCATACTGATGCCAAAATGCCCCGTTTGCGGTCAGGGATTTATTCCGGAAGAACTGGCATACGGAAAAATATTCCAGGTGGAACAGGCTTTGGAGGATAAATAGGATGGGCTGTGAGAAGACACATCCGGGGGGACTGGCGCTGACGCGCAGGCAGCTGGAAAAAGTCCGGCGGATGGGACTGTGGACCAAAGAAGGTTCTGTGCTGGATGTTGGCTGCGGCAGCGGACAGACCGTACGTTTTCTGGCCGGACAGGGTGTTGTCTGTACCGGCATCGATATTGAAAAATCATGGGAGGACGGTATCTTGCAGGATAATCCTGTTTTCTGCCAGACCAGTTTATTTTCCTACCATCCGGAAAAAAAATACCGGATGATTATGGCGGAATGTGTTCTCTCCCTGCTGGACGTGCAAAAAGCGCTAGAGCGGATATATGCACTTTTGGAGGAGGACGGTGTTCTTCTGATCTCTGATCTTTTTGATATAAAATCTGAGACCTTATCAAAGGGCAGCTGGGAAAGATACTTTAAGCAGACGGGGTTTTGTCTGCTTGACTGGGAGGAGGAAACCTCTTTTTTTCGGGAATACATGGCCAGATGGGTTTGGGAACACGGCTCTTTTCCGTGGAAAGGAAGAAAAATGAGTTACTTTGCGGCGATACTGTCAAAGGAGGCGAAAATCAGATGGAATTAAAGGAACGGCTGATGGAACTGGGTTTGGAAGGGTTTGAATGCAGCCAGATGATGATGGCTGTGATTCTTGAGGCTGCGGGCATGGAAAATCCCGATCTTTTACGGGCCATGAGCGGCCTTACAGGAGGAATGGGACATGGCGGCGGAGTCTGCGGAGCTTTAACGGGAGGTTGCTGCATTCTGGGACTTTTTACCGGCAAGGGTGAATCGGAGGAGCTGGAGCACAGCCGAAGCCGGGAAATCATACAGGAGTATGTGGAATGGTTTGGGGATAACTGGGAAAGCCATTACGGTTCTTCCAGGTGTCAGGATATTGTGCAGGGAGACTTTTCCAAATGTATGACGGTCTGCTTTCCTATGATTGAATCCTGCTGTGAAAAAATCATGGATATGCTGACGGAATATGAGCTGACATAAAAGCAGTAAGGTGAGGAGAATATGAGGACAAAATATCAGGATTACACGGTATTAATTGTGGCGGCGGGCTGTTCCAGACGTATGAAAAAGTTTAAGCCGCTGCTTCCGCTGGGAGAGGGCTGCATCCTGCAGTCAACCATCGAAAGCTTTCAGAGGGCGGGCTTGAAAAATATTATTGTAGTGGTGGGATATAAAAGACATGAGGTGATTCCGCTTCTGAAAACTTTGGGTGTTCGGTATGCCATCAACAGGGATTATGACGAGACCGATATGCTGGAGTCCATAAGGCTGGGTTTGAAGGAGGTAAAGGCAGGCACTTCCGGCATACTGTTCTGTCCAGGTGATGTTCCTCTTATTCTGCCGGAAACCATAAAGAGTGTGATAGAAGCCTATGAAAAGCAAGAAGCGAAGATCCTGATCCCCGTCTGCTGCGGGAAGCAGGGGCATCCGCCGGTTTTTTCCCCCGAAGTGATCGGAGAAATTCTCAGTTATAAAGGGGATGAGGGACTCAGAGGAGTGATCGGGGAATATGAGAAAAGACATGAGGTGAGCTGTCTGGAGGTGGAGGATGAGGAAGTCCTCCAGGACACAGACCTGCCAGAGGATTATGAACGGCTGCTTCGTGCGTACGAGCAGCGCAGGAAAGGGGAGATTCTTTGATCTATTTCAACAATTCCGCCACGTCCTGGCCCAAAGCGCCGGGGATGTCAGATGTGGTAAAGAAAACGCTGGATGAAATCCCGTCTCCCGGGAACCGGGCTACCTTCTCGGCGGCCGGCAAAGAGGAAACCTGCCGGGAAGCCATTGCAGAGGTAATGGGTATTGGGGAAGCGGAAAACATTGTATACGCCTCCTGTGCTACCAGCGGACTGAATATGGGGCTGCTGGGATTTCCATGGGAGCAGGGGGATGTGGTGCTGACAACAGCGGCGGAACACAATGCGGTGCTGCGTCCTTTGTATCTTCTTGAGAAAGCGGGGAAACTTCACTGTTTCGTAATGCCCGTTTCAGAGGATGGACGGCTGCAGGCGGAAACACTGGACCGGTATTTGAAGGAGTATCATCCCAGGATGCTGGTGCTGACCCATGCGTCCAATGTAACCGGGGCGGTCAATGATGTGGAAGTGTTGTCCGCCATGGCGAAGGAGCGGGGGTGCCATGTATTTCTGGATGCCTCCCAGACGGCGGGGCTGTATCCTATTCAGGCCGGTAAGTGGGAGCTTGATATGGCGGTAATCACCGGACATAAATATCTTCTGGGTCCTCAGGGAACCGGAGCCCTTTATGTATCGCCAAAAATTTCCATTGCTCCGGTGTTCACCGGGGGAACCGGAATCCGTTCGGATGAGAAGGAGATGCCCCGCGAGATGCCCCTTCGGTTGGAGCCGGGAACCCAGAATGATACTTCCCTGGCGGGGCTTCATTATGCGCTGGACTGGAACCGGAATCATCCGGCGGATACGGAAAAAGTACTGGATCTGGTGCGGGATCTGGAGGACACTTTAAGAAGGCTGGGATGCCGGGTTGTATCCACAGAAGGGATGAGAACACCGGTGCTGACCTTTGTATCAGAAAAATATTCGCCGGAAGATATAGGCGATATGCTGTACGGCAGCTTTGATATCATCTGCAGGACAGGCCTCCACTGCGCTCCTTTGATCTTTCCGTATCTTTCCATGCCGGCCACAGGTACTGTACGTTTCAGTCTTTCCCGTTTTACTACGAAAGAGGAGACAGAGGAAGTAAAGGAAGCACTGGAGGCGATACTGGCATGAGAGAAGAGTTTATCTGTAAAAAAGCGGAAAACTGCTTTGCCAACGCAAAATCTTATATCTATACAATGCCGGAAAAGATTGACGACGACTTTCTGGAGCAGCTGGCACAGCTGGGACGGCTGGAGGTAAAAAGAAATTTCAGACGGCCGTTTTTTCTGCTGGAGACAGCTTCCGGGATCCGGCTGAAAGGCATGTTAAAGGATAATATAATAAAAGCAGGATTTCTGCCGGAAGAGTGGGAAGAGCAGAAAGCGTGGACCGAAAAGGAACTGAAGAAAATCTTGGAGAAAAGGAGAGATAAATGATGGAAGGAAAAGGTGTAGTCTGTCGGGAGACAGAAAGTGTATGCCCGGTTTGCCTGAAAAAAATACCGGCAAAAAATGTACGTTACGATGATAAAGTTTATATGGAAAAAGAATGTCCCAGGCACGGTTTTTTTAAAACGCTGATCTGGAGCGGCGGGCCGGATTATGAAAAATGGCGTCAGGAGGACAGAGCGCAGACGCCTGTGAATCCAGCGAAAGAAAGAGAAAAAGGATGTCCCTATGACTGCGGCCTTTGTCCGGATCACCGTCAGAAAACATGCTGTGTGCTTCTGGAGGTGACCAGCCGCTGCAATCTGGGGTGCCCCATCTGTTTCGCCTCATCGGGAAAAGAAACAGAAGCAGAGCCGGATCTTGAAACCATAGGCAGATGGTATGATATGCTGATGGAAAAGGGAGGGCCCTTTAATATTCAGCTTTCGGGAGGGGAGCCGTCGCTGCGGGACGATATTCCCGAAATCATTCGTCTGGGCAGGGAGAAGGGATTTACTTTTTTCCAGCTCAATACCAATGGCATCCGTCTTGCACATGATATGGATTACGTAAAGAGACTGGCCGAAGCGGGACTAAACTGTGTTTTCCTGCAGTTTGACGGCTTTTCGGAACGCACTTATCTGGCGCTGCGCGGAAAGATGCTGCTGGATGAGAAAAAAGCTGCCATTGAAAACTGCAGCAAAGCAGGGATCGGAGTGGTCCTGGTTCCTGTTCTGGCAGAAGGGATAAACACAGAAGAAGTGGGAGATATCCTGGATTTTGCCCTTGAGGGCATGCCGGCCATCCGGGGTGTGCATTTTCAGCCCTTAAGTTATTTTGGACGGTACGACCAGATGGATCCAGGCAGGCGGTATACGCTTCCCCAGCTGCTTTCTGACATCGAAAGGCAGACCGGCGGCAGGATGAAGGTCGGGGATTTCCGGGCGGGGAATGCAGAAAATCCCTACTGTTCCTTCAGCGGTAATTTTATTTTGATGGAAGACGGGACCTTACGATCCTGGCAGAAGGATAATTCCTGCGGCTGCGGCAGTGAAAAAACAGCGGAACCGGAAGCGTCCCGAAAAGCGCAGAAATTTGTGGCCAGGCGTTGGTCGGCGGGCAGGCCAAAAGTCAGAAAGGTTCAGGCGGGCAACAGCAGCTGCTGCTGCAGCTGCAGCACCGGATCCCTGGATGATTTTCTGGAACGGGTGGACACCCATTCGCTGGCCGTCTCCTGTATGACCTTTATGGATGCCTGGAATCTGGATCTGAACCGGCTGAAAGAGTGCTACATACATGTGGTGAATCCCGGGGACGGAGCCAGACTGATTCCGTTCTGTGCCTATAATCTGACGTCCCGGCAGGGAATGGGTCTGTACAGGGGAAAGACGGAAGAATGAAGTCGGTACTGGATCAATGGATCAAAGAAAAGCATGGAATCTCTGACCGGGAAGGGATAGTTCGCTGGCAAACAGAAAAGGTAAAAGCTATGTTTGCGTATATCTGCGAAAAAAGTCCATTTTACCGGAAAAGGTTTAAAGACTGCGAAAGTCCCCGGGATCTGGAATCATTTTCAAAGCTTCCTTTTCTTTCGGATGAGGACTTGCGAAGAGACGGACTGAAAATGCTTTGTGTTTCCCAGGGAGAGATAGAGCGGGTAGTAACGCTTCAGACTTCCGGCACTGCGGGCAGACCCAAAAGGCTTTATTTTACCGGGGAGGATCTGGAACTGACGGTGGATTTTTTTTGTCACGGTATGGGGCAGATTGTCGCCCCTGGTGAAAAGACCGCCGTATTTCTCCCCAGCAGCGCGGAAGATTCCGTGGGGAAACTGCTGCTGAAAGGACTGAAACGGCGAAAGGTTATCGGATATGGTCCGGGTCCGGTGGAAGATCCCCAGGCCAGTCTGCAGCTGCTGTTAAGAGAGCATATCCATGCTTTTGTAGGAACACCCCTGCAGGCGCTGGCGCTGGCGGAACATGCGAAGGCGGAACATGTATCTTTGAATCTGAAGAATATTCTGGTCAGTACGGATTATCTGGCGGACAGTGTGAGAAAGAGAATCGAGGACGGACTGGAATGCCGTGTGTTTAATCATTTCGGCATGACGGAAACGGGACTGGGCGGCGCTTTGGAATGCTGCTGCCGCAAGGGGATGCATATCCGGGAAAATGATCTTCTGATGGAAGTGATTGATCCGTCTGACGGGAAGGCGGTGCCAGACGGCAAAGAAGGGGAACTGGTGCTGACCACGCTGACGAGAAAGGGCATGCCGCTGATCCGGTACCGGACGGGAGACCGGGCGGTTCTGGATCACAGTCGCTGCGGCTGCGGCAGTTATCTGACCAGAATTGTAAAAACGGGCGGCCGGATACAGGGAGCAGTGAGCGATGGAAAAAGAAGTGTGGATATGGCAGCATTGGATGAGGTACTGTTTTCCATAGACGGACTGCTGGACTACGGTGTAGAATATAAGAGAAAAGAACAAAGGTTCCTGTTTCATCTGGTCTTTCTTGGGGAGACCGGGGGAAAGATCCGTCTGGCCCGGCAGCTTTTGGAGGAACAGTTTATGAAAAAGGACGGAGTGGAATTTGAGTTAACCTGGGAGACAGTAGAAAGCTGGAATCCTCAGTACAAAGGAAAGCGGTATATCCGGTGCAGGTAAGGCAATGAGAGTGATATGGATGCGTCACGGGGAAATTCTCCTGCCCGATACGGTGAAGCGGTATATTGGACAGAGTGATTATCCCATGACGGAAAAGGGAAAAGAGAAAATGGAGAGATCTTTGAAGAAGCTTCACCAAATCTTTCCCGACGTTTCTAAAATCTGCTGCAGCGATCTCCTTCGATGTGTTCAGTCGGCTCAGATCGCCGCACGGATATATGGAATGGGGTTTTGTCGTGACCCAGGGCTGCGGGAGATTCATATGGGTTTATGGGAGGGGGCGTCGATGGAGGAGATCCGGGAGAAATATCCAAAAGAATATGAACGAAGGGGAAAAGAACCGGAGAAATTTAGTCCGCCGGGCGGGGAGAATTTTCAAAAACTGGCGGACAGGGTTATGAATGCGGTGGTATCCTGGGAGAAATCTTTTGGCCGGGAATCGCTGGTGCTGGCCATCACCCATGCAGGCGTGATCAGAGCCATGAAATGCCGGGAGGAAGGGAATCCTTTGAATCAGGTGTTCCGATACCATTTGGATTACGGCGCTTATGTGCTGACGGAATATCCGCCGGCGGATTAACAGTATTATATTCACTAAAAGGAGGATGCACAAATATGAAGGAGATAGAGACTGCAAAAGCAGTGGGACACGTACTGTGTCACGATGTTACGCAGATCATCCGGGGGGAGAAAAAAGGACCTGCTTTCCGAAAAGGACATGTGATTTGCCAGGAGGATATCCCGGTGCTGCTGTCCATGGGAAAAGACCATATTTACGTCTGGGAGAAAAAAAAAGGAATTCTCCATGAAAATGAGGCGGCTCAGATTCTGTATGACATCTGTAAAAACGAGTATATGGAGCCCTCTGAGGTAAAGGAAGGGAAAATCGAACTTCGTGCCACGGCTGACGGCCTGCTTAAAATCAGAAAAGACGGGATGCTGGCAGTCAATATGCTGGGTGAGATGATGATTGCATCCAGACATGATAATACGGTGGTGAAGAAGGGGGATGTGCTGGCGGGTACCAGGATCATTCCGCTGGTCATTGAAGAAGAAAAGATGAACAGGGCGCGGGAAGCGGCCGGAACAGAGCCTTTGCTGAAGCTGCTGCCTTTTCAAAAGAAGAATGTGGGTATTGTGACTACCGGAAATGAAGTTTTCTACGGCAGGATCAAAGATACGTTTACGCCGGTGGTAAAAGAAAAAATAGAAGAATTCGGCTCCAGCGTGACAATGGAAAGTCTGGTGGGAGATGAGAAAGAAAAAATCAGAGATGAAATTGTCCATATGATAGGAAAAGGAGCGCAGCTGGTGGTCTGTACCGGCGGAATGAGTGTGGATCCTGACGACCGGACGCCGGGAGCCATTGCCGATACGGGCGCACGGGTTGTGACCTATGGGGCGCCGGTACTGCCGGGAGCTATGCTGATGATTGCCTATTATAAAAAAGAGGACGGAAGTGAGATTCCGGTTCTGGGACTTCCGGGGTGCGTCATGTATGCCAAAAGGACAATTTTTGATCTGGTGCTGCCCAGAGTTCTGGCGGACGATCCCGTCACAAAGGAAGAAATTGCAGCGCTGGGTGTTGGGGGACTCTGTCTGAACTGTAAAACCTGTACTTTCCCCAACTGCGGTTTTGGAAAAGCATAGGAGGGCAATACAAAGTGGATTATCGCGGATTTTATCTGGAACTGACGGATCGTCTTGGTCGGGAAAACGCAGTGGACGTGACGACAGTTCTGGAAGGAACGGATGTGGGGAAAAAGAAATTTTTCCGGGAAAAACAAAGAGACGGTATATTCTGCGAAACTTTTCTTGGGAGAATTCATGCGGTGCTCTGCGGCGGGGGACACGTATCTCTCGCCGTGGCGCAGATACTGAAAATGATGGATTATGAGCTGACTGTAATTGACGACCGGGAGGAATTCGCCAGTTTTTCCCGTTTTCCCATGGCGGATCACGTTCTGTGCCTGAATTTTGAAAAAGATTTTTCAAAAGTTTCATTTCCGCCCCATGCATATTATGTTATACTGACCAGAGGACATGAACATGATTACACCTGTCTGACAGACATTCTTACAAGGTCTTATGATTATCTGGGAATGATCGGCAGCAGAAGTAAAGTACGCCATCAAAAAGACCGGTTAAGGCAGGACGGTTTTTTGGAAGAGCAGATAAATGAGCTGCATTCGCCCATCGGACTTCCCATAGGGGGACAGACGCCGGCGGAAATTGCGGTGAGTATAGCCGCTGAGATTGTGCAGGTGAAAAACCGGTCTGACCGCAATGTGCTGGACGATGCGGTGCGGGAGGGACTGCACTGTCAGGAAGCGGGAGCCATGGTGACGGTGGTGGATAAACAGGGCTCGTCTCCCAGGGGGAGAGGAAGCCGTATGGTCGTTACCGTTTCCGGAAAAAGCTTCGGTACCATCGGAGGAGGCGCCGTCGAGCACAGAGCGGTAAAATACGCCATGGAGCTGTGCAAAAATGGAACGCCTTTCGCCCTGCAGCAATACGATCTCTCCAATTCAGAGGCGGCGGATCTGGGGATGGTCTGCGGAGGCCGGGTAAAGGTGATGTTTGAGACATACCGGTGAGGAGGCACAAATGGAAAAAGAACTGACGCATTTTGATGAAAATGGAAATGCTGTTATGGTGGACGTTTCAGAAAAGAATATAACCAGCCGTACCGCAGTGGCCAGGGGTACCATCTGCGTGGACCAAAAGATCATGGAGGCGGTTGAAAACCACAGGGTGAAAAAGGGTGATGTGCTGGGCGTTGCCCGGATTGCAGGCATCATGGGGGTAAAACAGACTTCTTCCCTGATCCCTCTTTGTCATCCCCTCTCTGTCACTAAATGCAGCGTGGACTTTGAGCTTAATCGCAGAGCAAATGAGATTACAGTGTTCTGCACCGTGAAGACGGACGGCAAAACCGGGGTGGAGATGGAGGCGCTGACGGGAGTACAGGTTGCGCTGCTGACCATTTACGATATGTGTAAGGCTATCGATAAGAGAATGGTGATGAAGGATATCCATCTGGTCAGCAAAAGCGGAGGAAAGAGCGGAGATTTTTCGTATGAAGGATGAATTTGAGAGAAATATTGATTATCTCAGGATATCAGTGACAGACCGCTGCAACCTGCGCTGTGTGTACTGTATGCCCAAGGAAGGCGTTGTATGCGCATCCCATGATGACATTTTGCGTTACGATGAGATCTTACAAATCTGCCGCTGCATGACAAGGCTTGGAATTAAAAAAATAAAACTGACCGGCGGAGAACCGCTGGTGAGAAAGAACCTGCCCTGGCTGGCAGCACGGTTAAAAGAGATGCCGGGCATTGAAAAGGTGACCTTGACCACCAACGGTATTTTGCTCCCGCTTTATGTGGATGAGCTGAAAAAAGCCGGGCTTGACGGCATCAACATCAGTCTGGATACCCTGGATGAACGCCTTTTTTCCAGGATTACCAGAAGAGATATGCTGCGGGAAGTAAAAGCGGGAATTGACGCGGCCTATGAATCGGGAATACCGCTGAAAATTAACTGCGTCCCGCTGGGGATGCCGGGACAGGATCTGATGGAAATTGCAGCTTTGGCCCGTGATCGGAACATCCATGTGAGATTCATTGAGATGATGCCCATCGGTTACGGCAAAAACTTTGCTTTTCAGGGAGAAGATGAGATCCTTCAGACGCTCAGGAGCAGTTTCGGTCCGGTTTATCCGGCAGCGGACCATCTGGGCAGCGGCCCCTGTCATTATTATACGGTGGAGGGACTGAAAGGTAAAATCGGTTTCATCAGCGCCATCAGCCATAAATTCTGCGGCAGCTGCAACAGGATCCGGCTGACCTCCCAGGGATTTTTAAAAGCATGTCTTCAGTATGAAACGGGATGTGATTTAAGGGAGTTGATAAGAGGCGGGGCATCCGATGAGGAGATCTGCCGGATAGCAGGCCAGGTTATTTTAAATAAACCAAAGGGTCATCAGTTTCTGGAGAAAGGAATCAGGCAGGAGGAGTCTCACAGTATGGCTCAGATTGGAGGATAACATGTATCGAGTAGCTATTATTACATCCAGTGATGCGGGATACCGAAAGGAAAGGGAAGATTTAAGCGCTCCTGTGATACGGGAAATTGTGGAGGAGAACGGGTATCAGGTGGTATCTTATGTGGTGCTGCCGGATGAGCAGGAAATGCTGCAGACGGAAATGAAAAGAATTACGGATCAGGATCTGGCGGATTTGATCGTAACGACAGGCGGGACGGGATTTTCGCCCCGGGACTGCACGCCGGAAGCTACGCTGGCGGTATCTGAGCGCATGGTCCCCGGCATCCCGGAAGCCATGAGAGCCTACAGTCTTTCCTTTACCAAACGTTCCATGTTGAGCCGGGCGGCGGCAGGCATCCGCAAAAAGACGCTGATTGTCAATCTTCCGGGCAGTCCCAGGGCGGTGCGGGAATGTCTGGAATACATCATCACAGAACTGGATCACGGTTTGGGTATCTTAAAAGGAACGGAAACAAACTGTGCCAGAAAATGAGAACACGGCAGGGGAGGAAGAGCAATGGGAAAAGTAATGGCTGTCTGTATCAGCGAGGTAAAAGGGGTGCAGAAAAGGAATGTGCATCAGGCAAAACTGATTGAGGACTGGGGAATTGAAAATGATGCTCATGCTGGAAAATGGCATCGTCAGGTAAGTCTGCTGTCTTATAACAAAATAGAAGATTTTAAGGCAAAGGGCGCCCAGGTGGAAGACGGAGATTTCGGAGAGAATCTGGTGGTAGAAGGAATTGATTTCAAAAGTCTGCCGGTGGGAACCCGGTTTGGCTGCGGCGAAGTCATCCTGGAGATGGCGCAGATTGGAAAAGAATGCCATAAAGGATGTAAAATATACCAGGTTATGGGAGACTGCATCATGCCGCGGGAAGGGGTTTTTGCAAGAGTGATAAAAGGCGGCGTCATCAAAGAGGGAGACGAGCTTACGATACTTGACGATGCATAAAAACAGCTGCCGGCAGGAAAACTGCCGACAGCCTTTTTCAAATACTTCTTATAATTTAACAACGTTTGCAGCCTGCATTCCGCGTGCGCCTTCTGTCAGGTCGTAAGAAACGGCCTGGCCTTCATCTAAGGATTTAAAACCTTCGCCCTGGATTGCAGAAAAGTGTACGAATACATCAGATCCGTCTTCGCTGGTGATGAATCCATAACCTTTTTCAGCGTTGAACCATTTAACTGTTCCTTTGTTCATAATGATGTAACCTCCATAAAAATTGAATAATGAGTAATCACCGGCAATAATTTTTGTATAAAAAAATCACCAGTTATCACAGATTATATTGCAAACATAATATAATCTCTAATAACTAGTGAATTACTATTATATCCAATAACGACCCGATGTGTTTTCATTATATTCTGAACATTATGAAAAGTCAAGGGTAAAAAAAGCTTTATTTCAATAAAAATATCGTGTATGATAAGAACAGGAAAATATTGTACAGGGAGCAATCGTTATGAAGATTTTAATTAAAAACGGAAGGATCATTGATCCGGATACGAAACGGGATGAAGTGGCAGATCTTTATCTGGAAGACGGCCTTATAAAAAAAGCGCCAAAAGCAGCAAAAAGCACGGCGGATAAAGTGATCGATGCCACAGGATGCTATGTAATGCCCGGGCTGATTGATATGCATGTGCATTTAAGAGATCCGGGGCTGACTCACAAAGAGGATGTGGAGAGCGGTTCAAAGGCTGCGGCGAAAGGCGGCTTTACCACCATTGTCGCCATGCCGAACACAAAGCCTGTGATAGACGAGCCCACCAGAGTGCAGTACGTGATGAACAAAGCGGCTTCCTGCGCACCCATTCATGTCCTGCAGGCAGGCGCCATTACAAAGGGGCAGGCCGGGGAAGAGCTGACAGATATAAAAGGAATGATTGACGCGGGAATTCCGGCCATCAGCGAGGACGGCAAAAGTGTGATGAACGCGCGTCTGTACCGGGATGCTATGAAAACAGCGGCCAAATATGATATACCGGTGCTGGCCCACTGTGAGGACAGCAATATGGCTGCCGGCGGCTGCATGAATGACGATGAAGTGGCGGAAAAATTTCAGCTTCCGGGAATCAGCAATGCGGTGGAGGATGTTATTGTCGCCCGGGATATCTTTCTTTCCTTTGAGACCGGCTGCCGTCTTCATCTGTGCCACTGTTCCACCCAGCGCAGCGAAATGATGGTGAAGGATGCGAAGAAGAAAGGCGGAAAGGTGACGGCGGAAGTCTGCCCTCATCATTTTACGCTCACATCGGAGGATATGGTAAAGGGTGACACTAATTATAAAATGAATCCTCCGCTGCGTACCAAAAAAGATGTGGAAGCTTTAAAAAGAGGTCTGAAGGAGGATACCTTCGATGTGATCAGCACAGATCACGCTCCTCATACCAGGGAAGAAAAAGCCGCAAGCATGACAAAGGCGCCCTTTGGCATTGTGGGGCTGGAAACCTGCGTGTCTCTGGTAATATCGGAGCTGGTAAAACCGGGAATCATTACGCCTATGCAGATGGCGGAAAAAATGAGCTACAATCCGGCCAGAATTCTGAAAGTGAACGGCGGTTCTTTAAAAGAGGGCAAACCTGCGGATGTGGTGATTATTGATCCGGATAAGACCTATGTCATTGATTCCAAAAGTTTTGTGTCAAAAGGAAAGAATACCCCCTTTGACGGCAGAAAGGTCAGCGGGGAAGTAGTAGCTACCATCTGTGATGGAAAGATTGTATACAGTAAAGACCAGAAGTAAAACCAGTACAGGAGAAAAATATGATTCAGAAATTAATTGAGAATATAAAAAAAACAGGAGCTCCCATTGTGGTGGGCTTAGATCCCATGCTTTCCTACGTACCGGAGCATGTACAGAAAAAAGCTTTTGAAGAATACGGAGAAACACTGGAAGGAGCAGCGGAAGCTATATGGCAGTTTAATAAGGCAATCGTGGACGCCACCTGGGATCTGATACCGGCGGTAAAGCCACAGATTGCCATGTATGAGCAGTTTGGCCTTCCCGGTCTTATGGCATTTAAAAAGACAGTGGATTACTGTCATGAAAAGGGACTGGTGGTGATCGGCGATATCAAAAGAGGAGATATCGGTTCCACATCGGAAGCGTATGCGGTGGGCCATCTGGGAAAAGTGCAGGTGGGAAACAAAGCCTTTTACGGTTTCGACGAAGACTTTGTGACGGTGAACCCCTATCTGGGCTCCGATGGGGTAAAACCCTTTATTAAGGTCTGCAAAGAGGAGAAGAAAGGTCTGTTTATACTGGTGAAAACCTCCAATCCATCCAGCGGCGAGTTTCAGGATCAGCTGATAGAAAACAGACCTCTTTATGAGCTGGTGGGAGAAAAGGTTGCCCAGTGGGGCGAAGAGCATATGGGCGAAAACTACAGCTATATCGGGGCTGTAGTGGGAGCTACTTATCCGGAAATGGGAAAAGTGCTGCGAAAACTGATGCCCAAAACCTTTATCTTAGTGCCGGGATACGGCGCGCAGGGCGGAAAAGGTGCAGATCTGGTTCATTTCTTCAATGAGGACGGTCTGGGAGCCATCGTAAATTCCTCCAGAGGAATTATCGCCGCCTACAGGCAGGAGGCTTACAGCCGTTTTGGAGCAGAAAATTTTGCAGATGCATCCCGTCAGGCAGTGAAGGATATGGCAGATGACATTGACGGGGCGCTGAAAAACAGCGGGAGATAGAACCTATGAAGACAAAAGAGTTATGCCGGATTATTTCTCAGGAGATGATCGGGCCGGAGATTTACAGCATGTGGGTTCAGACGGACAGAATCGCCGACCAGGCGAGACCGGGGCAGTTTGTAACCCTTTATTCCAAAGACAGAAGCAGGATGCTGCCAAGACCTATCAGCCTGTGTGAAATAGGTGATGATAAAAAAAGCATCCGGCTTGTATATCGCGTTGCAGGAGAAGGAACCAGAGAATTTTCCCGTCTGCGCTCAGGCGATGATATAGAAGTGATGGGACCGCTGGGCAATGGATTTCCCATGGAGGAGGCCCAGGGGAAACGGGTGCTTCTGATGGGGGGCGGCATCGGCATTCCTCCCATGGTGGAGACGGCCAAACAGCTGTCCGGCGATGTGGCGGCGGCGATGGGATATCGGGACGCTTTGTTTCTCACAGAAGAGCTTTCCCGCTGCGCCAGTCTTTATATCGCCACGGAAGACGGAAGCGTCGGAACGGCCGGAAATGTGATGGATGCGGTGCGGGAAAATCATATCCGGTGCGACGTCATCTTCGCCTGCGGACCAAAGCCCATGCTGAAAGCCATTGTGGATTATGCCGGGGAACACAAGATTCCCTGCTGGATTTCCATGGAGGAAAGGATGGCCTGCGGCATAGGGGCATGTCTTGCCTGCACCTGTCAGTCAAAGGAAGTGGACGGTCATTCCCATGTGAAGAATAAAAGGGTCTGCAAGGACGGCCCTGTATTTCCGGCATCGGAGGTGGAATTATGAATACCAAAGTGAATCTGGCGGGAGTGGAGCTGAAAAACCCTGTAATGACGGCATCGGGCACCTTCGGTTCCGGCATGGAATACAGTGAATTTATGGATTTAAGCCGGCTGGGCGCTGTGGTGACAAAGGGCGTGGCCAACGTGCCCTGGCCGGGGAATCCCACGCCCAGGATAGCGGAGACCTGCGGCGGCATGTTGAACGCCATTGGCCTTCAAAATCCCGGCATAGACGTATTCTGCGAAAGAGATCTGCCCTTCCTGCAAAAATACGATACGAAGATCATCGTCAATGTCTGCGGGAAAACAACGGAAGATTACTGCGAAGTGGTGGAGCGGCTTTCCGATGAGGACATCGATATGATGGAAATCAATATCTCCTGTCCCAATGTAAAAGAGGGCGGGATTGCTTTCGGGCAAAACCCAAAGGCGGTGGAAGCCATCACTTCGGAAGTAAAGAAACGGGCGAAACATCCCGTGATTATGAAGCTTAGTCCAAATGTGACGGATATAATAGAGATGGCCAAAGCGGCGGAGGCAGGCGGCGCCGATGTGCTTTCGCTGATCAATACGCTGACCGGCATGAAGATCGATATTAACAGAAGGACCTTTGCCATCGCCAATAAGACGGGAGGACTGTCGGGACCGGCTATCCGTCCGGTGGCTGTACGTATGGTGTACCAGACGGCCCAGGCGGTAAAAATCCCCATCATTGGCATGGGAGGAATCGCTTCGGCGGAGGATGCGCTGGAATTTATCCTGGCAGGAGCCACGGCGGTTTCTGTGGGAACGGCTAATTTTTCCAACCCCTGTGCCGCGGCGGATGTAATTGATGGAATAGAAGATTATATGAACCGTTTCAAAGTGGAAGATATCAAAGAACTGATCGGAGCGGTGAAATAAAAAAAGCGGGAGCGCAGGCTTCCGCTTTTTTTATTTCTTACAAAAATTCTTTTCGCAGCACTTCTTTGGGCGGCTCAATTTCATTGGCCAGTGTATGTTCCGTAAGTTCGGATAAAAGCCGGAACTTTTTGTTCAGCACCGGTCTCATGCAGTTGGGGACATGCTCCTGGTGAGCGCGGTGAATTGCCACGCACTCTTTACAGTTGCCGTGATAGCGGCAGGCTTTTTTACAGGGGCAATGGTCTTTGTCCTGATATTCCTTGCGGAACTCAGAAGCAAATTCCTCCTGCAGCCGCAGACCCTCCGGCCTGTTTCCTTTGTGAAATTCTTTCATTGCCGCCAGCTGCTTGGGATTGTTTTCGATAATCATTCCATCCCTCCGGGCAGTTAATTGCTGGTTGATGTGGGAAGGAAAGGACGCAGGGCGTCAGCCAGATTGTGAATATTTCTGGTCTGAATCAGGACCGTTCCGCTTCCGTGGAATTTATTAACCAGACCTTCCCCTGTCTTAAAACCGAAGGTTCCGGATGCCACCTGAATGCTGTAATCCAAAGAGGCGTCCCAGGCTACCACGTGTTCGTTGTCTACGGTGATGGGATGATTGGGAGTCACTTCCAATGAGAGAAGGTCACCGAAAGCGGATACCAGCAGATCGCCGGTTCCCTGGGTTTCCATCACAAACAGGCCGCCGGTTCCGCCGAAAAATGCCTTGCCGATGTCCTGGGACTTCATAACGTAATTTACTGCATCGTCGCAGGCCAGAAAAGCGCCGGTGTTCAGTCGGTACTGTCTGGAGCCTCCCACTTCCAGGAGATGGATTTTACCGGGAATAGGAGGTGCAATGCCGATGACACTCTGATTGCTGGTTCCCTTCGCATGGGTGATGAAAATACTTTCTCCGCTGGTCAGGCCCCGGCCGATTGCGCCGAATACGCCGCCCAGACCCTTTTTGCTGCTGTTCAGTTTTCCTTCCAGTTCCACATCCACGCTGTAAGCCATGGAACCGTTCTCAATTTTGACGGTTTCACCGGCCTGTAAACTGATCTGAGCCAGCGGGCAGTCAGAATCGCCTATAATTTTGTAATTCATACTGTTTCCTCCTGAATTATTTTTATGCTCCTATTGTATCATCTTGTATGAAATAATACATTACTTTTTTATGGTAATGTAACATTTCATATAATGACAATATTTTACAAGCATTTTGGACTTTCCGGTGATACAATAGACAAAGCTGAGGAGGAAAAAGATTATGGAACAGAAAAAAACAGCGGGGCATCTTGCGGCTCTGCTCACGATTGTTATCTGGGGCACCACGTTTATCTCCACGAAGGTGCTGCTTGTGGATTTTCAGCCGGTGGAGATTCTGTTTTTCCGGTTTGTGATGGGATTTTTGGCGTTGACAGCAGTGTATCCGCACAGACTGAAGAAAACCACACGTGCTCAGGAGATTACCTTTGCGGCGGCGGGGCTTTGCGGCGTATGCCTTTACTATCTGCTGGAAAATATTGCGCTGACTTATACGATGGCCTCCAACGTGGGCGTGATCATTTCCGTTGCGCCTTTTTTTACTGCGATTCTTTCCCAGATGTTTTTAAAACAGGATGAGAAACTTAAGCCCGGTTTTTTTGTTGGATTTGTGATCGCCATGGCAGGAATCATACTGATCAGCTTTAACGGTGTCAAACTGCATGTAAACCCTGTGGGTGATCTGCTGGCGCTGCTGGCTGCCTTTGTCTGGGCCTGCTATTCTGTTTTCACCAGAAAAATCAGCGGTTACGGCTATCCCACAGTTCTGACCACGAGAAGGATATTTTTCTATGGACTATTATTTATGGTACCGGCTCTGTTTTGGTTTGATTTCCGGCTGGATCTTATGCGGTTTGCCAATCCGGTTTATTTTCTTAATATTCTGTTTCTGGGGCTGGGAGCATCCGCCCTTTGTTTTGTCACATGGAACTTTGCGGTAAGGCTGCTGGGAGCAGTCCGAACCAGCATCTATATTTATATGGTGCCGGTCATCACACTGGCAGCCTCTGTTTTGATTCTGAAGGAACCTGTCACCTGGATGACGGGCGTCGGTATGGCGCTGACTCTTGCAGGGTTGTTCCTTTCTGAAAGGCAGTAGTTTTCCGGAACTGTCGGGGAGAAATTCCCTCGTGCTTTTTGAAATGGCGGGAAAAGGAAGGAACGTCTTTGAAACCGCAGGACAGGGCGATCTCGGTGATACTGAAAGACGTATTGCACAGCATGAACAGGGCCTCCCGCAGCCGGTGCAAAATCAGGTACTGCTGGGGAGAGATTCCCTTTTCTTCCATAAAAAGCTTATACAGATAGGTCCGGTCAATTCCTATGTGAGCCGCGATATCCTGTACCTGTATTTCATAGCTGTAATTGTTGTGAATATAGGTGCAGGCCTCCTGGACGTAAAATTGTCTGGGGGGAAGGGGTCTGTCAGAGGTTTCCGTCTGCATGAGGGAACAGACCTGGTAAAATGCGCTCAGCAAATCCAGTTCATGATATTGATTTCCAAGAAATTTATCAATAAGATGCAAAATACTGCTGCGCAAAAGCTCCTGGTTTTTGTCAGGGCTGCGGCGGTAAATGCAGTGCCGGCGGTCAAGGCCCATTAACTTTAAGAGAGTCTCTATCTCCGTTCCCCCGGCGGCAACCCAGGCATAGTGCCATGGATCATGACTGTCGGCGCGGTAATACGTCGATTCTCCGGGGCAGATTAAAAAAGCGTCTCCCTGGCTTAAATCATACCGCTTGCCGCCCACCTCGTAAGAGCCCCTGCCGCTTAAGATAAAATGAATCAGATAATGAGGCCGTATGAAGGGGCCGAAAGCATGGCCCGGCCGGCATTCTTCCTTTCCGCAGTAATAGATGTTTACAGATTTAAAAAGAAACGTACTGTTCATAAAAGTTCTCCCTGAGGCCTGTTCCTGAATGCAACATAACGACAAGAACAGGAAACAAATTACATAGAGGTATATCTGCAATAATTATATAATGCTTTCAATGACAATACAATTCCAAAGGAGGAAATACTATGATAAAAATTGCATTTATGGGAGCGGGAAGTACGATATTTGCAAGAAATGTTCTGGGTGACTGCATGTGCACTCCCGCATTGTCGGACAGCGAGATCGCGCTGTATGATATCGATGCGAAGCGGCTGGAAGAATCCTTTGTTATTTTGAACGCAATCAACAAAAATATAAATAATGGGCGGGCAAAGCTTACCACTTATCTGGGAGCGGAAAACAGAAAAGCGGCCCTTAAAGACGCTGACTTCGTTGTAAATGCCATTCAGGTCGGCGGATACGAACCCTCGACAGTCATTGATTTTGAGATTCCAAAGAAATACGGCCTGCGTCAGACCATCGCGGATACGCTGGGAATCGGGGGCATTATGAGAGCGCTGCGCACGATTCCGGTTCTTAAGGAATTTGCACAGGATATGGAGGAAGTATGTCCTGACGCCCTGTTTTTAAATTACACCAATCCCATGGCCATGCTGACCGGTTATATGCAAAGATATACGAAGATCCGGACGGTGGGTCTTTGCCACAGTGTACAGAAGTGTACCGGAGAACTGCTCCGCCTGCTGGATATGGAAGACAAGCTGGAAGGCGTCGAGGAAAAAATCGCCGGAATCAATCATATGGCCTGGCTGCTGGAGATCAAAGACAGAGACGGAAAGGATCTGTATCCGGAAATCAGAGAGCGTGCCAAAAAGAAAAACCAGGAACCGCATAAGGATATGATCCGTCTGGAGTACGTTAACAACCTGGGATATTTCTGCACCGAATCAAGCGAGCATAATGCGGAATACAATCCATTCTACATTAAATCCCGGTATCCGGAACTGATCGAAAAATATCAGATTCCCCTGGATGAATATCCCCGCCGGTGCATCGAGCAGATCAAAGGATGGGAAGAAGAAAAAGATTCCATTCTGGCCGATGGCAAAGTTACCCATGAGCGGTCTTTGGAGTATGCCTCCTACATTATGGAAGCTGTGGTAACGGGTCAGCCCTACAAAATCGGCGGTAATGTCCTCAATACAGGACTGATTGACAATCTTCCCTCGGATGCCTGTGTGGAAGTTCCCTGTCTGGTGGATAAAAGCGGTGTTACACCATGTCACATCGGGAAACTGCCGCTGCAGCTGGCGGCCATGAACCAGACCAACATCAATGTTCAGCTGCTGACTATTGAAGCAGCAGTGACCGGAGATCGAAATTATATCTACCAGGCGGCAATGATGGATCCTCACACCGCCGCGGAGCTTTCCATTGACGACATTAAGGCGATGGTAGATGAAATGATAGAAGCCCATGGGGACTATATGGCGCAGTTTAGAAAATAACGGCGGATAAGGACAAGGGAGATTTGCAAAGTGAAAAAGACAGTGCTAATTTTAGAAGATGATATTGATTTAGCAGAGGGAATAGAATTATCTTTGCAAAACAAAGAATTAAAGTTTGTAATTTGTTCCACGATAGAGGAAGCAAGGACGGCTATACAAAATCAAAAATTTGATTTGATGATTTTTGACATCAATCTGCCCGATGGCAATGGATTAGATTTTTGCCGTGAAATAAAGCAAAAACTATCAATCCCGATTGCCCTGCTTACTGCAAAAGATATGGAAATAGATATTGTAAGAGGTCTGGAAAACGGGGCTGATGATTATATTACAAAGCCATTTAGTTTAATGGTACTTCGAGCCAGAATAAGAGCTTTGCTGAGGAGAAGCCCATCAAGGCATGAAGAAGAATATAAAGATTCCGTTTTTTTGTTTCGCTTTGAAACAATGGAATTTTACAAAAATGGCGTGCCGATAGAATTAAGTAAGACAGAACAAAGGGTTTTATATCTGTTAATATCAAATCCAAACTTAATTATAACAAGAGAACGTTTACTGGAATGGGTATGGACAGAGGGGACAGAATATGTGGAAGATAATGCCCTGTCTGTTGCTGTGAGACGGCTAAGAGATAAACTGGAAGATGATTCTTCCGATCCAAAGTATATTAAAACCATATATGGAAAGGGTTATATGTGGGAGAACTTATAAATGAATTTGTACGTTGTTTTGATTTTTGTTGTTCTTTTTAATATCCTTGTTCTATATTTGATAATCCGTTGGTATAGAAATAAATTATTGATTCAATATCAAAATTTTCTTGATAAAACAGACGAGATATTGAGTGGAAAAAAGATAGACCTCTCTTATGATGAATCGATGGATTCTGCGATTTCTGAACGCCTTAACCGAATTATGAAAATATCGCAGATACAAAAAGAAACCGCTGAGGAGGAACGGGATATTATAAAATCTTTGATTACGAATATTAGTCATCAAATCAGAACACCTCTTGCCAATATTACTTTATATACAGGTCTGCTCAAAGAACAGATAAGCGATTTAGAATCTATCCGATTGGCGGATAAAATAGAGAGTAACGCGGGGAAATTAAACTATTTTATGAAAGAATTGCTTAAATCTACTTACGCAGAGCAGGAAATCGTCTCCGTATCACCTAAAATTATTGACTTAGATGCCGTACTTAGAAGAAGTTGTCAGTCTGTTGAACTGGAAGCAATGAAAAAAGAGATTCAGCTTATCTCAGAGCATCATTCTTACAAAGTGTATGCGGATTTAAAATGGACAGAGGAAGTTTTTACAAATATTCTTGAAAACGCAATAAAGTACTCTCCTGCCGGA
This sequence comes from uncultured Ruminococcus sp., assembly GCA_946494335.1. Classification (GTDB taxonomy): domain Bacteria; phylum Bacillota; class Clostridia; order Lachnospirales; family Lachnospiraceae; genus Ruminococcus_G. The sequence continues at coordinate 22,821 of CAMMBV010000008.1, read as the reverse complement.
GCAACTGTAACGATTCAATCTACCTTATATGAATCCTTTGTTTGTGTTCGTATTATTGACAATGGTATCGGTATTCCGGAAGAAGAACAGGGAAAAATATTTCAAAGATTTTACAGGGGCACCAATGTAACAGACAAACAAGGATTTGGAATTGGATTATACTTAGCCAGAGAAGTATTAAGAAAACAACAGGGCTATATAAAAGTAAAATCCGAGTTGAATAAAGGGACAATTGTCGAGGTTTTCTTATCCCGCAAAGATTTCTAAGCAAAAGAAGCAAGGCTTTTTTCTCAATCTTAATTGTGTCAGAAATGTCACTTTTGAGAAAGATTTGAGAAAGAAGTCTTTGTTATTATTAGGTCAAACGAAAGGGGAATGAAAAATGAATATTCTATCAGTTAGAAATCTAAAAAAATATTATCAGATGGGAGAAAACATAGTAAAGGCATTGGACGGTATAGACTTGGATATTAAAGAGGGCGAATTTTTGGCGATTGTCGGGACGTCAGGAAGTGGAAAATCTACACTATTGCATATGCTTGGCGGTTTGGATAATCCCACTTCTGGTGAAGTGCTGATTGGCGGGAAAGATATTTCTAAATTATCCCGTGACGAATTAACAATTTACAGAAGAAGAAAAATTGGCTTTGTTTTTCAAAATTACAATCTTCTGCCGCTTATGAACGTATACGAAAATATTGTACTTCCGATTAAGTTAGACGGTGTTAAGCCCGATGAAGATTATGTTGAAGAAATCCTACAACTATTAAAGCTGGAGAATAAGAAATATTCTATGCCTAATCAATTATCTGGTGGACAGCAGCAAAGAGTAGCACTGGCAAGAGCATTAGCAACTAAACCAGCAATTATCCTTGCCGATGAGCCAACGGGGAACCTCGATAGCAGAACAAGTCAGGATGTTTTAGGGTTGATGAAAATATCCAGCCAGAAGCTGGCGCAAACGATTGTGATGATAACACACAACGATGAAATTGCGCAAATGGCAGACAGAATTATTCGTCTGGAAGATGGCAAAATCGTGAAGGGTGGTAAATGAAATGCTTAAAGTCAATAACAAAGAAATAATAAACGACCTTGCGAAGACAACATATTTCGCACATAAAAAGAGAAATCTCCTGACGATTATGGCTATTTTCCTGACAACTTTTTTAATATGTTCTGTATTATCTATCGGAATGAGTTATTGGAATACGGTAGCTCTTCGCCAACAAAGAATACAGGGCATGGACTATGATATATCATTAACGGAACCCAGGGATGATCAGGTGTCTGCAATCCGCAAAATGGAAAATGTAAAGTATGCAGGACTTAGCGTGAAATGTGCGGTTTTGTCTAAATATGAAGATAAGAAACTGGATAAGATAAAAATATTTTGGTTAGACAGTACTTGCTGGGAGAAACAGACAATTCCCGCTTTGGATTCCTATACCGGCGAATACCCACAAAAAGATGATGAAATTATGCTTTCAGAGAGTGCTTTAAACTCTATGGGGATTGGAAAACCTTATGTGGGTATGAAATTGCCTTTGACATATCAATCTTTAGCAGAAAACAGCAATGACGAGAATACAGTAAAAACGTTTATACTTAGTGGCTGGTTTTTGGATTATTCGGGTAGAGTTAAAGGATATGTTTCAAATGAATTTTATCAGACAACAGGAGTGCTTCAAACAGATTTGACACAAGGAGAATTAAAAATTTCACTTGTAAATCCGCTCTACTCTGAAAATGATATAACCAAAATGCAGAACCAGATTGGCTTATCAGGGAATCAAATTATTGAAGCGGATTATGATACAATTTCAAATTTCTGTAAAACAATTATTGGGCTTTTTGTGTTGCTTTTGTTTGTTTTTGCAAGTGGCTATTTGTTCATTTATAACACATTGTATATTTCCGTTAATAAAGATATACGTTATTACGGGCAACTCAAAACGATTGGTACTACATCTGTTCAGATTAGAAAAATGATAAATAAACAGGTATTGTGGAATACAGTAATTGGAATTCCTTTGGGATTGATATGTTCTGCCATAGTAGGAAAAATTATTATTCCACAAGTATTGCACGCTTTTAATCCAACGATTATGGCAAATGATGTTGAAGCCGTATCAGTATGGGCGTTTATCTTAGCGACAGTGTTCTCGTTTGCTACAACGGTACTCAGTACTCGAAAACCTGCTAAAATTGCTCAGAACTGTTCCCCTGTTGAAGCCTTAAAATACATTGGGAATTCCTCTTCAAATGTGAAAAGTAAAATTAGAAACGGTGGAGATATACGCTCAATGGTAAGGATAAATCTGTTCCGTGATAAAAAACAATTTGGAGTTATCATGTGTTCTTTAAGCCTGGCTTTGTCACTGTTTATGATTATGAATGTTGTGATACAGGCAAATAATGCAACCAATATATTAAATCATACCTATGACTATGATTTACAAATTTTAAACCAAACTTTGCTCTCTGATAATGAAGAACAGGTTATCACCGATGATTTCATTGAAAATGTAAAGAATATAAATGGTGTCAAAGATGTCAGGACGCTGGAATCCGTAACGGCAACTGTGCCATATCAGGAAGATGTGTATGGAGAATATTATAAAGAATTATATCATTCCAGATATACTCCCGGTGATTATGATAAAGACATCAACATGTATAAGCATCAGGCTGATTATAACAACAATATGTTTAGTTGCAGAATTGTAGGAATTGATGACTTGGAATTTGACCGATTAAACCAAACGTTAGATACTCCACTTAACAAGGAAGCTTTTAATAATGGAGAAATAGCCTTTGCTTCTAAAATATTTATTGAAGGAAATCCTGGCATAGCAGGTAAAAAAGTCAACTTTTCGATTTCAAATGCTGACGGTTCAAATAAAGAAGAAACTATTGAGATAGGAGCGTTGATAGATTTTCCGGCTTATTATGCTGCCGGTTATAGTCCAGATTTGATTGTCAGTGATGATTATTTTGAAAAACTTGTGCAACAACCGTTAATTGAAATGATTAAAATTAATTATAAGGAACCATTTTCCAAAAATACGGAAGCTTTAATCATGAATTTGATAACAGATAATCATGCGTTATCGGTTGATTCAAAATTGAACAGGTATTCAGAAATGAAAAATTCAGAAAATCAGATTACTGTATTAGGCGGAAGTATAGGTCTGATTGTTATGTTGCTTGCAATTTTAAATTATTTGAATATGATGTCCGCCAGTGTGCAAAATCGCTCCAAAGAATTCGCTGTTTTAGAAAGTATTGGTATGACTGGAAAGCAGATTAAAAAGATGGTTGTTTCTGAAAGTTTATGCTATGCGATTCTGTCTATTGTTGTTGCAATCATAATAGGACTCCCGGCAAGCTATTTTGCATTTGAAAATTTCAATGTATATGGGCTTCCGTTTTCGTTTCCGATAGCAATCGATGTACTGCTGTTTCTAATCGTTATTGCTGTTTGCGTTATATCAATAATTTTAATTTTGAGAAAAACGAAAAATGAAAGCATAATAGAGCTATTAAGACAAGATGAAATGTAAGTGTCTTTTTCTATGCGGAACAACAGTCAAATTCGTGAATTGAAAATCCTTATTAGATATGATAAAATTAACGGAAGATACTCTGTTTGAAGAAATGCAGAAATTCGAGAAACGGTGTAGCTAAGTGTGAAATGGTGTAAAAATGGTGTAGCAGGGGATAAAAATAGAAAGCCGGGGCTTGAAAAAGCCCGTAAATACAGGAGGATTTTAAGGATATGGAACAATACAAACAGGAATTTATTGAGTTTATGGTGGACTGCGGTGTGTTAAAATTTGGAGATTTTGTGACGAAGAGCGGCAGAAAAACTCCGTTTTTTGTAAATACCGGTTTTTACCGCACAGGCACACAGCTTCGCAGACTGGGACAATACTATGCAGCGGCCATCAAAGAAAAATTTGGACTGGATTTTGATGTGCTTTTCGGACCGGCCTATAAAGGCATTCCCCTTACGGTTGCGGCTTCCATGGCCATCAGCGAGCAGTATGGAGTGGACATCCGCTACTGTTCCAACCGAAAGGAAGTCAAGGACCACGGAGATAAAGGAATTCTGCTGGGGAGTCCCATCATGGACAACGACCGGATCGTCATCATCGAGGACGTGACGACGGCGGGAACCTCCATTCAGGAAACACTGCCCATTATTAAAGCTCAGGGCGATGTGAAGCCCCTTGGACTGGTGGTGTCTGTGGACCGCATGGAGCGGGGAACGGGCAAAAAAAGCGCTCTGAAAGAGATTGAAGAGAAGTACGGCCTGGCGACCACGTCCATCGTAACTATGGCGGAAGTGACGGAGCATCTTTATAATCGTGAGTATAAAGGACGGATTATTATCGATGATGTATTAAAATCAGCAATTGATGCATATTATGAGCAGTATGGAGCAGAGGAATAACGAAAAGGAGAGATGTGAATGAGTGAAAAAACTTATAAAGTCATGTCACACGCCGGCAGCGGAAGCATTGCTCTGGGAATCATCGTGCTGGTGACGGGAATTGTGGCCGGGACGCTGATGATTATAAGCGGCGCACAGCTTCTGAAAGAAAAGTATAAGGTAACCATATAGTAAGAATGTGACTGTCTCAATCTGATTGAGGCAGTTTCATACGTGTATGAGAAAAACAGAAAGGGAATGATTTGAAAGCAGAAACAAAAAAACGCATACGGGTATTGAGCTGGATTTTGTTCGTCCTGTATCTGATCCTGTTGATGTATTTTCTCTTTTTTTCCGAGTGGTACGGCAGAAAAAACTGGATAGAGGAGGACTACCGGTATAATCTGGTGCTTTTCAGAGAAATCAAACGTTTCTGGACTTACCGGGAACAGCTGGGGATGGAGGCGGTATTTTTGAATCTGGCGGGAAACGTTATCGGATTTCTTCCTTTTGGGTTTATACTGCCCATCATCAGCAAAAGGACAAGACATTTCTGGCTTACCGGCCTTTTGGGATTTCTTATGAGCTTCTTTGTGGAGTGCCTTCAGCTGGTGGGAAAAGTAGGATGCTTTGACGTGGATGATATGCTGCTGAATACGGCCGGCGCGCTGTTTGGTTATCTGTTGTTTGCAGTATGTAATGGAATAAGGAGATGGTATTATGAAAAAAAGGTATAAATATCGTCTGCCCATGAGTGAGGATGCGCAGGGCGGCATGGGAGCGGTTGTGATGGCGGCGTTCTCCGGATTCTTTTTGCTGGCTGCGGCCGTTATATCCTTTGTCTTTGCGGGAAAAGCGGGGATGTACGTGGGAATACTGGGGCTGATGGGCATCCTGCTGGCTGCAGCGGGTTTTATTACCGGTCTGGTCAGTTTCAGTGAAAAGAAAAAAAATCACAGATTCAGTACAGCCGGCTCACTGGCAAACGGACTGCTGACGGTGTTCTGGCTGGCATTATTTTTGATAGGAGTTTCCTGAAGATGAATGAAAGATTAAAGAAACAGACAGAATTTATGCTGGAAATCGACAAGGCAAAAAATATTTACCGGCAGACCCATCTGCTGGGATACGAGAGACAGGAAAACGATGCGGAGCATTCCTGGCATATGGCGGTGATGGCTTTTCTTCTTGACGAACATGCAAATGAGAAGGTGGATCAGCTTAAGGTCATTCAGATGCTGCTGGTGCATGATCTGGTTGAAATTGACGCCGGCGATACATATGCTTACGACGACGCAGGAAACGCCACCAAACGGCAGCGGGAGGAAAAAGCGGCGGAGCGTATTTTTAATATACTTCCAGAAGATCAGGCCAAAAAGGTGAGGCAGCTGTGGGAAGAGTTTGAGGCGGAGGAGACGCCGGAGTCCCTTTTTGCCCATGTGCTGGACAATTTTCAGCCGCTGGCGCTTAACGATGCCAACGATGGGAAAGACTGGAAACAAAAAAATGTAAAAAAATCCCAGATCCTCAAAAGAAATGAAAAGACGGCGTCAGGTTCAAAGGCTATCTGGGCGTATATGGAGTCCCTGATCAGGCAGAATATAGAAAAGGGCAATATTATAGATGAATAGAGGTGACGGGATTGAATAGTATCTTAGAAGAAAGAGGGCAGCTGGCAAGGGAGCGAATCCTGCAGATACCGGGAGAGATGCAGGCGCCTGAGCCTTACCGGGATTTTTTTATTCGGACAGCCCGGTTTTTGCAGCAGGTTTTTGGTATCCTTGATATCAAAAAAAGCGGTCAGTGGGCAGGAATGACGCTGGAAGAGCGAAAGGACTGGAACCATGTGCTGTATGAGGATATTCTTCCGGAACATTACCAAAGCTCTTACGGGGATCCCCGGTACGCGCAGCAGATGCTGGGGAGTGATTACGGAAAAGAATTAAGCTGTCTGTACAGTCAGCTTCGGGGAAGCATTGTATTTGCTTTTGAAGACAGGATGTGGGATCTTACCGTTTTGTGCGAGCTTTTCCTGGAAGTCTATACGGAGTTTTTGGGAGAGGAACTGCCAAAGCCGGAGAATATCAGGAATATCATGTACAGTTATATCAGGGACTACTGTGATGATATGATGGAGTATCGAGTGCGGGAGATGGTGGCTCCGGATCTGGATTTTGCCGCTTCCATCATTATGAATTCTGATCTGTCAGATCTGCGCTATCTTTATGAATTCGGTGAATATATTACGGACAGCCAAATAAAAACTGCAGAGTTTCTGAATAAAATGTCCCGGGAAGAAATTGAGCGCATGGCAAAAACATACACGGAAGGATACCGGATCGGTTTCGAGAACAACGGAATTGACCTGAGCAAAAAAAAGACGGTAAATATCCGGTACAGCCTGGGGTTTGAGCGGATCATTCGCGCTGCAATCCTTCAGTTTGAAAAGATGGGATTACGGCCGGTCATTTACCGCAGCGCTACCCATCTGATCAACAGACGGCAGCATCTGCGGATCGGTTACTACGGTGCCATCCCCAATCAGCAGTTTGATTATGACCACAGAAATGACGCCGCCGTTTATCTGACGGAGGAGATGGTTTCCAGAAAGCTTCGGGCTTTGCAGAACGGGTTTGAAAGCTGTAAGGAGCTTGCCAACACCCATGCCGGCCCGGCTGTGATGGAGACCTTCGGTGAGACGCCCTTTGTTCCGGAAGCCAAGGACTGTGTGTTTGAACTGTCAAAGAAACAGCAGAAGATGCTGGTGAGACTGGATACGGAATCTTCTCAGATCACCAACCGCTATATCATCGGAAAAGAGAGAAGTTTTACTATCATTGCCTGGCCTGTGCCGGAAATCGGGGAGCACTTTGAAGAGATTTTTGAAGAAACCATAAAAATCAACACGCTGGATTATAAAAAGTACCAGAAGATTCAGCAGTGCATCATTGACGCGCTGGACTTAGGACAGGCGGTGCATATCAAAGGCTGCAATGGTAACCGGACGGATCTTACGGTAAAACTGCAGGATCTGGAAGACGGAAAAATACAGACGCTTTTTGAAAACTGTGTGGCGGATGTGAATATCCCGGTGGGGGAGGTGTTTACTTCTCCGAAGCTTACGGACACAAATGGAATCCTCCATGTAACCCGGGTGTTTTTAAACGGGCTGGAGTACCGGGATCTTTCCATACATTTTCGGGATGGGATGATTCAGGCTTACTCATGTCAGAACTTTCAATCGGAGGAAGAAAACAAAGCTTACATCCGGGAAAATATTCTTCATCAGCACGAAAGTCTTCCCATGGGAGAGTTTGCCATCGGCACGAACACTACGGCCTATGTGATGGCGGAAAAATATCAGATATCGGACAAACTTCCGATTCTGATAGCGGAGAAGACGGGACCTCATTTTGCAGTGGGGGATACCTGCTACAGCTGGGCGGAAGATACACCGGTTTATAACCCCGACGGGAAAGAGGTAATCGCCCGTGACAACGAAGTGTCCATAAAGCGCAGGGAGGATCTGTCACAGGCATATTTCGGATGCCACACGGATATCACCATTCCCTACGATGAGCTGGAATCCATCCGGATACTTACGAAGGATGGAGAGGAAATACCGGTGATTGAAAAAGGGCGCTTTGTACTGGCGGGTACGCAGGAGCTGAACGCCCCATTTAGCGGTTGACATTTGACTTTGGGGTCTAGTACAATGAAAAAAATGAAAGATTCTGTAAAGGAGAAAATTATGGCAAAAGTAGGAATTGTAATGGGCAGCGATTCAGATATGCCGGTTATGGCAAAGGCCGCCGACATGCTGGAAAAATTTGGTATTGATTATGAGATGACGATTATTTCGGCCCACAGAGAGCCGGATGTGTTTTTTGAATATGCAAAAACTGCGGAGGAGAAGGGCTTTAAAGTGATAATTGCCGGAGCGGGCATGGCAGCTCATCTGCCGGGCATGTGCGCGGCTATCTTCCCCATGCCGGTAATCGGCATACCGATGCACACCACATCTTTGGGAGGCCGTGATTCTCTGTACTCCATCGTACAGATGCCTTCCGGAATTCCGGTGGCTACGGTGGCAATTAACGGCGGCGCCAACGCAGGAATTCTTGCGGCCAAGATTTTAGCCACATCAGATCCGGATCTGCTTGCAAAGGTAAAAGCCTATGCGGCCGAGCTGAAAGATCAGGTGGTTGCCAAAGATGAGAAGCTTCAGGAAGTGGGATATAAAAACTACACAAAATAAAAAAGGACGGTAGAGGGATGATGGATTATAAGAAAGCCGGCGTAGATATTGAGGCCGGATATCAATCAGTGGAACTGATGAAGGAACACATTCAAAAAACCATGCGTTCGGAGGTGCTGACCAATATCGGAGGCTTTTCCGGAGCTTTTTCCATGGATGCGTTCAAGAATATGGAAAAACCTACGCTGGTTTCCGGTACGGACGGTGTCGGTACGAAACTGAAGCTGGCTTTTGTGATGGACAGACATGATACCGTGGGAATCGACTGTGTTGCCATGTGCGTCAACGATATCGCCTGCGCAGGGGGAGAGCCTTTGTTTTTCCTGGATTACATTGCCTGCGGAAAAAACACGCCGGAGAAAATCGCTCAGATTGTAAAGGGCGTGGCGGAGGGCTGCGTGCAGTCGGGGGCCGCTCTGATCGGAGGCGAGACGGCGGAAATGCCGGGATTTTATCCGGAAGATGAATACGATCTGGCCGGATTTGCGGTAGGCGTGGTGGATGAGAAAGACCTGATCACCGGAAAAGACTTAAAAGAAGGGGACGTGCTGATCGGTATGGCTTCCTCCGGCGTTCACAGCAATGGCTTTTCGCTGGTGCGGAAAATTTTTGATATCACCAGAGAATCTCTGGATACCTATTACGATGAGCTGGGCGCCACTTTGGGTGAGACGCTGCTGGCTCCCACGAAAATTTATGTGCGGGCGCTGAAAGGAATCAAAAACGCGGGCGTATCCATCAAAGCCTGCAGCCATATCACCGGCGGCGGATTCTATGAGAATGTGCCCCGCATGTTAAAAGACGGCGTACGCGCGGTGATTGAAAAAGACAGTTATCCGGTTCCGCCTGTCTTTAAGCTGATGGCCAGGAAAGGTCAGATTGAAGAAAAGATGATGTACAATACATATAATATGGGAATCGGAATGATCGTAGCTGTGGATCCGGCGGATGTGGAAAAAACCATGGACGCCATTAAAGCGGCAGGCGAACAGCCCTGGCAGATCGGACGGATCGAAAAGGGCGAAAAAGGAGTTGTATTATGCTGAACATAGCGGTTCTGGTATCAGGCGGCGGGACAAATCTTCAGGCGATCATCGACGGCATTGCAAATGGCAGTATCACCAACACAAAAATACGGTGCGTGATCAGCAATAATCCGAAGGCCTATGCACTGGAACGGGCCAGACAGCATAATATAGAAGGGATCTGCATTTCTCCCGCTGATTTTAAGACGCGGGAGAAATTTAATGAGGCTCTTTTGGCGAAGCTTCTTGATTTGAAAGTGGATCTGATTGTGCTGGCAGGATGTCTGGTAGTGATTCCGCCGGCTATCGTGCAGGCTTTTTCAGGGAAAATCATCAATATCCACCCGGCGCTGATTCCTTCCTTTTGCGGAACCGGTTTTTATGGGCTGAAGGTTCATGAGGAAGTTTTGAAAAGAGGCGTAAAAGTTACGGGCGCTACCGTACACTTTGTGGATGAAGGGACGGATACCGGACCGATCATCCTGCAAAAGGCCGTGGAGGTTCTGGATGACGATACGCCGCAGGTTCTGCAGCGAAGGGTGATGGAGCAGGCGGAGTGGGTGATTATGCCAAAAGCCATCGATCTGATCGCCAACGGCAGGCTGGCAGTGGCAGACGGTGTGGTTAAGATAAAAAAATAAAGGAGACGTTCGATGAAAGTTCTGATAGTTGGAAGCGGCGGAAGAGAGCACGCCATCGCATGGAAAGTGGCACAGAGTCCGAAAGCAGAGAAGATCTACTGTGCACCGGGAAATGCCGGTATTGAAGAATATGCGCAGTGTGTGGATATCGGCGCCATGGAATTTGAAAAACTGGCTGACTTTGCCCAGGAAAAAGGAATCGATCTGACCATTGTGGGGATGGATGATCCTCTGGTGGGCGGTATTGTGGATGTATTTGAAGCGAAAGGCCTTAAAGTATTCGGACCGCGCAAAAACGCTGCCATACTGGAAGGGTCCAAGGCTTTTTCAAAAGATCTGATGAAAAAATACGGCATTCCTACGGCTGCCTATGAGAATTTTGATGACCCCAAAGCGGCTCTTGCCTATCTGGAGCAGGCGAAATTCCCCATTGTACTGAAGGCGGATGGCCTGGCGCTGGGGAAAGGAGTTCTGATCTGTGACAGTCTTGAGGAGGCCAAAGAAGGCGTACAGTCCATTATGATGGATAAAAAATTTGGTTCCGCCGGCAATACCATGGTGATTGAAGAGTTTATGACAGGGCGGGAAGTGTCAGTACTGTCTTTTGTGGACGGAAAAACCATCAAGACCATGACCTCTGCTCAGGATCACAAGCGAGCTCAGGATGGTGATCAGGGACTGAACACCGGAGGAATGGGTACTTTTTCACCCAGCCCCTTCTACACAGAGGAAGTGGATGAATTCTGCCGCCGTCATATTTATCAGGCTACGGTGGATGCCATGGCGAAGGAAGGCAGGGAGTTTAAAGGCATTATCTTTTTCGGCCTTATGCTGACGGAGAATGGACCCAGAGTACTGGAATATAACGCCCGCTTTGGTGATCCGGAAGCCCAGGTGGTTCTGCCCAGAATGAAAAATGATATTCTGGAAGTGGTGGAGGCCTGTATCGACGGCACACTGGATCAGATTGACCTGCAGTTTGAGGACAATGCTGCTGTCTGTGTGGTGCTGGCATCGAAAGGATACCCCGTCTCCTATGAAAAAGGTTTTGTGATTCATGGCCTGGAGAAATTTAAAGAAAAAGACGGGTATTACGTATTTCATGCCGGAACGAAAAAGACAGAGAAAGGGATTGTCACCAACGGAGGCCGTGTGCTTGGCGTGACTGCCAAGGGAGAAGATCTCAAAGCGGCGCGGGCCAATGCATATGAGGCTGTGAAGCTGGTGGAATTTGAGAATAAATATTATCGCAATGACATCGGCAAAGCCATAGACGAGGCATAAAACTGTTGCGGAAAGGTTACTGAAAATGATTTACAATAATGTTTTGGAAGCGGTAGGCCATACCCCCATGATCCGGCTGAACCGTATGAACAGTCCGGAAAATGCCCAGGTGCTTGTGAAATTTGAGGGATTAAACGTAGGAGGCTCCATTAAAACCCGTACGGCGCTCAACATGATTGAGGACGCCGAGCGCCGGGGGATCATCACGAAAGATACGATCATAGTGGAGCCCACCAGCGGAAATCAGGGAATCGGTCTTGCGCTGATCGGCGCTGTCAAAGGGTACAAAACCATAATCATTATGCCGGATTCTGTCAGTGAAGAACGCAGAAAGCTGGTGCAGCATTATGGGGCAGAAGTAAAGCTGATTCACGATGCCGGCAATATCGGAGAATGTATTGACCAGTGTCTGCAGACGGCTCTTACCATGGCACGGGAAAATCCCAATGTATTTGTACCCCAGCAGTTCGAAAATCCTGCAAACCCTATGGTGCACCGGCATCATACGGGACTTGAGATACTGGAGCAGGTGGCCGGCCCGATCCATGGATTTTGTTCCGGTATCGGTACGGGAGGTACCATCACCGGTATCGGCGAGGTATTGAAAGCGCTCAATCCGGATATTACGATCTGGGCTGTGGAGCCGGAAAATGCGGCTATTCTGGCCGGAGGCACCATAGGAACCCATCTGCAGATGGGAATAGGAGACGGTCTGATTCCCGAAATTCTGAATCAGGAAATCTATGATGACATCTATGTGGTGACGGATGAGGAAGCCATCCAGACAGCCAAGGATCTGGCCAGCAAGGAAGGGCTGATGTGCGGAATTTCCAGCGGAACAAACGTGGCTGCCGCTTTAAAACTGGCAAAAAAACTTGGCAGGGGAAAAACTGTGGTTACGGTGCTGCCTGATACGGCGGAACGGTATTTTTCAACTCCCCTGTTTGATCAGGAATAAAGAATTTTTGATACCCGGCGGGAAAATCTGTTTTCTGCCGGGTATTTTTTTCTTGAAATTTAATGACAATTGTTATAAGATATGTATAACAAAGTTGAGAAAGCAGGGTGATACGATGCTGGTAGAATTGATTCATATTGACTTTAACAGTGACGAGGCCATCTATATGCAGCTTCGGAATCAGATTATTATGGGAATTGCCACTTCCAGAATCAGAGAAGGAGAAACATTGCCTTCTGTGCGTCAGCTGGCGGATATTATCGGCATCAACATGCATACTGTTAATAAAGCCTATTCTGTGCTGAAGCAGGACGGGTTTGTCAGTATAGACAGAAGAAAAGGCGCCGTCATCTGCATTGACGCCAATAAGATACTGGCTCTGGCTGAACTGAAAGAGGAGCTTCGGGTGGCTCTGGCCAAGGGATGGTGCAAGAATATCTCAAAAGAAGAGGTGCATGCATTGATTGATGATATCTTTAAAGAATATTGCTAGATTTGGAGGAGTTTATTATGAAAGGATATACGCAACAGGCACAGGCCGCTTTGCATCATGCGAAAGAAGCGGCTCGTGAACTGCAGCAGAACTATGTGGGTACAGAGCATTTGCTGCTGGGACTTGTGAGAGAGGAAAATGGAACAGCCGGCAGGGTGCTGGCTGAAATGGGCGTGGAGGAAGACAATCTGCGCACTTATATTGATAAATTTATTTCCGCACAGGGGAATGTGGCTCTGGATTCAAAAGTGGAATATTCCAAAAGGGCGGAGCAGGTACTGCGAAATGCGGGTTATGAGATGGAATATTTCGAGGAAGAAAAGATCGGGACGGAGCACATTCTGATTGCCATGATCAAAGAAACAGAGTGTGTGGGAATCCGGCTTCTTCACACTATGGGGCTCAATCTTCAGAAACTGTACACGGAGATTCGCCTGGCCATGGGGGCGGACCAGGTGCAGATTAAAGGGGAATTGGAACAGATGAAGCCTTCCAAAGACAGGAAGGGGACGGTCACGCCCGTACTGGATCAGTACAGCCGGGACCTGACGGAGATGGCTCGCAGGGGACAGCTGGACCCGGTGGTTGGACGGGAACATGAGATGGAGAGAATTATCCGTATCTTAAGCAGGCGAACGAAAAACAATCCCTGTCTGATCGGAGAGCCGGGCGTGGGGAAAACGGCTGTTGCCGAAGGACTGGCTCAGAAGATTGTAAACGGACAGGTTCCGGATCAGATGAAAGAAAAAAGAGTGGTTGTTCTGGATCTGTCGGGTATGGTTGCCGGATCAAAATACAGAGGAGAATTCGAGGAGCGCATCAAAAATGTGGTGCGGGAAGTGTCGGATAATAAAAATATTCTTCTGTTTATCGACGAGATCCATACCATCATAGGAGCGGGGGGCGCGGAAGGAGCGCTGGATGCGTCCAATATTCTGAAACCGTCACTCTCTCGAGGGGAAATTCAGCTGATCGGCGCCACTACCATAGAGGAATACAGAAAGTATATAGAAAAAGATGCCGCCCTGGAGCGAAGATTTCAGCCGGTTATGGTGGAGGAACCCACTGCGGAAGAGGCACTGGAAATTCTTAAGGGCCTTCGTCCCTATTATGAAAAGCATCATGGCGTGGAAATTGAGGATGATGCGCTGAAAGCGGCGGTGGCCATGTCGGTACGTTACATTAACGATCGTTTCCTTCCGGACAAGGCCATCGATCTGATAGACGAAGCCGCCTCCAAGATACAGCTTTTGGGCTTTACAGGAAAGAGCAGATATCCGGAAAACCGGCAGCAGCTGGAAGAGATTATGCAGCAAAAAGAGGATGCGGTGAAGGCCGGCGATATGGAGAGAGCCAGAGAACTGCATCAGGAGCAGCTGAAACTGGAAGAAAAGCAGCGGGCAGCCCGGGAGCGGGCGGAAAAAGGAAGGAAAGGGAAACCGAAAAAGGTTACGGAGGAAGCCGTGGCGGATATTGTGTCGGGATGGACCAAGATACCGGTTTCCCAGCTTCAGGAGGAAGAAACAAAAAGGCTTGCAAAGCTGGAATCCATTCTCCATAAACGGGTTGTGGGTCAGGATGAGGCTGTGACGGCGGTGGCAAAGGCCATCAAACGGGGAAGAGTGGGATTGAAAGATCCGGCCCGTCCCATCGGGTCCTTCTTGTTCCTGGGTCCTACAGGTGTGGGAAAAACTGAGCTTTCCAAGGCGCTGGCAGAGGCTGTATTCGGCACAGAGACTGCCATGATCCGGGTTGATATGTCGGAATATATGGAGAAACACAGTGTATCAAAGCTCATCGGTTCACCGCCGGGATATGTGGGATATGAAGAAGGCGGACAGCTCAGCGAGAAGGTGCGCCGCAATCCTTACAGCGTGCTTCTGTTTGATGAGATTGAAAAAGCACATCCGGATGTGTTCAATATATTGCTGCAGGTGCTGGATGACGGGCATATTACCGACGCTCAGGGCCGGAAGGTGGATTTTAAGCAGACCTGCATCATCATGACCTCCAATGCGGGTGCCCAGGCGATCATGGAGCCCAAAAGGCTGGGATTTGCTTCTTCCAGCGATGAGAAAAGAGATTACGAGTATATGAAAAGCAGCGTGATGGAAGAAGTGAAAAGAATGTTCAAGCCGGAATTTCTGAACCGTATTGACGATATCATTGTATTCCATGCTCTGAACAAAGAAAATATCCGGCAGATCGTAACCATACTGCTTAAAAATCTGCAGAAGAGGTGTCAGGAACAGATGAACATTACGCTGAAAATAAGAAGCTCCGTAAAAGATTATCTGGCGGAGGAAGGTTACGACAGCAAGTACGGCGCACGGCCGCTGAAACGGGCAATTCAGAGTAAAATCGAGGACGCCATGGCGGAAGAGATTCTGAAGGGCAATGTCAAAGCCGGGGATACCGTCAGTGTGGGAATGCATAAAAAAGATGTTAAATTTTATGTAACTGACTAGCATAAAAGCAGCATTTATTATATAATACAAATGAACCAGATGATAAATATTGGTGCAAAAAGTACAACAGACTAGATTCCAGGAGGACAATTATGTCAACAGTTAAAGAGTTAATTCGTGCAGAGAAAAATGGAGCCATCAGCTTTGGTAATTATGAGCTGGACGTAAAGTCAAAACTGTCTGATTTCGAGTGTAATGGCGACGTATATAAAGTAAAGACCTTTTCAGAAATTACCAAACTGGAGAGAAATGGAATGTTTGTGTATGAATCTGTTCCCGGAACGACAGTTGCCAATCTGATGCTTAAGGAAAACGGAATGGATTTTTCTGTAGAAGGTGCGGAGGATGCTCAGATCACGGTGGAGATGGAAGCGGATACGGAGTACGAAATTTTCGTGGATGAAAATCCCATCGGCAGAATCAAAACCAATCTGGGTGGAAAACTTTCCTTCAGTGTGGAACTGGAAAATGTTGACAAAGCAGATGTGAAAATTGTCAGAGTGTAGAAATGCTGAAACAAAAAAGGCCGCTGCCTGAAGCAGCGGTCTTTTTTTCAGCGGAAGGAAGGAAATATGGCAAAAGGAAAGAAAACAGTGTTTTTCTGTCAGAACTGCGGATATGAGTCCGTAAAATGGATGGGACAGTGTCCGGGCTGCCAGGAGTGGAATACATTTGTGGAAGAGTCTGTTTCAGAGCAAAAGACAGTAGGGAACAGGCGGCAGAGAGAGCCCTCCCGGCCGGTCAGTTTGTCTGATATTCAGATGGAACGGGAAGAGCGCATGATGACAGGGACAGAGGAGCTGGACCGTGTACTGGGAGGAGGAATCGTCGTCGGTTCGCTGGTGCTGGTGGGAGGAGATCCAGGAATCGGGAAATCCACCCTTCTTCTTCAGGTATGCCGTCAGCTGGCGCTGGCAGGGAAAAAAGTACTTTATATTTCAGGCGAGGAGTCTCTGCGGCAGATAAAGCTGCGGGCGCAGCGAATCGGCACTTTCAATGACAATCTGCTGTTGCTGTGTGAGACAAATCTGACCGATATACGAAAGACAGCCGAACAGCAAAAGCCGGATATGATGGTGATTGATTCCATTCAGACCATGTATAATGAAGAGGTTTCTTCTGCTCCGGGAAGTGTGTCCCAGGTAAGAGAATCCACAGGAATTCTGCTGCAGATCGCAAAGGGAATGGGAATTTCCATTTTTATCGTCGGCCATGTCACGAAAGACGGTTCAGTGGCCGGCCCCCGTGTGCTGGAACATATGGTAGATACCGTTTTGTATTTTGAAGGAGACCGCCACGCATCATACCGGATACTGCGAAGCGTAAAAAACCGGTTCGGTTCGACCAATGAGATCGGCGTTTTCGAGATGCGCAATGAAGGCCTGGCGGAGGTGAAAAATCCTTCTGAATTTATGCTCAACGGGAAACCAGAAGGAGCTTCCGGATCCATCGTGGCCTGCTCCATGGAGGGAACTCGTCCTATCCTGATAGAGGTTCAGGCCCTGGTCTGCCGGAGTAACTTTGGAATTCCAAGAAGGACAGCTGCGGGAACAGATTTTAACCGGGTAAATCTTCTGATGGCTGTTCTGGAGAAACGGGGCAGAATGAATCTTTCAGAGTATGATGCCTACGTGAATATAGCCGGCGGAATCAAGATGACGGAGCCTGCCATTGATCTGGGGATTTTGCTGGCGATTGCCTCCAGCTGCAAAGATATTGTAATTCCCGACAAAGTGGTCGCTTTCGGAGAAGTGGGCCTAAGCGGGGAGGTGCGGGCGGTAAGTATGGCGCAGCAGAGAGTAAAGGAGGCGCAGAAACTGGGATTTGAGACGGTAATCCTCCCGAAAGTGTGCGAAAGCGCCATAGAACCTGCAGATGGAATAAGGCTGATTTATGTAAGCACCATCAAAGAGGCTGTGAATGCCATACAGACAGGGATTTAAATAAGTATTTGAAAGACAATGATAAGAATTTGATAGTATCGCTTCTTATCATTGTTTTTTTGTTTTCCGCAACAGCATAATATGGATAGAAAATAGCAAGAAAATGATAAGATATCGTATGGAAGTCGGCAAAATGACATGGTATGTTGAAAATCAGTTGCGTATATTCGGCAATTATCGACAAAAAGGTAAAGGGGTGTCAGGATGCTGGTACAGGAAAAGGGTATCATCAGCGGATCGGAGGAGTTTCATCTGAAGCCGTCCAGTACTGCGGAGAAACTTTTGTATTATGTTACAGACTGCGGGGTATATTTCTGTGAGTATGGTTATCGCGTGGAGCGGGAAAATTACGGGAACTATATGCTGCTGTATGTGACAAAGGGTGTGCTGGCAGTTTCTACGGAAGGAAGCACTTATCTGGTTCAGGAGGGGCAGGCGGCATTTTTCAACTGTCATGTGCATCATGCTTATTATGCGAAAGGATACGTATCCTTTTTGTGGGTTCACTTTGACGGGGCAAACACCGGCGAATTTTACCACCATTTCATGGGAAAAATGAAAGGCATCGTGTTTGGGGAAGAACAGGCGGAAGAAATATATAAGGATATGCTGTCCATCGTATCCAAATACCAGAATAATCAGCAGGTGAATGAGGAAGAGAATTCCAAAAAGCTTTATCAGTGTCTGTGTACTCTGATTTTTACGGAACACAGGGATCAGAGAAATGAAAGCAAAGTCGCCATTGTCAGTCAGGCCAAAGACTACATTTACGATCATATGGGAGAGGAACTGTCGCTGGGAACCGTGGCTGACAGCGTGGGCTTAAGCGCCAGCCATTTCTCCAGGATCTTTAAGAAAGAAACTCAGTACTCACCCTATGAGTATATTATCCTTGTCCGGATCAACAAGGCTAAACATCTTCTCAAAACCACAGATATGCCTATCAAAGAAATCGCCTATGAGGTAGGCTATCGCAGTGAATCAAATTTTTGCAATTCTTTTACACAGCGCATCGGCATTTCGCCCATCAATTTCCGGCGATATAAATGGTAATGCCAGGTCAATTCTCGCGTGCACCCGCACATTTTTTGAATATTCCTTTTTTATAAAAAATTCAAAAAAAGAGTAAAATATCACATGGACATGATAAGATTTCTTATTAAAGTGACGGAAATAACGTGCTAAACTTTTCACATAAAATCAGTGGAAAACAATAAAAACATTGTAAAAAATGCATATATGCTTTCCGCTGAAAAAATTAAAGGGAGGTAATAAAAATGAAAAAACGTATCTTGGCAGTAATGATGGGGGCAATTTTGGCGATTTCTATGACTGCCTGCGGAGGAGGCAGCGATTCCGCAGAAACTTCTTCTGATGGTGAGGCAACAGAAGAATCTACAGAAGAAGCGTCCACAGAGGAGGCGTCTGCAGAAGGAGGTTCCGGAGAGTATAATATCAGTATTATCCTGAAAACACTTTCCTCAGAGTACTGGAATTTCGTAAAGGCTGGATGCGATGCCTATGCAGAAGAGAATCCTAATGTATCAATCGATGTAAAAGGACCTACATCTGAGACGGCATTTGACGAGCAGCAGAACATGATCGAGACAGATCTGAACTCCGGCGCTTATGATGCATTTATCATCTCACCGCTTCAGGCTGATATGGTATCTACTCTGATTGCGGGACAGGAAAAACCGGTCATCGCGCTGGATACCGACATTGACGCACCGGAAGTGCTGACCTTCGTTGGAACCGGTAATGAAAATGCAGCAGCCATGGGCGGTGAAGCAGCTGTTGAAGCTGCAAAAGAGGCAGGCTGGGAAGAGATCAATGCGATCTGCATCACAGGTGTTCAGGGTGAAACGACAGCGACTGCACGTCTGAATGGTTTCCAGAAAGGTATTGAAGATGCAGGCGGTACTTTCCTGGCAGATGAAACACAGTATGCGGATGCAGTAGCTGACAAAGCTGTTACTTCTATGGAAGCAATTATGCAGAATCATCCGGAAGGCGTTGCCATCATCTGTGCAAATAACGATGATATGGCTATGGCAGCTGCAAAAGCGGCAGAAGGAAATGAAGCATATGCAAACACAATTTTCCTTGGATTCAACGGTGATAAGACAGCATGTGAAGCAATTCTGGCGGATCAGCTGACGATGTCTGTAGCTCAGGAAGCCTACAATATGGGATATCTTTCAGTGGAAGAGGCTGTAAAAGCACTGGAAGGTGAAACACTGGAAGAGTTCACAGATTCCGGATGTGACGTTGTAACAAAAGACAACGCTCAGGAACGTCTGGATACTCTGAACGGTTATCTTGGAGAATAATATTTTTCTCTGAAACTGAAAACGGGCATGGAATGAAGAGAAAATGCTCCTGTCGAGCGGATATTTCTGTCCGGCAGGGGCATTCTTAAAAGCGAAGAAAAGGTGATAAGTCTATGAGTGAGTATGTGGTTGAACTTCGGAACTGTACGAAAACATTTCCGGGTGTAATAGCTCTTGACGAGATGCAGCTTGCGGTAAAACCCGGGGAGATTCTGGGGTTGATCGGGGAGAACGGCGCAGGAAAATCCACCCTTATCAAGGTTCTGACGGGTGTACATAAGCCGGATAAAGGCGAGATTTATGTCAATGGGGAGCAAAAAACCTTCCGTAACCCCAATGAATCGGCTGCAGCAGGAATCGCCTGCGTGTATCAGGAGCTTAATATCGAAAAGCTGTTAAGCATTACGGACAATATCTTTATCAATAAATGGATCAAAGGTCCCGGCGGATTACTGGACTACAAAACCATGAACCAGAAGGCGAAAGAAGTAATGGCCTCCCTGGGACAGGACATCGACCCGGAAAAACCGGCGGGCACCTTCGGTATGGGTGTGCAGCAGATGATCGAGATCGCAAAGGCGGTTCTGATCAATGCCAAAATGATTATTATGGATGAGCCCACCTCCTCCCTGGGGGAAAAAGAAGTGGAACAGCTGATGAAAACCTGCCGCCAGTTAAGGGATCAGGGAATCGGAATCGTTTTCGTATCCCATAAGCTGGAGGAGCTGTTTGAGCTGTGCGACCGGGTGACGGTCATCCGGGACGGCCAGTACATCGATACCCGGGATATCAAAGAGTGGGATAACGACTCCCTGATCGCGGCCATGGTAGGCCGTACGCTGGACAACCTGTTCCCGAAGGAATTCGGGAAAAAGGGGGATGTGGCCCTGGAAGTCAAAGGGCTGGAAGAGGGCGGCGTCCTGCATGACGTAAGCTTCAAGGCCTATAACGGGGAAATCCTGGGCTTTGCCGGCCTGGTAGGCGCGGGACGTACCGAGACTATGCGAGCCATTTTTGGCGCAGATCCCATTGACGGCGGCCAGGTCTTTGTCCATGGAAAAGAAGTGAAGATCAAAAGTCCTTCCCAGGCAATCAAGGCGGGCATCGCATTTCTTACAGAAGACCGAAAAGGACAGGGTCTTGTTTTGCAGGAGGCAATTAAAAGCAATCTGATTCTTGCGAACCTGAAAGGATTTACCAGCGGCGCCTTTTTAAATAAAAAGAAAATCGAAGAAGCCAGTGATGCAAATATTAAAGCGCTGCGGATCAAAACACCGTCTGCGGATGAGGTTGTGGGCCAGCTTTCCGGCGGTAACCAGCAGAAGGTAGTCATTGGCAAATGGATCAACACCGATGCGGATATTTTTATTTTTGATGAACCGACCCGAGGCATCGATGTGGGAGCCAAGATCGAAGTGTATAATGTTATGAATCAGCTGGTAAAAGAAGGAAAATGTGTCATCATGGTATCCTCGGAGCTCCCGGAAATTCTGGGAATGAGCGACCGTGTCATCGTCATGCGCGGCGGAAGGATCATGGGAGAAGTGGAACGGGATACCGATAACTTTAATCAGGAAAGCCTTATGAAAGCGGCTTGGGGAGGTAAGATTTCATGAAAACGAAGAAATTAGGCGGATTAAGCTCAATGCTTGGTATCATTGGAGCATTTCTTATTCTGTGCATTGTACTGACAATTGCCAGCGATAAGTTTTTAAGTTTTTCAAACTTTATGTCGATTCTGAAACAGACGCCATTTACAGCGCTGATTGCCATCGGTATGTTATTCTGTCTGATCACGGCAGGTATTGACCTTTCCGTTGGCGCCAATGCCACCTTTGTAGCATGTTTAATGGGTATGCTGGTACAGCGCGGCGTTACAAATGCAGCGGTGCTGATTATTGCAGGGCTGGTGGCAGGTACTGTTGTAGGCTTGATCAACGGAACTTTGCTGACCCGTCTGCACCTGCCGCATCCCTTTGTATCCACACTGGGTATGAAGAACTTCCTCTGGGGAGCGGCGCTGCTGGTGACAGGGTCCCAGATGATCGGCGGTTTCCCGGACGGCGTTATGTGGCTGGGTTCTGCAACTGTAGGGGGATTCCCGGTAAGCTTTATCGTTGTCATTATTCTGTATGTAGTTCTTCATATTGTACTGACTCGTACGGCATTTGGCCGTTCCGTATACTGCGCCGGCGGTAATATGGAAGCGACCCGTCTGTCCGGTATTAACTCAGCCAATGTGCTGACGGCATGTTATGTACTGTCCGGTTTTACGGCAGCGCTGGCAGGCATTGTATCCATCGGACGTTCCGGTATCTGTAATGGTACCAACGCCATTCAGCCATATGATACCGATGCCATTGCCTCCTGCGTACTGGGCGGAGCCTCCTTTATGGGTGGAAAAGGAACCATGCTGGGAACCATGATCGGTGCCCTGATTATCTCTACCCTGAGAAATGGATTTACCTTATTGTCCATTGATTCAGCGGTACAGAACATGGTACTGGGTCTGGTAATCATCCTGGCGGTACTGCTTGACGTTGTCCGTGAGCAGATGGCGGCAAGATCCCGTCGTCTGGCTGCAGCTGCAGCAGCGGCAAAATAAAGGAAGACAAAAAGCCAATACTCTTATTTTCTTCTCATACACATATACATAGAAAAACTGCGGTTTCGTTAAGGAGCCGCAGTTTTTGTTACAGTTCAGCCTGCAGCAAAAGAATCAGGAATTATGCGCAGGTTTACCTGCGGCAGGATGGATAGTTATCAGTTTTTGAAAAAAATTAAAATTAGTGTTGACACCCAGGAATAACTGTGATAATATAACATCCGTTGCGGCTCATAAGAGAGATTGAGACACTGAAAAGAATGACGAAAAAAGTAAAAAAAGTTGTTGACAATACATAATGAGCTGTGGTAATATATACAAGCTGTCGCGAGTGAGAGAAACACGAAAGGGGCGGCAAAGGACTTTGATAACTGA
>CAMMBV010000007.1 GCA_946494335.1 uncultured Ruminococcus sp. | reverse complement strand
CCTAATGAAGAGCGCAAGTGTGGATGTTAAGTATATGCGGTTTTGAAGGTATATCAATACCATATTATAGGGGATTAGTTCAATGGTAGAGCACCGGTCTCCAAAACCGTCGATAGGGGTTCGAATCCCTTATCCCCTGGAAAAAAATGACGTGATTTGTTCACGTCATTTTTATTTGAAAAATTATTTATACATTATCTATGATCCTGGCAGCGGATAATGCACAGGCGATAATGTGCCGGATTTTGGAACTTATTTTTGCAGATTCATCCAGATGGAAAGTCCGGTTGTCCAGGAAGGAATTTGAGAGTTCATATACGTAATACTCGTCATCTTTTCTTTCCTCTGCAAAAAGATCTCCTTTGCTGCGCATTTCTTCCGTGTCCTTTTCTTTGCCCAAACTCATTTCCATCAGTGTTTCCAGCATAATGCAAAAATGTTCATCATCCCATGCCGAAAGGTACATACATTTACAAAGGCCTTTGGTAAAAAAAGGATAATCGCTGTAACAGTCCAGTAATTCTTTAAAACGGGTCCGATGTCCGGAGTTTTCAAACATTTTTTCTGTGTCCAGTGCATTAAAACATTTATCTTTCCACTTCATAATTTTCCCCCTTCAAATAACAAAGTGCCGCAGTATCTTTAATAGAAATTATAATTGAAAGGAAAAAATAACACAATATTTTTGTTGATTTTTATTCATCATAAGGGGTATATTTTTTACCAAAGATCATGTAATAAGGAGAAGTTTCTTCTTTATAATGAAAAAATCTCCATTCAATGTAGTCGAGTACAGGGATAAACAGGGCACAGATGAGATACCAGGCAAGAGCAAAAAAAAGATTAACCTGTCCGTCAGGACTGGAAAATGGAAGATCACGATAGTCCCAGATATGATAGTCAGCGTTGACCAGCTTTCCGCAGATCCATTCAGCCATTGTGCACATTGAACCGCACATTATTACCTGGAATATAAAATCTGTGTCATAGGTATAGAAATTGTTAAGTACGCTTAAAAAGAGTGTGCCGCATAATCCGGCGAGAATAAACATAGTGTAATCAGAGCGATGTCTGAAAAGAATTTCAAGTCCAACATATGATAAGCCGCAGAAAACAAAAAGAGACGTATATTTAATTAACAGATTTCGCAGTTTTTCCATTGTACCAGCCTCCGTAACATAATGCGAGTTATAGTATAGGATACGGAGATTCTGGATAATATATGCTGGAGAAAATAACCGCTAAATTACAATTTTTTTCCTAATAGAGCAGGTTGAAATTGCATCAGGGGAAAGGTTTTGTTATAATTTTTATTAATGAAAGATCATTTTTCAAAAAATCCATGTATGGAAGGCAGAAAAGGAGAAGAGGAAAGAAATGAAAAACAAAATATCATTTGATTATTCAAAAGCTGCTGGGTTTGTCAATGAAGGTGAAATTAAAATCATGGAAAAACTGGTGGGGGATGCCAAGGAAACTCTGCTGTCAGGAAATGGAGCAGGAAACGATTTTCTGGGATGGGTAAATCTTCCTGTAGATTATGACAAAGAAGAATTTGCACGGATTAAAAAAGCAGCGGAAAAAATTCAGAACAGCAGTGATGTGCTGGTGGTAATTGGAATTGGCGGTTCTTATCTTGGAGCCAGAGCTGCAATCGAATTTGTTAACCATACTTTTAACAATCAGCTTTCAAAAGAGGTACGCAAAGCCCCTGAAATATATTTTGCAGGCAATAACATCAGCAGCAAATATCTGCAGCATGTAATTGATATCATTGGTGACCGTGATTTTTCTGTGAATGTAATTTCCAAATCAGGGACTACCACGGAGCCGGCCATCGCTTTTCGCGTATTTAAAGCGCTGCTGGAGAAAAAATATGGAAAAGAAGAAGCAGCTGGCAGAATATACGCAACCACTGATAAAGCCAGAGGCGCGTTAAAGAAACTTGCCACAGAAGAAGGATATGAAACATTTGTTGTACCGGATGATGTGGGAGGGCGTTTCTCTGTTTTGTCTGCAGTAGGACTTCTTCCGATTGCGGTAAGCGGCATTGATATCGATCAGTTAATGGCAGGAGCGGCAGATGGAAGAAAACATGCGATGGAAGCGGATTTTTCTGAAAATGATGCGCTTCAATATGCGGCAGTCCGTAATATTCTGCACAGAAAGGGTAAAGCTGTTGAAATCCTGGCCAATTATGAGCCAAGCCTTCACAGCATGTCTGAATGGTGGAAACAGCTGTACGGAGAGAGTGAAGGAAAAGACCAGAAAGGTATCTTCCCGGCTTCTGTGGATCTTACGACAGATCTTCATTCAATGGGACAGTTCATTCAGGACGGTTCCAGAATTATGTTTGAGACTGTTATGAATGTGGAAGAATCTGACTGTGAGATCGTCATCGGCGAAGAAGCGGTAGATCTGGACGGATTAAACTATCTGGCTGGAAAGAATATGGATTTTGTAAATAAAAACGCAATGAACGGGACAATTCTGGCACATACGGACGGCAATGTTCCAAATCTGGTTGTAAATATTCCGAGACAGGATGCATTTACACTGGGACAGCTTTTCTATTTCTTTGAATTTGCATGCGGCATCAGCGGCTATCTGCTGGGTGTGAATCCATTTAATCAGCCTGGTGTGGAAAGCTACAAAAAGAACATGTTTGCTCTTCTTGGAAAACCTGGTTTTGAGGCGGAGAGAGAAGCTTTGCTGAAAAGGCTTTAAGAAGAAATTGACAATAAAAAATAGAAATGGTATTCTTAACTATATTGAATTATGTCAGATGATCGGAAGATTTGCTGACAGTTTTAGACAAAATATATAAGAATTACGAGGAGGAACAAAAATTATGGTGTCTCAGAAAGTAACAGTATCAAATCCAACAGGTTTACATGCAAGACCGGCAGGGGTGTTGGCAAAAGTTGCGGCTCCATTTAAGTCAGATATCTTTATCTTTGCAGGTGAGAAAAAAGTTCAGGTTAAAAGTGTTCTCAGTATCATGGCGGCTGCCATTAAAAAAGGGACGGAAGTAGAAATACAGTGCAGCGGTGAAGATGAAGAAGCGGCATTAAAAGCAATTGTGGAAGCTCTTGAAGGTGGTTTGGGCGAATAAACATGGAAAGAATTTGTGTAGATAAAACGGCGTCCAGGGGGATTGCTGTTGCTCCGGTATACCTGTATCTGGATCCGGATTTGAATGCCGACAGCGGTCAGATCCTGGAGGAGCAGATTGAGGATGAACTGAAGAAATTTGCAGATGCAAAAGCAGTTGTGATAAGGGATCTGACGAAGCTGTCAGAGAAAAATGAGATTTTTGCCGCTCATCTGGAAATTGCGGATGACTTTATGCTTCAGGACGGCGTGGAAAACAAAGTAAAAAATGATTTGAAAAACGTACAGCAGGCTGTAGCTGAGACCATTGAAGAATTTGCAGTTATCTTTGATTCCATGGATGACGAATATATGAAGGAAAGGGCGGCTGACGTAAAAGATATCGGAAAGCGTCTGATGGCGGAAATAAAGCATGTGAAGCTTCCGGACTTGAGCGGTATTGCTGAACCGGTGGTAGTAGTTGCGCGGGATATGTTTCCTTCAGACACTGTTAAGATTGATCCTTCCCTGGTGAAGGGAATCATCACAGAAGAAGGCGGTGTGACAAGTCACGTATCCATTATTGCAAAAAGCATGGGTATTCCCACGCTGGTGGGAGTGAAAGGGATTCTCTCCAAAGTGACTGACGGGGAGATCATCTGTATGAATGCAGAAGACGGTGTGATCATTGTGAAGCCGGATGAAGCGTCGGTGGAAGAGTATCAGAGACAGAAAGAATGTTATGAAAGTGAAAAGGCGCGCCTGGAAAGCCTGAGAAATACTCCTGCTGTGACCAAAGAAGGAAAGAGAATTTATCTTTGCGCCAATGTGGGTAATCTTCAGGATATCAGAAATGCGCTGCCTGTAAACATTGACGGAGTGGGGCTGTTCAGAAGCGAATTCCTGTATATGCAGAATACTCATTTTCCAACGGAAGAAGAGCAGTTCAAGGTATACAAAGAAGCGGCGGAACTTTCCCCGCAGGAACTTACCATCCGTACTCTTGACATCGGAGGAGATAAAGAGCTTTCATATTATGAATTCGAAAAGGAAGAGAATCCATTTTTGGGATGGAGAGCAATCCGTATTTCGCTGGATATGAAGGATATGTTTAAAGATCAGATCCGTGCTATTTTAAGAGCCAGCGCCTTTGGACATGTAAGAATCATGTTTCCGATGATTATCTCCGCAGAGGAACTGAAGGAAGCAAAGGATATCGTGGAAGAGTGCAAAAAAGAGCTTGAAGAGAAGGGACAGGCATTTGACCGGGAAATTGAAGTGGGCATGATGATTGAAACGCCTGCAAGTGTACTTCTTGCTGATGAGTTTGCAAAGGAAGCGGATTTCTTCAGTATCGGAACGAATGATCTTACTCAGTACATTCTGGCAGTAGACCGTGGAAATAAAAAAATCGCAAAGAAATATGATTATTTCCATCCGGCGGTTCTAAAAGCAATCGGACAGGTCATTGAAGCAGGACATCGTGAAGGCATTAAAGTGGGTATGTGCGGCGAGATGGCCGGAGACCAGAAAGCAGTGGAACTTCTTTTGGATCTGGGACTGGATGAATTCAGTATGTCTGCTGGAAGTATCGATTATGTAAGAGAGCAGATTATTAACAGAAAATAGTATAAAAGCTGCTGTATACGGTGAGAGAATCATTGTATACAGCAGCTTTTTCATGCTTTAGTTTTTTTTCGGTTCTGCGGGAAGTTTTAAAAGATTTTTTACGGTTTCCCTGTAAAAACGCAGCAGCGTGTCTTCCAGAAGGCTGGCAAATAAATTATCATCCATACTTCTCAGCGCTTCCAGCAGTTCCGGTTTTTCCAGCAGTGCGCCGATGACCTCACTGGTTATTGCGGCGCAGACCTGACTGTCTGTTCCTTCTGGTATCAGAGAAACGATAGCGCCCAGGATAATCTGAGTTTTATCGTAAACAGGAGGTTCCAGCCGAACATATCCGAAGCAGATATGATCTGTCATGGAGCTGCGGCCATGGAGCAAAAGAGCGTGAAATGGCTTGATATAAGTATCGGCCATCTGGTCTCTGGTTTCTAAAACCTGCTGAAAATGTTTTTCCATTTCTGCATTCTCAGCAAACAAAGATGCAGCGTGAGAAATGACTTCACTGCGTTTTCCCAGTACAGGCGCCTGGCCGATGCGGATATTTCCAAGAAGACGATAAATCTCTGTTCCCAGTTTTGAGATGTATTCCACATCTGTTTTGGAAAGAGGCGGCGTGGGCACTTTGATTTCAGGAGCATTCTGTCTTTTTTTCTTCTGGAGAAGACTCAGCTTGGAATTCAAAAGCATCTTGTCCTGCCGTGTCAAAATCGGGTTTACCTGAAGATTCTGGTACGGAATACTGAGTTTTATAGTAGATATAACCAGATCCACCCTGTCGCGGCGAAGTTTGTCGCAGTCTATCTCAAAGGCAGACATGGTGCCTCGAATATCCAGATCGGGGTATTCCTTTTTTAAATTGGAAGCCAGAAGCCGGGAGCTTCCGATACCGGAGGGACACACCAGCATGGCAGAAATTTTACGTTCCAGCTTTTCTTTCCGTTCTAAAGCCATGATAAAGTAAATGGTGATAAAGCCCACTTCCCCGGCGTAAACTGCCGGGATGTCGAACACTTTTTGCAATATCTCCATACTGTTTTCGCAGGCGTTGTAAATTTCTGTATATTTTTCCTGAAACTCACTCAGGAGAGGATTTTCGATTGTGATGCCGGCGCGCAATCGTCCGATGGCAGGCTGCAGATGACCTTCCAGATCCTTTAGAAGTCGGGAATCGCCGGTGAAATCCTGCTGGAGTTCTTCACCGACTTTTTTTATGACTTCCAGCGTCACCTGATGAATATCAAAGTCTCTGCGCCGGGTAAGATCCCTGGATTCAGAGGGCCAGATATGGAATCCGGTAAGATAGGCTGCCAGGTATACTGTTTCACCCGGAGCGGAAGGAAATTTGAAACACCGCCGTACAAGCCGGGTGATGTAATCGGCTGCCGCGTACTCCGGCTCCATGGATTTTTGAGAAAAAATGCTGTTTTCGTTGGGTATGGGACAGCCCTTTTCAATCCGATGGACGGCCAGGGCAAGATATATTAACAGGCGGAGGCGTTCATTGTCGGACAGATGCAGGTTCAGCTGCTTTTCACAGTCTGATAATATGGCGCCTACATTTTTGATAATGGATGGATTGATATCCTGAATGGGACAGGAATTCCAGATATCAGAAATGCTTCGGCCAGGCTCCAGCTGCAGACTGTGTGTAAGCTGGTCCAAAAGGCAGGATGCTGCGGCCTGTCTTATGGCGGTTTCGGAACCTTCAATGTATATTCCCAGCCCCTGGCGCCGCTTCAGCCGAAGCTGGTATTTTTCAAACCAATGAGAGATCTGATTCAAATCGGTCAGGAGCGTCCCTTCTGAAATCTCCAGTTTGTTGGCAAGATAATAGGATTTTACCGGTTCGTCAGCGAAAAGAAGGAGACGGCAGAGGAGATTCTGCCGCTGTCGACGGTCATCCGTGCTGATTCTTGCCGGTGAGTTTGTCTGCAGGAGAATCAAAAGCTCCTGTTTTCTGTCATCCGGTTCGTCCAGCATCAGACCGACACTGCGTTTGCGAATAAAATGAAAGCCATTTTCATTGAGCCACTGTTCTACGGTGAGAAGTTCCCGCTGAATGGAACGGATGCTGACACCCAGCTCTTCCGATACAGCTGATACGGTTACGGGATGATTCTGGGGAAAATGTATTAAAATTTGAATGATTTCTCTTGCGCGGGCTGTGAGCTGCATAAACCTTCTCCTTTGTATGTTTTCTTTTTTCATTATACAGGAGTTTTTCACAAATGACAAACGGGGATGCATTTGGCAGTTAGTATTAATGCCAAATTTACAATATCATTTTATTGCTCATTTCAATAAATTTGTTTAAAATATAATTAATGAAAAAGGTGATGAAAGGAGAAAATTCACATGAAAAATGCAGTACAACGTTTTGGAAAATTCCTGAGTGCAATGATCATGCCCAATATCGGCGCGTTTATTGCCTGGGGATTGATCACTGCCCTGTTTATCGCGGATGGATGGCTGCCGAATGAAAATCTGGCTGGTTTAAATGGCCCCATGCTTAATTATCTGCTGCCCGTTCTGATTGCTTATCAGGGTGGTAAACTGGTCGGAGGAGACCGGGGCGGCATCATGGGCGGTATCGCAACCATCGGTGTTATTGTAGGAGCCCCGGATTATCCCATGCTGATGGGCTCCATGATTATGGGTCCGCTGGCCGGTTTTGTCATAAAAAAATTTGACAAAGCCATGGAAGGAAGAATGCCGGCTGGATTTGAGATGTTGATTAATAACTTCTCAGTTGGTATTTTTGGAATGCTGATGGCCATTCTTGGTTACTATGCGATAGGTCCGCTGATGAGCGCCATTCTCGTAGTCCTTTCCAACGGGGTAGCGATTCTGGTAAATAACGGTCTTCTCCCGCTGGCAGCTATTTTTATCGAGCCCGCCAAGGTATTGTTCCTGAACAATGCGATCAACCACGGTATCTTTACACCGATTGGACTTGAACAGGCGGCTTCAGCAGGCAGGTCCATCATGTATATGCTGGAGGCAAATCCAGGTCCGGGACTTGGCGTTCTGGTTGCTTACTGGCTGTTCTCAAAAGACCGTGTTACAAAAGATTCTGCGCCCGGTGCGATTATCATCCATTTCTTTGGCGGTATTCATGAAATTTACTTCCCGTATATTCTCATGAACCCGGTTATTATTATCGCACCGATCCTTGGCAATATCTGCGCAATCTTTTTCTACAGCATTACCGGCGCAGGTCTGGTAAGCCCTGCTTCACCCGGTTCTATCATTGCGTATATGTCTATGGCGCCAAAGGGCAGTACGTTGATAACACTGATCGGTGTTGTAATTGCTGCCGCAGTTTCCTTTGTAGTGGCTTCGCCCATTGTAAAAATGGCCGGTGCCAAGAGTCTGGAAGACGCACAGAAAAAGAAAGACAGCATGAAGGCTGAGGCAAAGGGAATTGCCGGCACAGATGCTGTGTCAGGAGCTGATGTATCAACGGCGGATATCAGAAAAATTATTTTTGCCTGTGACGCAGGCATGGGATCTTCCGCAATGGGAGCGACAAAATTCAGAAATCGTATTAAATCTTTAAATCTGGGCATTACTGTTACCAACACATCAGTGGACAATGTTCCCGGTGATGCGGACGTGGTAGTATGCCAGCATATTCTGAAAGAACGGGCTGCAAAGAGTGCGCCGCAGGCAAGACTGGTAACACTGGATAATTTCCTGCAGGATCCCAATCTGGATGCCCTTTATGCGGAACTGGCGGAGCATGCAGCAGGAGGCGCTGCAAAACCGGCGGAAGTTCAAAATGAGGCGCCTGCTGATGAACCGGTTAAAGAAGAGACATCGGATGTTTTGTTAAAGGAAGGTGTCAAAACCGGACTGGCCAGTGTGGATAAAGTGTCAGCGATCCGGGCCGCGGGCCGTCTGCTCTGTGATCTTGGCTATGTGGATGAAAGTTATATTGACGCCATGGTTGCCAGAGAAGAGCTGGTTACTACATATATGGGCATGGGTGTTGCGATTCCCCATGGAACCTCCGATGCAAAAGAGACAGTTAAAAAGACAGGTATTGTAGTGCTGCAGTATCCGGAAGGTGTAGACTTCGGAGATGAGAAGGCGTATCTGGTGATCGGAATTGCCGGTGTCGGAGACGAGCATCTGGAAGTACTGGGAAAAGTTGCGGCAAGTCTGGAGGATGCAGATCTGCTGGAAAGCCTGAAAAAGGATGCGGATGTCGATAAAATTATGAAAGCGCTGGGCTAAACCAGAGGTAAAGGAGTGTTGAGCATGAAAAAAGCAGTTCAGTTTGGAGCTGGCAATATAGGCCGGGGATTTATTGGGGCTTTATTGAGCCAGTCAGGTTATCACGTTGTGTTCGCAGATGTTGTGGACAAGGTGATTGACAAAATTAACGAGGATAAAGCTTATACGGTTCATATTATGGATGTGGAATGTGTTGATGAGAAAATTGAAAATATCAGCGGAGTTAATTCCACAAAACCGGAAGCTGTGGATGAAATCGCATCGGCAGATCTGGTTACCACTGCAGTAGGGCTTGTTATTCTTCCGCGTATTGCTCCAACGATTGCGTCCGCTATTGAAAAGCGTATGGAGCAGTGCAAAGAGGAATCCTTAAATATTATTGCCTGTGAAAATGCAATTCGCGGCAGTTCGCAGCTGAAAGCGGCGGTGTACGAATGCTTAAGCGAGGAAGGGAAAAAATATGCCGATACGTATGTAGGTTTTCCCGACTGTGCGGTAGACAGAATCGTTCCGCCGGTAAAAAGTGAAAATTTCATCGACGTGGTAGTAGAGCGTTACCATGAGTGGGATGTGGAGCGTGCCGGATTCAAAGGTGAAATTCCCCAGATTCAGGGCATGACTATTGTAGATGATCTGGAAGCATATCTGGAGCGTAAACTTTTTACATTGAATACCGGACATGTGATCACTGCATATCTGGGCACTCTGAAAGGCTATGATACCATCGACGCTTCTATTTCAGATGAAAAAATATATCAGACTGTGCTGTCCGCCATGAAAGAAAGCGGGGCAGGACTGATTAAAAAGCATGGATTTGACGCTGCGAAACATGAAGCTTATATCCAGAAAATAATCAGCCGATTCAAAAATCCTTATCTGAAGGATGACGTGACGCGAGTTGGACGTGAACCACTTCGTAAACTGAGTCCCACAGACCGTCTGATCAAGCCGCTGACTACAGCAGCGGGATATGGACTGCCTGTAGATCATCTTCTGGTTGGAATTGCTGCTGCACTCCATTTTAATCAGCCGGAGGACAAACAGAGTGTGGAGCTTCAGGAGAAGGTTCAGCAGATGGGCGTGCGTAAGGCCGTACAGGAGATTTCCGGTCTGACAGATGAAAAAATGCTGGATTCTATTGTGCAGCTGTATAACGAATTAAAATAAGCAAAAGCCATGCGGGTATTTTTCTTGCATTTTCTGTGAACATCATGTAGACTTGAATGGCGAAAGATGTTAGTGGAAAGGAATAGTTTTATGTGTGGAATTGTTGGATATACGGGAGATGAATCTGCAGCTCCTATTATTCTTGAGGGATTGTCAAAACTGGAATACAGAGGGTATGATTCGGCAGGAATGGCAGTCTTTAACGATAAA
This sequence comes from uncultured Ruminococcus sp., assembly GCA_946494335.1. Classification (GTDB taxonomy): domain Bacteria; phylum Bacillota; class Clostridia; order Lachnospirales; family Lachnospiraceae; genus Ruminococcus_G. Next base: position 84,005 of record CAMMBV010000007.1, on the reverse strand, counting down.
ATACAAAAAATAGAGATCGTTAAAGAAAAAGGAAGACTGCAGGGTCTGATAGAAAAAACAAATGCAGGAAATGCGATGATGGGGTGCTGTGGAATTGGACACACCAGGTGGGCAACACACGGCATTCCATCACAGAAAAATGCCCACCCTCACTTCAGTGATGATAAAATGGTGGTGGCTGTGCATAATGGGATAATTGAAAATTTCCATGAGCTGAAAGAATATCTGCAAAATAAAGGCTATGAATTTTATTCGGAGACTGATACAGAAACAGTTACAAAATTAATTGACTATTATTATAAGAAAACGGAACATAATCCGTTGGAAAGCCTGTCAAAAGCACTGATTCGTGTGCGCGGCTCTTATGCCCTGGGGATTATGTTCAGTGACAGGCCCGGGGTTATCTATGCAGCCAGGAAAGACAGCCCGCTGATTGTGGGAAAAAATGACGGAGGAAAATTTATTGCTTCAGATGTTCCGGCTATTCTTTCCCGCACCAGAAATGTGTATTATATTGACAACATGGAGATGGTGGAACTAAGCGGGGAAGAAATTAAGTTTTATAATATTGACGGAGAAGAGATAACAAAGGAGCAGGTAACAATTAACTGGGATGCTCAGTCTGCGGAAAAAGGCGGATATGAACATTTCATGATGAAAGAGATACATGAGCAGCCCAAAGTAGTAAAAGATACGCTTCAGGCATTTCTGAAAGACGGACAGATTGATTTAAAAGATGTGGGTCTGAATGAAGAGATGATGAAATCGCTGAAAAAGCTATACATTATTGCATGCGGATCTGCATATCATGTTGGAGTAACAGCTAAGTATGTAATAGAAGATCTGACGGATGTCATGGTAGAGGTTGATCTTGCTTCTGAATTCAGATACCGTGATCCAAAGATACCGGAAGATTCCCTCGTGGTTATTATTTCACAATCCGGAGAAACGGCGGACAGTCTGGCGGCGCTTCGTATGGTCAAAGAAAAAGAAATTAATACACTGGGGATTGTAAATGTAGTGGGTTCCAGTATTGCCAGAGAAGCGGATTATACCATGTATACAATTGCTGGTCCGGAAATTGCTGTGGCAACGACGAAGGCTTACAGCGCTCAGTTGATCTGCATCTACCTTCTGGCAATTTATATGGGAAGAGTAAAGGGCAGTCTGGAAGAGAAAGTATGTCAGGATATGCTTCAGGAAATGATGACGCTGCCGGATAAGATTGAAAAGATTCTCACAGACAAAGACAGGATACAATGGTTTGCCAATAAGTTTGCCTCTGCAAAAGATATGTTTTTTATCGGCCGCGGACTTGATTACGCAATCTGTCTGGAAGGCAGTCTGAAGATGAAAGAGATCAGTTACGTTCATTCAGAGGCTTACGCAGCAGGAGAGTTAAAGCACGGGACAATCAGTCTGATCGAAGACGGAACATTAGTAGTGGGGCTTATGACACAGACCAGTCTTGGCGAGAAGACTTTAAGCAATATGGTGGAGGTGAAAAGCCGGGGAGCATATTTAATGGGGGTTACGGAGTACGGCAATTACAATATTGAAAATACAGTGAATTTTGTTGTGTATGTGCCCAAAACAGATGCTCATTTTACAAGCAGCCTGGCAATCATCCCCCTTCAGCTTTTGGGATACTATATCAGTGTGGCCAGAGGCGTGGATGTGGATAAACCGCGGAATCTGGCAAAAAGTGTAACAGTTGAATAGATCGGATAGGGGAAAGGAATCTTCCCGTTATGCAAAAAAAGAAAAGCAGCCACATACAGCTGCTTTTTTTCTTAATAAAAAAATAGTGGAGCATACGGGACTTGAACCCGTGACCTCCACACTGCCAGTGTGGCGCGCTCCCAACTGCGCTAATGCCCCGTGCTGTTCCATTATATCATGTTTCAGCAAAAAATCAAGTGTGTTTTTTCCATTTAACGATAGTTAACGGAGCATTTTACACATTTGGAATCTCTGGTACATTTAAAAGTTTCAACGCTGTCGTCAAAGCGGGGATCTGTGCTGCGGACAAAGGTTACGGTATGGATTACTTTGGAAGCGTCTACGGGGCATTGATATTGAAAGGTTTCGGTATATTCCATCTTTATTCACCTCATACTGATATTGGTATATAAATTATAACCTACTTTCTTTACGAAAATATAAAAAAATTTTAAAATTTGAGTTTCTGTATGTCTTTTGAAAAATTTATGTTATAATGAACATTGTTGAATTTTGTAGAAGTTAAGAGTTTTGAGGAAAAAGGTCAATGCAAGAAGGAAAAAATGGAAATGTAACAGATAATATAGATGCTCAGATCAGTCTGGCCATGGATAAAATTGTTCGGGATACGATTGGCGGCATTCCGGTATCCGATCAGATAGACCGAACTGCAGGCAAGAAGAAAAGGGCAAAAAGAGAAAAAAAAGTCCAGGATATCCAATATGATTCTGTGACAGAAGAGGGTGGAAAAAAGAAAGGGAAGGCAAGAAAAATCGTACCAATACTGGCAGCTGCCGTATTGCTGGCAGGTGCCGGTACGTATGGATATTACACCTATTATTACAGTGATAAATTTTTCCCCAATACAACCATTAATAACATATCGTGCGGAAGTATGACGCCGGCCCAGACGGAGGAGCAGATACGCAGGGGCGTGGAAGATTACAGTATTCAGCTGAATTTCAGAGATGATGTTTCGCTTTCTATAGACGGCAGCGATTTTCAATATGCCTATGACCCAGATGGAAGTGTGGAAGAAATTCAGGAAAAACAAAATCCCTTTTTGTGGTTTATGGGATATATTCAGCCCGAGAAGTATGAGGTGGCTGAAAATATAACGTATGATAAAGAGCAGTTGAAAAATCAGATTATGTCTCTGGAGCCGATGCAGGCGGAAAGCATGACTGCGCCGACTAACGCATGGTATACTTTCCAGAATGGCCATTTTGAGATCATCCCGGAAGAGGAAGGAAATACCCTTGATACAGATGCCATGATGACTGCTGTGGAGAAAGCTGTTTCAGAGAGTCAGACAGAGCTTTCGGCGGAGGAATGTAATGTTTATGCTCAGCCGGACGTGCGAAGCGACAGTGAAGCGCTTAATGCAGAGGTGGAAGAGCTGAATACACTGATGACTGCCAGCATCCATTACTGGCTGCCCACGGGAGAAGAGGAAGTATTGGATGGAAATACGCTCAGAGACTGGATGCTGAAGGATGCCCAGGGCCATTATGTAAAAGATGAAGCGACTATACGGGCCAAAGCGACAGAATACGTAAAAGGGCTGGCGGAACGTGTAGATACGGCCGGCAAAGAAAGACCCTTTACTACTACCAGCGGGCTGAATATTACTGTCAGCGGCGGAGATTATGGCTGGAAAATTAATCAGGCTCAGGAAGTGGAAGAGCTTTTTAAAAATATCATGAACAATGACCAGATAGGAAGGGAACCGATGTATTCCACGCGGGAAGTGTCAACGGAGAACAATGGTTTCGGAAATACCTATGTGGAAATCAACCTGACAGACCAGACGCTGTATTATTATCAGGACGGACAGATAGCCGTGGAGTCACAGTTTGTATCCGGAAAAATGACAAGTGACCGCTGGACGCCGCCGGGAATTTTTACTTTGACCTATAAGCAGACGGACCGGATTCTGAAAGGGGAGAAACGGGCAGACGGAAGTTATTCTTATCAGTCGCATGTAAATTTCTGGATGCCTTTTAACGGAGGAATCGGTCTGCATGATGCTTCCTGGAGAAGCACATATGGCGGCACTATTTACAAATACAGCGGTTCTCATGGCTGCATTAATATGCCCTATGAGAAAGCCAAGGCTGTGTATAATCTGATTACAAAAGATGTTCCTATTATCTGTTTCTATACAGAGGATTATGAATTGTATTAAAAATTTGGCAGTTCTGCGTGCAGAACTGCCAGTTTTTTAAGAATTAAAAAGGCTCAGAAGATCGGAAGGGGAATTGATGGTGAAATCCGGATTTTCCACGGTTCCAAATCCATAGGATGCGAAAACAAAGGGCATAGAAGGATCCGCTTCTTTTACTGCCTGATAATCACCGAGAGTATCACCCACATAGACGGGAGACTGGAGGTTATGGCGCTTTATGATTTCCAGAATATTATCCCGCTTGGGATTTCCAGTATCACCGGGGCAGAGATGATCCGTGATATAGGGGGAAAAACCTGTGCAGGAAAGGAATGTTTCTATATATCCGGCCTGACAATTGCTGACAAGGAAAAGGGGATAACGGCTGGCCAGCGCAGGCAGGACGGTCTCAAGATCCGGATAGAGCGGCGCATTCTTTTCCAGAAGAACTTTATGTTCCTGCTGACAGCATAAATCAATTAATCTCAGCTGATTCTCCAAGGTCTCTCCGGCAAACACGATGGCAGCGATGTCAGGCATTGTTTTGCCGAAAAGTGTCCGCAGGATATCCGGCGTAATATGTAAATCAAGAGAAGTTTCAGAACTTATAATTTCATTCCAGGCATCTGCAACTACGTGTGTTGTATCCCAGAGCGTACCGTCTACATCAAAAATAATACTGTCCATAAGTAACTCCTTTTAATCAATTTTTATATTATTTTACAGAGACCGGAGTAAATTTGCAATGCCTATTTAGCGTTTTCACATCGCAATTTCCATGGTATAATAAAAAAATCGGATAAGTAGAATTGGGAGAAAAAATTTGGGAAAATTTGAATTGAATGGAATCGTAGATCCTTTGATGAAATGGTATAATAAGAACAAAAGGGATCTGCCATGGAGAAGAGAGAAAAATCCATATTATATCTGGATATCCGAGATTATGCTGCAGCAGACACGGGTAGAAGCGGTAAAACCTTATTTTGACAGATTTATCAAAGAACTTCCAACGGTGAAGGATGCTGCTGTATGTGAGGAAAGCCGCCTGCTGAAACTGTGGGAAGGCCTTGGGTACTATAACAGGGTAAGGAATATACAAAAAGCGGCTGTGCAGATAACAGAGAAATACGGAGGTTGTTTTCCACAAAACTATGAAGAACTGCTGAAACTTCCCGGTATCGGAGAGTATACTGCAGGTGCCGTTGCATCCATTGCTTTTGATGTTCCGGTTCCGGCGGTGGACGGCAATGTGCTCCGGGTGGTTTCCAGGATTGAAGAAAGTGAAGAGGATATTCTGAAGCAGAGTGTCAGAAAACGGATTCGGCAGGAACTTCTGGAAATTATACCAGCGAAGGAACCAGGGACGTTTAATCAGGCATTGATGGATCTGGGAGCAATGGTATGTCTGCCCAATGGATCGCCAAGATGTGACGCATGTCCTCTGCATGAATTATGCCTTGCCAGGCGTAATAACCGCCTGGATGAGATACCGTTTAAGAAAAAGGAAAAAAAACGGCGGGTGGAGGAGAAAACGGTTCTGGTGATACAGGACGGGGATCATATGGCGTTACGCCGCAGACCTGATAAAGGCCTGCTGGCAGGTCTTTATGAATTTCCTAACTATGAGGGGCATCTTTCCCGGGAGGAAGTACTGCAGCGTCTTTTGCAGTATGAGCTGATGCCGCTGTGGATTCAGCCGCTGCCTGAGGCAGCACATGTTTTTTCACATGTGGAGTGGAGAATGACGGGATATGCTGTTAAGGTGGCTGCCCTGGAAGGGCGGAAAAAGAAAGAGCTTTTGTTTGTAGATATCGTAAATGCAGAAGAAAATTATCCGGTTCCGGCGGCATTCGGAGCGTATGCTTCGTATTTAAATCTGAGGCTGGGACAGGAAAAGTATACAGGAGGAGACTGACAGATGAAACTGTTGACTATTGCGGTGCCATGTTACAATTCACAGGATTACATGGCAAATTGTATTGAATCATTGCTCAAGGGCGGTGATGATGTGGAGATTGTTATTGTCAATGATGGTTCCCGGGATAATACTGCTCAAATTGCAGATGATTATGCCAAAAAATATCCGAGTATTATTAAGGTGGTCCATCAGGAGAACGGAGGCCACGGAGAGGCTGTAAATACAGGGCTTTTAAATGCTTCCGGTTTGTATTTTAAGGTTGTAGACAGTGATGACTGGCTGAATGAGGAAGCTTATATGAAAGTGCTGGATGCATTGCGAGAATGTCTTAGGGGACCGGAAACGCTGGATATGCTGATCAGCAACTATGTATATGAAAAAGTAGGAGCAAAGCATAAGAGAGTGATGCGGTATCCGAATACTTTTCCGGAGGGGAAAATTTTCAGCTGGGATGAAGTTAAGCCCCTGGGGAAAAGCCACTATCTTCTTATGCATTCTTTAATTTACCGGACAGAATTACTGCGGGAATGCGGCTTGAAACTGCCGGCTCATACTTTTTATGTAGACAATCTTGTTGCTTTTGTTCCCCTGCCTTACGTAAAGCACATGTACTATGCAGATGTAAATCTGTATCGGTACTATATCGGAAGACAGGATCAGTCGGTTAATGAGCAGGTGATGATTCAAAGAGCCGATCAGCAGCTGACAGTCAACCGTATGATGATTGACTGTATGGCGGAGAAAAAGGTGATTCACAAGAATGCCAGAAGTTATATGCTGCACATGCTGTCCATGATTATGACGGTATCCTCTGTAATTTTACTTCGGTCTGGAACAGAAGAGAATCTGAAGAAGAAGCAGGAATTGTGGAAATATTTGAAGGCAGCAGACGGTAAGGTTTATTTTCAGCTGCGGCACAGCCTGCTTGGAAGAGCGATGAATCTGCCGGGAAGAGGCGGACGCCGCCTGTCTGTAACGGCCTATAAGATTGTGCAGCGTATCTACGGCTTTAACTAGGAAGCCGTGATACGAGTCTGCTCTTGTAAAATATAAAATAAGTGATAAGCGCCAGGATGATCCCGCCGATAACATCCAGGACAGAATGCTGTTTCAAAAATAAGGTGGAGGCGATAATTGCCAGGGTGAGAATGAAAGAAGCCCATTTAATCCACTGATCCTGATCCAGCATTTTTGACCTGGCAATAGCAGTGTGAATTGCCAGTGAATTGAAGACATGGATGCTGGGAAAAACATTGGTGGGGGAATCATGGCGATACAGCAGAATAACTACATCGGTGAAAAGATTGCCGTGCACCAGGTTTTGAGGACGCAGATCCAGTCCGTTTGGGTATAGATAGGAAATAATCAGGAACATTGTCATGCCTGTTCCAAGGCTGAACACCATTTGATAATATTCCCGTCTGTTCGGATTAATAAAGATAAAGAATAAAATTGCGATAAGCATATAAACAAACCAGAATATGTACGGTACGATAAAATATTCACAGAAAGGAATATAATCGTCCAGGGGAGTATGGATAATGTGAAAATCCACGTTTGCCCTATGTTCCAGAGCATAAAAACATACCATATAGAATACGGCGTAAATCAGTGCAATAAAACCATGCCTGTACTTGCGAAAAAAACGCAAAAAAATCACTCCTTTGTTTTAGATATTATGTCGGATGGCACGAAGCGGTCAAAAATAACGGCGTCATAATATTTTTGACTTTTCTTAAGTTCACTTTGACTTTGTATGGTCCAGGCGAATGCCGGAGTTTTAAAAAAGCTGCGTAGTATTTTTAAATTGAACAGCCGAATGCCGCGGCAGAATTCATATGCAATAAAATCCGGTCTGCCGTACCAGTTAAACAGCAGATGTTCGGAAAGAAACAGCAGCGGAGCCGGCAGTTCTGCATCTGAATCAAACCGGCACGACAACTGGCCGCGTATTACGTAAGGCCGGTGTTTCTTATACCAGTGCAGAATCAGCGGACTGAAGGATTCAATGCAGTATTCTCCGTTATAATCAGCCAGGAGACTGTCAGCAACGGGACAGACGCTGGTATCAAGCAGACGTGTTTTCAGTTCAATGAGCAGAGGTACCCGTCCGTTTACAAGTGTCAGAACCTGAGAAAGCAGAGGTATCTTTTCTTTCGTATTTTCCAGAGAAAAATTCTGTAATTCATCGTAAGTATAATCCCAGATGTAACCATCCACTCCACACATGCGTTTCAAAGAATTGTCATGGAAAACAACAGCCCGTTTATCTTTGGTCAGATGCACATCCAGTTCAATAGCACAGCCATAAGACACCGCCTGATGGAAGGCGGGCAGTGAATTTTCCGGTATTTTTTTCTGTGAGCACCACAGTCCGCGATGTGCGTATAACAGTCCGCAGAATTTTCTGCAATTGCTTTTCATATCTGTCCGGGGCAGAAGTGCAAAGAAAAACAGAAATATTATTGAGAGCATAATTATGCAAAGTATTAGTAACAGGAACATTTCTTTTCCTCCCGGATTGTTTTATTGTACTATAACGTTAAGCTGTTTATCACTGGCAGATACCTGAACATGACGGGATAAGCCGGCAGATTCTCCGTCGATATGAACGGGCAGTTTTTTGTCAGATAAAAACCGGGCGCTGCGGCAGCGCAGCAGTTTTACGCCTTTGAATCCGGTATGTCTGCCGAAAAATGCCGTTGGAAGCAGAAAAAGTATTTTCAGCTTTGACAGACCATAAACCAGGAAAAGATCCAGATACCCGTCAGAAGAGGAAGCATGGGGGCAGAACTGAAAACCGCCACCCTCGTACTTCAGATTCATGGCGGTAATGAAATACACTTTTTTATAGCTTTCTTTTTGATTATCGTCTGTGATAAGCTTGAGGCTGAAGGGACGGAAAAAAATAAGCTGACGCAATGCAATCATGGTATAAGTCAGCTTACCCAATTTAATTTTATTCAAAAATCCTTTGAGAGGGGAAGTCAGCGCTTCAAAACAGATACCGGCGTCTAATCCCATGCCGGAACTGATAGCAAAACGATTTGCACCTTCTGCGGTACTGCATTGGCAGATATCCAGTTTCCGGATTTTTGAAGGATTTAAAATGGAGTGGACAGCACTTTTTAAATCCGTCTTCAGTCCCATACCTCTGGCGAAATCATTGCCGGAGCCGGTAGGTATGTAAGCAAGGGTAGTGATTTCAGGATATTTAAAGCCGTTTATCACTTCGTTTAAAGTGCCGTCACCGCCAAGAACTGTTATGATGTCTCCTGTTTTTAGATGATCGGAGATATGTGCAGCCAGTGAGGCGGCATGTCCGGGATATTTTGTAAAAAAAGCACGGTATCTGACTTTGGAAGTCAGCAGAAGCTCCTGGACTTTCTGCCACATGGATGCACCAGCACCGGAACGGGATTTGGGATTTATGATAAAATAATACATCTTAGCTTTCCCCCTTTCAGAGTATTGTAACAGCTTGCAGGGGAATCTACAAGTGAATTAATTATAAATAAAAGGAGTCAGCAGATGATTTATGCAGTAGGATATCTTATAGCAATTAACCTGATAACATTTACCGTATATGGTGTCGATAAATGGCGTGCCAGAGAAGGCCGGTGGAGAATTCAGGAAAGCACCCTCCTGCTTCTTGCGGCAGTGGGCGGCACGCCGGGTGCTTTCCTTGGAATGCTCTGTTTCCATCATAAAACGAAACACTTAAAATTTATGGCGGGTGTGCCGTTGATATTTGTGCTTCAGATCATATGTATCTGGTTTCTTTTTTATCGTTAGAAGAAAATTTATTTCATCCTGTAATCAGATGGGATATGCCGTTGACAAGCATACACAGTAGAACACCGCAGATGGTAGGGAAAAGAACAGCCAGCAGCGTCCATTTTATACTTCCGGTTTCTTTTTTTATCGTAAGACATGTGGTAGAACATGGCCAGTGTATCAGTGTAAAGATAAGAAAACAGATAAGTGTTGTGTTGTTCCAGCCCTGGATAAGAAACAGTGATCGCAGAGAGGAAATACCGGACAGTTCAACAAGCTGGCTTTGATTCATGTAAATCATAAGCATAATAGGCAGAACAATCTCATTGGCCGGAAAGCCGAGGATGAAGGCCAGGATAATTATGCCGTCCAGTCCCATCAGCCTCCCCAGAGGTTCAAAGAAAGATGCCATGTAATACAAAAGAGAGTTTCCGCTGGGACAGATGTTGGCCATCAGCCAGATGATCAGCCCTGCGGGTGCGGCAACTGCCAGTGCGCGGCCAAGAACGAACAGCGTGCGGTCCAGAACAGATCTTATAATCACTTTTCCAAACTGTGGTTTTCGATAAGGGGGCAGCTCCAGCAGAAACGATGCGTGCTTTTCTTTTTTCAAGATTTTAGACAGGAAAGCGGAGAGTAAAAAAGTCATAAAGATAGAAAAACAGATACATATTACCAAGATAAGTGCAGTCTTCAGTGATCCGGTAAAGCTTCCGGATATTCCGGTCAGAATGGATGCTATCAGGATCAGGGTAGGAAAGCGGCCGTTACAGGGCATCAGACTATTGGTCAAGATAGCAGTCAACCGGTCTCTGGGGGAATCGATGATGCGGCAGCCAGTGACTCCCACTGCGTTGCATCCAAGTCCCATACACATGGCCTTTAGATTTCTGCAATCTAAAATTCATTCAAAATGATATTTACATTCTCGTCATCTATCACGATCTTTTTCACCAAAATTCCAAGACAGGCTCTTTTTTCTTCCAGAGTTCCAGACTGTAAAATGGATACGAATTTATCTTTAGCTGCGATAAAATCTTCCATGCGGGCCGGTTTATTCTGATTTTCCATGGCTTTTGTCAATGCATCCTTTTCCCTGGTCAGTGCGTCCACTCGCAAAGAGATGGTGTCCAAAGAGATACTGCCAAGCTGATAGAGATCCAGCATGCGGTCAATCTTTTTTTCAATTTCAGCAATCTGCCGGGAGTAATCCGGCGCTTTGGGCTCAGCAGGTGTATGCAGGGACGCGGTGTAGTCGAAAGAGCAGATAAAATCGATCACCAGCTGATCCAGTTTTTCAATTTTCCACTTTTTGTTTTTGCAGTTGGGATCCATAATGTACTTCGGACTTCCCTTGGTACGGCTGTAGCAGGAGTAATTCCCGTGCTCCCCGTGATACCGCGCCTGGCATCTGCCGCAGTAAATAAAGCCGGACAGCAGGGTTGCCGCTCTGAAAGGAGATCTTCCATAGGTGGATTCATAAGACCTTCTGTGCTGCAGGATATTCTGTACTTCATAAAACAAATCTTCCGGTATGATGGGGGTATGCTTTCCGGGATATGTTTTTCCGGCAAACTTTATTTTCCCGATATACACCTCATTTTTCAGAACATCTCTTACCAGAACCTCACTTTTCCAGGCGCCGTATTTTGTGGTGTAATGGCTTTGCATGTAACGCCAGCAGTTGTGGATGGAGTATCCTTTTTTGAAGCGTTCAAACAGTTCCCGTACCTGCAGCGCCTCATATTCGTTGACAATCAATTCTCCGTCTATATAATCATAACCGGTAGGGGCATATCCGCCGCCATGAAAGTAGCCTTGTTTTGCCCTTCCGATCCGTCCCATGGTAAAGCGTTCCGTGATCTGGTCTTTTTCCAGCTGTGCGAAGACGGAGAGGATGCCGATCATGGCGCGGCCGAAGGGAGTGGAAGTGTCGAAGTTTTCATTGACAGAGATAAAATCCACGTCATTGGCCAGAAACTTATCCTCGATCAGCATCAGGGTGTCCTTCTGACTGCGGGACAGACGATCCAGCTTGTAAACGATGACTGCATTGATCTGTCTCTTTTCGATATCTGCCAGCATTTTCTGTAAAGCGGGCCGGTTGGTGTTGCCGCCGGAATACCCCCCGTCTGTATAGAACTTTACTATTTTGATATCTTTTGCACTGCAAAAGGATTGCAGACGGTCGGTCTGCTCTTCGATGCTGTAGTTTTCCAGCTGGTTTTCCGTGGAAACTCTGACATAGCATGCTGCTTTTATCAAAATATCATCTCCTTTGGTAGTGTATGTGGTGTTGAAAGAAAAAATAGGTACAAAAATAACAGCCGGCGAAGAACGGATGTTCCGCTTGCTAAGGCTGTCCGAAGATGATACAATGATTTTGGTTTTTGGGTATCATTCTTCGGAATGTTACTTGCCGCTCCGGTGTTGGTAGCACTGGGGCGGTTTCTTTTTGAAGCAAATTATCCAGCCGGTTGGCAATCCGGCATCTCTTTAAGACCGCTGGGGCGTGATAGCTGCCTGTTCTATCCTTGGATAAAAACAAAAGGTGCTCCCGTAATGGGAACACCTTCGATTTTAAACTGAGTTGCAAGCTGGGCGGCGTATCCAGCATCTCAGGTACTCTTTCGAGTGTGTCGGGAGCCTTTCCGACCTCTGCAACTCAATTTATTGTATTCCCATTATATTAGATAATATTCTATTTGTCAAATTTTCTTAACCTTCCATTCTCAACGCTGTGCCGCAGTTTTCCGTCCGTGATTGTATGGAGCGTGGCGACATAGAGATAATCTTCTTTTAAATCCAGTTTTATACCTATCTGCACATTTTCACTGAATATTTTTACAAGCTCGAAGCTGGCACCACTTTCGTTAGGATTAACGCCTATGTAATCAGGAGACGAGATGATAGATGAAATAAAGCGCATGTATGGCAGACATTCCGGATGCCTTTTTTCAATATGCTTTTCCAGACCATAGGACTGATAGATCATATCATGATCGAATGGTGTAGGAAGGTATTCATTAAATAATTTGTTGTAAAGAGCAACCGGAAAGACCTTGTTGTTCATGCGCTTTTCACCTTCCTTCTTTTGTGTCAACTCCTGTTGGCGCCAGGGCGGTTATGCTTTACTCCTGCAAAGATTCTAAAGATTCCATTAAATCTTCAGTACTCATGCCAGATGCTGAATCAGTATAAGCATCTGTAATTTGTGTAGAATATTCCATATAAACATCTTGTAATTTTCCAGCCCAATCTTCGTAGGTCTCGTATTCATCCCCATTTTTATTCATGAGTTCAGCCATCTCACCGACACCTTCGTTACAAATTTCAGCCAATTTTTCTACTTTACTATTAGAAAGCTCGGCAAGCGCTTCTAAATCTCCAGATATATCAGCAGATTCTGTATTGTATTCTTCAACAAGCCCCGGTGTAGCATCTTGAATCTGTTTGGTATAATCATCTAATATGCTCTGGTATGTGGTTTCTCCCTCTGATTCAGCCTCTTCCGTAGCTTCGGGCTTGGCCTCGGCCTCTTCGGTAACCTCCGGTGTGGCTTCTGCATCTGCTGATCCGCCGGATGATCCACACGCGGCAACAGATACACTCATCATAGTTGCCATGAATACTGCTAAAATTTTTTTCTTCATATGTATTCCTCCTTGGTTTGTTAGAATTTTACAAGTTCATTCTACCATTGCTTAGGAGGGATAAATATTCCCAGATGAAATAAAATAGCGGTCTATAGGTGAAATCAGCAATAATAGCGTATTTCATCAAAACAGGAAAGCCATTTTTCAATAATAGTAGCACTATTAGCCTCAACAACACGCATAAGCTTTTTCAAAACTTTTTCTGGAATTCTGGAGTTGTTATTGGCAAGTATAGCTTTTCCAGATTGAGTTATCCAAAGTTTCGTGGCGTTAGCTGTTGCTCTCCCCTCTGCGATGTGTACATGAACAGGTTCCAAAGGGTTATTTTCGTTAGACCAGAAATATACAATGTAGGGGCCTATTCTAAGAATTTGCGGCATTTAAGACGCCCCCTTCCTGGGAAAACTCTATAATAAGATGAGCGTTATCTTGGATAAGTTTTTTGAAATATGCCATTTCTGTTTCAGAATACCCATTGATGTCTTCCCATCTATATTCCGGAAGCCAGCAAGTGGCATTATGAAAACCATCCTTCAGATCAGGCGTTTCAATATATACTTTTACTTTCCCGTCTGCTTTCATTTCAGAATGTGTAATTTCAGTATCATCGTTCAGTGTCATATATGGGTACATCATGTTTATTCACCATCCTTTCAAGATAATAATAAATGCCGCAACAGATATATCTTACTTACCATTTATAAGTTCCATTTCTTCTGGGGGAGAAGTGCGGCCGGATTTTTGCTTTGTAATGTTTCTTCTTAATTTCTATAACACAGTTTTGTTGATTCCCGGCAGCTCAGTGGAGTGTCGGGGCGGTTTTTATTTTAACTGTATGAGTTTACAGACGATTTATCTACAACGCCCCTGCCCGGAGGCAGGGGTGAAAATTTAAAATTGAAATTGTTGCGGATAGGCATAAACTTCATAATTAGCAACAGTGGCTGTAGTTATGTTTTCAGGAAGTGCCATAGGCTCCAATTCAAAACCTATTTCTTCACCGGGTTGCAGACTACTTGTTAAAACGGTCCATAATTGGCCAATAGGTTGATTATTTCCATCAAAAAGAATGGCAGCAACATATATATATTCTTGGACGGAATCTGTTGTGTTTTTTATTTTTCCATGTAAGTCGATTCCACCCATTTCTTTATCATAGATCGCAGTATTACTGACTTCCAGACGTATTTTTTCAAGCTGTGATATGCTTGCGTCAATATGTGGAGTAATATTGATACCCTCAGTAGGAGTTCCGGCATCCATCATTACCTCTTCATAATAGTATCCTGTTTCATTTGGGCTTATGATATCAGGATATGGTGTAAAAATATTGCTTGTAGTGTGTATAATTGTTCCATCTGATGAAGTAAGTTCATATGAACCGGGGTTTAAATAAAGATCGTCATTGCTGGTGTTTTTTACAGCGACCATTGCTTGTGACCATATAGTACCTATAGCGTCGGTATGAAATGATACATTTTGATAAGTGACTTCGAAAGAAGGCTCGCCTTGTTGTACCGATTCATTAGAAGTTTCATTTTTTTCTGTAGAGGCATTATCAGGAACTGAATCAGAAGTTTGACTAAGCTCATAAGTGGTAGTAGTGCCCATGACCGAAACTTCGTAGGTGATTTTACCGTCTTTGTATGTGAAATTTTTTGTATCATCTGATGAAGCCAATAATGCTGAGGCTGTTTTTTCTACATCACGTTCAGAAGTCCAAGAATATTCATCTAAGTTTTCTGTAGGAGGCGAATATGTTCCTATCCAGTAAATAGATTTAGTTGCACCAGCATCAGAGATCCAGTTTATTTCAATAGTATTTTCTGAGATAGTGGCTTCCTGATAAGAACCCTCGTCTTCAGAGGAAGTCCATGTTCCTGTCAGATCTAATGGTTCTTCCTCAGTCTCTTCCGCAACCTCCGGTGTGGTTTCTGTATCTGCTGATCCGCCGGATGATCCACACGCGGCAATAGATACACTCATCATAGTTGCCATGAGTACTGCTAAAATTTTCTTTTTCATACGTATTCCTCCTTGGATATTAATATAAGTTCATTCTATCATTGGTTAAATTGGATAAATATTCCTGCATAGAATAATGTGATAATATTATAATCCATCATATAGTCTGCCATATTCTAAAGAATCAAATAAAAAATCTTCAGATTCATGTTTTAAAAGAAACTCTATTGATTTTTGACGCTCCCTAAATTGTTTTTGGAGTTTTTTTCGTTCTCTGCGCGATCTTTTGATTTTTTCTTCTGCCTTCTTTTTCCATTCATTATCAACTTTAGAAACGGCAGGAGTGTTATTGCTTTTTTCAATTTTATGAGCAGTGTACTCGATTTCCTGAATATCAGTTTTTTGAAAATCCTCATTTTGGATGTGTTTCAAAGCATGTTCATATGCTTGAAGCTGTGCTTCATAAGAAAGTTTTGCGTTTATAAAAATTGTATACGTACCATCCTCATTTGAAAAAATCATTTCTTTTCCTCTTACAGGAAAATCAATCAGATGTACATTAACATCCGGTTCCATCATCATTACCACGTTCCTTCCGTTTTAAAGCAAGCGCCATATTATGCAAGGCTTTCAAATCCTCAGGATCCATATCACGCTGTACATCAAACAAAGCCCGAAGTTCTTTATTCTCAAAAATCTCCTGTGCTGCTTTTGCTGTTTCTTCGTTGGTATAATATCTGCCTATTGTTTCAGTTGAGATATTTTTATGATTTCTGCCTAATAAATAGTCAATATCTACGTTGAAAAAATCTGCAATTTTTTCCAAGGTTTTAAAATCTGGTTCGCGAGCACCTGTTTCATACATACCTATGGTACTCCTGGAGATCCCTATTTTGCTTGAAATTTCAGCCTGAGTTAACCCGTTTGAGAGTCTTAATTGCTTAAAGATGTTTTTAAAATTTCCCATGATGAACCTCCTTTAACTATAAAATAACACATAATGTGATAAAAGTAAACATATGTCACGATTCGTGATTGACAGTATTTATTATCTATGCTATATTAAGAAAAAGTCACGAATAGTGACGGGGTTAAAATAGTTTCAATGTAGAAAGGGTGATAAAGAGGAAAAACAAATATTTATCTTGTAAAAAAGTCACGAAAAAGGACAATACACATAGTTTAGAATTGGATTTCTGAAGATAAGTAAACAAGTACAACCAGTAAAACATAAGCTATACAGGGGTGTGTAATTTGGCAAATATCATAGCCACAACTCATGAGGGCAAAGTTATTACAGATCCGACACAGATTAAAGTAGAAAGAAATGAAAAAACAGAACTGTTATACCGTTTGCTGGAAAATTTTGAACCAAATGAAGAAACGGGAAGATGAAACCGTGTACGCGATGAAAGGAGGAAAATAGTGTTAGAAAAAAAGAAACGAGTGCGAAACATGACCTGGAAGGATTACGGTATTACTAAGTATCGATATGTGGAGTTGAAAGCGTTCTGCCTTCAGTACAAGGAAAAGAAGAAAAAAATTCAAAACGTTATGTGCAAGAAAGACTGTGAAATGATTGAACAGGCGGCCAAGGCTGCGTCAGAAGAGCTTTATCTGTACATAATAAAAAGTGTAACGAATGATTTGTCTTATACTTTTATTGAGTATGATGAAATGATAGGAAGAATACCAATTGGAAAAACAGATTTCTATGGATATCGGCGTTTATTTTATCATTATCTGGATTTGATAAAAAATGGGGACAAATCAGGAATGCTTTCCTGATATTATGCTAGTGTATCAAAAATGTAAAGGATAAAGGATTTGTTTCCTGAATGTTTTGGATGTGTGACCAGGCGTGAAAGTCAAAAAACTTTACGGAAATGGTAGGCATGGGACCAAAAAAACTATGGAGATGGAGTACTAACAATATATAAAAGCATGGAGGGACAGAAGATATTGGAAAATATACAGACAAGAGAAAAACAATTATCGGGTGAAAATGAAAGATCAGAGGAAAAATTCATACTGAAATATTCAGATGAGGATTTAAACCGCATCTTTGATAGGAAATTTGCACGGATAATGAAAAAACATGAAAAGGAGTTGAAAGAGGCAAAAAGACTTGCAAAAATAAATGCTCAAAAGAAAGCAGAGTACGAGAACAAAAAGCTGCAGGATCAGCTACAGAAACTTTTACGTAAAGTGGCAATTTTTGAAATATCAAAGTCAGCGCGTGCAATGTTGTATGAGAAAAAAATCTTTATTGGAGAAGAACTTCTCAGTACTTTGATTTCTGAAGATGCATATAAAACACGAAAATCCATAGAGAATTTCATTACACTGTTTGAGAAGGCAGTCAATGATGCTCTAAAAGAAAGAACTCAAGTGATTGGTTGAAATTGTTTTTAGCGCAGATGCGCAGAAAAAGTATAATAATGGAGGTAGAAAATGGATAATAGAACAACAACATTTGACACAAGTGATACAATTGAGTTTACGACAAGTTTGTTAAAAAGGGGTTATTTTGGAGATAATCGTCCAATTAAAAAAGACGTATATCGTAAACGAAGAGCAATGACAATACTATCAGGAGATGATAGTCATACGATTCTTCAAGGAGGGTGCTACATTCCGCAAAGAGATCATTTTGTGATGGCTTTTGTGAATTCGGATTTTAATTCTACAATTGTAGTCGAACTTGACAGGGACTATGAGACAGTGATTAAGCGCGTACAATTAGATATTGGACATGCCAATGATTTTACATATAATCCAATGACCAATAAAATATACGTTGCTACAGGGAATACAGGAACAAATGCAAACAAAATTGCTGTCTTAAATGCAGAGACTTTTGCCCTTGAAGAAACAATGACCTTGGGAGATACAAGAGGCAAATGGCTTTGTTCCTATGATGAAATAAATAATCAGTATTATGTAATCGATAATCTTTATATAAGAGTATTTGATGGGAACTGGACACTTTTAAAAACGTTTGATAATACCTTGAAAGATAATTATGTTGGAGATATTGCACCAACATTAACTGCTCAGTCATCGTTTTGTTATAAAGGGCAGTTTATTACAATATATTTCTCAAGAGTAAAAGTAGGCGGAGCACAGAGAATATCAGGGATTTATTTACAGCTTGTAAACACGGATAACGGGGAAACCGAGACTGTTGCGCGATACATACCGCGCGGAAACTCGGACGAGCCGGAATTTGTTGCAATGATTGATGATGTCGGCTATATGTTTGGAGGGCAGACTTATTTTAGCGTTTCAAAAATTTATATGGATCAATCCAAAATATATGAAACAGATTATGATCTTTTTGGCGCTGGTTTGTTACTGCCAGAAAACGCAGATCTGGATGACTATCAAATGCCGGGAATGTACTATTCGCCAAATACAGCTTATACTGAGAGTTTATCTAACGCACCCGTTGCGACAGGATTTACCCTGTATGTTTTACCCGTATGCGGTAATGTAACTGTGCAGAAACTTATCAGTTCAGCAGGAGACGTGTATAAAAGAGTATTGAGTTCGACCACTAATGCATTCCTTGACTGGGAGCTTATAGACAGCTGTGTCGGCAGCCGTTTTCGTAAAGATGGGCAGTCATCTACTCATACTGTGTCAATCAATAAAAATGGTGCGTGGATGGTTATGTTCCCATATGGAGACAAAGTCAATATGTATCTGATCAGTGATTCCAATGGTACAGTTTACGCCAGAACAATTACAGAAGGAATATCTGCAACAATCAGTATGACAAAAGGGGAGGGATCAGTTACATTTCGATGCAGTCTGACGCTGGGTATGCTGGCATGGAGGTTAGCGTAACATGAAATAAATATGAGATTGTGTATTCTAATGGGGAGGAGGTTATAAGGAAATGAATCATGCAAATGTGATCATAGATTGGTATAATGCCATTGCAGGAGCAATAATTGCGATCTTTTCATATGTGCTGGGAGAACACTGGGTTTTGTTTGTTGCATTTTTACTGTTGAATCTGGCAGATTGGGTTACCGGCTGGATGAAAAGCCGCATGGCAAAGAAGGAGAATTCGGTCAAAGGATGGCAGGGAGTTTTGAAAAAACTGGGTTACTGGATTATGATCATGGTAGCGTTCGGAGTCAGTGCGGTATTGATAGAAATAGGAAAAGCTATTGGAGCAGACTTGGATATTACCACGATGCTGGGATGGTTTGTACTGGCAAGCCTTATCATCAACGAGATTCGATCAATTCTCGAAAATTTTGTTGAAGCAGGACTTAATGTGCCCAAGATACTGACAAGAGGTCTGGAAGCAGCAGATAAGATTGTAAATAAAGATTCTTTATAATGTCAGTAGGAAAAAGGATAACAATAACCATGTGATATGCAAAGAACCTTCAGCGCTTGCAGCTGCTGGAGGTTCTTCCTGGTTTAGAAAGAAGAACTTCAAAGCACATATCAGTCTGTATGGAATACATTAACAGTAATCACAGAGGGGTATTACGATAAATATGCCAATAAGGAGGTAACATCTATGATCAGTAACTGTGGACACGATGAGAACGGCCGGTACAGCGGCGGGGCCGCCGGTGATCAGACCGGTACGGAATGGGAAATCAGGTCTTGGTACAGCAGGCCCTGGAACTATGTGCTGCGGCACCCGGACGCAAAAGTGCGGGATATGATCGCCAGTATGGCAGAGGCGGCAGCAAAAAACAACCTGATTGGATACGACCAGAACGACCGGTATACCTTCTGGGAGCATTTAAAGGCCAGCAACTATGACCCGGCCCAGATTACGATAAAATGCGAGGCGGACTGCAGCTCCGGCGTGGCTGCCATCGTAAAAGGAGCGGGATACCGGCTGAATAATGCGGCGCTGAAAGGCGTTAGCATCTACTGCTACACCGGTAATCTTCGTCCGGCGCTGAAATCGGCAGGCTTTACGGTGTTGTCAGCTTCCAAATATCTGACCTCCCCGGACTATCTGCTCCGGGGCGATATCCTGCTGTATGAGGGGCATCACGTAGCGACAAATCTTACAACCGGTTCCAAGGCAGGCGGCTCAGACTCCGGCTCCCAAAGCAGTGGGACGCCCAATAGTTCCGTTAAGTGGAACGGCAGAGTGGCAGCCACGCTGAACGTACGCAAATGGGCCGGAACAGGGAATGCGCTGTGCTCTTTCAGCCCGCTGGCAACCGGAACTGTGGTAGGTATCTGCGATACGGTGCAGGCCCCGAACGGGGATCCCTGGTATTACATCCTGTATAACGGCAAGCATGGCTTTGTATCAGCCGATTACGTAAAGCAGGAATCCGGCCAGACTGTGGGAAATGCAGTTATTGCCGCCGGTCAGACTCACGTCAATCATTTCTGCAATGCCGGAATTACGGTTGACGGCGTGCGGGGAGAAGATACGAAAAAGGCCGGAATCAAGGCAGTACAGCACGCCATGAACCTGGATTATAATGCGGGACTGGAAGAGGATGGCATCTGGGGTGAGAAATCCGCTGCGGCTCTTGACGGCCACTACGTCAAGAAAGGTGAAACGCAGTATATGGTCACTGCGCTGGAAATCCTGTTTATGTTGAATGGATATGAATGCGGCGGCGTGGAAAGCCCCGGCGTGTTTGGGGCTGGCCTTGAGGAGACTGTCACCATGTATAAAGGAAAGAAAGGCTGGACAGTCAATGGAACGGCCGGAAAAGGAACTTTCCTTTCTTTGATGGGTGTTTCTGCCTGATGAGCAGATAACATAGATTGACGGAAGGAGGGCGGCAGTGTAACTCGTAAACCTTTTATTATTTTGTATTTATTTCGCCACTATATCTTGTACCCCCGGCTCATCACCGGGGGATTATTATTTCCTATAATATATAAGGATTCAGCAGATTGCAGAAATAGAATCCCCATACACATAGTTAAGGCCTGCTTTCCGCAGGTGCGGCATTTTTGAAAGTGTCGGTCCAGATTGAAGGAAACCCGGGGCAAATATCCAAAATCTTCTAAAATGGTGAATAAAGGGAAAAAAATAGCCATGGGAGGAAGCATAACGGATACAACCCATGCGGTGGTGCGGTAAATGCCGTCTGTCAGAAGCTGGTTCAAAAAGTCAGGCATTCCCCAGGCTGAAAATGCGCAAGCCAGTATTTCGCCCAGAGAAGTAAGATTCTGACTGATCCAGGAAGATGGGATGTTTGCACCGAAAACTGTCAGCCAGAGTATGATAAATAGTCCCAGGAGCATAAAAAACAGGGAAGTGATTTTTCCGGTGAAAAGACGGTCTAGCAGGATCTGAATATTGCGCTTCCTCTCGGGATTTTTTACAGCAGCAGAGGTGATTTCACCGGCGCTTTGAACAACGGAGCGCGTGAGAGAATCCTGCCAGGGAGGTGTAATCTGTGTGTTGAGGTTTTTATTTTCGATTTGCAGCAGCTGTTTCAGTTCGCGCTGCTCACAGCTGTTCAAGTAATGCGAATATTCAGGAGAACTGTCCGTCAGGTCAGGAGAATCCAGAAGCTGCAGAGCAGTCCACCTGGAAATGTGATGAGGCGTTTCCTTCTGTGAAAAAAAGTGTTGAATCTTATGTATGGAGGTTTCCAGGGGTTCCGGATAATGTATGATATCAGGCGCAGATTGGTTTTCCCGGGATTGAAAGAAGTTTTCCAGTTCATGCAGAAGATTGCTGATGTCTCGATGCCTGCGTGCCGTAATACCGACGACAGGAACGGAGAGTTTCTGCTGCAGCAAAGTCATATCTATGGCGATTTTTTGTCTTCGCACTTCATCCATCATATTGAGACAGAGAATTACTTTTGGTGTGATTTCCAGAATCTGAAGCGCTAAAATCAGGTTGCGCTGCAGGCATCCGCCGTCACAGACAACGACAACAGCATCAGGGCTGCTGTGGCATAGGAAGTCGCTGGTGACTTCTTCCTCCCTGGAACGGGAGAAAAGAGAATAGGTTCCTGGAAGATCTACGAATTCATATTCGCATCCATGATAACAGCAGATGCCACGTACGGATTCTACTGTTTTTCCGGGCCAGTTTCCTACGTGCTGGTTCATGCCGGTAAGCTGGTTGAAGAGAGTGCTTTTTCCGACATTGGGATTTCCCGCCAGGGCAATTATTTTTCTGGATGAGATGGAGGTGATCTGGATTAGTTTCGCTTCTTCCCGGCGGATGGCAATGACAGCGCCGCAGACATAAAAAGCAATAGGATCTCCGGAGGGGGCCGGATAGAGACAGGTAATTCTGGCGCCGGGGATAACTCCCAGTTCCTGAACACGTCTGCGGGCGGAGTCTTTCAGAAGTATATTTTGAATAACGGCGCTTTGTCCCGGATTAATATGTGTCAGATCATAAAGAAATTCCATAAAAAACCTCAGGAAGACTTTCCATTTAATGTATGCATAACTGAAAAAAATGTTCAGAAAATATTGAAATATTTGCAGAAATGTCGTATGGTGTATATATAGTTTTGAAATCGAATGATGAAAGGAGAAACATAATATGGCAGATTTAAAGGGGACAAAGACAGAGGCTAACTTGCAGACTGCGTTTGCAGGAGAATCACAGGCGAGGAACAAGTATACCTATTATGCTTCCCAGGCGAAAAAAGATGGTTATGTGCAGATAGCTTCCATATTTGAAGAGACGGCGGCCAACGAAAAGGAGCACGCGAAACTCTGGTTTAAGATTTTAAATGGAGGAAAGATAGGTCCTACAGTTGAAAATCTGAAAGACGCGGCTGCAGGAGAAAACTATGAATGGACAGACATGTATGCAACGTTTGCAAAAGAGGCACGGGAAGAAGGCTTCGATGATATTGCAAATCTGTTTGAAGGCGTGGCTGCCATTGAAAAAGAACATGAAGAGAGATACCTGAAGCTGCTGGCAAATGTGGAAGGCGGGCTGGTATTTTCAAGAGACGGCGATATGATCTGGCAGTGTTCAAACTGCGGTCATGTCTGTGTAGGAAAAAAGGCGCCGGAAGTATGCCCGGTATGCGCGCATCCTCAGGCTTATTTCCAGATTAAAGCGGACAATTACTAATAATAATGTGCAATGTTTGCCGGACAGCGTCAGCTGTCCGGTTTTTGTTTCTTGTTGAAAGTAAGCAATATTCCTAAAAAACGGTGCAATTATTTGTATTTACATATTTTAAAAGAATCTTTATAGTAAGGTTAGCGTCGGCAGTGAAAAGTGACGGAAAATAATGAAGAAAGGACGAAAAAAATGGAATTGAGATTTGGAATGATCGGCGGGGGAAACGGTGCATTTATCGGCGATGTACATCGCCATGGCGCATTGATGGATGACCTGGCTGTGTTGACGGCAGGGTGCTTTACCAGAAATCCTCAGAAGAATCTGGAAGCGGGGAAAAAGTGGCATATTTACGATGAAAGCAGAATTTATCCCAATTATCAGGTGATGGCAGAGGAGGAATCCAAAAGGGAGGACGGCATTCAGTTTGTGGTGATTACCACACCCAATGTCAGCCATTATGAGATTGCAAAATGCTTTATGGACCATGGGATTCACGTGATGTGTGACAAGCCGCTGGCATTTAATCTGGAACAGGCAGAGGAGTTGGAAAAGATAGCCAGGGAAAAAGATCTGTTATTTGGTCTTACCTATACATATACCGGTTATGCGGTAATCCGCCAGGCCAGAGAGATGATTAAAGCGGGAAAAATAGGAGAAATCCTTCATGTAGTGGCGGAATATCCCCAGGATTGGGTGATATCTTCACTGGTGCAGAAAAAATCGGATCAGGCTAAATGGCGTTTTGATCCGGCAGTTGTAGGAGAATCACTGTGTACCGGTGATATCGGAACGCATCTGGAACAGCTGATTGCCCAGTCCACCGGGCTGACAATCAGGCGTGTGCTGGCGCGGTTCGACACCTATCCCAGAGATCTTCCGCTGGAGACCAACACCACGGTGCTGCTGGATTTTGGAAATAATGTTACGGGAACCCTGTGGGCCTCACAGATCGCCATCGGATATGAGTGCGGCATCAAAATCAGGATTTTCGGTACAGAAGGCTCGCTGGAATGGAGTCATGAGACGCCTGGTATCCTGAAATATACAAAAATCAATGAGCCCACAATGTTTCTTTCTGCCAACAGAGAATACATGTGCGATGAAAGCCGCAGACTGTCCAGGCTTCCTGCCGGGCACCCTGAGGGATATTATGAGGCATTCGGAAATATTTATCATTCCTTCTGTGAACATCTTCTGGCACGTCTGGAGGGAAGAAAACCGGAAAGCTATACGTATCCCACCGTGGAAGACGGCGTTCATGGCATGAAATTTGTAAAAGCGTGTGTACAGAGCAATACAAAAGGCAATATCTGGGTGGATGTGGACTAAAAACGTAAAAAACCCGATTGACAAAGTAAACCGCAGAGGGTATCATATTCCAGTATAAAATAATATAAGGAGGAGCAGGTATGAAGAATTTGAAAAAATTTATGAGTCTTGCTTTAGTTGTAGCAATGGCAGCATCCTGCCTCACTGCATGCGGCAAAAAAGAAGCCGAAAGCAGCGAAAGCGGCGGTGATACCTTTAAAATCGGTGCAATCGGACCGATCACGGGAAGTACGGCGGTGTACGGTCTGGCTGTACAGCACGGTGCGGAAATGGCAGTGGAAGAGATTAACGCTGCGGGCGGCATCAATGGAAAACAGGTGGAATTCCAGTTTGAAGATGATGAAAACGACGCGGAGAAATCAGTGAATGCGTATAATACGCTGAAAGACTGGGGCGCACAGATGATTCTGGGTTCCGTTACTTCCACCCCCAGTATTGCAGTGGGTGAAGAGACACACAATGACAACATGTTCCAGCTGACACCTTCTGGAACTGCAGTGGAATGTGTACAGTATGACAATGCATTCCGTGTATGCTTTTCAGATCCCAGCCAGGGTCTTGAGTCAGCAAAATATATTGGAGAAAATAAGCTGGCAACCAAGATTGCAGTAATCTATGACAGCTCAGATACGTATTCTTCCGGTATTTACGAAGCGTTTGCGGCGGAAGCCCAGAATCAGGGACTGGAAATTGTAGCGGCGGAAGCCTTTACTGCTGATAACAGAACAGACTTCTCCGTACAGCTGCAGAAGGCAAAAGATGCAGGAGCTGAGCTTTTGTTTATGCCTTTCTATTATCAGGAAGCATCCTTAGTGCTGAAACAGGCACAGAGCATGAATTTTGCTCCGATTTTCTTCGGCGTAGACGGTATGGATGGCATTCTGGATGTGGAAAACTTTGATCCGGCACTGGCAGATGGACTTATGTTCCTGGCGCCGTTCTGCCCCACATCTGAGGATGAGGCGATCAGTACCTTCGTATCAGCCTTCGAAGAAAAATACGAAGAAACACCGAACCAGTTTGCAGCAGATGCTTATGACGGCGTTTATATCCTGAAACAGGCCCTTGAGAGCATTGACGCCACACCGGATATGAGTGCTTCTGATATCTGTGACGGCCTGAAAACAGCAATGACAGAGATTGCTTACAGCGGTGTCACAGCAAAAGAAATCAAATGGACAGCAGAAGGTGAACCGGAGAAAGCTCCCATGGTTCTCCAGATTCAGGACGGAGCATACGTAGAGCTTCAGTAAAAACAGATAAAAACGATGCAGGACATGCAGCAGCATGGTCTGCATCGTTTTTGTTTGCAGAAAATTTACATTTTACCTATTGACCTGGGAAGAAAAGTCATGGATAGTATAGGACAGGAGGAGATTTATCATGAGCATTTACAGAGAACTTGCCTGGAAGGTGCTTAATGAAGCAGACCAGGTTATTTTAGGAAAAAAGAATATTACCAGGGAGATCATGGCTGCGCTGCTGGCAGGCGGCCACGTTTTGCTGGAGGATATACCGGGAGTGGGGAAAACCACACTGGCGCTGGCATTTTCAAAGATGATGGGAATGGAGTGGAAGCGCGTACAGTTTACGCCGGATGTACTGCCCTCCGATCTTACCGGTTTTTCACTTTACAGAAGGGACGTTCAGGAATTTGTCTATCAGCCGGGGGCGGTATTTTGCAATCTTTTGCTGGCGGATGAGATTAACAGGACTTCGCCAAAAACCCAGTCGGCGCTTCTGGAAGTCATGGAGGAGCAGCAGGTGACGGTGGAGGGTGTGACACGAAAAGTTCCCTCTCCTTTTTTCGTCATCGCAACACAGAATCCGCTGGGGTCGGCAGGGACACAGATGCTTCCGCCGGCCCAGATGGATCGTTTTCTGATCAGCATGACAATTGGATATCCGGATTTTAAAAGTGAAGTGGCCATGGCCATGGGAGTGGAAGAGGGTAACAGAACCAGTCATCTTCGCCCGCTGCTGGGAATGAAAACACTGCTGGAAATGCAAAAAGAAGTGTCCAGGGTGTATATCCATGATGCAGTATATCAGTATATTGTAAGGCTTATTGCAGCTACCAGAAACAATGCATATCTGGAAAGCGGAGCCAGTCCAAGGGGAACCATAGCGCTGGTTAAAATGGCACGGAGCGCGGCCTGGCTGTCAGGGAACGATTTCGTTTCACCGGAGGATGTAAAAGAGCAGTTTCCCATGGTGGTGCGCCACCGGGTCATGATGAATGTGAAGGCCAAAGTGGACGGCCGGAGTGTGGAGGATGTGACCGAGGATATTCTGGAAAACACAAAGAAACCGGTTATGGGGAGGAAACAGTAAATGCGCAGAGTGTTCTGCGGCCTGTTTTTGCTGGCTGCTTTTTATCTGGCTGGGGTTTATCAGCTGGAAAGTCTGATGATTTTCTTTGTGGCGGCTCTTCTGGTTCTTATCTTTTTGTGGATAATTTCCCGCCGCCTGGCTTCCGGTCTGGAAGTGAAAATTCAGCTGGAACAGGATATGGTAAGAAAAGGTGAGACGGCAAAGGGAAGAGTAACAGTGGTTAACCATTCCTGGCTTCCGGTACTGCATTTTCGGGTGTGGATAGAATACGCCAACTGCTGGGGCGGTGAAAAGCACCGCCAGTATCTGGAAGGGGGCGTCCCGGGAAAGAAACAGGTCCAGCCGGAATTTCTGATTTCATCGGATTACTGCGGCGTGCTGAAAATCAGCGCCGTACAGATAAAAGTATGGGATTATCTGTTTTTATTCGGAAAAAAACGGCTCTGCCAGCAAACGGTTAATTTGTTGGTGATGCCGGGGTGGAATGCACAGATTATGGATCTGCGGCAGACCATTCTTCAGGGAAATACACCGGGAGAATACAGTCAGCCGGATCGTCCGGGAGAGCAGCCTCCGGAAATCTATCAGATTCAATCCTATCAGGAAGGTGACACCATGCGTGATATTCATTGGAAGTTGAGCGCCAGGATGGATCAGCTCATGAGCAGAAAGTATGCCGCAGAAAAGAAAAAAATGGTGGATTTTTTTCTGGACTTAGGCGGGATCGGACAGGAAGGGCTGAAACGTGTGGATGCATTCTGGGAATTGGCAGCCGCCATTTCCAGGGATCTGGTTCAGTGGGAAATGATTCATCAGGTATGGTGGAGGGCGTCTGATTCAGGAAATATGGTGAGTCAGATTGTGGAACGGCCGGATGAGATGCACAGTATGATGAAGAATCTGCTGATAACAACAGGAAGGGGCGGCTCTGTTTCTGACGATCACAAAGCTGATCTTTATCACATCTGGCGTCCGGGAGAAAATATTCTCAGACTGAACCTGAAACTGGAATTATACCAGAATGAAGAACTGGTCATGCAGTTTGATGAGGAAGACTGCCGTCCGGGAATGTAAAGGAGGTGAGCGCTCTGGAAACAGGGATCAGATTTTATAAAAGCCGCATGTCCGGCCAGGCTGCCGGACGGGGATATGCTGCCGAATTTTTGCTTCTTTTAAGCTATATATGCGGTGTGGAAGGAATACTGTATGCATTGGATTTCGTGTTGTTTCTGGATTTTCGCCTGAAGGAGGCGGCGGCAGTTACGGCTGCGGTCTGCCTGATTATTTGGCTTATGGCTGTGCCGGGCGGCAGGTTAAGGATTCTTACATGGCCGGTGGCCGCAGCCGGCTGCATATGGATATACCGCTATATGGACGGACTGACGGAAGAAATCCGTCTTGTCTGTCGTATGGCCGGAACGGATATCTGGAATCTGGCGGACAAAGACCTTACCAAATCAGTCATTTTATTTATAATAGTATGCAGCCTTCTTTTGTTTTTGCTCACTTACAAAGCGCGTATGGCATGGCTCTTTCTCATCATAACAATACCCATGGTGTTTCTGGGGCCGCTGCTGGGACAAAAACTGGATATTAAAGAGATATGTCTGTTTGGAATTTTTCATATAGGAACCTGGATTCTGGGTGCAGGGCGCAGAAAAAGAGGGGAATTTACCGGAGGTGAATTTACAGGTGCATTTCTTATTCTGGCGCTTTTTCTGCTTCTGATGACAGCGGTACAAAGGGCGGGGAATCAGGGAGTGGATATATTGCTGAAAACGTCCTCCAGGGTGCAGGAGCAGATCCATCAGTTATCGGTGCGGATAACGGGAGAAGAAAAAAGCGGCGGAGTAAACAGAGGGAATCAGACGCCGACCGGTCAGAGCAGACTGCAGGTGGCTGTTTCTCAAATTCCGCAGGAGGTTCTGTATCTGAAAAATTTCACAGGCAGCCGATATATGGGAGAATTCTGGGAAGCGGCAGATGAGAGCGTTTTTTGGAGCGAGCAGAATATTCAGGCGCCGGAGGGAGTATCCTCTTTTTTACGATACGCGGATGAAAAAACGGCAGGGTTGTCCGTACAGGTGCGTGATCTTACTGCCGGTGAAGAAAAGCTGCTGCCTTCGGGATTTTCTCCGTCACTGGAATTGGAGAGGGAGGAGAGCTATTCAGATTTTGCCGCAGGGAATTATATGGATGTTCCGGTGGCAAATATGCCGCAGCTGGTGCAGCTGTGTGAAGATCATCCTCTTGAAGATTACAGCGGTGCAACGGATACGATACTGAAGTTGATTCAGGAGAGGATGGTATACAGCAGGACGCCAGGTCAGGTACCTTATGGCCGCGATACGCTGGAATACTATATGTTCGAGAAAGGAGAAGGATACTGTCAGCATTTTGCATCTGTGGCGGCGCTGATGTACCGGATGTACGGAGTGCCTTCCCGGTACGCTGCAGGGTATATCGTTCGTCCAGCCGAATTTGAAGCGGCAGACGGCGGGTTCCAGGCTGTGGTGACAGATGAAAATGCCCATGCCTGGACGGAAATTTATCTGCCGGGCCGCGGATGGGAAGTGGTTGAAGCCACGCCGCCGGGCAGTGTGGTGGCCTCTCCCTTAAATCCTCTGGAAAATCCCGATACACTGCAGGGTGAAGAGGATTCAGAGGAAAGAGAAGTGACTCCCACACCGACAGAAGAAGTGAATTCTCAGCAGGAAGAGCAGGAAGAAAAGGAAGGCTCCGGAAACGAAAGGAAAGGAGGAGCTGGAAAAACAGCAGGCATGATCGTACTGTCGGCTGTTGTGCTGTTGTTTCTGTTCTTGTTGGTCAGAAAGATTTTGTCAGCCAGAAGAGTCCGGATGCGAAAAAGATATCCCAGATGGAGGGCTGACCGTCTCTATGTGCAGATGATGGAGGTTCTTCATTTTGGAGGTCTTTTCACAGAATACGACGGGCAGGAGAAAGAATTTCCAGATCTGTTGTGTCGACAGATCACTTCTATATCACAGGAGGAAGCGGAAAAGGGAAGGCAGACGGCACTTTTGGCTGCCTATGGAAAGGAGGGCGTTTCGCGGGAACAGCGCGGCCAGGTCTTTGAAATCTATGGGAAAACCTGCAGGTATGTGCTGGAACATATGAAAGGTTTTCGCAAAATTTATTTTCTGTACGGGCGCGCTTTCTGGTAAACAGTAAAAATGGTGTCTGTAAATATGCAACTGTCTTGTCAGGTGAAAAGACTCATGCTATAATGGTCAGCAGTATGTGCGATAGGAGGACTGACCATGAATCAGATGAAAGAGAAAATACAGGCATTGAAAAGAGAAAAGAATGCTGCCATTCTGGCTCATTATTATGTGCCGGAAGAAGTACAGGAAGTTGCCGACTATATAGGTGACTCCTATTATCTTGCCAGCCTGGCGGCAAAAATAAAGGAGACGACGCTGGTCTTCTGCGGCGTTTCTTTTATGGGGGAAAGTGCAAAGGCTCTGAACCCTGAAAAGACGGTGCTGATGCCGGATACAGGGGCAGACTGCCCCATGGCCCATATGGCTGCGCAGGATAAAATAAAAATGGTAAGAGAAATGTATGAAGACGTGGCTGTTGTGTGTTATGTAAACTCCACAGCGGAGCTGAAAGCCTGTTCCGATGTGTGCGTTACCTCTTCCAATGCTTTGAAAATTGTAAAAGCCCTGCCCAATAAACGTATTTATTTTATACCGGATGAAAATCTGGGACGGTACATCGCCTCGTTCCTCCCGGAAAAAGAGTTTATTTTCAACGACGGATTCTGTCACGTTCACGCATCCCTCGGAGGGGAGGAAGTGAAAAAAGCAAAAAATGCATGGCCGAAAGCAAAAATTCTGGCCCACCCCGAATGCAGGCCGGAAGTTCTTAAGGAAGCGGATTACATAGGAAGTACAGCGGGAATCATTGATTATGCTGCAAAAAGCAGTGAGAATAAATTTATTATCTGCACGGAAAAGGGTGTGATGGCTGAACTTAAAAAGAAAAATCCGGATAAGATTTTCCACATGCCAGGGCGGTCTATGTGCTGTGCTGATATGAAAAAGAACACACTGGAAAAACTGGTGTGTGTACTGGAAACAGGAGAAAATGAAATCCATCTGCCGGAAAAATTAAGAGCGGCAGCAGAAAAACCGCTGAAAAGTATGCTGGAGCTGGCAAAATAGGGGGAGGAACGGATAAGATGAAGACAGATATTCTGATTGTGGGAACAGGAGTGGGGGGACTGTTCTGCGCATTAAATCTCCCGGAAGATAAAAAGATTCTTATGATTACAAAGGATGAAACAGAAAACAGCGATTCTTTTCTGGCCCAGGGCGGCATCTGTATGCTGCGGGGGGAAGAGGATTATGACAGTTATTATGAAGATACCATGAAAGCAGGACATTATGAAAACCGGGAGGAATCGGTGGATATCATGATCCGTTCCTCACAGGAAATCATCCGCGATCTGGTGAAATATGGCGTGGAATTTGCCCGGGAAGACGGCGAACTGATTTTTACGAGGGAAGGCGGACACTCCCGGCCAAGGATATTGTTTCATGAGGATATAACAGGTGAAGAGATTACCAGAAAGCTCCTGGCACAGGTGCGAAAAAGAAAGAATGTTGCCATATTGGAAAAAACAACAATGATTGATCTTGTATGTCAGGGAAATGTGTGTTACGGTGTTGTGTGCCAAAAAGAAAACGGAGAACTTATGGCGGTGCAGGCAGGAGAGACGGTACTGGCCTGCGGCGGTGTAGGCGGGCTTTACGAGCATTCCACCAACTTTCCCCATCTGACAGGCGACGGTCTGGCTGTGGCGCTGAAAAACGGCGTGGAGCTGGAGAACATTGATTATGTGCAGATCCACCCCACCACACTGTATTCCAGGAAACCAGGCCGACGGTTTCTCATTTCGGAATCGGTGCGGGGAGAAGGAGCGGTGCTTTATAACGCCAGCCATAAACGTTTTGTGGATGAACTGCTTCCAAGAGATCTTCTGACAGCGGCTATCCGCCGTCAGATGGAAGTGGATCACACGCCTTACGTCTGGCTTTCCATGGAGCACATTCCCAGGGAAGAAATCCTCCGTCATTTTCCAAATATTTATCAGCGATGTCTGGAAGAAGGGTACGATGTAACGAAGGAATGTATTCCGGTGGTGCCGGCACAGCATTATTTCATGGGAGGCATAAAAGTAGACCAGGACAGCCGGACATCCATGGAGCAGCTCTACGCTGTAGGCGAGACCAGCTGCAACGGCGTTCACGGAGCCAACCGGCTGGCCAGCAATTCCCTGCTTGAAAGTCTGGTGTTTGCGAAACGTTCGGCTGCAAGAATCGGGAAAGAGCTCTCCGGGATAAAAGAAAATGCTCAGATCTTTGATAAGCTGGATTTGTCAGTTTATGAAGATTACGAAAAGATTAAAGAAGAGTACAGAAAGTCCATAGAAGAAGAAACGGAAAGGATGAGAAAAAGACATGAACAATCCAATTACCATGAAGTTAAATGCGGATGAGCTGATTTTGCAGGCTTTAAAAGAGGATATCACCAGTGAGGATATCACTACGAATGCGGTGATGCCAGGATCCTGCAAAGGCCAGGTGGATCTGATCTGCAAACAGGACGGTATTGTGGCAGGAATCGGTGTGTTTGGCCGGGTGTTTGAACTTCTGGATGAAGATACACAGATGGAGACTTTTGTCCAGGATGGAGATGAGGTAAAAAAAGGAACGAAAATGGCTGTTCTCACCGGGGATATCCGGGTACTGCTGTCCGGGGAGCGGGTGGCGCTTAATTATCTTCAGCGGATGAGCGGAATCGCTACTTACACTCACAGCATGGCTGCGCTTTTAAAAGGGAGCAAAACCAGACTGCTGGACACCCGAAAGACTACGCCCAACATGAGGATTTTTGAAAAGTATGCGGTAAAAGTGGGGGGCGGCTGTAATCACAGATATAATCTGTCAGACGGCATTCTGCTCAAAGACAATCATATCGGCGCAGCTGGAAGCGTCAAAAGAGCAGTGGAAATGGCAAAAGAGTATGCGCCCTTTGTCAGAAAGATCGAAATTGAGGTGGAAAATCTTGAGATGGTAAAGGAAGCTGTGGAGGCAGGCGCCGACATAATCATGCTGGACAATATGACTCCGGAAATGATGAAAGAGGCGGTAAAACTGATTGACGGCAGGGCGCAGACGGAGTGTTCCGGCAATGTGACAAAGGAAAATATCGGGCAGTATCTTGCTGTGGGAGTGGATTTTATATCCAGCGGGGCGCTTACGCATTCCGCGCCGATCCTTGATATCTCACTGAAAAATCTTCACGCAGTCTGAAAAAAGGAGAATGCAATGAACGGGGAACAAAGAAGAAATGAAATTCTGAAAGCGGTGCAGTCCAAAAACCATCCTGTATCCGGCAATAAGCTGTCGGAAATGTTTGCGGTCAGCCGCCAGGTGATTGTGCAGGATATTGCGCTTCTGCGGGCATCAGGATATGATATTGTGTCTACAAACAAAGGGTATGTCTGCCGCTCAGAACAATGCGCCAGGAGAGTTTTCAAAGTATGTCACGGGAACGAGGACATTGTGGATGAGTTGTACTCTATTGTGGACCTCGGCGGAAGGGTGACAGACGTCTTTGTGAACCATAAAGTTTACGGCAGACTTAAGGCAGAGCTGGCAGTGGGTTCACGAAGAGATGTGGAGGAGTTGGAGAGGGGTATCCGAAGCGGGAAATCCAGTCCTCTTTTAAATGTGACCTCAGGCTACCATTACCATACCGTAACGGCGAAAAGCGATGAAATTCTTGATCTGATAGAAAAAACACTGCGGGATAAAAAATATCTGGTGCAATAAGGATACAATTTGTCTTGAAAACCGTCGGTGTACAGGGTATAATAAATAACATTATGAAAAATATACGACAGAGGGGTGTGCTATGAGCTTTTTATCTTATTTGATTAATGGCATCAGCCTGGGCAGTGTCTACGCGATCATTGCTCTGGGTTACACTATGGTATACGGTATAGCGAAAATGCTGAACTTTGCACATGGTGATGTAATAATGGTCGGCGGTTACGTCGTGCTGATTTCCAGCACTTCGTTGGGATGTCCGCCGCTTTTGGGCGTTCTGATAGCGGTTATATTCTGTACTGTGCTGGGTGTTGTAATTGAGCGTGTTGCCTACCGGCCGCTGAGAAATGCATCGTCATCACTGGCAGTGCTGATTACCGCCATCGGTGTCAGCTATCTGCTGCAGAATCTGGCGCTTCTGATTTTCGGCGCCAACACAAAATCCTTCCATTCCGTGGTTACGGTTCCGGCCATCACACTGGCGGATGGAAAAATGACAATCAGCGGGGAGACGATTGTGACTATCCTGTCCTGTATTGTCATTATGGTTGTTCTTACGCTGTTCATCAACAGAACGAAAGCGGGTCAGGCGATGCTGGCTGTGTCGGAAGACAAGGGAGCGGCTCAGCTGATGGGAATCAATGTAAACCGTACGATCGGATTGACCTTTGCGATCGGCTCCGGCCTGGCAGCCATAGCGGGCGTACTGCTTTGTTCCGCTTATCCGTCATTGAATCCATACACAGGCTCTATGCCCGGTATTAAGGCTTTTGTTGCTGCCGTTTTTGGCGGAATCGGATCTATTCCCGGCGCTATGATCGGCGGAATTTTGCTGGGTGTTATAGAAATTCTGGGAAAAGCCTATATTTCATCGCAGCTGGCGGATGCAATTGTATTTGCGGTGCTGATCATCGTGCTGCTGGTGAAACCTACCGGTATTCTGGGCAAGAAAATTCAGGAGAAAGTGTAGGGGGACAAAAAAGTGAAAAAGATAAACAAACAAACAAAAAGCAATATAATCACATACGGTATCGTCGTTGTGGCGTTTATTATCGTACAGCTTCTTTTGAGTACGGGCAATCTTTCCAGTCTGATGGAAGGATTGTTGGTTCCTCTGTGCGTATATGTTATACTGGCTCTTTCTTTGAACCTGGTTGTAGGCATCCTGGGTGAGCTGAGTCTGGGTCATGCGGGATTTATGTGCGTGGGAGCTTTTAGCAGCGCATTTTTCTCGAAATGCATGGAAGAAATCATCACGGTTTCAGCAGTAAGATTTATTCTGGCGCTGATTCTGGGCGCTGTGGCTGCAGGCGTGTTCGGAATCCTGATTGGTATTCCGGTACTTCGTCTGCGGGGAGATTATCTGGCTATCGTTACGCTGGCTTTTGGTGAAATTATCAAAAACCTGGTCAATGTTCTCTATATTGGAAAAGATGCTGCTGGTTTTCATTTTTCCACAAAAGATTCCATTTCGCTGAATCTGCAGCCGGAAGGAGAAGTGATTGTCAACGGCCCCCAGGGAATTACGGGGACACCTCAGGATTCCACATTTTTAATCGGTGTGATTCTGATTATAATTACGCTCTTTGTTATTCTGAACATGGTAAATTCCAGAGACGGAAGAGCGATTATGGCCATCCGCGATAACCGGATTGCGGCGGAATCTGTAGGAATTAATATTACAA
This sequence comes from uncultured Ruminococcus sp., assembly GCA_946494335.1. Taxonomy (GTDB): domain Bacteria; phylum Bacillota; class Clostridia; order Lachnospirales; family Lachnospiraceae; genus Ruminococcus_G. The sequence goes on along the minus strand of CAMMBV010000007.1, from coordinate 48,530 downwards.
AGTACAAACTGATGGCTTTTTCCGTCTCAGCCGCTCTTGCAGGGGCTGCCGGCGTGCTGTACGCTCATAACCTGTCAACGCTGACAGCGCTGCCCAAGAACTTTGGCTATAATATGTCGATTATGATTCTGGTGTTTGTGGTGCTGGGAGGAATCGGAAACATGCGCGGCTCTATTATCGCTGCTGTTATTCTGACCTTGCTGCCGGAGCTGCTGCGCGGGCTTTCCGATTACCGGATGCTGATCTACGCCATTGTTCTGATTCTGATGATGCTCTTTAACTGGGCGCCCAAGTCGCTGGAGTGGAGGGAAAAGCACTCCTTGAAACGACTGATAAAAAAGAAGAAGACGGCAAAGGAGGCGTAAGAGAAGATGGCATTACTGGATGTGAAAAATCTTGGAATTTCCTTCGGCGGCCTTCGGGCTGTCAATGCGGTAGATCTGTCCATAGAGCAGGGCGAATTATACGGGCTGATCGGCCCCAACGGAGCGGGGAAAACCACTATATTTAATCTGCTCACCGGCGTTTACAAGCCGGACGAAGGGATTGTAAAGCTGGATGGAACGGATATTACGGGAAAACGGACCATTGACATCAATAAGGCGGGGATTGCCAGAACCTTTCAGAATATCCGGCTGTTTAAGGATATGCCGGTTCTGGATAATGTAAAAGCAGGGCTGCATAATAAACATCATTATACAACGATTGAAGGAATTTTCCGTCTGCCCAGATATCATCGGGTGGAAAAAGAAATGAATGAAAAAGCCATGGAGCTTCTGGAAGTTTTCGGACTGGAAAAAGAGGCGGATTATCTGGCATCCAATCTTCCCTATGGAAAACAGAGAAAGCTGGAGATTGCCAGAGCCCTTGCCACAGAGCCCAAACTGATTCTTCTGGATGAGCCGGCGGCGGGAATGAATCCCAATGAGACGAAAGAATTGATGGAAACCATACAGTTTGTGCGGGAGAAATTCAACATGACGATTCTCCTTATTGAACATGATATGAAACTGGTGTCCGGTATCTGTGAGAAACTGACAGTACTGAATTTCGGTGAAGTTCTGGCGCAGGGCAATACCAGCGATGTTCTGAACAATCCGGAAGTAATCACGGCATATCTGGGAGAATAGGAGGAAAAACGTATGGCAATGCTGGAGATAAAAGACCTGGAGGTCTATTATGGAGTCATCCAGGCGATAAAAGGAGTCTCCTTTGAAGTAAATGAGGGCGAAGTAATCGCACTGATCGGAGCAAACGGAGCGGGCAAGACTACAATCCTTCACACAATTACGGGACTGATTGCACCGAAAAAAGGAACGGTCACTTTTGAAGGAACCGATATTACCCGTATGCCGGCTCATAAGATCGTTTCTATGGGAATGGCTCACGTACCGGAGGGCAGACGTGTCTTTGCTGATTTTACGGTATATCAGAATCTTAAAATGGGAGCTTATACCAGAAACGACAAAAAAGAGGTGGAAGAAACGCTGCAGATGGTGTACGAGCGTTTCCCGCGTCTGGAAGAACGGAGAAATCAGCTGGCCGGAACTCTTTCCGGCGGTGAACAGCAGATGCTGGCCATGGGACGGGCTTTAATGTCTCATCCCAAGCTGATTGTAATGGATGAACCGTCTATGGGACTTTCCCCTATTCTGGTCAATGAAATTTTTGATATTATTCAGTCTGTAAGCGCAGGCGGAACAACGGTTCTTCTGGTGGAGCAGAACGCGAAAAAAGCGCTGAGTATCGCTGACAGAGCCTATGTACTGGAGACAGGAAACTTTGTACTTTCCGGGGATGCAAAAGAACTGATGAATGATGATTCTGTTAAGAAAGCCTATTTAGGTGAATAATCAGGAGGGGGACGGTATGGAAAATATTGTTATTACCATAGCCAGGCAGTACGGAAGCGGCGGAAAGACCATTGGCGAGATGTTGGCCAGGGAGCTGGGAATCCATTGCTACAACAGAGAAATTCTGAAAATGGCTTCGGAGGACAGTGGGATTTCGGAAAAGCTTTTCGGCAAGTCCGATGAGAAACTGGATATTGGTCTGCTTCAGAAGCTGACGAAAAAGGTTTACAGCGGTGATCTGATCAACCCGGAAAGTGACGGTTTCGTGTCGAAGGATAACCTTTTCAACTATCAGGCAAAGATTATCAAGCAGCTGGCGCGGCAGGAATCCTGTGTGATTATAGGAAGATGCGCCGATTTTATTCTGCGGAATTTTGACAATGTGACCAGCGTTTTCGTGCATGCGGACCGGGAATTCTGCCTGGAGCAGGCAATGCTGCGCAACAGCATGAGCCAGAAAGAAATGGAGAAATATATTGCCAGGGTAGATAAGTACAGAGGAGATTTTTATCACCACTATACCGGCAGATCTTGGAGTGATGCAAGAAATTATGATCTGTGTCTGAACAGCCGCAAGCTGGGATTTGAAAAATGTGTGGAAGAGATTAAAAGTTATCTGAAAATCAGATATGAGTAAAAGAAAGGCTGTTGCCGCTGGCAACAGCCTTTTGAAGGTCAACAGGGAGAAATCGATGAAAGAAAGTCTGTGGGTAGTAATACCGGCCTATAATGAAGAAAAGAATATCGAAGCTGTGCTGGATGAATGGCATGAAATTGTGAAAAAAACAGGTGAAGATTCCAGGGTTCTGCTGATAGATGACGGCAGTACGGACAGAACACGCGATATTGCTTCAAAGCTTCAGAATACCCATCCTTATCTTCTGGTGGAGACAAAGGAAAATGGCGGCCATGGAGCTGCAGTGCTTTACGGATACCGGCGTGCCATTGCGGGAGGAGCAACGTATATTTTTCAGACAGATTCAGACGGCCAGACACTGCCGGAAGAATTCTGGCCATTGTGGGAAGAAAGACGCAGCGCCGGACTTCTTCTGGGTTCCAGACGCCATCGTCAGGATGGCTTTGGCAGGGTAGTTGTAACGAAAACGCTGAAGCTGGTAGTCTTCCTGAATTTCGGCGTCTGGATGGAGGATATCAATACGCCCTTCAGGCTGATGAAAAGTGATGAACTGGATAAAATACTGAAACTGGTACCCAGGAATTATCATCTGGCCAATGTAATAATCAGCGTATTGTATAAGAAAAGCCTGAGGACGGTAAAGTACTATCCGATTACTTTCCGCCCCCGGCAGGGAGGCAAAAATTCCGTTAATTTCCGCAAAATCTGCGCTATGGGACGAAGGGCTCTTGTTGAATTTGGTTATCTGAGGAAAAAATACAGGAAAGTGTGAGGAGATTTTAATGGGTACATGTTTGATATGGTGGGCAGCCATGCTGGTACTGGGCGCCTCTTTTATGCCGCTGTCGAAGATGTTGTTCCGGGATTTTAAAGACGGAGGATGGCTTTTTTCGAAAGTTCTGGGAATAGCTGTTTCCGGATTTATTCTCTGGGTACTGGTCTGTGCCGGAATTCTCCCATTTACTTCGGCATCCTGTATCGGAGTGGTCCTTTTTTGTATCCTGGTCAATACGGGAATCTTCTGGTATCGTCTGAAAAAAGGAAAAAGTGTTTTCTGGCTGACAAGAGAAAACGGCGGGCTTATTCTGGGAGAAGAGATTCTCTTTCTTCTTCTGTTTCTGGGCTGGACTTATCTTTCGGGTTTTCATGCGGCTGCATATGGAACGGAAAAATTTATGGATTACGGATTTATGGCTTCCATGATGCGCAGCCAGACCCTTCCTGCACCGGATATCTGGTACGGAGGAGAACCCATCAACTACTATTACGGCGGTCAGTATTACGCCGTTTTTCTTACAAAGCTGACCTTAACCAGAATACAGGAAACGTATCATGTAATGCGGACACTGGTGGCGGCTCTGGCGTTTATGCTGCCCTTTGCCCTTGTCAGGCAGATCTGGGAGGACAGGGTATCAGGGAAGAGGAAAAGAGCAAGGGCGGCTGTGCCGGCGGGAGTGCTGGCAGGCATGGCTGTGTCCATGGCCGGAAACATGCATTACGTACTGGCTGGCCATCTGCTGAAATGGTTCCGGGGTTTTCTGGGCCATGACAGTGACTACACGTACTGGTTTCCCAATTCCACCAGGTATATTGGCTACTATCCGAAAGGGAATGATAAGACAATACATGAATTCCCGGCCTATTCCTTTGTGTTGGGAGATCTTCATGCTCATGTGGTCAATCTGATGTTTGTGCTTCTGACAGTGGGACTTACGTATTCGTTTATGAAAAGTCCTCTGCTGACCAGAAAGGAGCGCAGGCGTTTAAATCTGTGGGAACGGATTAAAAAAGACTTTCTGCAGATTCATATTTTGATGTTTGGCCTTCTTACCGGAATTTTCCATTTTACCAATTACTGGGACTTTGCCATATATTTTGTGGTGATTTTGGCAGTGGTTGTGTATCGGAATCTGCGGGAAGGGGAATTTTCCTGGAGATATACGGTAATCAAAAGTGCAGCTCAGGGCGCCTGGATATTGGTGGTTTCCACGGCGGCGGCGCTTCCATTTACTTTAAGCTTTAAGACTATGGTTTCCGGAATCGCTCCGGCCCAAAATCACAGTTCACTCAAACAGCTGCTGGTGGTCTGGGGACTGCCCTTTGTCATGTGTACTGTCTTCCTGATCTGGATGATCACGGCGGCAGTGAAAAAAAGAGGCAAGATGGGACGTTTCCGCAGTATATTCTGCCGGATGCCTTTGCAGGATCTCTATATCGGAGGACTGGCGCTGTGCGCCATCGGGCTGGTGCTGGTGCCGGAACTGGTTTATGTCCGGGATATCTACGAGGAAGGTTTTGCCAGAGCCAATACCATGTTTAAGCTGACCTATCAGGCATTTGCCCTTTTTGGCATCTGTATGGCCTATATTCTGATCCGCTTCCTGCTGCACCGGTCCAGGGGATTGTATGTCACGGGAATTGTGACAGGAATCTGTCTGGTGTCTACTTTCGGGTATATTATCAATGCAGGTTCCGCCTGGTATGGGGATGATCTGTCGCTGGAGGCTTTTCCCGGGCTGGATGTGACAGCTTACCTGGAGGAAGATTTCCCGGAAGACGCAGATGCCATCGCCTGGCTGAATGAAAATGTAAAGGGCAGTCCGGTGATTGTGGAAGCCTGCGGCGACAGCTATTCTGATTATCAGAGAGTGTCAGCCATGACCGGGCTTCCCTGCGTGATGGGCTGGTATGTGCATGAGTGGCTGTGGCGCGGCGATGTGGAAGAGCTCAACGAAAGAAAAGCCGACGTGGAAACTATTTATACGTCTGGGAATGAAGAAGAGGTAAAGGAGCTGCTGGATAAATATGAGGTTCGATATATTTATGTGGGGGCTCTGGAAAGAGAAAAATACGGAACCTTAAATGAAACGCTTCTGAAAAATACCGGTCAGGTGGTTTTTGAGAAAAATGGTACTTATATTATTGAAATAAGCGGGTAAGTTTTATATAATAATCTGGATGCAAAAGGAGGGGAAGTTATGCTAAAAGGAAAGACTGTGCTCATCGGTGTGGCGGGAGGAATCGCCGCCTATAAAACGGCGGGGCTTGTCAGCATGTTGGTGAAGCAGGGGGCCTGCGTTCATGTGATCATGACAGAGCATGCCGTGAATTTTATCAATCCCATTACCTTTGAGACACTGAGCGGGAATAAATGTATTGTGGATACCTTTGACCGGAACTTTCAGCATAAAGTGGAGCATGTGTCGCTGGGAAAGCAGGCTGACGTACTGATGATTGCACCGGCGACTGCCAATGTAATAGGCAAACTGGCAAATGGAATAGCCGACGATATGCTGACCACTACCTTTCTGGCCTGCCGCTGTCCCGTTCTGCTTGCGCCGGCCATGAATACCGCCATGTATCAAAATCCCATTGTACAGGATAATATGGAAAAATTAAAAGGCTACGGATGCCGGGTGATTGAAGCGGCCAGTGGTTATCTGGCCTGCGGCGATACGGGATCAGGCAAGATGCCGGAGCCTGATGTGCTGTATCAGTATATCGAAAAGGAAATTGCCTTTGAAAAAGATATGAAAGGAAAAAGGGTGATGGTGACGGCAGGCCCCACCGAGGAAGCGCTGGATCCTGTCCGGTATATTACCAATCATTCTTCCGGCAAGATGGGGTATGCTCTTGCAAGGGCCGCCATGCTGCGGGGGGCGGATGTGACGCTTGTCAGCGGGCCTGTAAGCTTAAAGCCGCCAATGGATGTGAAGATGATTTCTGTTGTGAGCGCGGCTGATATGTTTCGCGCAGTGACAGAACATTTTGAAGAGCAGGATATTGTGATTAAAGCGGCTGCGGTGGCGGATTACCGTCCCGTCAGTGTGAACAGGGAAAAGGTAAAGAAAAAAGAGGAACAGTTTTCGCTTCCCATGGAGCGTACCAGGGATATTCTGCAATATCTGAGCGAGCATAAAAGAAAAGGACAGTTTTTATGTGGATTTTCCATGGAAACGGAACATATGATCAGTAATTCCAGGGAGAAGCTTGTGAAGAAGCATCTGGATATGATTGTGGCAAACAATCTGAAAGAGGCCGGAGCCGGATTCCAGGCAGACACCAATGTGGTGACCCTGATTACACAGGAGGAAGAGATTAACCTTGGTCTTATGAGTAAGGACGAGGTGGCACATTCCATCCTGGATAAAATTTTAAGTAACTTGTAGACGCCCCATTGGGGAAGATGTATTGTATCCCGGAAAGCGGGAACAGTAACAGGAGGAAAAAAATGAATAACACAACAGCAACCATGTCAAGAACGAAAAGCCTGACTCAGGTGGCACTTTTCGCTGCACTGATTTTTATCATGGCTTTCACACCCTTTCTCGGCTATATCCCTCTGGGATTTACGAGAGCGACCATCATTCATATTCCGGTTATTATCGGATCACTGATGCTGGGGCCCAAAAAAGGAGCGGCGCTGGGCTTTGTCTTCGGACTGACCAGTTTTATCAACAATACCATCAATCCAAGCGTGACCTCCTTTGTATTTACGCCCTTTTATTCACTGGGCGAGTACAGCGGGGGACTTGGCAGCATCATTATCTGTTTCGTACCCAGAATTCTGGTGGGCATTACCCCGTATTACGTGTACCGGCTGGTGGCAAAGATTGCGGGAAAAAAGGGAAAGAAAGTACCGGCGGCAGGACTGGCGCTGGCAGGACTTACCGGAGCTCTCACCAACACGCTGCTGGTGATGCACATGATTCTGCTGTTTTTTGGAGACAGTTACGCTGCGGCCAGTGAAATCACAGGAAATGTATATCTGGCGATTCTGGCGGTTATCGGCGTCAACGGAGTACCGGAGGCCATTGTGGCGGCAGTGATTGTCGTTCTCATTGGTAAAGTGCTCATGAATACGAAAGTAATGAAAAATATAGGAGTATAGAAAATGATTCTGGCAATAGATATCGGAAATACCAATATCGTGATCGGATGCGTGGATGAGAAGCAGACTTATTTTATCGAAAGGCTGGCGACCGTAAAGACCAAAACGGAACTGGAATATGCGATCGACATTAAAGTGGTGCTGGAACTATATGGAATTTCAAGAGATGATATCAAGGGTGGGATTATCTGTTCCGTTGTGCCGCAGATTACCAGTATTGTCCGTCTGGCGGCGGAAAAAGTGCTGCGCCGTCAGATTCTGGTGGTAGGACCAGGAATCAAGACCGGACTGAATATTCTGATGGACAATCCGGCCCAGCTTGGAAGTGATCTGGTGGCGGGGGCCGTGGCAGGGATCAACGAATACCCTCTGCCGCTGATTATACTGGATATGGGAACGGCAACTACCATCTGTGTCATTGATGAAAAGAAAAATTATATTGGCGGTATGATCCTTCCGGGGGTCATGGTTTCCCTGAATTCGCTGACGGCTCATGCGGCTCAGCTGCAGGGAATCAGTCTGGAGCCGCCCAAGCAGATGATCGGGAAAAATACCATTGACTGCATGAAAAGCGGAATTATCTATGGAAATGCCTCGGTGGTAGACGGTATGATTGCCAGAATTGAAGAGGAAATCGGAAAGAAGGCTACGGCGGTGGCTACAGGCGGCCTGGCAAAGGCCATTGTGCCCTACTGTAAAAAGAAAGTGATTCTGGATGACAATCTGCTGTTAAAGGGACTTTTAATCATTTACAATAAAAATAAGGGCTGAAAACATGAAATTAATAGAGGGAGAGACAGGAAAAAGCTATCTGGTGGAGCGGATGCGGCTGCCTGTGAATATTGACCGGCGTCTGGCGGCGCTGGGGATGACGGGCGATGCAAAGGTCAGTGTGCTGAATAAAAAAAAGAGAGGGGCGCTGATCATTAATGTGCGGGGAACCCGTTTTGCCATTGGGAAACATATCGCTGAAAATATTGAAGTGAGGGAGGATATGTCCGATGGGGAATAGAATACGTGTGGGATTTATGGGAAATCCTAACTGCGGAAAAACCACGCTGTTTAACGCATACACCGGAGCAAATCTGAAGGTGGCCAACTGGCCGGGAGTTACCGTGGAAAAAGTGGAAGGCTCCATGAAGTTTCAGGATTATGATCTTTCTCTGGTAGATCTTCCAGGGACGTACAGCCTGACTTCCTATACCATGGAAGAGGTGGTGGCCAGACAGTATGTGCAAAGTGATGAAGTGGATGTGATAATCGATGTGGCCGATGCTTCCGCGCTGGAGAGAAACCTCTATCTGACGCTGCAGCTGATAGAACTGGGAAAACCGGTAGTACTGGCTCTTAATATGATGGATATTGTGGAAAAAAGAGGGATGGAGATTGACCTTCACCGTCTCCCGGAAATGCTTGGTATTCCCGTGATACCGGTCAGCGCCAGGAAGAAAAAAGGTCTTGATATTCTCATGCATGCGGTGATTCATCACCGGGATTTTATGGAACATCAGCCTCTCATTCATCACCATGATACACAGACGGAGCACCAGCATCAGCATCATAAAGAATTCGTCATGGTTTACAGCGATGAAATCGAAGACAAAATTGATCTGCTGAAAGAGCGTCTGCGCCAAAAATATCCGGATTTGAAAAAATACCGGTATGTCGCCATCAAATATCTGGAGGATGACGAGGAAATAAAAAAGCAGTATCCCATTGAGACTTCTGATATACTGAAAAAAAGCTATGAAACGCAGATCATCAATGAAAAGTATGATTTTATTGAAGAGGTTATTCAGGAAACTCTGGTGAACAAGGCGCAGAAAGCAGCCAGTACGGATAAAATTGACCGGTGGCTGACGGACCGGTTCTGGGGACTGCCGATCTTTCTTCTGATCATGGCGCTGGTGTTTGTCCTTACGTTTACAGTGGGAGACTGGCTGAAAGGGTACATGGGAATCTTTCTGGATTTCATTTCCACAGGGATGACCGGGCTTCTTACGGCGGCAGATGCGTCTCCGTGGCTGATATCCCTGATTGTGGATGGAATCATTGCCGGAGTGGGCGGTATCCTTACATTCCTTCCCAATATCTTTATCCTGTTCCTGGCGCTGGCCTTTCTGGAAGACAGCGGGTATATGGCGAGAGCCGCCTATGTGATGGACAGTCTGATGGGACGGCTGGGTCTTTCCGGAAGAGCCTTTATCCCTATGGTCCTGGGATTTGGCTGTACTGTGCCGGCGGTAATGGCATCGAGAGCTTTGGAGGATAAAAAGGACCGGCTGAGAACCATGCTGGTGACTCCTTTTATGTCCTGCAGCGCCAGACTGCCCGTCTATGTCCTGTTTTCACAGGCGTTTTTTGGAAAGTATGCGGCTGCGGCAGCGTTCTCCATGTATGTACTGGGAATGGCAGCTGCCATTATTGCAGCGTATATCATGCATCTGATGGATAAAAGAAAGGCAGAGAATAATCTTTTGATTGAACTGCCGGAATATAAGGCCCCCGGCGCTCAGACAGTGTGGATTTACGTATGGGAAAAGGTAAAAGACTATCTGACCAAAGCGGGCACCACCATTTTTATCGCATCCGTTCTCATGTGGTTTGTGCTGAATTTTGGACCCTCGGGATATGTCAGTGATATTTCCCAGAGTTTCGGAGCTGCGGTAGGAAAAGTTATTGTGCCGGTGTTTAAGCCCCTGGGACTGGGATACTGGCAGTTGGTAGTGGCGCTGATCGCCGGTATTTCCGCAAAGGAAGTGGTGGTTTCCAGCTGCTCTGTACTGTTTGGCATTGGGAATATAACGGCTGCGTCCGGCATGACAGCTCTGGCTGCGCAGTTGTCCGACGCGGGCTTTGGCCCTTTGAATGCTTACTGCATGATGACGTTTAGTCTGCTGTACATACCATGTATCGCCACCTTGGCGACGGTAAAAAGGGAGTCCGGAAGTACCCGCTGGATGCTGGGCGCCGCACTGTTTCAGCTGGCAGTGGCATGGGCGGTCACTTTTGTGATATACCAGGCGGGCAGTCTGCTGGGACTGTAGGATACGGCCAAAACTGCAAAAGAAAGAGAGGAGAGACGAAATGAGCTACAAAAAAGAAACAATCTGTATACAGGGAGGATGGCAGCCGGGAAACGGGGAAGCCAGAGTGCTGCCAATCTATCAGAGCACTACATTTAAGTATTCCACCAGTGAAGAGATGGGTAAACTGTTTGACCTGGAATCGGAAGGATATTTTTATTCCCGTCTTCAGAATCCTACCAATGATCTGGTAGCTCAGAAGATCTGCGATCTGGAGGGCGGTGCGGCAGCCATGCTGACTTCTTCCGGCCAGGCGGCCACACTGTTTGCGGTGACCAATATCTGCGAAGAGGGCGATCACGTGATCTGTGCGGCCAAAGTATACGGCGGGACCTCAAATCTGCTGACAGTAACGTTAAAACGATTCGGGATTCAGACTACCCTGGTGGATCAGGATGCTCCGAAGGAGGAGCTGGAAAAGGCATTTCTTCCCAATACAAAGGCGGTATTTGCGGAGACCATATCCAACCCGGCAGGCGTAATTCTGGATATTGAAAAATTCGCGGATCTGGCTCATGAACATAATGTGCCCCTGATCTGTGACAATACTTTTGCAACGCCTATTCACTGCCGGCCCTTTAAATACGGCGCTGATATCGTGACTCATTCCACCACCAAATACATGGACGGTCACGCCATGGCCATGGGCGGATGTATCGTTGACAGCGGAAATTTTGACTGGGAGGCAAACAAGGACAAGTATCCGGGGCTGACAACGCCTGATGAATCCTATCACGGTGTGATTTATACGGAACGTTTCGGGAAAAAGGCATATATTACCAAAGCAACGGTTCAGCTCATGCGGGATATGGGAGCATGCCAGTCTCCGCAGAATGCGTTCCTGACCAATATCGGTCTGGAGACCCTCCATCTGAGAATGCCCCGCCATTATGAAAATGCGCTGAAAGTAGCTCAGTATCTGGAAAATCATGAGAAAGTGGCATGGGTAGAATTTTCCGGACTTAAGAGCAGCAAATATTACGATCTGGCACAGAAATATATGCCGGAGGGTACCTGCGGCGTGCTCTCCTTCGGGCCAAAGGGCGGGAAAGAAGGCGCCATGCGTTTTACCAATGAGCTGAAAATGATCGCCATCGTAACCCATGTGGCGGATGCACGGTCCTGCGTGCTTCATCCCGCCAGCCATACCCATCGCCAGTTAAACGATGAACAGCTTGTGGAAGCGGGAGTTCTGCCGGATCTGATCCGTCTTTCTGTGGGCATTGAAAATGTGGAGGATATTATTGCGGATCTGGAACAGGCTCTGCAGGCAGTATAAAGAAGGCAGGAGGATTTTTGTATGAGGATAAATGCAGCGGATACCATGGCTCTGATTGTAGATTATCAGGAGAGCCTGATGAAAGTGATGTATCAGGGTGAGGAACTGGAAAAAAATGCAGGAATTCTGATCCGGGGTCTGAAAGCCCTCGATATTCCCATGGTGATTACCCAGCAGTATACCAAAGGGCTGGGCAATTCTGTGCAGACTGTGTATGAGGCGGCACAGACAGAAGAATATATGGAAAAAATTGCTTTCAGCAGTTACAGGGAAAAGGAGATTATGGATGCAGTGGACCGCTCCGGCAGGAAAAATGTCATTGTCTGCGGGATTGAGGCTCATATCTGTGTGCTGCAGACCTGCATCGATCTGAAAGCGGCAGGGTATCAGCCGGTGCTGGTTACGGACTGCATCAGTTCCCGAAAGAAAAGCGACAAAGAAATGGGAATCTGGCGTGCCGTTCAGGAAGGAGTCCTGGTTACGACTTATGAGGCGGTTCTTTTTGAACTGCTGGAAAGAGCCGGAAGCGACACCTTCAAAAAAATTTCCAAACTGGTAAAATGAGGAACTGTGTATGCTGAATATAAAAAAGATGCTGCCTCAGGATGAGGCAGCGGTTCTTCCCATGGTAAATGCATTTTATCACAGTGATGCGGTGGATCATCAGGTGGATGAGCATATTCTGAAGAGAACATTTCAGGATGCGGTCTCCAGCCAGTGTCCTTCCCTCTGGGGTGTTACGCTCTGGGATGACGACAGGCTGGCCGGATTTGCCTATCTTACCAGCTTTTATGCCTGTGAGGTGGGAGGAATTACCATTATGCTGGAGGAGGTCTACCTGGATGAATCCTGCCGCGGCAAAGGCTACGGCACAAAATTTTTTCAGTGGATGTTCCGGGAATATCCCCATGCCGTACGTTTCCGGCTGGAGGTGACAGGGGATAATGACCGGGCGGCCCGCCTGTATGAAAAACTGGGCTTTACCTTTATGTCTTACCGACAGATGATTCTGGACAGGAATGTTCAGTGATCCGAGTGAATCCAGGCGGTAGCACCTGTTTTTTCAATGCATTTTGCAGCTGTTTCGTTGGCAATGCGTCCGCATTCCCGAAGCGGCTGTTTTTTTATAAGTCCGGAGAGAAATCCGGCAGCAAAATTATCTCCTGCCCCGGTGGTATCCAGACAGCGGATATTGGGAAGGGCGGGAACAATGAGACGCTCCTGGCGGCTTTTGATCAGGCAGCCCTTTTTTCCAAGCTTGATAACGGCATGGCCCACGCCGCATTCCAGAAAAGCGTCCGCCACATCGTCCGGATCCTCCCGGCGGGTTACCATCCTGGCTTCTTCCAGATTGGGAAATACAAAATCAAGATAAGACAGGGCTTCTTTAAGATCATCCACGGTCTCTTTGTTTTTGCATTTTGTCATATCTGCGCATACAGTCATATTCTGTTTTTTGGCCTCTGCAAATATGCGGCTGTAGTCATCCGGAGAAAAGAATGGGAAGACAAAAATACTGGCAAAACACAGCAAAGATGACTGGGAAAAAACGCTGATATCAATGTCCTCGGGACGCAGCTGGCGAAGTCCGCCTTTGTTGCTGGTAATAAAGCTGCGTTCTCCGTCCGGCTCTATGAGGACAATATTGATTCCCGTATCCATGGAAGGGTCTGTGATGAAAGAATCCCGGTTGATATGGAGGCTGTCACAGTGCTCCCGGATGAACCGTCCGCCCAGATCATCTCCGATTTTACTGATCAGTTTCACCCGGTGGCCCAGGTGAGAAAGGATGGTGGCCTCGTTGATGGCATCGCCTCCTACCTGAAAAGTCAGACGGTCTACCGGGTGAGATCCGCTCTGAAAGACGGATGCATCTACGGGTCCGGCAGGTATATCAATAATAGATGCTCCGATTATGACTGCATCGTATAACATATATAAATCCTCCTGTGTTCGTTCTTTTATGCAGAATTATTATAACAGTTTTTTTTATCCATATCTTGTATTTTTCGACATTTTTTTATAAGATGATATCACAGAGATGAATGCGCAGACAGCGGCATAAGAACGGGGAGGAGACAATGAGGGAAGGACTGAAGAAAAAAATACTGGGGATTCTGGCAGGGATCAGAGAAGATTTTCTGAACCACATATGCAGGGCATCTGAGCAGAAAGGAAAAGCGGCGATATCGGCGGGTGTAGTGATATTGATGTTTGTGGGCCTGGGAGCTGCTTTCCTGTACGGTAAAGGGCATAATTATTTTGAACAGTCCAATTATGTGGAAGCGGGAGCAACGCAGACCGAAGTAACATCTGTGCCGGAGCAAAAAGAGCCGGAAGACGAGGAAATGCTGCAGATACAGGAAAATCTGGACAGATACAGGACGACAGAAAACGTAATGACAGAGGAAAATGTTTACAACATTCTTCTGGTGGGAGTTGACAGGACGGCAACTACAGAAGACGCCAATTCAGACTCTATGATTCTTCTGTCCATCAATTACGAAAATAAACGGGTTACTATGATGTCCCTGATGCGGGATACGTATGTCCATATTCCAGGGGTTGGATACCGGAAACTGAACGCCGCTTATGCCAACGGCGGAGGTGAGCTTCTTACGGCAACCGTAACGGAAAATTTCAAAATTCAGACGGACCGGTATATGGCAGTCTCTTTTAAGGATATGATTCATATCATCGATGCTGTAGGTACTATATCTCTTAATTTTTCAGAGGAGGAGGCGGAAAACGCCAACACCACCATGCTTCATATGTGTCAGAATATGGGGATGGAGGATCAGTATGAACAGTACAAAATACCGGGCGCCGGGACATACCAGTGCAATGGACTTCAGGCTGTGGCCTATGCCAGAATCCGTAAGGTGGGAAATGCGGATTATGAGAGAACCGAACGTCAAAGAGAAGTGCTGACAAAGCTGATTCGCAGAATCAGGCTGATGAAAGTCTCTGAGATTGACCGACTGGCCAATCAGCTTTTGCCCCATGTGACGCATAATATTCCGGAGAATGAATTCTGGGCTTTGCTGGGCAAGGTTCCGTCTCTGATTAATTATGAGGTAGTGAAAAGCCGCCTGCCCTATGACGGCCTTTTCTACTCCAGCAGAGAATATCTGGTGCCTGACTGGGAAGCGACATATTTGCGTCTTCAGGAAGAGTTATACGGAAAAAATGATTGAGAACTGACAGAAAAAGAGTTATACTTATAGACAAATATATTTGAGATAGGAGAGGTTTATCATGAAAGATCCAAATTGCGCATATTGTATGGAAGGCGAACTGGTAGCAAAATTCGGTATCAAGATCTGTGAACTGGATAATGCACTTGTTTATCTTTTTAAGGAACAGAGCCATAAAGGCAGATGTATCGTAGCTACCAAATCTCATGCTGCAGATATCACAAAGCTGTCAGATGAAGAGAGAAACGGCTATTTTGCTGACATGGCAAAAGTGGCCACAGCCATCCAGAAAGCCTTCAATCCGGACAAGATTAATATGGGAGCTTACGGTGATACGGCTGGACATACTCATTTCCATCTGGTACCGAAATATAAAGACGAGTTCGAATGGACACAGGTATTTGCCATGAATCCGGAAAGAGTATTCTTAAGCGACGCGGAATACGATGAAGTGATTGCAAAAATTAAAGAGAATCTGTAACCGAATCTGTAACTGAGAAAAGAGACGGCGAGTTTCTAAAGAAGCTCTCCGTCTTTTTAAAAAAGAGGAGTATGCTATGTTAATGATTGCGCTGATTGTAATATTTGTTATCCTGGCGCTGCTGGTGATATGGGTAATTGCATCTTACAACGGTTTTATAAAACTGCGGAACAAGACGGAGGAAGCATTCTCAGCGATGGATGTTTCCCTGAAAAAGAGATACGATCTGATTCCCAATTTTGTGGAGACAGTGAAAGGATATGCCGCTCATGAGTCGGCTACGCTGGAAAAGGTGATCGTGGCCAGAAATATGGCCATGACTTCCAG
Organism: uncultured Ruminococcus sp.; assembly: GCA_946494335.1. GTDB lineage: Bacteria > Bacillota > Clostridia > Lachnospirales > Lachnospiraceae > Ruminococcus_G. The sequence continues at coordinate 32,779 of CAMMBV010000007.1, read as the reverse complement.
AACGCCGGAGGAGACCATTAAAAACGATAATGCTCTTTCCGGAACTTTAAAATCCCTGTTTGCACTCTCGGAGAATTATCCGGATTTGAAAGCAAACCAGAATTTCCTGGATCTGCAGAATCAGCTGTCACGGGTGGAAGAGGAAATCGCCGGATCGCGCCGGTTTTATAATGGAGTAGTCAATAAATATAATACAAAAACAGAGATGTTTCCGGGAAATCTGGTAGCCGGTGTGTTCGGATTCCACAGAAAACCGCTGTATGAGGTCAATGAGGCTGCAGAGCGGGAGCAGGTACAGGTTAAGTTTTAGAGGATGTTATGATGAAGAAGATGAAAAATACTCTGGCCATAGTGATATGGCTTGCGGCTGTTCTCTTTATATCCAATGCGGGAGTGGTATTTTCAATTTTTTCACCGGAAAATCAGGCATCAGCGACGGTTGAGGAAGACCCTTACATGACAACCAGATCCTACCATGTAGAAATGGGGGTGGGGGAGGATAACTCCTGTACCGTCAGGGAGTCCATTGATGTGGATTTTCAAACGCCCCGCCATGGAATTTACCGGTATATACCGGACAGAGGTCAGATTGCTGCTGCCGACAAAGAGGGCAGCGTGTCTTATACACCTTACTATGCCAGCGTAGATCTGATTTCGACTAATCAGGAAGCGGAAACGGATCAGGAAAATGGAAACAGGGTATTTCGCTTTGGAGATGAGGACACGACAGTCCGCGGCGGGCTCTATAATTTTACTTTTATGTATCAGCCGGTGACCCAGGAGGGATATACGGATTTTTATTACAATATTTTCCCCACCGGATGGCAGAATGAGATTCCGGCCGGAAGTACCTTTTCCATCATATTTCCCAAGGACTTTCCCCATGAACTGCTTCAATTTTATTATGGAAGCTATGGGGAACAGAACCGGGCGGAAGAAATCTTAAAACTTTCCTGGAGCGGGTCTTCTGTGACCGGCGAACTGACAAGATCTCTTCCAACTGGAAATGGACTGACCTGTTATGCCGATATGGAGGACGGTTATTTTACTAATGTGAAAACGGCGGGAAAAATGCCGGCTGTACTTATCATGGCAGCAGTTGTGGTATTTGTGACAGCTGCGGTTCTCTTCCTTCTTCTGGGAAGGGACGAGGCGGTATATCCTTCCATTCAGTACATGCCTCCGGATGATCTGGACAGTGCGGCAGTGGGATATATCGTGGACGGCAGCGTGTCCAGCCAGGATATCATTTCTCTTATTGTGTATTGGGCGGATAAAGGATATTTAAAAATACAGGAAGACGATAAAGATGAGATTACTTTCATAAAGACAGGGGATCTGCCGGAGAATGTGCCGAAATATCAGAAAAAAGTATTCAACGGTATTTTCGGGAAAAAGGGAGAAATCGGGAAAAAGAAAAAACTGTCATCCCTTAAATATAAATTTGCAGATACCCTTAATACGGCGAAAGCGCAGGTGAAACAGGAGATTCAAAAGAACGGCGGAGTTTATACGGCGGCGTCAAAAGCTGCCAGGGTAGCAGCCGGAATCCTTATGATGCTTCCGCTGGGACTGTTTCTTGTGGTGGCCTCTAGGTGTTCTGTCGGATTTGAAGCCGGCTACCTGATTCTCTGGATTGTCTACGGAATATCCATGCTGCTTTTGTGTGTGACGGTGGATATGTGGTATTCCAGAAAGCAGAAATCACGCAGGAACTGGATCATTGTCAGCCTGACAAGTCTGGCCGTGGCACTTTTGGGCGTAGTAATCAGCTATCTTCATAATCTGAGTGAGGGAAGAACGTTTTCTCTGATTCTTCCACTGGCGGTTGTGACCGCAGTGTCTGCGGTGGGGGCTGTAATGATTGCCTTTATGAAGAAAAGAACGCCGGAATGCACCCGCCGCATGGGATATCTGATGGGCTTAAGAGAGTTTATTGAGACAGCGGAGCTGGAGCGAATCGAAGCGCTGGCAAAGGATAATCCCCAGTGGTTTTATCATATCCTTCCCTTTGCCTATGTGTTTGGACTGTCAGATGTGTGGATAGGAAAATTCGAGCAGATTGCCGTTCCGGCGCCTGATTGGTATGAGAACAGAACGGGAAGAATGGATATGTTTGATCTCTATGTGTTCCATCGCTGTATGACTCACAATCTGAACCGTATCAATGAAACACTTTCCGTTCCCAAACCGGCCAGCAGTTCGGGAGGACACTCCGGCGGCGGCTTCTCCGGGGGCGGCGGTTTTTCCGGCGGTGGTTTCTCCGGAGGCGGAGGCGGAAGCTGGTAAGAATCGGACAGGGGAAGGGAATCTTCCCCTGAATATTCAGGACCGACGGCTTGTTTGCCGCCGGTCTGTTTAGATTCCCTTACTGGAACGGTCATCCCCTGGATACTTTTCATCCGGACGGGGTGCAAGTTCAGAAGGATGTTCAGTTATCACATTGGCATGTCCTGGCAGTCTGATCTCATAAGGTTTGTCTTTTCCCTCTTTCGGAGGGAGATTTTTTTTTAGCTCCATTCTTTTCTCCTTTCCGGGCTTTTTTAAAGCTATAACAGTATGGTTAAAAAAGCAGGGAATTATGCACTGGAAAGAATAAAAAAGTAAGAAGAGAATAAGCATATATCATCAAGGACAGCAAAGAGGGAGGCCGGGCTGATGCTATCTTTTATACAAAGGCTGGATCAGATTGTATGGGGACCTGTGATGCTGGCGCTGTTTGTGGGAACAGGTATCATTTTGAATCTGCGCATGAATTTTCTTCCAGTCAGGAATCTGGGGGTTGCGCTGAAATGCGTATTCGGAAAGGAAGCCAGGATACGGGAACGAAAAGAAGGAGATATCACGCCGCTGTCGGCGCTGACGACGGCGCTGGCGGCCACCATAGGGACCGGAAATATTGTAGGAGTGGCGACGGCCATGGTGCTGGGAGGACCGGGAGCGCTGGTATGGATGTGGATTTCGGCTTTTTTCGGACTGGCGACAAAATTTACAGAATGTATGCTGGCTGTAAAATACAGAGAAAAAAACAGACTTGGTGAAATGTGCGGCGGCCCCATGTATGTGATGAAAAACGGCCTGAAAAATAAAAGGGCCGGGCGGGTGATGGCCAGTCTGTTTGCCTTTTTTACTGTTGCGGCATCCTTTGGCATAGGCAATATGACACAGGCCAATTCCATATCGGAAGCGCTGAGCAATTCCTTTGATGTTCCGCCAAAAGTGACGGGACTTGTAATTATGGCGCTTTCCATGGTTATTATTCTGGGAGGGATTGAAACAATTTCCAGGGTGTCACAGATTATTGTGCCGGTTATGGCTTTGTTTTACGTATCGGCAGGACTTGTGGTTATCTTACTTAATGTCCGTCAGCTTCTGCCGGGACTGGCTGATATTTTTTGTATGGCGTTTTCGCCCAGAGCCGCAGCCTGCGGAGCAGGCGGGATGATTACGGCGTCCATGGCGGAGGCGGCCCGGTGGGGAGTTGCCAGGGGCGTGTTCTCCAATGAAGCGGGGCTTGGTTCGGCGGCCATCACAGCAGCGGCTGCAGCCACGGATGAACCGGTAAAGCAGGGGTATATCAGCATGACCGGAACATTTTTTGATACGCTGGTGGTCTGCACGGTAACAGGGCTGGTAATCGCGTGTTCCGGCGTTCTGGGGATTGCAGATCCTTCCACCGGCCAGCCGCTGACGGGAGCAGCGCTGACCATTGCAGCTTTCCAGTCTGCTCTGGGCAGTCTGGGAAGTGTCTTTATCTGTCTGGGAATCGTGCTGTTTGCATTTTCTACAATACTCGGCTGGGAGTATCAGGGGGAAAAGGCATTTGAGTATCTGAGCAAAAGTCCGAAAATGTGCATGGTATATCGAATCTTGTTTTCCGGCATTACGTTTACAGGTGCAACCATGTCACTGCAGGAGGTCTGGAGTTTTGCTGATGTGGCCAATGGGCTGATGGCTGTTCCAAACCTGATCTGCCTGCTGCTTCTGAGCGGGAAAGCGGCAAAGGAGATCAGAGAATTTCACAGCAGGATGTAGCGGTGTTGCCTGTGGACTTGTCACTTTTCTTCTGCTATAATAGGAGTCATGAATTACAGAATAACGATACAGTATGACGGAAGCCGGTATAACGGCTGGCAGAAACAGGGAAATACGAAAAACACCATTCAGGGTAAGCTGGAAGATATTTTAAGCCGGATGACGAAAGAAGAGGTGGAGGTACATGGAGCCGGCCGCACTGACGCAGGGGTTCATGCCCTGGGGCAGACGGCTAATTTTCATCTGAAAGAAAAGTGGGATCCGAAACAGATAAAGGAATATTTAAACCGGTATCTGCCGGAAGATATTGAGGTTACCTGTGTCAGGGAAGCTTCGCCCAGATTTCACAGCCGCCTGAATGCAGTGGAAAAAGTTTACGTTTACCGTATAGGAACAGAGGGAAGAAAAGCGGTATTCAGACGAAAATACCGGTATCTCTATCCGGGGAGACTGGATGTAAAGGCCATGGAACAGGCATCAGCCAGCTGCATTGGAACCCATGATTTCAAAAGTTTCTGTGCCAACCGGCATATGAAGAAATCTACGGTGCGCACCATCACCGGCATAACTTTCACAGAAGAGGACAAAGATATATTGATTACCTATACCGGGAACGGATTTCTGTATCATATGGTTCGGATTCTGACAGGAACTTTGCTGGAAATCGGAGCAGGAATGCGCAGACCGGAAGAGATGAAACTGATACTGGAGGGAAAAAACCGGGCTTTGGCAGGCAAAACGGCGCCGGCACAGGGGCTTACACTGCTGAAGGTACGGTATGGAGACGAAGATGAAATATGATTATTTAATTGCAGGCGCCGGCTTGTTCGGCAGTGTATTCGCCAGAGAGGCGGTCAAAAAAGGATACAGCTGTCTGGTAATAGACAGACGGAGTCATATAGGCGGAAATATTTATACGGAAGAGATTGACAAAATTCAGGTGCATAAGTACGGCGCCCATATTTTCCATACATCCAACCGGAAAATCTGGGAATATATACAGCAGTTTGGAGAATTCAACCACTTTATCAATTCGCCTGTTGCGTTATATCACGACGAGCTTTACAATCTTCCATTTAATATGAATACCTTCAGCCGGATGTGGGATATCAAAACACCCGGGGAAGCAAAGAAAAAAATTCAGGAGCAGATCGCCAGCCTTTCCATTGAGAATCCGAAAAATCTGGAAGAACAGGCATTGTCACTGGTGGGGCGGGATGTTTATGAGAAACTGGTAAAGGAGTATACAGAAAAACAGTGGGGAAGAAAGTGCACCGAGCTTCCGGCTTTTATCATACGCCGCCTGCCCCTGCGCTTTACTTATGACAACAATTATTTTAACGATCCCTATCAGGGTATACCCAAAGAAGGGTATACGAAACTGGTTGAGAGAATACTGGAAGGAATCCCTGTAAAGCTGAACACGGATTTTAAAGATCTGGATCACAGACAGCTGGCCAAAAAGACGGTATACACCGGCATGATTGACGAATATTTTAATTATCGTCTTGGGGTTTTGGAATACCGGTCTTTGCGGTTTGAAGAAGAAAGACTGGACTGTGACAATTATCAGGGAAATGCGGTGGTCAATTATACATCCCATGATGTGCCCTATACAAGAATCATTGAGCATAAGCATTTTGATTTCGGCAAACAGCCGACAACTGTAATTACGAGAGAATATCCCCAAATGTGGCAGCAGGGGGACGAGCCCTACTATCCCATCAACGATGACAGGAATACCAGTCTTTATGAAGAGTATCAGAAGCTGGCAGCAGCTGAACCTGACGTTTTGTTTGGAGGAAGACTTGGCATGTACCGCTATTTCGATATGGATAAAGTGATCGAAGCGGCGCTTTCTATGGCAGACGCGGAATTAAACTAAGTTAGGAGAATGGACATGGACTTTACAAAATTAAAAGCGCAGCAAAAAGCACAGGAAGAGGAAAAAAAGAAAGAAAAAGAAGAAAAAGAGCTGAAATGGCCGGATGATTATTATGCGGTGACGGACGCCAAAAAACGCAGAGAGATTCTCTTAAGAGCGCTGGATGCGGGCATTGAGCCGGAGGAAAACAAAATCAGGCTGGATATGTGGGAGCGCAGATATGGCAGAAAAGAGGGAGTGGATGAGCTTCTGGCTGCCTGGATTAATCTGATTTATTTTGCCAATGTGGTCAAAAAAGACCGCGTATCCAGATGGCACAGAAAGGAAAAAGACCAGATTATCCAAAGCCTTTGCGTGGATATCCTGGAGGAGAGCGGCGAATCCGCCAGAGAGCTCCTTTATCTGGAGATATATCACATGCTGGATTTCTATATGGATATCTGCAAAACGGATAAAAAATACAGCGGTCTGATTCTGGGTCTGGGTTCCATGAGCAAGGAAAGTGTTACCCATAAAATTGCCACAGAATTTTACAGAGTCTGTTATCAGGTGCCTTCTGTGTTTTCTCAGCTGGAAGCCTATGACATTCTGAGAAAATCTGCATTTGATTCTTTTACGGCGAAATTTCCAAATTATGCTCATACTTACCGGTATATGGTGGAACATGAAGGCGCGCTTCCGGGAAGTGAATAGGATAGCTGCTGCGGCAGTAAAATAAAAAAGACAGTATGCCGATCTGTTTTGGCATACTGTCTTCTTTTTAAAGATGAAGCTTCATATCACCGGGCTTGATCCAGTTTTTTTTGCGCATGATTTCAGAAATGAGAAGCGACAGCGCAGCCGGCAGAATGAAATGAAGCAGTATTATTTTAAAGAGCACCATGGCAGGCGTCTCTGAAGCGGTCATAACCTGCCAGGTCATAATCTGACCTACCAGTCCGGCTGTACCCATTCCGGATCCTGTGGCGTTGCCGGTCATATGAAAGAGTACAGTGCCCACCGGTCCTAAGATAGCGCTGGAAATGATGGCGGGCAGCCATATCAAAGGCTTTCTGACAATGTTGGGAACCTGAAGCATGGAGGTGCCCAGGCCCTGTGCCAAAAGGCCGCCGATTTTATTTTCCCGGTAGCTGGCCACGGCAAAACCGATCATATTGCAGCAGCATCCGATGGTGGCGGCTCCGGCAGCCAGTCCCGACAGATCCATGATGATGCCAAGGGCGGCAGAGCTGATGGGAAGCGTCAGAACCATTCCCATAATTACGGAAACGATTACTCCCATCAAAAGAGGCTGCTGTTCTGTTCCCCAGTTTACCAGGCTGCCCAGCCAGATCATAAAAGCAGAGATGGGAGGTCCCACAAGCAGACCGGCCGCCGAGCCTGTGATGATGGATACCAGAGGAGTAACCAGAATATCAATTTTGGTTTTCCCGGAAACCAGATGTCCGATTTCGATTCCCACCAATGCGGCGATAAAAGCTCCCAGAGGTTCGCCCGGTCCGGACAGAACTACAGCGGAGTCACTCAAGAGACTGCCGGACAGAATCTGGGAAGCAAATCCGCCCATCATGCCGGCTGTGGCGGCGGAGATAATGACCAGAGGACTTTCTTTGAATTTGACGGCCACTCCGACGCCGATACCAGCTCCGGTCACAGCCGCGGCCATTTTTCCCATGATAAACAGATAGTTTCCAATGGCGCCTCCCAAAAGAGTGCCGATCTGCTGAATGATGGTGCCGATGATCAGGGTGGCAAAAAGGCCAAGGGCCATGCCGCTTAATCCGTCGATAAATATGTGATAAAAGATTTTTTTCAGAGTTTTCATTTGCTGGTCCCCCTCAAAGCGTCTACTGCGGGTAAACCAGACGGTCCGGTGTAATGTTTTCCAGAGTTTCCACATAACGGCGAGCCCAGAATTTGGCCATGTCAAGATTCATATCCAGATAGTTGCCGCAGTCTCTGGCACAGGCGCCGGGGATTTCTCCTTCAAAATCTCTGACGAAGGCGAAGGTATCGATTACAAGAGATAGGATATCCCTGGAGTCGTAATCACCGGCTATCAGAAGATAAAAACCGGTGCGGCATCCCATGGGGCCCACATAGACGATTTTCTCTCCCCAGGTTTCATGATTGCGAAGATAGGTGGCGGCCACGTGCTCCAGAGCGTGAACCTCAGCGGTATTCATGACGGGTTCCTCGTTGGGGGAAGTCATGCGAAGATCAAAGGTAGTGATTGTCTCACTGCCGATATGGTCTTTGCGTGACACGTAAACGCCTGGCTGCAGTTTGTTATGGTCGATGGAAAAGCTGGGTATTTTTTTCATTTTTCTCTCCTCTTTCTTTTTCTTTATGTAATAGTAAAGTTCCTTTGATGCTCTATCATTATATAAGGAAAAGTATGGTTTTTCAAGCAGGGGTTTCTTGACTTTCCAAATAGGGGATGATAAACTTAATTCCATTGATAAAAGGAAGCAAAAAGAGGTAACGGAAATGATTAATGATAAAAAGGTTTTATTCAGCGGTATGCAGGCCACTGGAAATCTGACGCTTGGAAATTATCTGGGCGCCTTGAAGAACTGGCTGACTTTAAGTGATGAATATGAATGCTTTTACAGTGTGGTGGATATGCATTCCATTACCGTAAGACAGGATCCGGCCACATTAAGAAAAAGAGCCCGCGCTCTTTTGACGCTGTACATTGCAGCCGGCCTGGATCCCCGAAAAAACTGTATTTATTATCAGTCTCATGTATCCGGCCATGCGGAGCTGAGCTGGATTTTGAGCTGCTTTACGTATATGGGTGAATTGAATCGGATGACGCAGTTTAAGGACAAGGCCGCAAAGCATGCGGATAATATCAATGCGGGATTGTTCACCTATCCGGTTTTGATGGCTGCCGACATTCTGCTGTATCAGGCGGATGTGGTTCCGGTGGGAATTGATCAGATGCAGCATCTGGAGCTGACCAGAGATATTGCCATACGGTTCAACAATGTTTATGGTGATGTGTTTACCATTCCCGAAGCTTATGTGGGAAAAGTCGGCGCTAAGATCATGAGTCTTCAGGATCCGGTGAAAAAGATGTCCAAGTCCGATGAAAATCCCAACGGAAGTATTTATCTGATGGATGATCCGGACACGATTATGCGAAAATGCAAACGGGCAGTCACAGACTCAGAAAGCTGCGTGGCTTACCGGGACGAGCAGCCGGGACTTAAGAACCTGATTAACATATACTGTGCCTGTACGGAAAAAACTCCGGATGAAGCTGTGAAAGAATTTGAAGGACGTGGTTACGGAGAGCTGAAAGCAGCGGTGGGTGAATCTGTTGTCAGCATTCTGAAGCCGCTGCAGGATGAGGTGAAACGTCTGGAAAAGGATAAGGCATACATCGATTCCATTATAAAAGAAAATGCCCAAAAGGCAGGATATTATGCGGCAAAAACTCTGCGAAAGGTTCAAAGAAAAGTAGGTTTCCCTGACAGAATACGATGAATATATTCGGGTATTCCATTTCGGAATACAGAAAGTATTTCAATTTTGCATAAAAACTTGAAATATGAATTGGATTGATATAGAATGTAACTGTTAATGTATCAGAATGTGTATTGTTAAACGTATATGAAATGGCAAGAGAGATTAAAGTTTAGCTGGAAAGGATAAGTGGAGCAACATGCACAAAAAAAGAATTTTCCGGGCACTGGCCATTGTAATTTCAGTGTCGATGCTGCTGCCTTTCTCATCGATGGTCGGCGCTTCTACGGAAAGTGATGCCGCAGCTGTGTTGGAGAGCGAAGCGAATACGACGACACCGGAACCTACGGAAGCACCGGAGCCGACGCCGCCGCCGGAACCTACGGAAGAGCCGGAGCCGACGACGACACCAGAGCCCACGGAAGAGCCGGAGCCGACGACGACACCAGAGCCAACGGCAACGCCGGAGCCGACGACAACGCCGGAACCAACAGCTACGCCGGAGCCAACGGCGACACCGGAACCGACAGCTACGCCAGAGCCAACGGCAACGCCGGAACCGACAGCTACGCCGGAACCTACGGAAGAGCCGGAACCTACAGAGGAACCGGAAGAAGAACCGGAAGCTACAGTGACGCCAAGTCCTTATAATTCCAATGAGGAACTGGTAGCATCACAGGATATTATAGTGCCGCCGACAATTACGGATAATTTCCGTTTTACTACAGTTGATAAGGTATATGCCGTCTGCAGTGCGGATGAGCTGAATATTTTTGAGGAACAGTCGGAAGAAGCACGGGTCGTTGGTACGATGAAAAAAGACGGCCTTTGTTACATACTGAAGGAAGAGGCGGACAGCGAATGGATTTACGTGGAATCCGGCGTGGCCCGCGGATTTGTAAAAAGAGCGGATCTGCTTACCGGTAAAGAGGCAGAAAAAATTGTCCAGGAAAAAGGAGAGGAAAATCTCCTGCTGGCTGAGTCAAAAGTGGATCCACTGGAGAACGCGGCTCTTACTTATACGAAAACAACGGTGCGTCGGACAGTAGTAGATAAGGTTTATGCTCTGTCAAAGACAGCAGGGGTTAGTATTCTGGAGGAAATGAAGGATGACGCCAGAGTTATCGGTGTTCTTCCGGAAAATGGTCTTTGCTTTGTGCTGGCGGATGATCTGGACGGATGGGTTTATGTGGAATCAGCCGACGTCAGAGGTTTTGTGAAAGCGGAACAGCTGACAGACGAGGAAGAGTCAAAAAGCCAGGTGGCATCCTCCGGCCAGTGGACTCAGGAACAGGAGACGCAGTATCAGGAAGCATTAAAGAATTACCAGGATGCCAGTCAGGCCCTGGATGAGAACGATGCCGACCCGGATAAGACAGATGAAAAGACAGAAGAACTGAATAAGATATATACCGATGCCAAAAAAGTCAGAGATGATCTGGAGGAACAAAAACAGAAAGCTCTGGACACAGGAGAAGCATCCTATGGCGTGGCCGAAGAGAAGATTAAGCCTGCGGAAAATGCAGCCTGCTATTACACTCTGACATCTGTGAAAAAAGCCAGCGTTTCCAGCGCAATAGGCACGGCTATGGTGGAATTTGCAAAGCAGTTTCTCGGTAATCCATACGTATGGGGAGGCACCAGTCTGACCAACGGTGCGGACTGCTCCGGATACGTGCAGCAGATTTATGCAAACTTCGGATATTCCATCCCCCGTACTTCACGGGAACAGTCCCAGTACGGAACACAGATACCGCTGGAGGAGGCACAGCCGGGAGACCTGATTTTCTATGCCAACAACGGAACCGTGTATCATGTTGTAATGTATATGGGCAACGGGCAGGTAATTCACGCCAGCTCCAGGAAAACCGGCATAAAGACTTCCGGGATTGATTACGCTCATGCTGTATGGGCCACAAGAATTATTTCTGATGAGGATTCAGACAAGATAGAGGAAGTGAACGCAAAGGCGCAGGAAAGCCAGACGGCATATACTCTTGCGGCCAGCGGAGAATACGGAGAATTTTTGGGCAACTTCAAGCTGACAGCTTACTGCAACTGTTCCATCTGCTGCGGTAAATGGTCCGGAGGCCCCACAGCCAGCGGCACCATGCCGACACAGGGAAGGACAGTCGCTATGGCGGGCGTTCCTTTTGGAACGAAACTGATTATCAACGGCAAAATTTACACAGTGGAAGACAGGGGTACGCCATACGGACATGTAGATATCTATATGAATGATCATGACGAGTGCAATCAGTTTGGAGTTCAGTATGCGCAGGTATATCTTGTGAAGTAAAGAGTATGAAAGAGGACCGGATTTTTTCGGTCCTCTATATTTTTCAGATAAGCCTACAAAAAAGTGAAAGATTTATTGCCAATTTGCCGGGAATTGGTTATAATAAGAAAGACCAGGATTTTATTCTTAAAAAATCGTGGAACAAAAGAAAGGATGGTATTGTTATGGCATTAGTTACAACAACAGAAATGTTTAAGAAAGCTTATGACGGCGGATACGCAATCGGCGCTTTCAATGTAAACAACATGGAGATTGTTCAGGGTATTACAGAAGCAGCTGGAGAACTGAATTCCCCATTGATTCTTCAGGTTTCTGCAGGAGCCAGAAAATACGCAAATCATACGTATCTTGTAAAACTGGTAGAGGCAGCTCTCATTGAAAATGATATTCCGATTGCTCTTCACCTGGATCACGGTGCAGATTTTGACATTTGTAAATCCTGTATCGACGGCGGATTCACATCAGTTATGATCGACGGATCCCATCATCCCTTTGAAGAAAATATCGAAGTGACAAAAAGAGTAGTAGAATACGCTCACTCCAAAGGCGTTGTGGTAGAAGGTGAGCTGGGACAGCTGGCCGGTGTGGAAGATGATGTAAATGTATCTGCGGAAGATGCAAAATACACACATCCCGATGAAGTAGAAGAGTTCGTTGACCGTACAGGCGTTGACTCTCTGGCTATCGCTATCGGAACAAGCCACGGTGCATTCAAATTCAAACCAGGCCAGAAACCGATGCTTCGGTTCGATATCCTGGAAGAGATCACAAAACGTCTTCCTAACTTCCCGATCGTTCTTCACGGAGCATCCAGCGTATCACAGGAATACGTAAAGATCATCCAGGAAAACGGCGGAAATCTGGCAGACGCTATCGGAATTCCGGAAGATATGCTGCGTCAGGCTGCAAGATCTGCTGTATGTAAGATCAATATCGACTCCGACCTTCGTCTGGCTATGACCGCAGGCGTCAGAGAAGTTCTGTGGAATAATCCTGCTGCATTCGACCCGAGAGAATATCTGAAAGTTGGACGTGCTAATGTTAAGGCTGTAGTTGCTCATAAGATCAAAGAAGTTCTGGGAAGCGACGGAAAAGCCTGAAAATCATAATATGCAAAAAAATCCGGTGGGACCCGCGTAATGCGGGTCTGCACCGGATTTTTTTCTTGACTTTAGGGAAAAATTGAGATAAATTAGTGCATGTATATTGTAGAAATTATGCCTGTCGGCAGGCGTTTTGGAAAACCGGAGGATAAAAGCAGTGAAAAAAGTTGTTAAATTCGGAGGCAGTTCCCTGGCCAGTGCGGAACAGTTTCAAAAAGTAGGAGAGATTATTCGGGAAGATAAAAGCAGAAGATATGTGGTGCCGTCGGCGCCGGGCAAACGGTATCCGGAGGATATCAAAGTGACGGATATGCTGTACGACTGTTATCATGCCGCTGAAGAGGGGAAAAATTTCTCATCCAAATTTAAGAGGATCAAAGAGCGGTATCAGGAAATTATCGACGGTCTTCATCTGGAACTGTCCCTGGAGGAAGAATTTGAGCTGATTGAGCAGAACTTCAAAGAAAAAGCAGGGGAAGATTATGCGGCTTCCAGAGGCGAATACCTCAACGGTATTATTATGGCCAGCTATCTTGGAGCAGAATTTATCGATGCTGCGGAAGTGATCTTTTTTGATGAGGAAGGAAATTTTGACGCGGACAGAACGGACAAATGCCTGTCAGAACGTCTGGAACATGTGGAATATGCGGTAATTCCGGGCTTTTACGGAAAAAGCGCTCTGGGCATGATCAAAACCTTCTCAAGAGGCGGTTCAGATATTACCGGTTCCATTGTGGCAAAGGCGGTCAATGCAGATATTTATGAAAACTGGACGGACGTATCGGGATTTTTGGTTACAGATCCCAGGATTATCAAGGATCCGGAAACTATCGGCACGATTACTTACAAAGAACTTCGCGAGCTGTCCTATATGGGAGCCACCGTACTGCATGCGGATGCTATTTTGCCTCTTCGAAGCGCAGGAATTCCCATTAATATCAGAAATACCAACCGTCCCAAAGATAAGGGAACCATGATTGTGGAAAGTACCTGCAGCAGACCCAAGTATACTATTACGGGTATTGCGGGCAAGAAAGGTTTTGCTTCCATTAATATTGAAAAAGACATGATGAACTCGGAAATCGGCTTTGGAAGAAAAGTGCTGCAGGTTTTTGAGGAAAATGGACTCAGTTTTGAACATGTTCCCTCCGGTATTGACACATTGACTGTTTTTGTCCATCAGGATGAATTCCAGGAAAAAGAGCAGAGTGTTATCGCCGGCCTTCACCGGGCGGTGAATCCGGACACCATTGAGCTTGAATCGGACCTGGCTCTGATTGCAGTAGTGGGACGCGGAATGAAGCGGACACGCGGAACAGCGGGAAGAATCTTTTCCGCTCTGGCACATGCCCATGTAAATGTGAAGATGATTGATCAGGGTTCCAGCGAGCTGAATATTATTATCGGCGTGGAGAACCGGGATTTTGAAGCGGCAATAAAGGCAATTTATGATATTTTTGTGACCGTATCTTTATAAAGGAAGATAAGAACTGCGGCAGTTTCTGAAAACCTATGGAAAAAGAACTGCCGCAGTTCTTTTAGAAAATGGCTACACAAACAGGAAAAAAATTGTTATAATGGGGAATATAAAACTACAAGGAGTATATCCCTATGAAACGAGTATTGTTGAAATTGAGCGGAGAGGCTTTGGCCGGGGATAAAAAAACCGGATTTGATGAAGCCACGGTGGCGGAAGTTGCCAGACAGGTGAAGGTGCTTTGTGACGAAGGCATACAGGTGGGAATTGTAATCGGCGGCGGAAATTTCTGGCGTGGAAGAAGCAGTGAAAATATCGACAGAACCAAGGCGGATCAGATCGGTATGCTGGCTACGGTGATGAACTGTATCTATGTATCGGAGATTTTTCGGTCCCAGGGTATGAAAACCGCTGTACTGACCCCCTTTGAATGCGGTTCTTTTACAAAGCTTTTTTCAAAGGACAGAGTGAATAAATATTTTGAACATCAGATGGTGGTATTTCTGGCAGGCGGAACGGGGCATCCCTATTTTTCAACGGATACGGCCACTGTATTAAGAGCCATTGAAATTGAAGCGGATACCATTTTGCTGGCAAAGGCTGTTGACGGAGTTTATGACAGCGATCCCAAAGATAATCCGAATGCCGTAAAATACGACAAGGTCAGCATTCAGGAAGTGATTGACAGAAAACTGGCGGTGGTGGATCTGACGGCGTCCATTCTCAGTATGGAAAATAAAATGCCGATGATTGTGTTCGGGCTGAATGAAAAAGACAGTATCATTAATGCGGCCCATGGAATTATCACAGGAACAGAAGTGACGGTATAAGAAAAAACGAAAAGTGATTAACAGGAGGAAAAAAATATGGATGAAAGAGTTCAGGTGTATGAGACAAAGATGGGGAAAACATTAGCCAATCTGGAAAGCGAGCTGGGTACAATCCGGGCAGGGCGCGCCAATCCCCATGTGCTGGATCGAATCATGGTGGATTACTATGGAACACCTACTCCTATACAGCAGGTAGCAAACGTATCGGTTCCGGAGGCAAGAATGATCCAGATTCAGCCCTGGGAAGCCAGCATGGTAAAGGTAATCGAAAAAGCGATTCTGGTTTCCGATCTGGGAATCAATCCTACCAATGACGGAAAAGTAATCCGTCTCGTTTTTCCGGAGCTTACAGAAGAACGCAGAAAAGAACTGGTAAAAGACGTAAAGAAAAAAGGGGAGAGCGCAAAAGTGGCGGTCCGCAACATCCGCAGAGATGCCAACGACGCTTTTAAGAAGCTCTTAAAGCAGGATGTATCGGAGGATGAAGTAAAAGAACTGGAAGAAAAAGTGCAGAAGCTGACAGACAAATTTATCAAAGAGGTAGATTCTGCCGTTGAAGTGAAATCAAAAGAAATACTTACGGTATAAAAAAGAAAGTGAGGGGCACCGTAACATGGAAAGGATCCGTGGATGGTGCCTTTTACGCGTACAGGAGCAATGAGTGAGAGGAGAAAGAGGATGAACGTTCCAAATCATATTGCAATTATCCTGGATGGAAACGGGCGATGGGCGAAGAAAAGAGGAATGCCCAGAGGCTATGGCCATATAAAGGGATGTGAGAATCTGGAATACATCTGTGAAGTGGCAAAAGAACTCGGCGTGAAATATCTGACTGTATATGCTTTTTCTACTGAAAACTGGAAACGGTCGAAAGAGGAAGTGGATGGTCTGATGCGGCTGTTCAGAAATTATCTGAAAAAGTGTATCAAAATATCAAAAAAGAATGATATGTGCGTGCGGGTTATTGGGGATTATTCTGCTTTCGATCCAGATATACGGGAGAGTATTGAAAAACTGCAGGATTTTTCTAAAGATTTCAAGACGCTGCATTTTCAGATTGCATTGAATTACGGAAGCCGTGATGAAATTCTCCGTGCGGTAAATTGTCTGATCCAGGATGGAAAAGACGGAAAAATTCAGGGAAAAGTGACAGAGGAGACGTTTTCCTCTTATCTGGATACCCGGGGACTGCCGGATCCTGATCTGATGATCCGCACCAGCGGGGAACTGCGGCTGTCTAATTATCTTCTGTGGCAGATGGCATATACGGAATTTTATTTTACGGAGGTGCCCTGGCCGGATTTTGATAAAGAGGAATTGATCCGGGCCATTGAAAAATATAATGAAAGAGACAGAAGATACGGCGGAGTGAAGGAGGGGACGTCATGTTCAAAACAAGACTGATCAGCGGAATCATACTGGTGCTGGCGGCGCTGGCGGTGATCATCAGCGGCGGAGCGGTTTTGTATGCGGCTCTGATGTGCGTTTCTGTGATTGGAGCGGCGGAACTGATGCGTGCTATGAAGGTTCACGGATCAAAGTACGGTCTTTTGGAGATTGCCAGTTTTCTGGCTATTATCGTGTACTATACGGTTATATACCTGGGATACGAGGAGCTTCAGCTGACAGTGCTGATCACAGCGGTGGTAGTCAACATGTTTGTCTATGTGTTTACCTATCCCCGTTATCACGCGGATCAGATTACAGCAGCCTTTTTTTCCATTGTATATGCAGGCGTCATGCTTTCTTTCATTTACCAGACAAGAGCCATGCCGGACGGCGCTTTTCTGGTGTGGCTGATATTTTTATGCTCCTGGGGCTGTGATACCTGCGCCTACTGTGTGGGTATGCTGATTGGAAAGCATAAAATGGCTCCGGTACTGAGCCCTAAAAAGTCAGTGGAAGGCGCTGTGGGCGGTGTTATAGGCGCGGCGCTGCTGGGAGCAGCTTACGCAGCAGCGGTAAATGGCGAGATTGCACAGTACAGTATCATCTGTGCAGTTGGAGCATTGATCTCCATGGTGGGAGATCTGGCGGCGTCAGCCATAAAAAGAAATCATGATATTAAGGACTACGGCACATTGATTCCCGGTCACGGCGGGATTATGGACCGGTTTGACAGTGTGATTTTTACGGCTCCCGTTATTTATTATCTGGCACAGTTGTTAATAAGATAAATGAGGTTTTGTGATGAAAAAAATTACGATATTGGGCTCGACGGGTTCTATCGGCACCCAGACGCTGGATGTGGTGCGGGAAAACGGGGATTTGGAAGTGGTCGGACTTGGCGCCGGGAAAAACACAGAACTTCTGGAGCAGCAGATCCGGGAGTTTTCCCCGAGACTGGCCGTAGTCTGGGATGAAAAAGACGCTTTATCTTTAAGGGAATCAGTCCGGGATCTGGATGTGAAGATTTTAAGCGGGATGGACGGCCTTCTGGAACTGGCCCGGATGGAAGAATCAGAACTTATGGTGACTGCCATTGTGGGGATGATTGGTCTTCGTCCCACGATGGCCGCTATAGAGGAGGGAAAGGATATCGCCCTTGCCAACAAGGAAACCCTCGTGACGGCAGGACAGCTGATTATGCCTCTGGCAGCGAAGAATAACGTATCGATTCTGCCTGTGGACAGTGAACACAGCGCCATATTCCAGGCGCTTCATGGTGAAGATCCGCGCCAGGTGAGCAAGCTTCTGATCACTGCTTCGGGGGGGCCTTTTCGTGGAATGACCAGAAAAGAGCTGGCAGGTGTGACACCCAAAGATGCGCTTCGTCATCCCAACTGGGATATGGGGCAGAAGATTACCATTGATTCTGCTACCCTGGTAAACAAAGGGCTGGAAGTGATGGAGGCCAGATGGCTGTTTGATGTGGAACTGGACCGTATACAGGTGGTGGTGCAGCCTCAAAGCGTCATCCATTCCATGGTGGAATTCTGCGACGGAGCGGTGATGGCACAGCTTGGGACGCCGGATATGCGGCTGCCCATCCAGTATGCGCTGTATTATCCCGAAAGACGGCCACTATCCGGCGACAGGGTGGATTTCTGGCAATTAAAGGAACTTACCTTTGAAAAACCGGATACAGATACGTTCCGGGGACTATCGCTTGCCATGGATGCGGCCCGGGAGGGAGGAACCATGGCGGTGGTATTTAATGCGGCCAATGAACGTGCCGTGGCAAAATTCTTAAAAGATAAGATCCGGTTTCTGGATATTTATGAAATAATTGAAGAGGCGATGAATCATCATCGGGTATTGAAAAATCCCGGCTTGGATGAGATTCTTGCGGCAGAGCAGATGACATATGAATGGATAGAAGGCAGGTGGTAATTTGAAGTTTGTCATAGCAGTTGTTATTTTCAGTGTGCTGATTTTATTCCACGAACTGGGACATTTTCTGCTGGCAAAAAAGAATGGCATTATTGTAGATGAGTTTTCTCTTGGCATGGGTCCCCGTCTCCTGAGTTTTGAAAAAGGCGGAACCAGATATTCCATAAAGCTTTTCCCTCTCGGCGGGTCCTGCATGATGCGGGGAGAAGATGAGGATGATGCGTCGGAGGGATCTTTTAACAGTGCGTCTGTCCTGGGAAGGATCAGTGTGGTGGCGGCAGGGCCGGTGTTTAATTTTATCCTGGCTTTCTTCTGCGGGCTGATTGTAGTTGGAGCGGTTGGATATGATCCAGCGGAGGTAATTGGATTTGCCGAGGATTCTCCCGCTGCGCAGGCAGGACTGCAGGAAGGGGACGTAATTACAAAGATAAACGGAACCAATGTGGACATTGGAAGAGACATTTATAATTATGAGACCTTCAATGGGCTGAAAAACCAGCCTATTACCGTGAAATATGAAAGGGACGGCAAGGAGTACAGTCTGACCTATGAGCCCTATCATGAGACACGGTATATGCTGGGATTCAATTACGCGGCGTCTGAAGAGTATCCGGCCACTGTGACTGCTATCAGTTTGAATATGCCCTTTCACAGGGCGGGTATACTGGCGGAGGACGTGATTACCGAAGTGGACGGGACGGCGATTCATTCCGGGATGGATCTGATGGAATATTTTGAAGCACACCCTCTTGGAACTCAGTCACTTACAATAACTTATGAAAGAGACGGGGAGGAAAAAAGGGCGGAAGTAACACCGGTTAAACATACTTATGTGGAGCTTGGGTTTGGCTATAATACCGGCCGGGAAAAGACCGGTCCCCTAGGTGTACTGAAATACGGGGCGGTGGAAGTCAAATACTGGATAAAAACTACCGTTCAAAGTCTGGGAATGCTGTTTACGGGAAAGGTACGGGTAAATGATATGTCAGGCCCGGTGGGGGTAGTGACGGTGATCGGAGACACCTATGAATCAAGCAGAAGTCAGGGCGGCCTGATTACATGGATTAATATGCTGAATATGGTGATCCTTCTGTCTGCCAATCTGGGCATTATGAATCTTCTGCCCATTCCGGCGCTGGACGGAGGCCGTCTGATATTCCTTATCATAGAAGGGATACGGGGAAAGGCTGTCAACCGGGACGCAGAAGGGATGGTCCACTTTGCGGGATTTGTACTTCTGCTGGGGTTGATTGTTTACGTCACCATTCAGGATATTACCAGACTGTTTTAAAAAGAAAGACTTGAGGTATTCTGTAATCTTTAGTAAAATAGTTCTGAAAATGACAAAAGGGAAAGGAACGAAGTAAGATGAGCATTAAAATAGGAATTTTAGGGTACGGCAATCTGGGACGCGGAGTGGAATGCGCCATCAGACAGAATCCGGATATGGAACTGGCAGCGGTATTTACCAGAAGAAGCCCTGAGACAGTAAAGATTCTGACAGATGGGGTGCCGGTGGTAAATGTGGCATCAGCTGCGCAGTGGAAAGATAAAATAGATGTTATGATTATCTGCGGAGGCAGCGCCACAGACCTTCCAAAGCAGACGCCGGAGTATGCGAAACTGTTTAACGTTATCGACAGCTTTGATACTCATGCGCGGATTCCGGAGCATTTTTCCAATGTGGATGCGGCGGCAAAAGAAGGAAAAAAAGTGGGAATCATTTCTCTGGGCTGGGATCCGGGTATGTTTTCTTTGAACAGGATGTATGCCAATGCCATTCTTCCGGAAGGAAAGGATTATACATTCTGGGGAAAAGGCGTAAGCCAGGGGCATTCGGATGCAATCCGCCGGATTGAAGGCGTAAAAGATGCAAAACAGTATACGATTCCGGTTGATGCGGCGCTGGAAGCAGTCAGAAGCGGAAAAAATCCTGAACTGACTACCAGAGAAAAACATACGAGAGAGTGCTTTGTTGTTCTGGAAGAGGGCGCAGATGCGGCTGCTGTAGAAGAGCAGATCAAAACAATGCCCAACTATTTTGATGAGTATGACACTACCGTTCATTTTATCAGCGAAGAGGAACTGAAAAAGAATCACAGCGGTATTCCTCACGGAGGATTTGTTCTCCGCTCCGGAAAAACAGGCTGGGAATCAGAGAACAGCCATTTGATTGAATACAGTCTGAAACTGGATTCCAATCCGGAGTTTACAGCATCTGTTATTGTGGCTTATGCAAGAGCAGCATATCGTATGGCAAAAGAAGGCCAGACCGGAGCAAAGACAATTTTTGATATCGCACCGGCTTATTTAAGTGCGAAAAGTCCGGAAGAGCTCAGAGCTCATCTTCTGTAATACAGAGCAGGAAAAAAGAAAAAGACAGGCATTGCTGCCTGTCTTTTTCAATTCAGTTCGGCGATCCGGGTGACTGCCACATAAATTTCCTGTACTTTATACCAGGTGGGATAGTCTACGATTCCTGTCTGAGGAAGACCGAAAACCTGCTGGAATACCCGCACGGCATTTTGTGTATTTTCGCCATAGATACCGTCAGCAGTGATGGAGGGGATGAGAGGGTAAGCTTCACTGATGGCGTTTAGTTGTTCCTGAAGCTGAAGCACCTTGGAACCGCTGGAACCGATGGTAAGGTTATATCCTGGCCAGGAGGCCGGAATTCCGGAAACTTCTTCGGCGGTGTTGATGTACATATCATTTCCGTAATAATACCGGAGAATATCAATGGTGGAATAGCCCTGATCTCCCAGATATTTGGAACCCCACTGGCTCATGGCGTTTGGACACTGGACGCGCTCCCCGTCACAGTATTGGGTCAATATGGGCTGACGGACATCCGGCCGGGAGAGATAGTTGGCAAACACTTCGTCTACAATGAAGGCTACATCGGTGAAAATATTCCGGCCCGGCATCCACTTCTGGTCGTAGGCTGTGGAAGAGG
This sequence comes from uncultured Ruminococcus sp., assembly GCA_946494335.1. Lineage (GTDB taxonomy): Bacteria > Bacillota > Clostridia > Lachnospirales > Lachnospiraceae > Ruminococcus_G. Next base: position 11,387 of record CAMMBV010000007.1, on the reverse strand, counting down.
TGATGGTGAAATCGTATCCTTTGTTGCGGTACCATTCCGTATATACCCGGTTGAGAGTAAACGACATAATGGCAAGTACGTTGGCGCGGATGGATTCTTCGGGCCAGGTGGCGTAGATTTCGCTGCAGGCCACATTTTTAATGTAATCCCGGTAACGCACGTAATAATTTTCGGCTGTGCTGTCCTCCGGTACTCCATCATGGACAACAACATATTCCGGCACGACAACTCTGCTTAACACAATCTCTCCGGTTTCGTCGACGGGCTTTACCTCCGCTTCAGGAATTTTTGGCGGATACTCCCCGAAAAGCGTATGGGCGGGAATTACGACCCGATCAAAAGGTCCCGCCTCCTGTGTAACCATTTTAACAGGCTGTATGGCGGTGACATCGGGAAGAAGTTCAGTGCCGCTGATGGATACCGGTTCGAAACCTTCTGCCCGGATCTGAATGTTGTATTCAGAATAAGGCTGGATTTCGGAAGGAGCAAGGCTGTACTCCAATGGAGGAGTGGGAAGCTGGATGACAGGTGACTGTCCGGAGGAATCGGTGGTCAGCTCTTCTATAACAGAATCCGGTTCGCCGGTGTAGGAAATGGTAATGGATGCATTTGGAATGGGGCGGTTCTGCTGGAGCGTATTTACGGTAATCTGCAGACCCCCTCTGGATAAATTTTCCTCCTGCATTGCCTTGAGAGATGAAAAATTCATAGGAACCTCATAAACTGCAGTTGCTTTAGTATATGCTAATATGTAGATTCCCGTTCCGGAATGCAGTTGTTTTTTTACGCGGGTAAAGTTTTCAAAGCGGCTTTATTATGGCAGCAGTGTTGCAGGATTTCCCCTGCCGTGCTAGAATGAAGTTACAGATCATAAAGATTCAGGAAAGGAAGGTGAGTCGTCATGGAAACAGTAGCGGGAAGTCAGCTTGCTCAAATATTGGATGTTTCAGAGTCAAAAGTCAAATACGACGCGGCAGCAAGAAAGCTGGTGGCGCAAAAAGCAATCCTTTCCTATATTCTGAAAAGTACGATGGATGAATTTGCTGTCGTCCCGGTGAAAGAGATTGCGGAAAAATGGATCACAGGCGCCCCGCAGGTCAGTGAAACGCCGGTTCATCAGGATGCCCCGGCAGGACGGCTGAACGGAAGCGCCCCGGTGGGAGAGATGGCGACGGAAGACGTGTCCATCCAGGAAGGGACCGTGCGGTATGATATCCGTTTTCCGGTCCATGTGCCGGGAGAGGATGAACCGATTGAGATTATCGTAAACATAGAGATACAGAATAAAGATATGCCGGGATATCCCATCCCGAAACGGGGCATATACTATGGGGCAAGGCTGCTGTCCGCCCAGCGTGGTACAGTATTTAAAAATCAGGAGTACGGCAGAATCAAAAAAGTGGTAAGTATCTGGATCTGTGAAAACACGGCCCTTAGCCGTTCCGATGCGATCAATGAGTACCGCTTTTTGGAAAAGTGCAGGCGCGGGACTTACCGGGAAGAAGAGAAAAATTACGATTTGATGCGTGTAATCGTCATGCGTCTGGGTTCTGATGGGGAAAACAGTGAAGATGATGCGGTACGGCTGCTCAGTAAAATGTTTTCCACGGAGCGTTCTGCACAGGAGAAAAAGGCGGCGCTGTCAGAGGAATTTCATATCAATGTCACGGAAGAGATCAGTCAGGAGGTGAGCTTTATGTGTAATTTGAGTACTGGAATTTTGGAAAAAGGCATAGAAAAAGGGATAGAAAAAGGCATGGAAAAAGGCAAGATGAAGACCTTGTTCGGTCTTGTGAAGGAAGGTCTTATTACGATATCTGCTGCGGCAAAACATGCAGACATGGAGCCATCAGAATTTGAGAAGGAATATCGGGATTATTTAAAGTGATTAGAAGGTTTGCAGCGACTGGTCTCCGGTGAAGACCGTCAGGACAAAGTGAAAATAGGAATGAAAGTGTAAAAGAATGATCCGGAAGGGCGAAGCGGCTGCTTCCGGATTGTTTTGCTTTAACAGGCAGCGGTGGATTGGCTTGACTGACCCGTAGCTTTATAGTAAAGTGAAACTTAATAGGTGATTTATGCCCTTTTGTGTGCTGCATTATATCACTGACACTGGAAAGGAGAACAGGGAAGGTGAGAAAAAAACTTCCAGTTGGAATTGAAAATTTTGAAGAATTTACGACTGAGAATTTCTATTATGTGGATAAAACCCTTTTTATTGCGGAACTTTTACAAAATTGGGGTAAAGTAAATTTATTTACCCGCCCCAGACGTTTTGGAAAGTCTCTGAACATGAGCATGCTGAAGCGCTTTTTTGAGGTGGGGAGCGATCCGGCGTTGTTTGACGGGTTAAGGATCATGAAAGAGAAAGAACTGTGTGAAAAATACATGGGGAAGTTCCCTGTGATTTCTATCAGCCTGAAAAGTGTGGATGGATTAAATTATGAAGCGGCAGTTGCTGCGCTGCAGACGGTAATAGGCAATGAGGCAGATCGATTTCGATTCCTTCGTGAAAGTGCAGTTCTTGACCAAAAAGATAAAGTTGCATATAGCCGCCTTATTAATGTAGAAAAGGACGGAGAAACAAGTTATTCTATACCCCATGCAACATTGATAGACAGTCTGAAAACTCTCTCTCAGCTTTTATGTAAGCACTATAACCAGAAAGTCATCTTATTGATTGACGAGTATGATGTTCCGCTGGATAAAGCGTTTCAAAGCGGCTATTATGATGAGATGGTAAGCCTTATCCGCAATCTCTTTGGGAACGCTTTGAAGACAAATGACAGTCTTTATTTTGCTGTCCTCACCGGATGCCTGCGGATTTCAAAAGAAAGCATTTTCACAGGTCTTAATAACCTGAAGGTGCACACGATTTCGGATGTCCGGTATGATGAGTTTTTTGGCTTTACAGATGAGGATGTGGATGAATTGCTTGCTTTTTATGGTCTGTCCGCCTATAAGGAGATCATCCGGGATTGGTATGATGGGTATCGAATTGGAGACGCAGAGGTATACAGCCCCTGGGATGTCATTAATTATTGTGATGAGCTGCTGGCCGATCCAGAAGCGGAACCGGAGAATTACTGGGCCAACACCAGCGGGAATGATCTTATTCGCCGCCTGTTAAAAAAGGCAAATCAGACCACACGAGACGAAGTAGAGCAGCTGATAAGCGGCGAGACGGTCACCAAAACCATCCGTCAGGAATTGACCTACCGGGATGTTGAAGATTCCATTGGCAATATCTGGAGTGTCCTTTATTCTAGCGGATACCTGACTGGACGCGGCCGCCTGCCGGGAAAGAAGATGAAGCTGGCCCTTCCAAACCGGGAGGTAAGGGAGCTGTTCATCGAGCTGGTAAAAGACTGGTTTGAGGAAACTACTCTGGCAGATTCTGAAAGAATTAACCGTTTCTGTGGGGCCTTTCCAGATGGAAAGGTGGAAACGATTCAGGAGATGCTTCACGATTATCTGTGGGATTCCATCAGTGTACGGGATACAGCAGTTCGGACAAATATGAAAGAGAATTTCTACCACGGTATGCTGCTTGGATTGCTTAGAAGTCAGGAGAACTGGCTCGTTAAGTCTAATGCAGAGACTGGGGAAGGATATAGCGACATATCCATCCAGACACCGAATCGGATTGGTATCGTAATCGAACTGAAATATGCGGATGACGGAAACCTGGAGGCTGCCTGCAAAGAAGCATTGGAGCAGATCGAAGAAAGGAAGTATGCGGAAGGACTGAAGCGCTGTGGTGTAAAAAAGATGATCAAATATGGAATGGCATTTTGTGCGAAAGAATGTATGGTTGAGATGGCGTAAAACAATGCAAAAGTAAGAATCCGAAGTTGTACTCTGAATACAGAGAGGGCTTCGGATTTTTTAGTAAGAGGAAATATGGATTCCATGATCAGAAAAGCTCTGGGCGATACAGAAGAGATGCCGGAAAAAGGGACTTCAAGGGACTTGAAAATAATATCTTTTCCGCAAAGGGAAAAAGCTGAAAACCCCGCATAAAACAAGGCTTTCAGCGCACAAAAATAACTGCGGGAGATGGGACTTGAATTCAATAAACATTTCGGAATGTTCAATATAATAAAAATTTTTAAAAAACAGAGACTTCTAAGGAACTTTGTCCTGAAATATGATGGTCATGTGATGCTAAAATAATACAGGAGGAAATCCTGAACATATGACATGAAAGAAACTATGTGTATGAATAGAGTAAAATATAACCGGGAGAATGCCTATGAGAACAAAATATTTTTTGTATATGTTGTATGAAATTTTAAATTACAGCAATAAAATACAGCTTGCTACTTTGATTGTGGATGAATCGACCAAGTCTCTGAAAATGGAGTTGATATCCGGGGAAAAATATCAGATTACACTGAAACCCATTACAGATCGGATTTAATAGAAAACGTTTAAAGATGTGAATAGTTCATATGGATACAGCAAAAATCCGGAAGTTGTGCAATACCTCCGGGTTTTATGCCGTTTTTGGTATGGTGACTTAAACCATAGGCTAGTTACTGTTTCAGTTTTTGTTTTCAGGAAATGATAGTATCCGTGGGTGGGTTTACATATTGCTGGTAAGGCATTTAATCTGACAGAGAATAAGGTGTTCTACTCGAAGAATGCGGATCGTTTTAAAATTATCGAACGAAAGCAGCTTGATATGAAATATTGTTTTTGATTGTCTGGCAGGAAGAAAATGTGGTGTAGTAATTCTCGATGAAAAGTACAGATGTGGCGTGGATGTGCAGACGTTTTAATCATCGCGGTACTGGAAAATTCTTTGAAGTATGATATACTTATAGCAAATGGTTCTATAATATAGATTTGGGAGGAAGTTATATGCTTAAATTAGAAATAAAACTGGATGATGATAAAATTCTGACAGAAAAGAAATATTCAGCAGAAAGTATTTATCAGGCGTTGGAAAAAACTTTTGCAAATTATCAATTACGCAAGGAAGAGGGGAGCAATGGGGCAATTTTTTTCTGTGGAAACGGGAACCCGGAGGACTACGGAGCGTTTGGCTTTATAATCACTGCTTTGAAAGATAAATCCTGGTTTATGGATTATGTGACCAAATGGATATGGTATAACAGTGACGATGGAGAAAATGAAGAGGATTATGCCGTAGAAGATGTATTGTATCACTATACAAGGAGATTAAGCGTAGCATAATGACAAAGCGTGAAACGAAGCATTTAAAAGCACTATACTTTGATTTGAGGGTAAAGGATTTGGAACGATACTTTTCAGAAGCTAATCCAAATGGTGCTTATCGAAAGATACAAAAATTTTTAGAGAATCATGCTTTCCTGCATGTACAATATTCCGGATACCACTCTAAGGCAAAAACGACAGACCTTGAAATATTTGATTTAGTGAATAAAATGCGTCAAGAATTTCCGTGGCTGGATAAATGCCTGAATCATTTTGAAGTGACAAATGTAGGCGTGAATCATGATCTTATGCAGTTGTTTGATAATGATGTAGTGGAGCCAGATGATATAAAAGGCAGTTGAAAGGCTGTCTTTTTTTGCAGGAAATGGTAATATTTGTGCAGTGAGGGTAAGATATTTTTTTCTGTTTTTTAAAAAAATGCTTGCACAAGCAGAACGTATGTGCTATATTTAAAGTGTAAACAAATGCACCGGTGCAAATTGTCCTAAAATCATAAAAATTCTTTAGTGGTTAAAAGTAACATTTTGGGGTATGGGGACAATAGACGGTGTGTAGTCTTTAGAAAGTGTATTTTGCCGCTAAGTGAGATTGTACTTGGCGGTTTTCTTTTTCTCAAGATCTGAGATATTTTCCAAAAAATTCAATCAGACAGTGTCAAAAGCGCGCGGGCATTCTCTGGTTTTTATATAGATAAAAATTGAATATGGTAAAATACGATTTTTTCAAATCAAAGGAGGTTTTATGTTATCGAAGAAGTTTTAAAAAAACAGATAGGGCTGGACAGAACAGTCCTGACAGGATTCCGGATTCTTAATCTTGATTATGCAAAGCTGAAATGGCGTCCTAATGTTACCATTGATGAGGAAGGACGATTCCTCTACCAGCTTATAAATGGACATGGTTTTCGATGGCTCAAAATAGAAGATCATTCCCATTTCGGGATTTTAACAGCCGGGGTCAGAAAACAGACAGATTTCAAACAGGATTATGCCAGGCTTGATCTTGTGACAGGAGATCATATACAGGGAAATTTGCAGAATCTGACAGTGGAGCAGTACAAAGATTATACGGTAGAAGTATTTGAATATCTGTATGAAGAATATGGGATTGTTGCGGACTTAGATAATATCAGGTTTTCTTCCATGGAAATCAATTGTACGTTCCCCCTTGTGCATGAATTTTATAAGTATCACCGGGTATTACGTCTGATGATGTTTAATCTACCGCAGAGTTTCCAGAAAATGGGACAGGTGCAGCAGGTAAATAAAAAGCAGATACGACTGGAAACAGAGACGTTTTACCGAGCAAACTCATCTACCGGTATTAAAATTTATGACAAGGGAAAACAGCTGAAGGATACCCAAAAGGCCGTACCTTCCGAACCAATAATGCGGATGGAATTTACGCTGAAAACGTCTCAGAAAATAAAAGAAGCGTTTGGCTCTAATCTGGTCAGAGATTTATCGGATGATAAAATTAATGAGTTTTTCTATCGGCAATTTAGAAAGCTGTTTGAAAATCGCTATCGGAAATGGCAGCTTCAAAATGGGGAGCGTTTGCGGAAAATGATGCTGCGGCACAAAAAGGAACACAAAAGAAAGTGGCAGGATAATTTTTTGACGGAGTGTTCCAGTCTGGAGCAGCAGACACAGGTTCCGGTATTGTTAGGATTGGAAGAACTGCTGCCGCATATTAAGGCATTTGATCAATACGGGCACTGCACACGTATATATAAAAGCCTTGTCAGACGCTGTGAATCAGACAGTGTGTATCTGCAAAAAGATGGAGAAAAGGCAGAAGAAATCATTCAACAGATTCATGCAGCATATTTGGAGTATTGCCAAAGACGGAAACAGAATACAGAAGGTTTCCCGCCACCGTCTGGCGAGGCAGCATAGTGCAGATCAGTAACTACATATGTGAAATCAGGAAGGTTGCCATGCGTGTAATCTTCCTGGAATAACAATAGAAAAGATTTTGAAGAGAAGAGGATTACAAAAGTGAAAACGGTTTATAGGAGAAAAAATAATTATAGGATGGGAGTAATAGTTTACATAGATGACACAATCAAAAGAAAAATATAGTGAAGAATTATTGCAATATGCCGTGGAACATAATATGATAAATGTGTCAGATGTTCAGGAGCAAATTGCTATGAATAAAAGAAAAGAAATATTAAAGAAACATCCATATTCTATATGGTACAACGAAAAGGAGGGAAGATGGTATACCGATGTTCCGTACATGCAATCAAAGTCAGGAAAGAAACGGATTAAGAGGAAGAGACGAGAAGATCTTGACGATATGATTGTAGAATATACAAAAGAGTATCAGGAGAATAATTCTCAAAAATGGAATATGACGTTAAACGCGCTCTTTCTTGAATTTATGGATTATAAAAAACAGGAAGTTAGTGCAGGCACAATTCGCAGAATGATGGCAGACTGGAAAAAGTTTTATATGCCGCATCCAGAACTGATCAACAAGCCATTTTTGAAAGTTACCAAAATTGATATTGATACTTTTTTCAACGGCATCATGAATGAATACCACTTGAAGCGGAAAGCATTTTTAAATATATGTGGTATTATAAAACAGGCTTATGAATATGCGGTAGATGCAGAATACATGGAGCGTTCTCCATATCGCAATAAAGTGAATCGGAAAAAATTTTCATCGGATAAAAAATCACCGAGTGCAGTACAGGTATACAGTGAGAAAGAAAAAGAACTGCTTTTCGATGAAATGGAGCGAAGATTGATGAACAATCCGCAAAATACTGCCTGTCTTGCCGTTCTTCTGGATTTTGAACTTGGCACAAGAAAAGGAGAAATATTGGCTATTTCTGAAAGCGATATTGCAGGGGAACGGATACATATACATCGCCAGGTGGTAGAACGTTTTGATATAACTGATTTGCAGCATATAAAAAGCGCAGGATTCCATGTAGTGGAATATACAAAATCAGAAGAAGGTGATCGGTGGCTGCCTCTGACCAAAAAAGCACAGGATATTATCCGCAGGGCGATAGAGATTAACCGGACATATGGGTATTCTTATCAGGATTTTATCTTTGTACGGGAAAACCATATTCTTACGCCGGATGCCATAGATGCACAAATACGGCGAGGATGCGAGTTTATAGGAATGCCTGTCAAGACAATGCACAAAATCAGAAAAACGTATGCATCGAAACTGTATCATAATGGAGTGAATCTAAGCGCAGTTAAAGACGCTCTGGGTCATGCAGACGAATCAACAACGCTGAGGCATTACATTTTCAATACAGAGGATTTGAAAGAAACGGATTCCATGATCAGAAAAGCTCTGGGAGATACAGAAGAGATGCCGGAAAAAGGGACTTCAAGGGACTTAAAAATAATATCTTTTCCGCATAGGGAAAAAGCTGAAAACCCCGCATAAAACAAGGCTTTCAGCGCACAAAAATAACTGCGGGAGATGGGACTTGAACCCACACGATCATACAACCACTAGATCCTTAGTCTAGCCTGTCTGCCAATTCCAGCACTCCCGCATATTCAGTTGTCTTTGTTGTACCTTTCGGCGTCAACAGTGAAAATTATAAAGCACAAAAGGCTATTTGTCAATTGTTTTTTTGGAAAATATTTTATTTTTTTATTATCCTTTTTTTATTAACCTGGGGACAGCCGCCGGATAAGAAAGATATCTGTTCGGCGGACCTGCCCTCAGAAATAGTATACGGAGTGATTACTGCTCCAGATTATTCCAGAACTCACGAAGAGTCTGAGCAGAACGGTTCAGAGCCTCACGCTCATAGTCTTCCATGTTGATGTTTACGGATTTGGCGATTCCGTGCGCATCTACGATACAGGGAACACTCATGGAGATACCTGCCCAGTCACCAAACTCTTCTCCCAGAACGTGGGATACGGCCAGTACAGCATGTTCATTTTTTACGATAGCTTCTACGATTCGGGAGGTTGCCATGGCTATACCATTGTAGGTAGCGCCTTTTTCTGCAATAATTTCTGCACCGGAATCTTTTGCCTCAGCAGCGAGTGCCGCATAATCAATATTGATATTTAACTGCTCGGTAAAACCTTTCAGAGAAATACCGCCCAGTCTTACACGGCTCCACAGCGGAACCTGGCTGTCGCCATGTTCACCGAGAACGTATGCAATAACGTCGCTGATGCTGACGCCGCATTCTCTTCCGATCAGGTAACGCAGACGTGCGGTATCCAAAGATGTACCGGTACCGATAACGCGGCTGCTGGGTAATCCTGTTTCTTTCTGGATCGCCATGGTGAGTACGTCCACCGGATTGGATACAACAACAAGCAGAGGATTTTCTGCATATTCCATAATATTTCTGGCGATGCTCTTAGCGATAGAAATATTTGTCTGAGCCAGTTCAAGGCGGGTCTGTCCCGGTTTACGGCCAACGCCTGCAGATACAATAATGATGCTGGCATCAGCGCACTCTTCATATCCGCCGGCACGGATTGTGATCTGATCATAGAATGCTGTTCCGTGTGCGATATCCAGAGCGCTTCCTTTTGCGCGCTTTTCATTCAGGTCAACCAGAACGATTTCATTTGCCAGTTCCCGAATCATCAGGGTGTAGGCAATTGTCTCTCCGACATTTCCGGCGCCGATTACAACAATTTTGTCTTTTTTCTTCATAGCCATAATTTAGTTTTCCTCTCTTTCAACTCTACAGTCTGAACCTATTATAGCGTAAAAAGGAGGGAAATACAATCGGATTTTGCTGGATTTTTGAAGTATGGTGCAGTATACTACTACATGGTGTATTTGCTGTAAAAGCCTGTCGCAGGGCTTTTGTTTTTTGTCTATATCCGCATTAAACGGATGTGTTTGTCAGAGGAGGAAAACCGTATGAAATATCTGATGCAGATTATGATTATCGGCGGCATCACCTTCGCAGGTGAAATGCTGCACGTGCTGATTCCGCTGCCGGTACCTGCCAGTGTGTATGGAATGGTAATTCTTTTCATCTGTCTGTGCCTTCATATTGTGAAAGAGGAGCAGATTGAAGATACGGCTCAGTGGCTGCTGGCGGTAATGCCGGTGATGTTTATCGGGCCGGGAGTGGAGATTATGGAACATTATACGAAGATAGCGGACAGTATTCTGCCTTTTGCCCTGGTGGTGCTGATCTCCACAGTCCTGGTTATGGCGGCTACGGGGCTTACGGTTCAGGGCGTTATGGCTTTGACCGGTAAGAAAAAGAAGGGGGAGAAAAAGGATGCGTGATGTTTTTACCCAGTCTGTTTATTTTGGTTTTTTTCTGTCTCTTGGGGCATATTTTCTGGGGACAAAAATCCGGAAAGTATGCCGGATGGGAATTTTTAATCCGCTGCTGGTGGCGATTGTACTGATCATAGTATTTCTCTGTGTGACGCATATTCCTTTTGAGGATTATAGCAGAGGAGCGGATTATCTGACTTATCTGCTGACACCAGCCACTGTGTGTCTGGCTCTTCCGCTTTACCGGCAGATAAAAATTTTGAAAGAATACTGGGTGCCGGTGCTCTGTGGCCTGGCGGCAGGCTGCGCTGCTACCATGGCGCTGGTTGTTTCCCTGTGTACGCTGCTGAAAATGGATCATCAGATCCTTGTGTCGCTGCTTCCAAAATCCATAACAACGGCCATTGCCATCGGTGTGTCGGAAGAAATAGGAGGACTTTCTCCGGTGACCGTGGCGGCGGTGGTGGCAACGGGAATCATAGGGGCAGTGGTGTCCAATATGGTCTTTAAAATATTTCATATTAAAAATCCGGTGGCCCAGGGGCTGGCTCTTGGAGCTTCCGCTCATGCCATTGGAACAACAAAAGCTCTTGAGATGGGAGAAATTCAGGGAGCTATGAGTTCTCTTGCCATTGTTGCCAGCGGCATTCTGACAGTGGCTGTGGCGCCTCTTGTGGCGGGGATGGTGTAAAACTAACCTCCTTCTAAACGGGGCCCCTGCCCCGAGCGTCCTCATATTTTGGCGGGTCCCAAAGTCAACTATCACATTCTGTGCAAGCCCAGAAGTGACAGTTGACCTTTTGCCTGGGGAGATTATCATACCAGACGAATTGTTCCGCACAAAGTGCTGTCACAATTCTACAAAATATTCGGACTAAACGGGGCCCCTGCCCCGAGCGTCCTCATATTTTGGCGGGTCCCAAAGTCAA